>CABZCK010000001.1 GCA_902524215.1 uncultured SAR116 cluster alpha proteobacterium
CTTTATTACACCACAAATTTTAATTCTCTTTTCGTAAATAAATTTTAAAATGAATATTCTTTTATGTGAGAGTCAATATAGGACAAGAAGTTGGGTAAAAGCTCTAAAAAAAAATAAAAATCTATTTATTCTATCAGTTCTTACTGAAGAATATAAATTATTTCTTGATATAGGTATTCCAAAAAATAAGATTTGTAATCTTAACCACAAAAACCTAAACCTAGAACAAAAAATTTCGAAAATAAAAAATTTCTTAAATTATTTTGAAAAAAATTATTCTTTAAATATTAATAAATATATATTAATGGATAGAACGCTCAGAACTAAAAAAGATACCGTAATTTTGCAATACGTCTATAATATAATAACACGCGAAATTGATTTTATAAAAAAGAATAAAATTCAATTGATTTTCATGGAAGCTACTTGGTTTCATGAATTAATTTTATGTAAAATTGCTGAAAAATTAAAAATACCTGTCTTAGTTCCAGTCCGAGATAAAATTATTTCAAACAAATTTTATTTTTTTTATGGAGAAAATAGAGAAAATTTTTTTAAAAGACCAAAACGTACTGCAAGATTTAATGAAACTAATTCTCAACATAAAACTCCATATTATGATTACTTATCAAAAAGGAATAAAATTACTTTCAACAAAATAATTATTTTCTTTAGATTATTAAGATTAAGTATTTTGGATTTTAATAATCCTTTTATTCAAGCTCCTTTTCATGAACAAGTCAGTGTAAAAATATTGTCTATTTTTAGACAAATAATTTTTAAGTTTTATTTAAATTTTTACCATCCTAGAATTGATGAAAAATTTATTTTAATCCCGTTACATGTTCAACCAGAAGCGGGAATCGATGTCATTGGTGAAAAATTTTCTAATCAATTAGAGTTTATTCGTCAAATTGCTAGAACAACTCCTGTAAACTTCAAAATATATGTTAAAGAACATCCTCATGATTTTGGTAGAAGAAGATTAAATTTTTACAATAGTTTAAAAGAAATTCCGTTAGTAAAATTAATAAACCCTAATTTCTCAAATAAAACTTTGATACAAAATGCGGAACTAATAATTTCAGTAGCAGGAACCACTAGTTTAGAAGCTTCAATTATTGGGAAAAAAGCTGTGACTGCAGCTAAATCACAATTTAATAAGATTATGATTAAACCAAAATTTGATCCGTTTAATCAAGAAGTTAATGAGTTGGTTAATAGTCCTATTAAACCTAATCTTTACAAAAATAAAAATTATTTAAGGAGTCTTCAAAGAAATTTATTTGAAGGAAAAATAATGGATAGTAAAGTGGATAGATCTGTTATGGATAATGAAAACATTCAAAAGCTTCGAAAGGCTTTCAATGAAGTGATTAATTTTTACAAACATAATAAATGATTAAAATAATAAAAAATATTTGGAAATTACTTACAATAAAAAGAAAAATTCAATCCTTGCTAATAATCTGTCTTACCTCATTTGTAGCATTAACAGAGATATTATTATTATTTTCTTTTATGTTAATGATTGACAACATTATAAGTCCCGAAAAGACAAATTTTTCTAATATGTTTACAAAATATTTTATAGATTTATCTAATCTTGATTTTAAAGTTAATAGCTTTTTATTTTCATTTTTTGTTTTTTGTGCCTTAATTACTGGCTTTCTTAGACTATTTTTATTGTGGGCAACAATAAGATTTGCATTTATTTCTGCAAGTGATTTTGCCAAAAATATTTTTTATAATACTATTAACCAACCTTTAAAATATCATCTTAATAATTCTTCAAATGAAATGTTAAATGGACTAACAAAGAAAATACAATTGTTGAGCGTTGAAGTTATTTTGCCAACAATAATTTTAATTAGTAATTTTTTTATGATAATATTTATATGTTTTTTTATTTCTTTAATGGTTGGTGTTCAAAATATTTTTATTATAATTTTAATTATTTTAGCCACATATTTATTTATTTGGAAATATTCAAAAAAAATCATAAACAAAAATAGCCTAATTATTGCCAGGAATTCAGATGAATTAGTAAAATTTATTAATGAAAGTTATTCTATAATTCGATTAATTCTATTAAAAAATTTACAAATTCTTTTTACACCGATGTTTGATAAAATTAATAGGAAGTTAAAAATTGCAGAAAGTACAAATTTATTTATAGCACAAGGAACAAGAATATTAATAGAAACTCTATTTATTTTAAGCTTCACCATAGCCATATTTATAAGTCTTCAAAATTCAGAAATCAACGTTATACTTCCCATAATAGGAACATTAGCTTTAGCTACTTTAAGATTACTTCCTATTACCCAAAGAGTTTATCAAAGTTATATTACTATGAGAAGTTCTTATCATTCTTTTTTTGATATCTTAAAATATTTAAATTTGGACAACGAACCGAATTCTTCTCGTAAAAAAAAGAATATCAATTTCAATGAAACGATACAGTTAAATAATGTATCCTTCTCTTACAATCGTGATAAAAAAGTATTTAACAATTTAAATTTATCTTTCGAAAAAGGAAAAGTTACCCTTATTAAAGGTAAAACTGGTTCTGGCAAATCTACATTAATTTCAATTTTAATGGGGCTTCTTGCACCAGAAACTGGAAACTTACTTGTAGATAAGAAAGTTATAAATAATAAAAATTTAAAATCTTGGCAAAATATGATCTCATATATGCCGCAAGATTCAATTATTTTAGATAAATCTCTTTTTGAAAATATTATTTTTTTTAATCCTCATGATTTGGAACAAAATGAGATTATTAAAAAATTAAAAATATTTAATCTTGAAAAATTCATAAACAAATATCTAAATAATCCACATTATAATTTAGGTGAATTTGGAAAGAATTTGTCAGGCGGTGAGAAACAAAGAATAAATTTTTTAAGAACGTTAGTTGAAAATAAATCGATTTTGATACTAGATGAGCCTTCTAGTGCTCTAGATGTTATAACAACAAATAAAATATTTTATGATTTGAAAAATAATTATAAAAATTTAACAATCTTAGTTATTAGTCATGATCCAGAAATAAAAAAATTTGCAGATAAAATTATTAAAATTTAAATTAAAGGGTTCAGAATGAATTGTGTAGCAATTATCTTAGCAAGAGGTGGATCAAAAGGTATTAAAAATAAAAATTTAATTGAAGTAAATAAAAAACCTTTAATTGGTTGGACAATTGAAAGTGCTTTAAAATGTAAAGAATTATCTCATATATTTGTAAGTTCAGATTCTCAAAAAATTTTAGAATGTGCAAAGTCATTTGGTGTTGAAACAATAAAAAGACCTTCAGAAATTAGTTCAGATACTTCTACATCTGAAGCAGGATGGTTTCACGCACTAAATCATATAAAAAATAAATTAAATATTTTACCTGAAATAATTTTAGCACCTCAAGTAACTTCTCCAATCCGAAAAAAAGATGACTTTAGTAAAGCTATTAATTATTTTATAGAAAATAATTATGATAGTTTACTCTCCGTTAATGTTATGAGAGACTTTTTTATCTGGGAAAAAAAGGATAATAATTTTATTCCAATTAATTATGATTTCAAAAACAGACCAAGAAGACAAATTATTAAAGAAAAATATCATGAAAATGGTTCATTTTATTTATTCAAACCTGAAATTTTAATAAAAGACAATAACAGACTTGGTGGAAAAATTGGTGTTTACATTATGGATAATTTACAACATTATCAAATAGATGAGCCCAATGATATTAAAACATGTGAATATATTTTAAGATCGTATAATGAATTTAAATAAGTTAGAAAATTCTCATCTATTCTGTTTAAAAAATAAAGTAACAATTATTGCTGGCGCCTCTAAAGGAATAGGCTTGGCTATATCTAAAGGATTTAAACAAAATGGTGCTTTTGTAATAGGACTGTCCAGACGAAAAAGTAATTCAAATTTTTTTGATCTTTATTTTGAATGTGACGTGACAAATAAAAATGATTTAAGGGAAGTTATTAAAATATTAAAAAATAAGAATATTTTTTTAGATGTTTTAGTATATTCTGCAGGTATTTCTAATCTCAAAGATAAGGATGAAACAAAATTTGAGAAATTGATTAATACTAACCTTATTGGAAATTTTTTGTTTATAAATGTTTTAAAAAAATTAATAAATAATAATTCATCTATAATTAATATTTCTAGTATAAACGCAAAATTAGGCTTTCCAGATAATCCAGGATATGTTGCAAGCAAAGGAGGAGTAGAAGCTTTAACAAGATCTTTGGCAATTGATTTAGCAAAAAAGAATATAAGAGTTAATTGTATTAGGCCTGGATATATCAAAACTCAGATGACAAAAAAAAGCTATAATAATCAATTTACAAAAAAAATAAGAATCAACAAAACCATTTTAAAAAGATGGGGTGAAACAGAAGATATTGTAGGATCGGCAATTTTTTTATCATCTAAGGCTTCCTCTTTTATCACAGGTAGTGTTATCACTGTTGATGGAGGATGGATTGCAAAAGGTCTTGATGAATTAGAATTATGAAAAATTTGAAAAATAAAAATGTTTTAGTTACTGGTAGCTCTAGTGGTATTGGTCTTGAAATAGGTAAATCTTTTTTACAAAACGACTGTAATGTTGTTTTTACAGGAAGAAATAAAAAAAATCTTACTTACAAAAACTCGTACTTTTTTAAATGTGATCTAACCGATGATAATCATATCAAAAGTTTATTTGAATTTACCAATAAAATTTTTAATAGGAAGTTAGATATTTTAATATGTAATTTAGGTAGTGGTAAGTACAAACCCTCAATTTCATTTTCAAAAAATAAATGGTTAGAAATATATAATTTAAATTTCTTCTCAACCGTTTTAACAATTCAAAAATTTTTAGGGCTTCTAGAAAAATCCAAAAATCCTTCTATAACTTGTATATCTTCAATTTGTGGAAATACATCTTTAGGATGCCCAATTCCTTATTCAACCGCTAAAGCATCTTTAAACCACTATGTTAAAAATTTATCTAAGCACATAGCAAAAAAAAATATTCGTATAAACTCAATTTCTCCAGGAAATATTTTATTCAAGGGATCCACTTGGGAGAAAAAAATTATAGAAGATTCAAATTATGTTAAAGAT
The DNA here is from genome assembly GCA_902524215.1 of uncultured SAR116 cluster alpha proteobacterium. GTDB lineage: Bacteria > Pseudomonadota > Alphaproteobacteria > Puniceispirillales > Marisalimonadaceae > TMED54. The sequence goes on from CABZCK010000001.1 coordinate 5,137, forward strand.
TATATCGAAAAAAATGTTCCATTGAACAAAATTGGAACACCAAAAGATATTAGTGAGATGGTACTTTATTTAAGTAGTGATTCTTCAAAATTCATTACAGGTTCAAACATTGTCATAGATGGTGGTCAGATTGCCTGAAAATAAGTTTGACTTAACTAATAGAGTTGCTGTTGTTACGGGGGGGGCTGGATTATTGGGGGTTGAACATGCCAGTGCATTAATAGAAGCTGGTTCTATTGTATATTTAGCAGATATTAATGAAAATAAATGTATCGAAATTTCAAAAAAATTAGGTAAACGTTGTATACCAATATATTTAGATGTATCAAATGAAGATAATGTCAAAACAGTATCTAGGCTCATTTTTAAAAAAAATAAAAAAATTGATATTTTAATAAATAATGCTTCTATTAATCCTAGTTTCAAACAAAATAAAAATAAAAATTTTTCTAGAATTGAAAATTTTCAAATTTCTACATGGAATGATGAAATTGCTGTAGGCTTAACAGGTTCTTTTTTATGTTCTAAATATTTTGGTTCAATAATGGCATTACAAAACAAAGGAGTAATTTTGAATATTGCTTCTGATTTGTCTGTAATTGCGCCTAGCCAAGATCTATATGCTATAAAAAACGTTGATGATGACAAACAACCTGTAAAACCAATAACATATTCAGTAATTAAAACAGGTTTAATTGGGCTAACAAGATATCTTGCATCTTATTGGTCAAAAAATAATTTAAGAGTTAATGCTTTATCCCCTGGAGGAGTACTTGATAACCAACCTAAAGATTTTTTAAAAAAAATTTCAACTAAAATTCCTTTGGGTCGTATGGCGAACAAAAGTGAATATAGAGAAGCAGTCTTATTTTTATGTTCTGATGCTTCGAGTTATATGACAGGTCAAAATATTATAATTGACGGAGGAAGATCAATCATTTAATGGAAATTATGAAAAAAATTAAACCAATAAAATCCAAAACACTAAAAGCTTCGAAAAAAACATATGATGATTTATTTGAAGATATAAACTTTTATATTAAAACTAAATTAAAAGCCAGGGGAATTCACGATTTAATATTTAATGTTTATATGAAAAAAATTAAAAACTCAGACGTGTTAGATATTGGTTGTGGATTAGGAAGATTTTCATTTTTTGCTTCAAAAGTAGCTAAAAAAGTTACCGCTATTGATATGACAGCAAATGCTATAAATTGTGCTAAAAAATTACAATTAGCACTTAATGTAGAAAATATAGATTTTATTCTCTCTACCATAGAAGAGTTTAAAATAAATAAAAAATTTGATTTTATTTTACTGAGTGGAACCCTTGAACATATCATTGATAGTGATCAATTTTTTCAAAAAATTGCAAAATTATTAAAGCCATCTGGTATTTTTATTACTGATAGTCCATCTGAATTTAATTTTAGAGGAACATTTCATGCATCTCTTTGGAAATTATTTGACTTCCCCATGACCCTATCTGACGTAAGAATAGTAACTCCGAAATATATAAACACATTATGTTCAAGATATGGATTAAAAACTAATAAAATTATTGGGACATTATATAAGAGAGGTTGGGGTGATGAAAGCATTCATGACCTAAAGAATAGAATGCCTAACGTTTTACATGATATTAAAGAAAAAATTGATAAATTAAATGTAAATCTTGATGAATATTTTGAATGGTTAGATGAGGCTAGTATTTATTTTAATGAGTTATTAAAAACTTGGGCTAATGAAAAACTTATTTCAAAAATTTCAAATAATAGGGACTTTAAATTTGATTTTGATAAATCTGTTATTTTAAAAAATAACCTCCCATTGAAATCTTTAACAAAATATCTTGAACCAGATTTTTCAATTGACCCGTTTTACTCAGAGCATTATCCAATTAATTTATTAGGAGGTAATTTAATTTATGAAATCATCAAAAAATAAAAAAATAATTAATAATGGTAATGTTGGTAATAATATAATAGCTGATAATGCAGATTGGTCCTTTGATGGTGACGTTGCGAAAACCTTTGACACTCATGTGGAAAATTCTGTTCCATTGTATAAAGAGGGTCATTGGATTATAAAAAATTTAGTCGATTTTTTTTTAAAAGAAGACTCTATTTGTTATGATATTGGAAGTTCAACAGGAGGAGTATTCTCAAGCATAGTTGAAACAAAAGTTGGTAAAAATGCAAAACTAATTGGAATAGAACCAGTAAAAAAAATGGTTGAGACTTCTAGTGCAAAACATAAAATTTTTAAAAATATAAAATATTTAAACAAAGATATACTTTCAGTAGAACTTTTAAAAAGTGATATGATCATAAGTTATTACACAGTCCAATTTATTCAGCCAAAGGTAAGGCAACTTGTTATTGATAAGATATTTACATCATTGAACTGGGGTGGAGCTTTTATATTTTTTGAAAAAGTTCGTGCTCCAGATGCTAGGTTTCAAGATATTAATACAGCTTTATATACTGAATTTAAAGTTAAAAATAACTTTTCTCCAGAAGAAATTTTTTCAAAAACTAGAAGTCTTAAAGGTGTACTTGAACCCTTTAGTACTTTAGGAAACATTCAAATGTTAGAAAGATCTGGCTTCAGAGATATATGTAGCATTTTAAAATTTGGTCCATTTGAAGGTTTTTTAGCAATAAAATAAATTTATATGAAATCTATTGTTCGTACATTGCTGTATATAATAAAATAGCTATTTAAAATAAATGCGAAAGAATAAATGATTGAAAAGATTAATAAACTATATTTTGTAGAATAAATTGACAATAATTTAATTAAAAATGGGACTATGAAAACATAATATTTTGCATAAGCATGCGTAGGTAAAATGGTAATCACTACTAACGGAAACAAAAAGATACAACAAAAAGTAATAATGTTTTTTGAATTATAATATTTGTGTTTGAGGTTATTAAAATTTTTAGAGCTTTTTAAAAATAAATAACCAAAAACTATTATCATTATAAAAATTGTCGAAATTATAAACAATTTTAAATGATTCATAAATCCTAATAAAGTAAGCCAAAAGTAGATATACCTTTTTATAATTTCAATCAAGTTTAAGTTGTTAATTGATAGCATTTCTAAATTTAAGATTAACCTTAATGTTATGTTTATATCAAAAATCTGCCCAACATAACTTAAAATGTCTTTTGAGTATGATAAAGAAATTAAAAAAATAATAAAAAAAATCATCAAACTTATTTTCCAACCAAAAATTTTATTTACAATTAACATTCCTATAAAAAATAAAATAAAAAATAAAAATACCAACGAGTTACCTAAATCAATAAAATATGAATATATGAAAAGTGGTATTATTATAGGTATAATTTTCATTTTGGAATTTTTGCATAAAATTAAAGAAGTTAAATAAATTACAATTATACTAAAAACAGATTCTGAGTTAGGAGATGTTACTGATTGTAATGAAATTGGAAAAATAATTGAACATAAAAATAAGTTTACAAATTCCTTGTTTTTGTCCAAGTGTTGGAAAAAAAAAGAATGAAAAATAATTGGGATTATTAAAATAATTAAATTTAAAAAAAGGAAAGTATTATGATAAGTTAAAGAATACTTTCTAGATACTAACGTATTCAAGTTATCAAAAATAAAATAATGTGGCAAATAAATAAGATGGTCTAATTCAATTTTGTTTATTAAATTTTCAATATCTACATAAAAATTGATTGGTTGTAAGTTTATTGAAAAAAAAAGAATTGTTAAAATAATTAAATATTTTAATAGATTTAATATTAGATCAGATGACATAGCTACCTCTTTAATATACATTATTCAAAATAAACTAATTTATAAATTCTAAATTTAATAAAGTTAATGGCATTTTTAAATCCTAATCCATCTCTAAAACTAAAGACATTTACTATAAACTTGCAGGTAGTATCTTTATATGAGAAACAAAACATTGAAAGTGAAGTAGTTTCACAAGCTTTATACGGAGAAAATTTTCATATATTAGAAAAAAAAAATGATTGGATTTTAATTCAATTAAAAGATGATAATTACACAGGTTGGATTTTAAATTATTCATATTTTAATTTTTTTAAAACCAACTATATGGTAAATATCCCTTGTACCTGGGTCTATAATTCTCCAGATATAAAATCTTACCCAAGAATAAAGCTATTTGCTGGAAGTAAATTAAAAGTTATTGAATTAAGAAAATCTTGGGCAAGAGTAGAAATTACTGAAAAAAAACTTTTTAATGGATACATACCCGTTAGACACATAGTTAAAAAAAATAAAAAATTAAACTGGTTAAATATTATTAAACAATTTGAAAATGCACCTTATCTTTGGGGAGGTAAAACAGTAAATGGTATAGACTGCTCTGGGTTACTACAGTTATCATTGAAATTTTTAGGATTAAAAATACCAAGAGATACTAAAGATCAGAGAAATTATTTTAAAAATTTTATTTTAAAAGATAAATCTAAAATATTAAAAAAGGGTGATATAATTTTCTGGAAAGGTCATGTGGCTGTTATTTTAAATAATAAGAAATTGATACATGCAAATGCATTTCATATGTCTGTTAAAATTGAACAAATTGAAAGTGCTTTAAAACGAATAAATCAGCAATATGTTGTAATTAGATTTTAATTTATATAACCTATATAATAATTATCACATCAAATTATATTAATTTTATTTTAAAAATATTCACTATGAAACCATTTCCAATAATTGGCTTAATGTCTGGCACAAGTATAGACGGAATAGATGCATCATTAGTTTATAGTAATGGCAAGACTTTAGATAGAACCAATTTTAACCTTACCAAACCTTACACAAAAAAAACTAAGAATATAATTCTTAAGGTTTTAGAAAACCCAAAAAAAAATTTAAAAAATGTAGAACTTTTAAATAAATTGGAAAATGAAATTACCATAGAACACGCAGAAGTTTCAAGAAAATTAATTCAAAATTCAAAAATCAAACCCAAAATTATCGGTTTTCATGGACAAACCATATATCATGATAGTAAATCTAAAATAAGTGTACAACTTGGTAATGGAAAATTATTGAGTAATTTGTTAAAAACAGACATAGTATATGAATTTAGAAAAGACGATCTGTTACTGGGTGGAGAGGGTGCTCCAATTGCTCCTGTTTATCATAAATTTATAATTGAAACTCTAAATCTTAAGCTACCAAGCCTTGTTTTAAACATTGGAGGTATAAGTAATTTTACGTATTGGGATGGAAAAAATATTTTTGGGTTCGATGTTGGTCCTGGTAATAATTTAATGGATCATTATATGCGGACTAAATACAACAAAAATTTTGATTATAATGGAGAACTTGCACAAAAAGGAACTCCTGATTTTAAACTAGTAAGAGATTATTGCTCAGACATATTTTTTAGTAGAAAACCTCCTAAATCACTTGAAAGAATATATTTAATCAAAAATAAATACTTTCAAAAAATTACTCAATTAAAACCTGCTGACTGCTTATCTACTCTAATAGAGATCACAATTAACTCAATCAAATTAGCGATGAAATTTTTACCAAGAAAAGTTAAGACTATTTTAATAGTTGGTGGAGGTTCCTCTAATAAATATTTAGTAAGTAAGATACAAGACAAATTAAATTGTAATGTATATTTACCCCAAGATTTTAATTTAAATACTAATTATATCGAATCAGAACTTATTGGATATCTAGCTGCTAGAAAAATTGAAAATTTAACTAGTACCTTTCCTAGTACAACCGGAGTAAAAAAAAATACTGTTTTAGGAAAACTTGTTAATTTTAATTCAAATTAAAGATTTTTTTTGATTTTTGTAATAGGATTTAATTTTGATATTATGCGGTATTAAAGAACTTATATCAGAGAATGGAAATCTATTTTCAAATTTATAGGCTTCTACATAATTGCCTAATTCATAGTTACATTGACAAGCTCTAAAACTATTTTGTAACTTAATCGCCTCAACAAACTTTTTTGGATTTTGACTTTTATGCATTAAAATAGCATTTTTTTTATTTTCAAAATATTTAGTTATGTCAATAAAATAGTCAGGTAAAAAATTAACACCCATTAAGGTATCACAGTACAATATCGGAAATTGGAATCCTGCCGCGTTAAAAACATTTTCAGATAAAGCACGGTGATCTGGGTGATAGTCTTCTTTTGAATGAGTTACAATTAAATCTGGTTTAAAAATTTTTAATTTACTTTTAATTATTTCAGAAATTTCAGAAGATAATGATAGTTTTCCATCTGGAAAGCCTAAAAATTCTGGTTTTGATAATTTGGAAAGACCTTTTAAGCTTTCTTTCTCTCTAATTAACTTTAAATTTTTTGTTTTTAAAACATTTCCTGCAGAACCGTCAGTAGCAATCATGGTATAGATATTATCTCCTCTTTTTAAACAAACAGATAAAAAACCATACATAAAAATTTCTATATCGTCAGGATGTGCGCCAATGGCTAATATTTTCATAATAAATTTTCATAAATAAATTTTATATCTTATAATAATATAAGATGGATTATAAATTACAAAATATTTTTGGATATATTGAAGGATACTATGGAAAATTATTGACATGGGAAAATAGATTTAAAATTGTAAAAGAACTCAAAAAAAATAATTTTAATACCTATTTTTACTGTCCTAAAGAAGATTTAAATCATAGATTTCGTTGGAGAGAGAAATATACAAAAACTTGGGTTAAAGAATATAAAAATTTTTATGATTTTTCGATTAAAAATAAAGTGAATCTTATTACTGGAATATCACCTGGTTTAGACTATAAGTATGACGACGAAAAAGATTATAATATTTTGTTAAATAAAATAGGCCAATTAAAAGTTTCAGTAAATCAATACATTGTATTAATGTTTGATGATATACCAAAAGAAAAAATTAAAGATAAATATTTTAATAATATTGGTTTCTTACATAGTGAATTAGTAAATAAAATTTATAAAAAATTTAAGAAAAAAATATTTTTTTTACCTATGATCTATTCTGACGAAATTTTAAATTCTTGCAGTTTTTATTTAAATCAAGTCTCTCAAATTTTAAACCCTAATATAAAAATTTTATATTGTGGGAAAAAAATTGTTTCAGATACAAATTATGATAATGAAATATCTTTGCTAAAAAAGTATGTTAAAAATGATATAATATTTTGGGATAATTTTTATGCAAATGACTATTGTCCAAGAAAATTATACATATGTCCATGGTATGGTAGATCAAACCAAAATCCTACATTATTCAATTTAACTGGACAAATAGAAATTGATTTAATGTTGATAAACATCATTAAAAGCTCATTGGACAAAAAATTCTCAAAAAAAGTTTTAAAAGAATTTATTCCTCTAGAATTCTTTAAAGTTAAAAGTTTTTTTGATTTTAAGAAACATTTTACAAAAGAGATTAAGTATAATTACGATGAAACATTATATTCATTAGATAAACTTTTATGGGAATGGAAGTCTCCACTATCAAGAGAATTATATCCATTCTTACTATCTTTGAAGCAAGATTTACAATTTGTTAACAATGATATTAATAATAAAAGAATAGAAAAATCATATTTTCAACCACTGTCAATTACGTTAAAAAAAAGTAATAAAGAAGGAGAAAAAAATGAATAAAATTGGATTTATTGGTCTTGGTAATATGGGTTTTTTCATGTCAAAAAATCTTGCTGAAAATGGATTTTTAGTTGATGGTTTTGACTTAAGTGAAAATGCTTTAGAAAAAATGAAAAAAACAAAAGTTGATATTTCAAAAACTTTTGAAAATGTTTGTAAAAATAAGAATGTTATTATTACTATGTTACCAAATGGCAATGCTGTAAAAAGTGTATGGAATGATGCTATTAAATTTATAAATAATGATACTATAATGTTAGATTGCTCTACAATTGATATTAATATTACCCAAGATCTTCATAAAATTTGCAAAAACAAAAGTATAAAATCTATAGACGCTCCAGTTTCAGGAGGTACAATGGGTGCCCAAAAAGGCACTTTAACTTTTATTGTTGGTGGAAGTAAAAAAATCTACGAAGAAGTTAAACCTCTATTTGATGTTATGGGTCAAAAATCAATATTGTGCGGTGAAGGTGGTTCTGGCCAAGCTACAAAATTATGTAATAATTTACTACTTGCTGTAACAATGTCAGGTCTTGGAGAGTCTTTAAAACTTGCCAATAGTTTTCATTTAAACCTAGAAAAGTTTTTTGAAGTTATTTCAACATCTACGGGATCTTGTTGGGCTTTAAATAACTATTTTCCTGTTAAAAATATTGGACCAATAAGCCCAGCAGATAACGAATTTAAACCTGGATTTTCTTCAAAATTAATGCTTAAAGACTTAAAATTAGCTAAAAAAGGGGCAGAAGAAAATAATCTTAAATTAGATTTAAATAATTATGTGATTAGTAAATATGAAAAACTTATAGAAAACAAAAAGGGAGAATTTGACTTTTCAATTATTATAAAGAATTAATTTTATGATAATTTCTATACCAATCAATAAATTTCGGTATACCGAAATTTAAAGTTGTTTTAGGCACAAAATTTATCATAGATCTTAATTCGTTTATATTTGCAGATGTACGAATTGTATCACCAATCTGATAATCTAAATAATTTATTTTTGCTTTTATATTCAATGTTTTTTGAATGAGATTAACAAGTGTCATTAACTTTTCTGGTTTGTTATTACCGATATTAAATATTCTTGAATAAGTTCCTTTAGGAAACATTATATTGTCACTTACTTTAACAATCTTCTGAATAGCATTTACAATATCATCAATATATGTGAAATCTCTCCACATTTCTCCATGGCCAAAAACATTGATTTTTTTTCCTTCTAATATATTCTTTGTAAAAATATAGTAAGACATATCTGGTCTACCCCATGGACCATAAACTGTAAAGAAACGCAAACCTATAGATTTTAAACCAATTAGTTGGCCAAAACTATGCGCCATTAGTTCATTTGACACTTTGGAAGAAGCGTACAAATTAAGAGGTTTATTTACATCATCAATCTCTTTCGACTTATGTTTTAATTTCTTTCCATAGACAGACGATGATGATGCATATATAATTTTTTTACAATTAAATTCTTTGCAACATTGCAAGACGTTAAAAAATCCTACTATGTTATTGCTAATATATTGTTCTGGGTTATTTATAGAGTATCTTACTCCAGCCTGCGCAGCCAAATGAATTATCAAATTTGGCTTATGTTCTTGAAAAAATTTTTTTAGAGCATTTTTGTTTACTATATCAATATGATAGAAGGAAATTTTATGTTTTAAATTTTTTAATCGAGATTTTTTTAAATCTAAATCATAGTAACTATTAATATTATCGATGCCTAGTAATTCAAAATTTTTGCTAAATAATTTATTCGCTAAATGAAATCCAATAAATCCAGCCACACCTGTTATAAGGATTTTCATTCGATTCAAAACTTTAGATTAGCAAAGGAGCAATAACCAAACTTACGATTGCCATAACATTAATTAAAATATTCATTGATGGACCAGAAGTATCCTTAAGAGGATCACCTACTGTATCACCAACAACAGCTGCTTTATGTACTTCTGAACCCTTGCCTCCAAAGTTACCTTTTTCAACATATTTCTTAGCATTATCCCAAGCACCACCTGCGTTAGACATCATCAAAGCCATCATTACACAACAAATTAAAGCACCGCCTAACATACCACCCAAAGCTTTTGGACCTAAAAGTAACCCAACAATCACTGGTGCTAGAACTGCTAAAGATCCTGGTAATATCATTTTTCTCAAAGCCGCTTGAGTTGCTATGTCAACACATTTTGCTGTATCAGGCTTAGCTTTACCTTCAAGCAATCCGGGTATTTCCTTAAACTGTCTTCTTATTTCTTTTATCATATCAAAAGCAGCATCACCAACAGCTGTCATAGTCATTGCACTTACTAAAAATGGAAAAATACCACCTAAAAACATGCCGCTTAGAACAAGAGGATCATTAATGGCAAGTACAAAAGTTGGATCATTCATTGAAATTTTTTCTATATATGCACTTATCAAAGCTAATGCTGCAAGCGCTGCTGCACTGATTGCAAAACCTTTTCCGATTGCAGCAGTAGTATTACCAACCTCATCCAAAGAGTCTGTAATCTCTCTAGTTTTCTTACCCATTTCTGCCATCTCTGCAATACCACCAGCATTATCTGCTACAGGTCCATAAGCATCAATTGCCATTGTTATTCCAACAGTACTCAACATTCCGATTGCTGCAATACCTACTCCAAAAAGACCTGCAAAATAGTTTGCTATAAAAATAATACAGACAATTGTAAATACTGGTATAGCTACTGATTGCATTCCAGTTGCTAAACCAGTAATCATTATTGTAGCAGAACCTGTTTCTCCACCTTTTGCAATTTTTTTTACTGGTGACCCTCCAGTATAATATTCTGTTACTAAGCCAACTATAATACCCCCCACAGAGCCAACTAAAACAGCACCCCATACTCCTACTGATATCCCCATTTCAATCACTAAAACATATGAAGCAATAATAAATAATAGAGCTGAACCAATTGTACCAAACCTTAATGCTATTTCAGGGCTTTTAGAAGAGAAAATTTTAACCATTAAAATACCTAATAATGAACAAATTAATCCTAATGAAGCCAAAGTTAAGGGTAACAGCTGTAACATTGTTTGGTCACCACCTAATTTTGTTATAGTTGCTGACGTCATTGACGCAGCCAATGCTATTGACGCAATCATTGAACCACAATATGATTCAAAAATATCTGAACCCATGCCAGCAACATCTCCAACATTATCTCCAACGTTGTCTGCAATAACACCCGGATTCCTTGGATCATCTTCTGGAATACCTGCTTCAACCTTACCAACCAAATCTGCACCAACATCTGCACTTTTAGTAAATATTCCACCACCAACACGAGAAAATAAAGCTACTGAAGAAGCACCCATAGCAAAACCTTCAATAGAATGAATTGTTTTTATATCACCACCAAAAAAGTAAAATAAAATACCTACACCAAATAATCCCATTGAAGCTACAGTTAAACCCATAATTGAGCCTCCAAAGAAAGCAACATTTAGAGCCTCTGACGCACCTTTTTCACTTGCTGCAACTGCAGTTCTTACATTAGCTTTAGTCGCTGTGTACATCCCGATGAAGCCTGCAACACCAGAACACATTGCTCCCACAAAAAATGACAGAGATGTTTCCCAACCTAGTGAAAAGTACAATGCTATTATACAAACAACACAAAATAAACCTAGACGCTTATATTCGCTTGCCATAAATACCATTGCACCTAAATGAATTTCATCACCAATCTCTTTAACTTTACCACTACCTTCTGAAGAAGATTTAACTTTCAGATATACAAAATATGCACTTATTAAACCTAAAACTCCTAAAATGACGGGTAACATTGTATTGATCATAAATTCTCCAGACTATAATTTAATACTAACTTATATATATGTAATTTATTTTTTGTAAATTATTAATTAGAAATTTTAAATTTTTTTTACTTAATGCAATACAACCATTTGTTGGTCTTAAATTATCAAAAGAAATATGAATAAAAATAGCACTACCTTTTCCTTTTATAATTGGATTCCTATTATAATTTAAGTCAATAAAATAATCATACACATCATCATCTCTAAATAACTCTTCAAATCTAAAATTTAAATTTTGTTTAAATTTCCTTTTTAAACACCTATTGTAAAAATGACTTGATACATCGTCACACCAAATATTACTATTATCAAAATAAAATGTTTTTTTATATGAATATGTTTTTATTTTATTTGTAAAAACAGTCTTTTTCTTTATAAAAATCTTATTAATTTTATATCTACCTGATGGAGTTTTTTTGTCTCCTTCTTTTTTTAAATAACTAGGAACTACTCCACCTCTACCAACTTGGCAAAAAAAGACTTTTTTTTTAAAAATAATTTTACTTTTGTAAATTGAATTTAATCTTATGATCATATCAAATAATTTTCTTTATGATAATTTAGTTTATAATTATTATGTATTAAATATAACGAAATATTAACAATATATTATAATGACAATATCAAAAGAAATTTTCTTCGATTCTAGAATGCTAAAAATTTTTTTATTGGGCTCTATAAGTGGATTTCCATGGGTTTTAATTGGCTCATGTTTAAGTTTATGGTTGAAAGAAGACGGATTGAGCAGAAGTACAATTGGCTGGGCAGGATTAATTTTTTCTGTATATGCAATAAATTATTTATGGGCGCCAATTATTGATAGAATAAAAATACCTTTTTTAACCAAAAAAATTGGTCATAGAAAATCATGGATTTTATCTATGCAAATCTTGATATTGATATGTTTATGTGTTTGGTCAGTTTTAAAACCTAGTAGTGACTTATACCTTATTGTTTTTATTGGATTAGTAATAGCTATATCCTCATCAACACAAGATATAACTATTGATGCTTTAAGAATTGAACAAATGGAAAAACATGAAACAAAATCAATTGCTGCAGCAGCTTCAATTGCGGTTATTGGTTGGTGGACAGGTTACAAACTTGGGGGATTTTTAGCTTTATATACAGCTGAATTTTTTGAAAATTTAGGAATTATAAATTACTGGCAATTAACTTTTTTAATCTTAACAATATTAATTATAACATGTAACCTCTTACTATTATCGATTAAAGAAAATACAAATAATTCATTAAAAAAATATCATGAACTTGATAAAAATTTACAAACCAAGTTTAAAATATTTAAAAAATTTAATATGATAATTGCTTTTATAGCATCTACTATCCTTGCACCTTTGATAAGCTTTTTTAAAAAAAATGGAATTTTAATAGCCTTATCAATTTTATCTTTTATATTTTTATTTAAAATTGGTGAAGCTTTTCTAGGTAGAATGTCTGTTATATTTTACAAAGAAATTGGCTTTTCAAAATCTGACATAGGTATTTTTTCGAAAGCATTGGGATGGGTTACCACTATAATTTTTACCTTAATTGGTGGCTTTTTAACAATAAAAACAGGCGTCTATAAATCTCTTTTTGTAGCTGGGGTTTTTATGGCATTTACCAATCTATTATTTGCTCTTTTAGCATGGACAGGAAAATCATATTTAATTTTTACAATTGCTGTAATTCTTGATGACATTGCTGCAGCATTTGCTACAGTTGCATTTGTTGCTTTTATATCTCTACTTGTTGATAGAAACTATACTGCAACACAATACGCTTTACTTGCATCAATTGGTACGGCAGGGAGGACTACTTTGGCGTCATCTTCAGGTAGTCTTGTGGACTGGCTTAATGGAGATTGGTCTATTTTTTTTATTATAACGACGATTATGGTTATACCTTCATTAATCATTTTATTTTTCATTAGAAAAAAAATAGTTTTTTAATATTTTTAAGCTATAGTCATTCAAGGTTAATTTTTATTGTGTAGATATAATAAATAATTGATTATTTTAAGGCTGTTATATTAGGTTTTTATATGTCTATTAAAATATCATTAATAGAGGATTTGAGTTTAAATTTTCTTTCAAAATTGAAAACCATTTTTAAACATGTAAGTAAAATTGAAAAGTATCTTTTAATATTTTGGCTATCAGGTCCTTTTTTTTATTTAATTGAACGAGACCCTGCTGATTTATGGCTAACATTAATCGCCATCTCTTTTTTGATTAGATCCTATATTGCTCAAGAATGGGGATGGATAAATCAAAAATGGGTTAAATACACATTTATTTTTTGGATATGGTGCATGATTTCTTCTCTTTTAAGTCAAGATCCCATGTTTTCATTACAACAATCTTTTGTTTGGATAAGATTTCCAATTTATGCCGTAGCAATACAATTATGGATAGGAAAAAGGGAAGATTTTAGAGAAATAATGCTTTTTTTTATATTTATTGGAATGATGATAATGAATTTAATTTTAATTACTGAAATTATTATAGAACCAAAACATAGATTAACATGGCCTTACGGAGATCACGTTCCTGGTGCTTATCTCGCTAAGTTTTGTCTCCCTGTGATGTGCTTTTTTTCTTCATATTTATTATCAAAATTTTCTTTTTCTTGCATTAAATCTTGGTTTATTTTATTTAGTTTTTTGTTAACAATTATTGTTACACTTCTTACAGGTGAAAGAATTAATTTTCTACTTTTAATATGTACTAGTGTTTTAACAGCTTTTGTTTGGAAGCCAAAATTTTTAAATGTTTTAATTTTTATAATCTTTATTTTTGTGTCCGTTTTATCATTTCTACATATAAGACCAGATTTGTATGACAGATATACAAAAATCTTCATAAGGCAAATGCCTATTTTATTTAATGAACAATCTTTTAATGAAGCTTATTGGGGAGCATGGAGGAGCGGAATACAGCAAGGTATAGAAACACCTATTTTTGGCGTAGGACCCTCAATGACAAGAAAAAATTGTCTCAATTTAATTAGTAATGATATTTCTTGGCTTCCTGGTAAGAATTATTGTGGTAATCATCCACATAATTTTTATATACAAATTTTTGCTGAGACTGGGATAATTGGATTTTTATTTGGAATTACAATGATATTTTCAATAATTTATACTTGTTTTAAAGAACGTATATACAACAGAAATAATTTTTTTTCGGCAACAGCTTTTGTGATACCATTTGGTATTTTTTTCCCTTTACAAAATACAAATAGTTTTTTTGGACAATGGGGAAATTTATTTATATGGTTTTCATTAGCATTTGCTATTTCCCACGTTCAAAATTTTAGAGGAACTAACAAAAATGATAAAAGTTGAAATATCATATGGTGAATTATTTGACAAAATTTCAATATTAGAAATAAAAAAGAGTAAATTGAATAATCCTGAAGAAATAATAAAAGTGAAATATGAACTAAATTTGCTCTTACAAGAATTAAACAATTCTAAAATAAATTCTTCAATAATATCTTCCCTGACAACTAATCTCAAGGAAGTCAATCTTAAGCTATGGAATATAGAAGATGAAATAAGAGAAAAAGAACGTAATAAAAAATTTGATAAGGATTTTATAAAATTAGCTAGAGATGTTTATATAACAAATGACAAAAGAGCAAAAATAAAAAATGAAATAAACCATAAATTGAACTCTAAAGTTTTTGAAGTTAAATCATATAAAAACTATTAAACATTAATTTGTTTAAGTTTTGACACAATCTCTTTATTAATCAAATTTTGAGTAACAATTACTTTTTTATAGTTTTTTGTTAGAGGTGAATACTCCTCATGTATCATAAACGGTTCATTTTTATAATCATAAATAATGATTTGAGGAATGTTTGACATTGATGAAACATGAACACATCCACATTCATAAGTAATAACAAGTTTAGAATTTAAAATAATCTTTCTCCAGTTTTTGAAATTTAATTTATCAAGAATAATAATATTATCCTTATAAAAAGGTAATTCATTAAAAGAATTATCATTCAATTTAATATATTTTTCTAAAACAACATTAAAACTTGAACTACTTGAATAGTCTGTTGTCAGATATAATTTATTTTTTTTTTGCAGCTTTTTTAATAATTCTATAAATTGATTTTCGTCATAATTTTTGTCAATCCACCTATTAGAAAGGTGTAATAATATACGTTTTTCAAAATTTTTTTCAATTTGATAATTTTCAGGAAGAAAAACAAACTTCTTTGGATTTTTTATTGATATCTTTTTGTTTACCAATTCATACATAATATTGGTTTGATGAAAATTATTTTTCGTTTCAAATAATTTTCTTCGATCAATTATTAAATTATTAATTTTTAATATACTTGAAATAAACTTTTGAAAAATTTTTGATCTATTTGGATTTTTATATCTTGAAAGGTATATTAATGTAGATTTAATTTTTGATTTAGAAAACAGCAATATTAAAAAACTTTCAATACTTTGGCAAAAATTAAAAAAATAGTCATATGAATCTTTTTTAATATTTCTAAAAAACTTCATTTTTGAAAAAAAACTCATTTTGCTATCATATATACAAAACTCATCAACAAATTTAGCTTCTTGACATAGAAAATAATTTGTATTGGAACAAACTACTTTAATATATGAGTTTGGTATCTTATTTCTAATCTCTTTTAGTATTGGTAAAGTCAAAATCATATCTCCCATTTTATCATTTCGTATAACACAAATTTTAATTTTTTTATGATTTAACATTTTATAATAATTAGATTACGATTAATTATTTATAATAAAAATTTAATGTATTAAAAACTACAAAAATAATAGGTAAAATATTTTGCAACAAATAGTTTGTATGAAATGGGGTAATAGATATTCATCCGATTACGTCAATAGATTGTATTTTTCGATTCAAAAATTCACTAAAAGAAAAACAAAATTAATTTGTTTTACAGACAATCCGAATAAAATTAATAAAAATGTACTATGTAAACCAATTCCTAAAATTAGCTTGCCCAATCATATGCAAAATTCCCCTTGGAAAAAATTAGCAATATGGCAATTTCCTCTATCACCACTTTGTGGTGATGTTCTTTTTCTGGATTTGGACCTGGTTATTACTGGTGATTTGGATAGATTTTTTGACTATGAAAAAGATAAATTTTGTGTGATTGAAAATTGGACACAACTTGGTTCTGGTATTGGAAATACAAGCTGCTTTAAATTTCCAGTTGGTAAACATAAAGATATTTATGATAAATTCCAAAGTTCACCACAATATTATTTTAAAAAATATAGAATTGAACAAGTATATATAAGTAAAAATATTAGTACTCAAATTTTTTGGCCAAAAAATTGGTGCCAAAGTTTCAAGCATAATCTCCTTCCAAGTTGGCCAAAAAGAATTTGGAAGAAAGCTTCTCTTCCACAGGAAACTAGCATTGTAGCATTTACAGGAAAACCTGACCCTGATGAAGCTTTAAATGGTATTTGGCCTGTTCCAAAAAATCAGTTTTATAAGAAAATTTATAAACAATTAAGAGCACCAGATTGGCTAAAAGACAATTGGAAAATTTAATTCAGCTTATTTATAGGATTACCATTTATGAACGCCTTTATAGCCAAAACATAACCGTTATAAAATTTTTCATAAGTTTCAGACGAAACATAACCTAAATGTGGTGTCAAAACCAAGTTATATTTTTGCATTAACTTTCTAAAAATATGGCCTGACGGTAAAGGTTCTACATCAAAAACATCTAGCCCTATTCCTGATATCATTTTTTTTTTCAAAGCTAATATCAAGTCCTTTTCCTTAATAATCGGGCCTCTACTAGTATTGATAATTATAGCTGATTTTTTCATTAATTTTATTTTATTAATATCAATAAATTCCATTGTCCTATCTGATAATTTTGTATGAATTGAAAATACGTCAGACATTTTAAATAAATTATCGGAAGTAACCCAAGTAACTTTATGCTCTGCGCAAATTTTTTTAGTAAGATTATGACTCCATGCAATAACTTTCATTCCAAATGCTCTTCCAAACCTTGCAACTTGCTGGCCTTGTTTTCCTAAACCAAAAATGCCAAGTGTCTTTCCAAATAAAGTCCTTCCTATAGTCGTCTGCCATTTTCCATTTGTTATATTTTCAAACTCTGGGTAAATATTTCTCCATACAATTTGCGTTAATAGCCAAGATAGCTCTGCAGTTGATTGAATTCTATTCTCTGTTCCAGAGAAAACTATATTTCTTTTATTTAATGCCTTTAAATCTACTGAAGGATTCCACATTCCAGATGTTATAACTAATTTTAAATTAGGTAAGTTATTTATTATTTTTGAACTAAGTTTTGTTCTTTCTCTCATAAGACATAAAACTTCAAAATCAGATAACATTCTAATAAGATCATTATCTTTTTTTATATATTTATTAAACACCTTTAAGTTAATATGATTGTCTAATTGATTCCAATTTCCATACTTTTTTGAAACATTTTGGTAGTCATCTAATACTGCTACATTTAACATTCTATAACCCTAAAGCTGCTGCATTACCTGCTTTTCTTCCAAAAACTGCTCCTGATGTTAATCCAGAGCCACCTGGATAACCATTTAAAAAAACACCTCCAACTAATTCACCACAAGCATAAAGTCCTTGGATATTTTTGTCATTGTTGTCTAAAACATTTCCATATTTAGAAATTTTTAATCCACCATATGTAAATGTTATACCGCCTGTAACTGGATACGCTCGATAAGGCGGTTTGTCTAAGGCAAGCGCCCAATTTGATTTAGGTATATTTAGGTCGATTGTTTTTCTTCCATCAAGAATAGTTGGATCAAAGTTTCTGTTGGATTTACACGATTTGTTAAACTCTTTAACTGTTAATAGACATTCTTTATAGTTAACACCATCCATTTTCTTTATTAATTCTTCTAGTGTATTTGCTTCAATATAATGGGCATCTTCAAAAAAATACTCATCATAAAGTAAATGTTTAACTTTTTCATCAAAAATCTGCCATGCAAAATGTCCAGGTTGTTCTAAAACCCGAGCTCCATATTGAGCATAAGTATAATTTCTAAAATTTTTTCCTTCATCCAAAAACCTTTTTCCATCTGCATTAATCATAATCCCAAGAAAATAACATATCTTCCGATATTTTTTTCTTTCGCCAGGCTCTAAATCTAAATTTCCAAAGTCTTTCATATGAAGATCCATTGGAGTTGCATGACAAGAACCAAATTGTCCATTGAGAGCAGCACCTAAATCCATAGCCATTTTCAATCCGTCACCTGTATTATTTGGAGTACCCCTTACCTTAGCAACACCCCAATGATCTCCTAAATACTTTGACCTCATTTCTTTATCAGCCTCAAATCCACCTGACGCTAAGATAACTGCGTCAGCAATAAAATTATTGTCTTTAGTTTTAACACCTATTATTTTTCCTTCTTCTCTTAAAAGTTCAGTAACAGGGGTTTCATATTCTATCTCACCACCAAGTTTCTTAAAGGCATCTAATTCTTGATCAAATAATCCTACGCCTTCATTTTTTGATGCCAAAGTTAATCCTCCCCAAAAAACAAACTTGCCATCTTTTTCAAAACTTTGCCTTTGATATATTGGCTCAAATTTTACATCATGAGATGCTAACCATTTCATTGTTTCATAAGATTCATTAATCAAAGTTTTTTGTTCAGTAGTAAGAGGATTTCCATCATTAAAACTAAGAAGGTCTTTAGAAAACTTATGTTTTGAATATTTGCCAAAATTAGTTTTTTCTAATTTTGGGTCATTAGGGTCCTTCAACAGAGGTTTTAATTCATCGCCATTATTGTAAGCAAACCTCATGGCACCCGCAGTATACTTTGTGTTTCCACCAGCCAAATACTCATTAGCTTTTTCTAAAATTTTTACATCTGCTCCTTTTTCCAATGCAGAAATTCCAGCACATAAAGCAGCGTTACCTGATCCGACAATGATAAGTTTTTTGGACATATTTTTTATTTTGAATTAATT
Organism: uncultured SAR116 cluster alpha proteobacterium; assembly: GCA_902524215.1. Taxonomy (GTDB): domain Bacteria; phylum Pseudomonadota; class Alphaproteobacteria; order Puniceispirillales; family Marisalimonadaceae; genus TMED54. Next base: position 24,706 of record CABZCK010000001.1, read on the forward strand.
TATCTAAATAATAATAAAATTAAATTTTTATTCAAATAATTTATGACAAATAATCTTCTTGGTTCTTTAATCGGTTTTGTTGGAATAGTATTAGCTCTTATCACACACATGATAGTTAAAGATTTAACTTATGATGTGGATTTTTTAATGATTTTGTTTGGTCGTTTTGTTTTTTCTTTACCTCTATTATTTATCTTTGCAATTATTGCTAGAAAAAATAACTTTTTAAAGATTAACAATTGGTTTTACGTTTTATTAAGATCTGCTTTTGGTTTAACCACTATGCTTTTAGTGTTCTTATCTCTACAACTTATACCAATAGGCTTAGTAACAGCACTTGCTCAAAGTTCTGCAATTTTTGTAACCATTTTAGCTCCCATTTTTTTAGGGGAAAAAATTGGTATAAAAAGATGGATAGCTGTTTTAGTAGGTTTGCTTGGAGTTTACTTAATGACTAATCCTATCGGAATTATTAATGGAACTAGTGACTTATCTCCCTTGGGTTTAACTATGGCAACTATAAGTGCATTAACTCACGCTGGTCTTGCTTTAATTTTAAGAAAATTAGGTAAAACTGAACATCCTACAACAACCGCATTAATTCATAACTCAATTACTTCTTTTTTTGTTGTTTCTGGAATGTTTATTTTTGGTTCAGATATTATTGGCCAAAGAGGAACTTTTGGAGTTGAAATTTTATTTAAGCCAAATTATTTCTTGTATATTTTAATTTTATTAGGCTTTATTGGATCATTTGTCCAATATTTTATGACAACAAGCTACAAATATGCCGATGCAACAATTCTTGTAACACTCAGATATATTGCTATTCCATTAGCAGGTATATTTGGTTTTGTTATATGGAATGAAGTCCCTAACCAGAATCAAATAATTGGAGGAATCTTTATTCTTACATCTTGCTTATTCATTACTTTAAGAGAACTGAAAATAAATAAAAATGATTAATTATTTACCACCATTTTCTTTAGACCAAACTTTAGGATTTTTTAAAAAGTTTTCTACAGCTTGTAATGTCTTATGATCAAATTTATTTAATTCTTTTGCACAGTTTAAAATATCCCACCAAGTCGCAAGATAATGCAAATTTAATGAATTATTTTGTAGTGAAGATATAGTATCTTTAAAAATGTCATAATAAAAAATTACAAATGTATGATTTACAATTGCACCTGCTTTTCTGATTGCATTTGCAAAGTTAATCTTACTTCCACCGTCAGTTGTAAGATCTTCAACTAAAAGTATTCTTTGTCCTTCCTTTATATCTCCCTCAATTAATGCATCTCTACCAAAACCTTTAGGTTTTTTTCTAACATATTGCATTGGTAAACTGAGTCTCTCCGCTATAAATGCGGCAAAAGGTATTCCAGCAGTCTCACCTCCTGCAACAGCATCAAATTGTTCAAATCCTACATTCTTTGCAAGTACAGAAGCACCAAAGTCCATTAGAGTACCTCTTACTCTTGGATATGAAATTATTTTTCTGCAGTCGATATAGACGGGACTAGCGGTACCCGAAGTAAATATAAATGGTTTATCACTTCTAAAATGAACTGCATCAATTTCAAAAAGCATCTTAGCGGTCAATTCCGATATTGTTTTTTTATCAGTGAAATTTAATGTTTGCATACATCATCTTTATATTCTTTACACGCCTAATGCAATACCATCTTTTCTCCAATCGCTAGCACCTAAAGATATACCTTTATTAATATCATTAATGATCATTTGTCCTCCTCCAATTGGAACTGCAGGATAATTAATTTTATGACCTTTATTTTTAAGTTCTGCAATTAAATTTGAGTCAAAGTTTTCTTCTATATCAAGTATTCCATTGTTTGGAAAAATTCGTGGTAAATCTAGAGCGCATTGAGGGCTCAAATTAAAATCTAAAATTTGAGATAATATAAATGCATGTCCTGCTGCCTGATAATGTCCTCCCATAACACCAAATGATCCTACAATTTCATCTTTACTTCCTATCATTCCAGGGATAATTGTATGTAAAGGCCTTTTTCCTCCAAATATTTGATTTGGATGATTGTCCTTCAAAGAAAAACTCTTTCCTCTGCAATGTAATAAAATCCCTGTTTTTGGAACTGAAATTCCACTTCCAAATTGGTCAAACAAAGAATTTATAAATGAAATTATCATTCCATTTTTATCTTTTACCGTTAAATAAATTGTATCTTTATGTTCTGGAAAATCAGAAATTTCTATATCATTAGCATAATTTAAATTAATTTTATTAGCATAATTTTTGATAATATTTTCTTGTATTAAATTCATCAAATCTAATTTTTGGTACTTTGAATCACCAAGAAACTTATCTCTTAAAGAATAGGCTATTTTAACTGCCTCAACATAAATATGATAATAATCTGATTTTGACAAGTTTTTCATATCAAATTGTTTTAGTAATTCTAAAATAAAAAAAACTACAATTCCCTGACCATTTGGTGGGGCCTCATAAATTGTAAAACCATTATAATCAAATTTAATAGGATCTTCCCAAACTGGCTCATATTTTAAAAAATCTCTAGATGTATGAAGCCCTCCCAAATCATTTAATGTGCTTACAATATTATCTGCAATTAATCCTTGGTAAAAACCATTTTTACCTTCCTCAGCAATAAATTTAATTGTATTTAACAAATCATTATTTTTGAAATTGTCTAAGTGTTCATAAGCTAAATTATCTTTAGTAAAGATTTTTTTCGTCTCATTATTTTCTAAAAGTTTTTTTTCATTTCTTTTCCAGTCTTGAGACACTCTTTCGTTAACTAAAACACCGTCTTTGACAACATCAATTGCAATATTAAATATATCCTTCCATTTTAAAAAACCATATTTGTCATGTAGTTCTTTCCATCCAGCAATAGCACCTGGAATTGTTACTGCGTGCGACGAAAATGGTTCAATAGTTGTTATGTTTTTATCTAAAAAATATTTTAGATCATAATTTTTGCCTGCATAACCTGAGGCGTTTAAAACTTTAATATCTTTTGTCTTTCCAGATTTTGATATTAATGCAAAACAATCACCACCTATCCCAGTCATATGCGGTTCTGCAAAACATAAAACAATTGACATAGCAATTGCAACATCCACAGCATTTGCTCCATCTTTTAACAATTCTAATCCTAATTGACTTGATAACGGATGTGAGCTAGCAACAATTCCTTCTTTTGAAATCGCATGTGATTTACTAGGAGAGGTGAAATTTCGAAATTTAAATTTTGGAAATACTTTCATTTTAAAATTGTAACAGTTACTTGATTATTATATCAAATCAAATTAATTTCTAATAATTAATGGATAATAAAGTTTTAATTATTGGAGCAGGGCACGCAGGAATAGAAACTGCAGCAAACTTAAGAAATTTAGGTTTTTCTGGTAAAATTGAATTATTTGATCAAGAGAATACATTACCTTATCAAAAGCCACCCCTCTCAAAGGCATACATTAAATCATTTGACACAAAAGAAGCTCTTCTGAGAAGTAAGGAATGGTATGTTAATAACAAAATTGATTTAAAACTAAACACAAATATTAAATTCATAAATCATAAAAATAAATCATTAAGTGATGAAAAAGATAATTTGTATCATTATGACAAGCTAGTAATTGCCACTGGATCTAAAAATAATCTTTTAGGAATAGATACTAAAGAGTATCAAAAAGGTAATTTTTTTTCTTTAAGAAATTTAGATGACTCCAAAAGAATAAGAAAAAAAATTTCTGAAATTGAATCTATCATTATTATTGGTGCGGGTTTTATTGGTTTAGAAATTGCCACAACAGCAATTCAATTAAATAAAGATGTTACAATAGTTGAAAATAGTGAAAATGTAATGGGAAGATCTGTATCTAAAGATCTATCTAAATGGCTAATAGATTATTATACAAAATCTGGAATAAAGTTCATATTCAACAAATCTTTTAAATCTTTTAAATCTGATGAAAACTCTAGAATTAATGTTGTCTTATCTGATCATACAAAAATAAATTCTGAAATGGTACTTATATCCGCTGGTTCTCAACCAAATGATTTATTATTCAAAAATATTAAAATAAATGAATTTAATAAAATTAAAGTTAACTCCTTTTTAGAAACTAATATAGATGATATTTATGCAATTGGAGATTGTTGTTTTTTTGACTACTATTCAAAAGAAGTAAGATTAGAATCTATACAAAATGCTACAGATCAAGCAAAAACTGTTGCAAAAAATATCCTTGGTATGAAAGAACAATATAATTTTGTGCCATGGTTTTGGTCTGATCAACTTAATATAAAACTGCAAATAGTAGGACTGTTAGATTTAAATTCAAATATTGATATAAAAGTACTAGGCTCTCAAGAAAGTTCAAAATTTTCTAATTTTATATATGTAGATGATCAACTGGAAGCAGTTGAAAGCATTAATAGTCCGGGACACCACTTGATTATGAAAAATAACTGGGAAAAACGATTCTCTCTTACAAAAGAAAAGTTTGAAAATGATTTAAATTTAAAAAACTTTTTTAATTCTTTAACCTAGAAGTTTTTTTATGTTTTTGGCCGCTTGTTTTATTCTATGTTCATTTTCTACAAGGCCAATTCTTACAAAACCTTCTCCATATTCTCCAAAAGCTATTCCTGGAGCCACAGCCACGCTTGCCTTTAACATTAAATCTTTAGAGAAGGCTAAAGATCCTTTTTTTTCATATTTTTTTGGAATTGGTGCCCAAGCAAACATACTTGCCTCTGGTTTGGGAATTTCCCAACCACTTCTTGACATAGATTTTATCAAAGTGTCTCTTCTAGACTTGTAGATATTTCTGATACTTTCAACACAATCTTGTGGTCCATTTAAAGCTGCTGCTGCTGCGACTTGAACCGGAGTAAAAGCACCATAATCAAGATAAGATTTTATTTTAGTTAAAGCAGCAATAAGATTTTTATTTCCTACAGCAAATCCAATTCTCCAACCTGCCATAGCATATGTTTTAGACATAGATGTAAATTCTACACAAATTTTCTTAGAATTTTTAACTTGTAAAATAGAAGGTGGAGGATTATCACCAAAATAGATTTCTGCATAAGCCAAGTCAGACAAAATAAACGTATTATATTTCAATCCTATTTTTACAACTTCTTGATAGAAACCCAAATCAACAATCTGGGCAGTTGGATTGGATGGAAAAGATACAATTACTGCTTTTGGGGAAGGTACTGAATGTCGAATAGCTCTATCTAATTTTTCTAAAAATAATTCTTGATTAAATTGTCCATCTTCCATTGCTGGCAAATGCCTTAATGAAGCTCCAGCAATAATAAATCCATATGGGTGAATTGGATATGACGGATTTGGTGATAAAATTATATCACCTGGAGATGTAATTGCTTGAGCAAGATTAGCTAATCCTTCTTTTGATCCAAGTGTAACAACAACTTCTTTATCTGGATCTAATTTAACATCAAATCTTCGTTCATAATAAGAAACTTGTGCTTTCCTTAACCCTGGTATTCCTCTACTTGTAGAATATCGTCCTGTACCAGGTTTGTTTACTGTTTCTTGAAGTTTTTCACGGATATGACTTGGTGTAGGCATATCAGGGTTACCCATACCAAAATCAATAATATCTTTTCCTTTATACCTTAACTTTGCCTTTAAGTCGTTGACTTCTTGAAAAACGTAAGTTGGTAGTCTATTTATCCGTTCAAATTCTGACATAATGTGTTAATTTAAGTGTATTTAAAAATTTATTTTATAATCATGGTTTATTAATTTTTTTTACGCATTTATGTGTATAATAAATTATAATGAAAATGATAGCAAAAACTCTAATTGGTATTTTAGGAATATTATTTATTTTTGCAATAGTATGGTTTGGAATGCCAAATATACAAAATGTTTTTAAAGAAGTAAAAATGTTATCTGTTACTGTCAAATTAAATAACAAATGTTCATTGGACGACGACTCATTTGTTGTAGCTGTACCAGGTACTGACATAATAGTCCCTTTTAGAAATAAGATTGCAAGATTAAGATTAAAATCAGACAGAAAACTTCAACTAAGAGCAAATCCAAAATATCCAGCCATTAGATATGATGGAATGTTTGTTAATGTGAAAGAAAATGTTATTCTTGAAGCGGACTGTACGACTTCACCAAGACTTAAAGGAATATTTAAATCAATGAAAGATCAATTTAAAAATTAAAAGGAGATATAATTGTCTAACCTACCTAATGACCCACTTTTAAATATAAGTATAAATTCTTTTACTAAAAAATTAAGAAAAGGTGAAATTAATTGTGAGCAAATTGTAACGTCTTATTTAAATAGAATAAAAGCCGTTAATGATAAATTGAATGCTTTCATTTTCATTGATGAAAAAAAAGCTATTAATAACGCAATTGCTATTGATAAATTATTAAAATCAGGAGTTGACCTTGGTCCTCTAATGGGTTTGCCAATTGCGATTAAGGACATTTGTTCTGTAAATAACATGCCAACAACAAACGGATCTATAGTTAATTCCGATGACATTACTGGTAAAGAAGGGAATCTTGTAAAACGACTTAAAGAATTAGGATGCGTTGTAATAGGAAAAACACATACAGTCGAATTTGCACTAGGAGCAACTGGCATAAATAAACATAGAGGAACACCATGGAACCCGTGGGATTTAGAAACTCATAGAATTCCAGGTGGATCTAGTAGTGGCTCTGCAGTTGCAGTTGCATCTGGTTTAGTACCATTTGCAATTGGCACCGATACCGGGGGATCCGTAAGAATACCTGCATCTTTAACGGGCATAGCTGGTTTAAAAACTACAAAGGATGTTTGGCCTACTGATGGTATTTTTCCACTTTCTCCTACACTTGACACTCCAGGGCCATTAGCAAGATCATTCGAAGACATTAAAACTATATTTGAAACTTATGGATCTGGTGTAGCAAAAGATGTAGGACCCATTCATCTTAATAATCTTAAGTTGGCTAAATTAGGTAGACCTTTCACAAATGATTTAGATGAGGAAGTTCAAAATGCTTATGAAAAAATTTGTGGAAAATTGAAAGATAAAGGGACCACCTTAATTGAACTAGATATTCCTGAAGCTTTGGAAAGAGTTAATCTATTCCCACCAATAGTAGGATCAGAAATTATCTATGCTTTTGGAGAAAAGAGGTTTTTAGAGAATTGCGATAATATGGATCCTGTTACAGCTAAAAGAGCTAAGGTTGGATTAGATGTTAAATCGGCAGACTATTTGAAATTCAAAAATAGATTAAAAGAATTAGAAATAATGGCTTCAGACTTTTTTAAAGATTATGATGCTTTGATTTCTCCAACTACAGTAATGAGAGCAATGAAAGTTGAAGATTGTGAATTAAATGGAAAACTTCATAACAGAAGTTTACTTTCTTCAGCCAACACTCAACCAGGCAACTTATTTAACTTATGTGGTATAAGCTACCCTATTCAAAAATATTGTAATGATTATAACACTAATACTTGTCTACCTGTAGGTCTACAAGTTTTATGTGCTAATGGAAATGATAGCAAGGCAATTGAAATAGGAATAGCACTTGAAAAAGAATTTGGTTATCCAGAATTTCCAAGTTTCAATAATTTTTAATTTATTTGACTTGAAAAAAAATTAAATTTTATTAAATATTTCTTAAATCTGATCTTCCATCGAGGATATTTTGAACCTATTAGAAGCAAAAAACTTGTATAAGTCATTTGGTAATATTAATGCTGTCTCAGATATTAGTATTTCACTAAATGTTGGTGAAGTCATTGGTTTTCTAGGCCCTAATGGAGCTGGTAAATCAACGACAATGAAAATGCTTACTGGATTTCTTGAAGCTGATTCTGGATCAATTGAAATTAAAAAAATTGATCTTTCAAAAGATCCAATCAATGCAAAATCTATTATTGGCTATCTACCAGAAGGTGCTCCATCCTATTCAGATATGACTGTTAAATCATTTTTATATTTTGTTGGTAAAATGAGAGGTTTAAAAGATGAACTTCTTGAAAAAAGATTAGAAATAATGCTTAAAGATATAAATCTTTCAGAAGTTCAAAATCAAATAATTGAAACATTATCAAAAGGGTACAAAAGAAGAGTTGGAATTGCACAAGCTTTAATCCATGATCCTGATATCTTGATATTAGATGAGCCGACGGATGGATTAGACCCAAATCAAAAATTTGAAATGAGAAAACTAATTAAATCAATCTCTAAAAATAAAGGAATTATTATTTCAACTCATATTCTAGAAGAAGTTGAAGCTGTATGTTCTAGGACTATCATAATTTCTTCGGGGAAAGTGCTCTTAAATAAAGAGACAAAAGACATCTTAAAGAATAAAAAAGAAAATTTAGATTCAATATTCAGAAAAATCACAAAATAGGAAAATCATGAAACTTTATATTGAAAAATTAATGATCATTTTTAATAGAGAATTTACTGGTTATTTTAGAACACCTTTAGCTTCAATCTTTCTTCTTGTATTTTTAGCATTATCAACAGGAATGACTTTTTTTATGGGACAATTTTTTCAAAGAGGCCAAGCTGATTTAAATTCTTTTTTTGTTTGGCATCCATGGCTTTTTTTAATTCTTATGCCTGCAATTGGAATGAGACTTTGGGCAGAAGAAAGAAAGTCTGGTACTATTGAATTATTAATGACATTACCAGTTACAAACTCTCAATTAGTACTCGGTAAATTTTTAGCTAGTTGGTTTTTTACACTATTAGCTATCATAATGACGATTCCAATATGGATAACTGTAAATTATTTAGGTGAACCTGATAACGGTGTTATTTTTATTTCTTACTTAGGGAGCTGGTTAATGGCAGGATGTTTTTTATCCTTAACATCTTGTCTTTCAATGTTAACAAAAAATCAAGTAATAGCCTTTATTGTTTCAACAATTAGCTGTTTCATTATGGTTATGGCTGGATTTGGACTTGTTTTGGCTAGTGTAAGATCATGGGCTCCTTTATGGTTTACTGAGGCTATCCAGTCTTTTTCTTTTTTATCTCATTTTAAGAGAATTCAATATGGTGTTCTAGACTTAACGACTTTTATCTTTTTTATTTCTATGATTATGATTTGTATATCTATCAATATCTTTTTAGTTCAATTAAAAAAAGCTGATTAAAATGAAAATTTCAAAAAATAATATCTTAAAATTATCTATACTTTTATCTATTATTTGTTTCTTTAGTTTAAATATTTTTTCTAATAATACTTTTAACAGAATTAGTTTAGACACTACACAAAATAATCTTTATACAATAAGCTCAGGTACAGAAAAATTTCTGAAGAATATTGATGAACCAATACATTTAAGGCTATTCATGTCTAGTACACTTGTAGAAATTGCTCCTCAATTATCTACTTACGCCAACAGAGTAGAATCTTTACTTTATTCATACGCAAACATGTCTGAAGGTAAAATTACTCTAGAAATTATCGACCCTAAACCATTTTCTGATCAAGAAGATAGAGCAGTAGGTATGGGTATTAGTCCTTTTGGAGGATCGAATAATAATGATCCACTATATTTTGGACTGGCTGCTACAAATTCGACGACTGGCCAAAAAAATATTAATGTTTTCTCTCCTGAAAGAGAACCATTTTTAGAATATGATTTAACAAGATTAATCGCTGAATTGGCACAAACAAAAAAACCAAAAATCAGTATTATTGATAACCTTGGTTTAGAAGCTAATTCGAGAATAGGAAAACCTGAACAGCAAGTTTTAACACAAATGAAATCACTATTTGATGTGGAATTTGTTAAAGACAATGCCTCAGAACTCCCAGAAAATACAAAAGTTTTAATGCTCATTAACCCAAAATATTACCCTGATGAAACTCTTTTTATGATAGAACAGTGGGTATTAAAAGGTGGTTCAACATTAATATTCTTAGATCCTTATGCTGAAACAGAAGTGAGTATTAATCCTGGAATGCCTGCTTTAAATCCTCGTTCTGATTTAAAAAAATTATTAGATACTTGGGGAATTAATTTTAATAACAAAAAATCTATCGCTGATAAAAAATATGCCCTGAGAACTGTTAGAAATATTAAAGGTCGAGAAGTTGAAGTTTCAAACTATCCTTGGATACAAGTAACTGATGAGGGTCTTAATCAGAATGACGGTGTACTAGCCCAACTATCTAATATAATATTTACAAACGCTGGTGGTTTAAACCCTAAAGATGGAATTAAATTTGATCCACTTATTACGTCTAGTGAATTATCTGGTTTAGTTGATTCAGACAAAGCAGGTGATTCAAAAACTGATCCTAGAGATTTAATAAAGGATTTAAAAATTGATAACAAGAAAATTATAATATCTGGTTGGTTAAGAGATAACCTAAATTCAGCTTTCCCAAAAGGCGTTAAAAAGAAAATCGGACTCAAAAAATCATCAGAAATGTCTAATATTCTAATAGTAAGTGATGCAGACATGTTAATGGATAGAAATTGGCTGACAAAACAAAATTTACTTGGACAGGAAATTGTTTCTGCTTTCGCAAATAATGGTGATTTTGTTTTAAATGTAGTTGAAAACATGATTGGTGGGTCATTTTTATCTGAGATAAGAGGTAAGGGAATTTCTTGGAAACCATTTACTAAAATAGTTGAACTAGAAAAATCTGCTGAAGAAAAATTCTTAAGTAAGGAAAGAGAATTAGTATCCAAACTTGAAAAAATGGAAAATAAGATTCAAAGTCTTACTAAGAAAAATAATAATGAAAGTGATGTAATTTCTCCTGAAACAATTAAAGCAATAGATGGATTTAAATCAGAAATGATGACTACGAGAGCTGAACTTAGAAATGTTAAATTTCAATTGAGAAGTGATGTTGATAATTTAAAAACAAAAATTATGTTCATTAATATAGGCTTGATACCAATTTTAATTGCTGGATTAGCACTTATTATTGCCATTAGAAGACCTAAACCAAAGAAGATAATACATTAAAATTTAAGGAATTATATTTTATGACAAGCAATTTTACTAAGCTATCAATTGTAACTGCAATTTTTTTGGGATTGGCATCCTATTCTGTATTAAAAAATAAAGACTCAAATCTTTTTTCAGAGCGAGGTAATACTTTTATTGAAAATCTTCCGTCTAAATTAAATGACATACAAAAAATAAAGATTACGGGAAGAGATCTTGATATGGAATTAATTAATAACAATAATTCATTTATTGAAACTTCTGGCTATCCTTTTAAAGCAAATGTTTGGGAAAGTTTCATAACAAGTTTATCTTTACTAAGAATCGAAGAAAAGAAAACAAACAATCCTGAAAGACATAATGAATTAAATTTGGTTGCTATTGATAAATTCAAAGAAAATGATGATGATAACGAGCCTGCAACAAAAATAACTTTTTTTACAAAAGATCAGAAGATATTCAAATCTATTTTATTAGGTAAAATTGATAATACTGTAGGAGGGATAAGCGGCGGTCAATTTGCTCGTTATAATAAAGATAATCAAGCATATCTATTAAAAGGGGCATTGAGAATGCCCTCTGGAAAATCAGATTGGTTTAACAGTTTATTACTTAAATTAGATCAAGAAAAACTTTCTTCCATCTCTGTTAAAAGAAAAAAAATTATTTTTGAAATTGAATCAAAAGATAGAAAACTATCTTTAAAAAATAATCCAGATTTAAAAATTGACGAAGAAAAACTAAAGCAAGTAGCTGAAGTAATTGACGCCTTTTATTTTTACGATGTTAGAAAAGTAAATAAAATTAAAAAAAATAATAATAATATTATTTCTTATGAGTTTAAAGATGGTCTTATTTTAGAATTAAAATTTATAGAAAAATCAAAAGACTCAAAAGAATCTTGGATTGAGATATCTGCTAAATCTAATAATCCTAAAACTATAAGTGAGGCAAATGATTTAAATAAAAAAACCAAGGGTTATCAATTTTTAGCAAACATAAATACTTCTGTAATCTTCAATTGGAATATTAAAGATTTAATTAAAAAATAATTAGTATGATCTTTGCATCCCTAAAACATGTTCTGAAAGATATGATAGTATTAAGTTAGTTGATATTGGTGCAACTTGATATAATCTAGCTTCTCTAAATTTTCTTTCTACATCATACTCTTCTGCAAAACCAAAACCACCATGAGTTTGGACGCAAGCTTCCGCAGCTGCCCAAGATGCATCAGCAGCTAAAAGTTTTGCTGTGTTAGCCTCTTCTCCTATAGGTTTACCATCATCATATAATTTTGCAGCATGATATACCATTAATTCTGCAGCTCTCATTTGAGCATAAGCTCTAGCTATTGGGAATTGAATCCCTTGATTTTGACCTATTGATCTTCCAAATATTTGTCTATCATTTGCATATTGTGTTGATTTTTTAGTAAACCACTTAGCATCGCCGATACACTCGGCTGCAATAAGTATTCTTTCCGCATTCATGCCAGACAAAATATATCTAAAACCTTTGTTTTCTTCTCCAATCAAATTATCGGCAGGTATTCTTAAATTATCAAAAAAAACTTCAGTTGTTGAATGGTTCATCATTGTTCTTATTGGTTTAATTGTTAACCCGTTATTTTTTGCTTTTTGCATATCTAATAAGAATACAGACAGGCCATCAGTTTTTTTAGAAACTTCACTTAGTGGTTTAGTTCTTGCTAAAAGCAACATTAAATCTGAATGTTCAGCTCTACTTGTCCATATTTTTTGTCCATTAATGATATAATCATCACCATCTTTTGTTGCAGTAGTTCTTAAACTGGTTGTATCAGTTCCACTAGTAGGCTCTGTTACACCAAATGCTTGTAATCTTAATTTTCCACTCGCTATTTCAGGTAAATAACTTTTCTTCTGTTCATCAGAACCGTGCCTTAAAACAGTTCCCATAGTATACATCTGGGCATGACATGCTGCTGCATTACATCCTTGATGATGTATTTCTTCAAGAATGACCGATGCTGATGTTATTCCTAGACCAGAACCACCATACTGCTCAGGTATTAAGACACTTAAAAAGCCTGAATCCGTTAGCGATTGAACAAATTCTGTAGGATAAGCTTGTTCTCTATCTAAGTTTCTCCAATATTCTCCTTGAAAATCTTGACATAATTTAGCTACAGAAGATCTTATTTCCGAATTTGTATCATCTTGAACTAAGCTTGAAGTCTCTATTGATTTATTTTCATCTGGCATATCAATTATTCCTTTTTTTTTATATATTAAATTAAACATTTTTTTTTAAATTAAAAGTATTCAACTAAATTAATTGGAGGTTCTTTTGAAAATTTCTTTTCATCACATCAATCTGGTATCTAAAAATCTTGAAGAGTTAAATAATTTTTATAAAAATATTTTAAAATTGGATTCCATACCTGAACAACAATTTCCAAGAACTGAAGCAAACCAAAATAAGGGGTATGACGGAAAAATTAAATTTGTCACAGATGGAAATATACAATTACATTTAGCAGAAAAAGATCTTACCGTTGCTGAGAAAAATAAAAAGCATATTAATCCCGTCGAAAAAGGACATATAGCTTTTAGAACTGATGACATTGAAGAGTTTAAAACAATTTTAAATAAAAATAATATTAAATTTGCTGATTATGGGACAACTTTTGCTAAAGAATGGTATCAAATTTTCTTTTATGATCCAGAAGGTAATATTGTTGAGGTTCATCAATTTATAGATAAAAATTAATGCTACTCTCGTGTTTTAAAAATCAATCTTTTAGGTATTTATGGACAGCTGGATGCTTTACTGGCATTGCAAGAGCTATGGAGTTTCTAACTCTTAGTTTGTATATTTTGAATGACTTTGGATTAGCTTACCTAATTACTGTAATTTTTGCATGTAGAATGCTTCCTATGAGCATGCTGGGCTTAATTATTGGTTCTATTTCTGAGAAAATTTCTCCTATCTTAATTGTTAGGTTTTTATATTCCTTGTCTTTTTCTTTTACATTAATATGTGTATTTCTTAAAAATTTTGATTACTTTAACTTATTTTTTGCTCTTTTATTAGCTTTTATAAATGGAACCACATGGGTTATTGATTTAGCTGTTAGACGCAGAATTATAACAGAGAACATTACTGAAAAACTTTTAAGTACTTCATTAGCAATGGAAACCTTATCTAATAATTCAACACGATTAATTGGCCCTCTATTGGCTGGCTTTTTATATGTTTTAATTGATTTAGAAGGTTTATTATTAATAATATCAAGTTTATATTTTTTAGCTTTAAGCTTAATAATATGTTTTGAAAAGATTAGTAAAAATTCAAATGCTTCATCAACATTACAAAAAAATATTATTTATGAATTTATCTCAGTTTTCAAAAGTCTAAAAACCATAATCTTTAATGCCTTCAAAGATATTAATCTTAAATTATTATTAATTGTAACCTTATTATTTAATCTTTTTGGGTTCCCTCTTATTTCATTAATACCTGTGTATGGAAAAAATATTTTAAATTTAAATGAGGCAGAGATTGGATTTTTAGCTTCATCAGAAGGTGTTGGCGCATTAATTGGTGCTTTAATTATTGCTAAGATTTCACCTCAAAAAAGATTATCAATTTTTTTTCTAATTGGTTGTATAGGTTTTTTTGTAGGAATGCTTTTATTTTCTGTAAGTAGTTCATTAATTATTGGTTTTCTATTTTTATGTTTAGGTGGAATGTGCTTATCTGGTTTTAGTACTATGCAAGGAGCTTTAACTTACAGATCTGCAGAAAAAGGTAAAAGGGGTTATAATTTTGGAGTTTTAGTAACATGTATAGGTTTAGCACCAATAGGCATGATAATCATATCTCTTATTATTAATTTAATCGGCGTTGAACAAGTTATTAGGCTTAATGCAATAATTGCATTAACTTCACTTATATTTATAGCTTATTTGATAACTCAGAAAAAATTTAAAGTTTTTTAAACTTTAACTCACACCTTTAACTAGAAAATTATTCATGATTTTAGCAAATTTGGTAGGGTCACTAGGCAGTTTTCCTTCCATCATTCGTGCTTGTTCAAATAAAAGGGTTCCAGCATCATCCACGAGTTTATTATGTTTTTTATCACTTAGTAGCTTATTCATTTTTTCAACTAATGCATGTTCAGGATTAATTTCTAGAATTCTAGGTGCTCCTTGATAATTAGGATCTCTTTGTTTCATTAGATTTTCCATTGCAACATCCATATCACCTTTATCTGCAACTAAACAAGCAGGACTATCTGTAAGTTTAGAAGTTAATCTAATATCTTTAACATTTTGTCCTAATGAAGCTTTTAAATGTGCAATTAAATTTGTAAATCTTTTATCTACATCGTCTTTTTTTGTATCTTTATTTTTTGGATCTTTTTTATCAGATTTAATATTGTCCAGATCAATCTCTCCCTGAGTGATTGAAACAAAATTCTTTTCTTTAAATTGTCCTGCCATAGACAACCAAAACTGATCGATAGGATCAGCCATTACCAACACCTTAATTCCTTTAGATTTAAAACCTTCAAGATGTGGACTTGATAACGCTTGGGATTTTGTATCAGCCGCAATGTAGTATATATCTTTTTGATTTGTGTCCATTGCATTCACATAATCTTCTAGAGAAATAAGATCATCATTTTCATTATTTGAGAATCTTGCCAATTCTAGTAAAGTATCTTTTCTTTCAAGATCTTCATAGAGACCTTCTTTTAACACTTGACCAAATTCATTCCAAAACTGAATATATTTAGCTTTATCTTTGTCGGCTATTTTTTTTAATTCTCTTAAAATTTTTCCAACAAGTGACTTACTAATTTTTGCAACTGCAGGATTATTTTGTAACATCTCTCTACTAACGTTTAGATCTATATCTTGTGTATCAACAATACCTTTAACAAATCTTAAATATGCTGGTATTAAATTGTCACATTTGTCAGTAATAAATACTCTATTAATATATAATTTTAAACTTGATTTTCTATCAGGATTAAACAAATCAAATGGTTTTGATGAAGGAATACAAAGTAAGTTTGTGTAACTTACGGTACCTTCCGTATTATTATGCATTGTTAATAATGGCTTACCAAAACCAGCACCTATATGAGAGAAAAAATCTTCATATTGTTTTTCTTTAATGTCTTTTGGGGCTCTCGTCCATAAAGCTGATGCTTCATTGATAGTTTCTTCCTTGGCATCTTTTTTTGAAACTTCTAACATTTTAACTGGATAAGAAATATGATCTGAGTATTTTCTAACTACAAATTGAATTCTAGTGCCTTCAAGAAACTCCTTAGCATCTTTTTTAAGGTGTAAAATTAATTCAGTTCCAGAGTTTGTTTTCTCGCCTTTTTCTATGTTATAACCACTTTTCCCATCAGAAATCCATTTCCAACTTTTATCAATCCCAGCTTTTTTTGATAGAACTTCAACTTTATCTGCAACCATAAAAGAAGCATAAAACCCTACACCAAATTGGCCAATTAAGTTTACGTCTTCTTTTTTGTCATCTTTTGATTTATTAAATTGTTCAAGAAATGCCTTTGTTCCTGATCTGGCAATGGTGCCAAGGGAATTTATAAGATCTTCTTCATCCATCCCGATGCCATTATCACTTATTTTTATAGTATTTTCCTTACTATTAACTTCTATCTTAATTTCGAAAGGATCTGATGTGTCATTAATAGATTTATTTGTTAAAGCTAAATATTTTTTCTTGTCAATCGCATCTGACGCATTTGAAATTAATTCTCTTACAAAAATTTCTCTTTCCGAGTAAAGAGAATTAATTACGATATCAAGAATTTTGCCGGTATCCGCCTCAAATTTTTTTTCCATATTTGACATTATTCTATCCTTTCTCATTGTAATTACATGACTAAATTGGTTATTATTATTTCAATTTCAAGATATAAAAATAACTTTCTGAAAAGGATTAAGAATGAAAAAAATTGGACTTTGTGGAACTGGGAAAATGGGCAAAGCTATAGGCGCAAGATTAATAGAAAAGGAATATAATCTCTCAATTTGGAATAGAACAAAATCTAATTCAGATGACCTTATAAAGTCAGGTGGAAAATTTTTTAAAAAAGTTAGTGAGTTAGTCGATGAGGTTGACATTATAATAGTTATATTAGGTAATGATGACGCGTTAAAAAATGTTTATGAAACAGAGACTGGATTTAAAAATTGTAATTTGAAAAATAAAACTATTATTGAGATGAGTACAACAAGTGTAAATTACATGAAAGAGCTCTCCAATTTAGTCTTAAATCAAAATGGTTCTTTTATTGAGTGCCCAGTCGGTGGATCAACTAAACCAGCAAGAGATGGACAACTTCTTGGTTTAATGGGAGGCAAGAAAAGTGAAATCGATTCTTTAGATTTCCTCTTCAGTCATTTATTTAGACGTTATGAATATTTAGGCGAAATAGGGAAGGGAAGTGCCATGAAACTCGCTATAAATCTTCCTTTATTAGTTTATTGGCAATCGTTGGGAGAAGCATTAAAATTAACTTGCCAAAATGGGATTCAATTTGAAAAAGCTCTTGATATCATGATGGATACATCAGGCGCTTGTAAAGTTGCTCATCTAAAAATTGAAACCATATTAAAAGCGTACAATAATAACTTAAATGGATCTTCAACTTTTGGTCTTGAATCATCGTTAAAAGATATGAAATTAATACAAGATGACGCACTTAAACATGATAATTATTTTAGCATTGTTTCTGAGGCTATTAAGTATATAGAAAAAGGATTAGATCAAAATCTTCATAATGAAGATGCATCCTGTACAAGTGGTTTAATAGCAAAAAATTTAATTTAAAAGTTACTGATCAAAATCAGAGTTTTCATTAGATAAAATTGTTTTTATTTCTTTTAGAAATGCTGTGCCTGCTGGATTAGGGTATTCTTCATTATTCAGTTCTTCAGCAGTTTTTTTTGCAACAACATCATCTAATATTTTTAAAGGTTTTTTAGTTTGCAAGGCTTTAACATAGACTTCTGCTGCCCTTTCAAAGTAAAATAATCTATTGAAGGCTTCTGCAACATTACTACCAATTACCAATAGTCCATGATTGCCCATAATCATGGTTGTAAAACTTTCATCTTTCAAAAGATTTGAACATCTTTGACCTTCCTCTTCAAACGCTAAGCCACCATATTGCGTGTCGATAATTTGTTTTCCAAAAAAAAGACAGGAAATTTGATTTATAGGGGGGATGATAATATCTTCTTCTAAAGAAGCCAAAACTGTTGCATATATAGAATGAACATGCATGACACATCTTGCGTGTTTACAATTTTTATGGATAGCTCCATGCAAACCCCAAGCAGTCGCATCTGGAGGATTTTCCTTCTGCAAAACTGACTTATCATTTGCATTTAAAAGTAATAAATCTGAAGCCTTAATACGAGAAAAATGCCACATATTAGGGTTCATAAGAAATTCAGTTCCATCTTCATTTACTGCAAGGCTAAAATGATTTGCCACTCCTTCATGTAAATTAATTCTTTCAGCCCACCTGAATGATGCCGCAAGATCTTTTCTTTCTTCATAGAAATTAATATTGGGTTTCATAATTTTTATTTAATATAATTTTGATATATACTCACATGATAAATACTAAAGTGTCAATATTATCAGAGAGGAAAATATGGGATATTTTTATCTTATTATAGCCATCATAGGGGAGGTTGTTGGAACATTATCACTTAAAAGTAGTAATGGATTCACGGCAATAACCCCATCTATTTTAGTCATAGTTGGTTACGGAGTTGCCTTTTACTTCATGATACTGTCTATGAAAACCATACCTGTGGCAATAACTTATTCTATATGGTCAGGAGTTGGCATTGCAGCTGTAACGTTCATTGCTTCCATGAAATTTAATGAAAAACCTGATATTTTTGCTTTTATAGGACTTAGTTTTATAATTATTGGAATTATAATACTAGTTTCACTTAGTAAAATGGGAGCAAAAATATCTTAATGTTTTAAGAATGTATTGCTTTTGAAAAAGTTGCTAAAGCTGCTTCTTTTATTGCCTCATTAACTGTAGGATGACCATGGCATATTCGTGCAACATCTTCTGAAGAAGCTCCAAAGCCCATTGCAACACTTAATTCGTGTATAATTGTTCCAGCTTCATGCCCTATTATATGTGCACCTAAAATTTTATCCGTTTCTTTATCTGATAAAATTTTTACAAATCCCTCAGTATGACCAATCGCTTTTGCTCTGCTGTTGGCAGTAAATGGAAAAACACCTTTTTTATACGAAATCTCTTCTTGTTTTAAATCATCTTCTGTTTTACCTATTGATGCTACTTCGGGAGCTGTATAAATAATATTTGGAACAAGATTGTAATCGACATGACCTGCCTCTTTATTAATTAATTCAACTAGTGCAACACCATCTTCTTCTGCTTTGTGAGCTAACATCGGACCTTTAATAACATCTCCAATAGCGTAAATATTATCTACAGATGTTTTAAATTTATCGTCTGTTTCAACAAATCCTCTTTTATCAACTTTTACACCAATTTTTTTTAAACCTAAATTATCTGTATTAGGTCTTCTTCCAACTGCAACTAATACTATATCTGCTTCTAATATATCTGTTTTTGAAGTTTTAATGTCTTTAATTTCAACATGAACTTTATCTTTAATTAAAGATGTCTTTTCTACAGAATGTTCCAATTTAAATTTTAAGCCTTGTTGGAGAAGAATTTTGTGAAATTTTTCTGATACCTCAGAATCCATACCGTTTAAAACTCTTGGTAAAAATTCAATAACCTCAACTTCTGAACCTAATCTTCTCCAGACAGTGCCTAATTCTAATCCTATTACGCCAGCTCCAATCACAATTACTTTTTTTGGAACGGACTTTAAGTCCAAAGCACCTGTGGAAGTAACAATTTTTTGCTCATCAATTTTAATATTATTTAAATTTGAAGGCTCAGAACCAGTAGCAATAATAATCTTCTCAGCAAATATTTTTTCAGTCTTACCTTTTCCATTAATCTGAATTTCATTTTTGTTAACTAAAGTTGCTTCACCTACATATTTATCAATTTTATTTTTATTAAATAGAAAATTAATACCTTTTGTTAATTCATCAACAATGGTTGATTTTTTTTTCATTAATTGTTGAACATCAATGCTTACGTCAGATGTTTTTATTCCCCACGATAAATTAGCATTATTTTTTACATTATTTTCGTATTGTTCTGATGCATGAAGTAAAGCTTTAGAAGGAATACATCCTACGTTTAAGCATGTGCCCCCTAAAGTTTCTCTCTTTTCAATATTTGCAACTTTCATTCCTTTTTGTGCTGCAACAATAGAAGCAACATATCCACCAGGACCAGCTCCAATAACAACTAAATCATATTTTTTTTCTGACATGATTTTTATACTCCAATAAGCATTCGTTGAGGATCTTCAAGATTCTCCTTAACATTTACTAAGAAAGAAACCGCCTCTCTTCCATCAATTATCCTATGGTCATAAGATAAAGCTAAATACATCATAGATCTAATTTCAACTTTATCATCTATGACAACTGCTCTTTTTTGAATATTATGCATTCCAAGAATTCCAGATTGTGGTGGGTTAAGAATCGGTGATGATAACATCGAACCGTAAACACCTCCGTTAGAGATAGTAAATGTACCATTTGACATGTCTTGAATGGTTAAATTACCTTCTCTTGCTTGTTTTCCAAAATTTACAATTGTTTTTTCAATCTCTGGAAAATCCATATTCTCTGCATTTTTTAAAACTGGAACTACTAATCCTTCAGGAGTTCCAACTGCAACACCTATATTATAATAATTTTTATATACAATATTATTATCTCTTATTTCTGCATTAACAGCTGGATAAACTTTTAATGCATTAATACATGCCTTTACAAAGAAGCTCATATATCCAAGTTTTATCCCAAATTTTTTCTCAAAATTAGGCTGATATGTTGATCTTATTTTCATTAATGCTGTCATATCAACTTCATTATAAGTCGTTAAAATTGCTGCTGTATTTTGTGCTGATTTTAATCTATTTGCAATCGCTTGCCTTAATCTAGACATTGGAACAATTTCTTCTTGGTTATTTGGTAACTTTACAGCATCATCTTTTTCAACATCTTTTTCTGGAGACGAAGTTTTTGTATCTTTAGTTTCTAATTGTTTTTCTTCTTTATCATTTTTGTCTTTAACCTTCGGTTTATCATCTGATGATTTTTTTCCATTTGGATCAAGAGCTCCTATATTCTGCCCAACTTCAACCGTTTCACCTTCTGCAGCAATTATAGATCCAATTAATCCTGAGATTGGCGCAGGAACTTCAAGTGTTACTTTATCAGTTTCTAATTCAACTACAGGTTCATCAACTTCAACATATTCCCCTTCATTTTTTAGCCATTTTGATACTGTGGCTTCTACTATTGACTCGCCAAGTGTAGGAACAATTATATCCATTGTAGATCCCTTTCTATTTTCATTAATTTTAAGATTTTCTTCTTGATATTTGTTATCTGTTAGTTTTTGTGATGTGCCATTTGATTTTAAGAATAACAAAACATCACCTTTAGTTATTCTACCGTCTTTTCCAGTACCTTGCATAATATTTGCATCTATATCATTTTCTAAGATTAACTTTTTAGCTGCAGGCATCACCAAATCAAAATTTTTATCATTCATATTGTTCATAAAAATTAAACTCTATTCAGCAGCACGTATCTCTTTTTTATTTGGTTTAATCAAATTTAATGATTCTTTAACAATATTATCTTGCTCTTTTAGATGTCTAGAGAGTGAACCTGTTGCAGGTGATGCTGCTTCTGCTCTACCCACATAAATAGGCCTAGAAAACTTTGACTTTATCTTAATTAAAACATCTTCGATATTTCTATCTACAAAAAACCAGGAGCCCATGTTTTTTGGCTCTTCTTGACACCAAATTATTTTTGCATTTGGTGTTTTTTCTAGTTCCTTTTCTAATGTTTTACTTGGAAAGGGATAAATTTGTTCTAACCTTAATAACTTAACATCGGTAATATTGTTTTTTTCTCTTTCCTCATAAAGATGATAAAATATTTTACCAGAGCAAATAACTACACGATTAATATTTTTATCTTTTAGGGTTTTATTAGGGTCTAATATAATCCTATGAAATGATGTGTTTTCTGCCATATCTGATAAATTAGAAACGCACAATTTATGTCTAAGTAGACTTTTAGGTGTCATTATAATTAATGGTTTTCTAAAGTCTCTTTTTAACTGTCTTCTAAGAGCATGAAAATAATTTGCTGGTGTACTACAGTTTAAAACTTGCATATTATCTTCACCACAAAGTTGTAAATATCTCTCTAATCTAGCTGAAGAGTGTTCAGGACCTTGACCCTCATAACCATGAGGTAGCAACATAACCAAACCTGACATCCTTAGCCATTTTGCTTCTCCGCTAGATATAAACTGATCAACTATTACTTGAGCACCATTTGCAAAGTCACCAAATTGTGCTTCCCACATGACTAATGCTGCAGGTTCTGTCAGAGAATATCCATATTCAAAACCTAACACTGAAGCTTCTGACAAAGGTGAGTCAATAACTTCAAATTGAGGTTGGTTTTCTTTCAAATTGTTTAGCGGTATATATCTGTTTTCATTATTTTGATCTACAAATACAGCATGTCTTTGAGAAAAGGTACCTCTACAACTATCTTGCCCTGACAATCTTACTGGATGACCTTCATCTAAAAGTGTGCCAAAAGCTAAATGTTCTGCAGTTGACCAATCAATGTTTTTTTCTTCATTTATTGATTTTCTTCTATTCTCAACAATTCTAACTAATTTTTTATTTAATTCATATCCTTCAGGAAGTTCTGTCATTGATAAACCAATTTCCTTCAATTTTTGTAGCTTAACTGATGTGTCTCCTCTTCTTTGTTCACGATCGGGAGCTGCTTTCAACCCTGACCATTGGCCATCTAACCAGTCAGCTTTATTTGGTTTGTAACTGCTTCCAGCCTCAAATTCTTTTTCTAAAAAATCATTATGTTTTTTTAATTCTTGATCTGCATCTTGTTTAGTTATTGTGCCTTCATTAATTAATTTTTTGCTATAAATTTTACTAATACTCTCATGCTGAGCTATTTTTTTATACATTGAAGGTTGAGTGAACGCAGGTTCATCACCTTCATTATGACCAAATCTTCTGTAGCAGATTACATCTAAAACTACATCACAAGAGAACTTTTGTCTAAATTCAGTTGCAATTCTTGCCACGTGAACAACTGCCTCAGGATCATCTCCATTTACATGAAAAATTGGTGCCATCACCATCTTGGCAACATCCGTACAGTATGGACTTGACCTTGAATAATTTGGACTTGTTGTAAACCCAATTTGGTTATTGATGATAACGTGAATAGTGCCGCCTGTTTCATAACCTCTTAAACCTGAAAAATCAAACGTTTCAGCAACTATGCCTTGTCCTGCAAATGCAGCATCACCATGTAAAACTATTCCCAATACAGAATCCCTTTCTTCTGTGTCATTATGCTGAAGTTGTTTTGCACGAACTCTTCCAATAACTACAGGAGCAACAACTTCTAAGTGAGATGGGTTTGCTTGAAGAGACAAATGAACATTCTCATTATCAAACTCTCTATCTGCAGAAGCGCCCATATGATATTTAACATCACCAGATCCACCTGCTTCTTCAGGGTTAGCAAGATTACCTAAAAATTCTGAAATTATTGCTCTAAATGGTTTATTTAATACATTATATAAAACATTTAATCTTCCTCTGTGAGCCATGCCAATTACAACTTCTTTTAAACCTAATTGACTTCCTCTTTTTAAAATTTGCTCAATAGCTGGTACAACTGATTCTGAGCCATCTAATCCAAATCTTTTTGTGCCTGCATATTTTTTATGAAGAAATTGTTCAAATGTTTCAGCACCTACTAAACGTTCGAAAATAGCTTTTTTACCATTATCTGTGAACTGCGTAGTATTTCTAATAGATTCAATTCTTTCTTGTATCCATGCTTTTTGCGCAGGATCTTGAACATGCATAAATTCGACACCAATAGAGCCACAATACGTTTCCTTAAGAATATCCATTATTTGTTTTAAAGAAGCAGTCTCCATACCTAAAACATTGTCTATAAAAATTGGTCGGTCCCAATCTTCTTCTTTAAAACCATAAGTCTTAGGATCAAGCTCAGGGTGAATGTCAGACTCATGTAATTTTAAAGGATCTAAATTAGCTAGAAGATGACCTCTAATTCTATAGGCTCTAATTAACATTATTGCTCTTAAAGAGTCAGTTGTTGCTGATCTTAAATCAGATGCAGAAATTTTTCCTTTTCCAGCCACTCCTTGAGCAACCGCTTTCACAGATTCCTCTATATCAACAGCGCCTATCACTCTATTATTCTCTTTTGCCCAACTTGGCCCTTTGTCCGCAATTTCAGATCCAATTTCTTTAAACCAATTAGACCACTCTTCAGGAACAGACTTAGGATCATTTTCCCATTTATTAAGTAGATCATTTATAAAAACGGAATTAGAGCCTGACAGGAATGTTTGATCTAAATTTTTATCTGACATAGAATTAACCTATATTTTGAGTTATATCTTACACCTTATTATACACATCAAATTTAACTCATAATCAAGTTAATTTACTATGTTTTATCAATAGCTCTTAAAACAGCTTTACCAAGATCCGATGGTGAGTTAGCTACTTCAATGTTACATTCTTTGAATTTAGATATTTTAGAATCTGCATCTCCACTACCACCACTTACTATAGCACCTGCATGACCCATCGTACGACCAGGAGGTGCCGTTCTTCCAGCAATGAAACCTGCAACAGGTTTTTTTATTTTATGATTTTTTAAAAATTCAGCAGCTTCTTCTTCTGCAGAACCTCCAATTTCTCCTATCATTAAAATTGCTTCAGTTTGTTCATCTGACAAAAATAAATCTAAACAGTCGATAAAGTTTGTTCCATTTAATGGATCACCACCTATGCCAACACAAGTCGACTGTCCTAAATTCACAGCAGTTGTTTGATCAACGGCTTCATAGGTCAATGTCCCTGATCTAGATACAATTCCTATTTTTCCTGGTTTATGAATTGACCCAGGCATAATACCAATTTTACATTCTCCAGGTGTAATTATTCCAGGACAATTTGGTCCTATAAGTCTTGAACTAGAATCCTTTAGAAAATTCTTTACTCTTATCATATCCTGAACTGGTATACCCTCTGTAATACAAATAATTAATGGTATTTTTGCATCAATTGCCTCAATTATAGAGTCTGCAGCAAATGGTGGAGGCACATAAATAACTGAAGCATCTATTTCTAAATTCTCATTAGCTTCTTTAACTGTATTAAATACTGGTAAATCTAAATGCCTCGTACCACCTTTACCTGGAGTCACGCCCCCAACCATATTAGTACCATAAGCAATGGCTTGTTCAGAGTGAAATGTACCTTGACCACCGGTAAAACCTTGACAAATAACATTTGTGTTTTTGTTGACTAAAATCGACATGTATTATCCTTTTACAGCTTTAACTATTTTTTCAGCCGCATCATCAAGATCATCAGCCGAAATAATTTGTAGATCAGATTTAGACAAAATCTCTTTTCCCTTCTCTACGTTAGTTCCTGAAAGTCTTACTACTAGGGGTTTATCAAGGGCCAAATCACTAGCTGCAGCCACAACACCTTCTGCTATGATGTCACATCTCATTATACCACCAAATATATTTACTAAAATACCTTTGACAGCATCATCAGACAAAATTATTTTGAATGCCTCTTTAACTTTTTCTTTAGTGGCACTTCCACCAACATCTAAAAAATTAGCTGGAGACGATCCTTTAAGATTTATGATATCCATAGTTGCCATAGCTAATCCAGCACCATTAACTAAACAACCAATCTCACCATCTAATTTTATATATGCTAAATCAAATTTTTTAGCTATTGTCTCAGATGGTTCTTCTTCTGTTTCATCTTTAAGTTCTAAAACTTCTGGTTGTCGAAATAAACTATTATTGTCGAAAGACATTTTTGCATCAAGTGCAATTAATTTATTTTCTTTTGTAAGAACAAGTGGATTTATTTCTACTAAGCTAGCATCTAGATCAACAAAAGTTTTATAAATTTTAGAAAAAAAACTATAACTTTGTTTGAAAGCATCACCTGATAGTTTAAGTCCGTTAGCAATAATTCTTGCATGAAATGGCATAAATCCACCTTTAGGATCAACCGTAACTTTAATAATTTTCTCAGGAGTTTTTTCTGCTACTTCTTCAATATTAACTCCACCTTCAGTTGATGAAATTATAGAAATACAACCAGCATTTCTATCAACTAAAATTGAAAAATAAAATTCTTTATCAATTTGACAGCCATCTTCAATGTATAATCTTTGAACTTTCTTTCCTTTGGAACCAGTTTGAGGTGTAATTAAAACTTTCCCTAAAATTTCTACGGAAGCTTTTTTAACTTCTTCAATATTTTTTACAACTTTTACACCTCCAGCTTTTCCTCTACCTCCTGCGTGAATTTGTGCTTTAACAACATATACGGGACCAGGAAGTTTTTTTGCATTGGTAACTGCCTCTTCAACTGTGAAAGCTGGGTATCCATCTGGTACTAAAACACCAAATTTTCTTAGTAATCCTTTAGCTTGATGCTCGTGAATATTCATAATTTATATTACCTAATTTTCAAAATTTTGTGCAAGTTGATTTAATTTTTGTACAGATTCAACTGAATGATTAAACATTTGTTTTTCCTCTTCACTTAAATTGATTTCAACAATTCTCTCTACACCTTCTTTCCCAATAACTACAGGAACTCCAACATATATTCCATCTAAGTTATAAGGGCCATCAACAAATGCTGCACAGGGCAAAAGTTTTTTCTTATCTTTTAAAAAAGCGTCTGCCATTTGAACAGCTGATTCTGCAGGGGCATAAAAAGCTGAACCTGTTTTTAATAAGCCAACAATCTCAGCACCACCATCTCTCGTTCTCTGAACAATATCATCTATTTTTTTCTGAGTACTCCATCCCATTTCCACAAGATCTGGAATTGGAATGCCAGCTACAGTAGAATATCTTACCAAAGGGACCATTGTATCACCGTGCCCACCTAAAACAAAAGCTGACACATCCGTCATCGAGATATTAAACTCTTCTGCTAAAAAATATCTAAATCTTGCAGAGTCTAAAACTCCAGCCATTCCAACTATCATATTTGTAGGCAGACCAGATGCTCTTTGAAGCACACCTACCATAGCATCAAGTGGATTAGTTATACATATTACAAAAGCACCCGGACAATTATTTTTTATACCTTCTCCAACCTGTCTCATAACTTTTGTATTTATCTCAACTAAATCATCTCTACTCATTCCAGGCTTCCTAGGAACACCAGCAGTAACTACAACCACATCACTATATTTAAGATCTGAATAGTCGTTGGTTCCTTCAACTTTTACATCAAATGACTCAACTGGCCCTGATTGTTGTAAGTCTAATGCTTTACCTTGAGGAATGCCTTCTGCAATGTCAAATAACATTACATCACCCAATTCTTTCATGGCAAATAAATGTGCTAGAGTACCTCCTATATTACCTGATCCAATTAGTGATATTTTTTTTCTTCTCATAATTATCTCTTTAAAACTTTATCAGATACAATACTTCGTTTTGAATTATAATCAAGCTATCTAAGTTAATTTTCCACGACCTGAGACATTTCAAGTAATCTTGAAATCGTTCGACTAAACTCAAACTTCCATTCTGTTCCAGTATATAATTTTTTTATATCAACTTCAGATGTAGCAATTAAAAAGCATTTTCGGTCATAGAGTGCATCAATAAGCCAAATAAACCTTCTTGATTCGTTATTTTGATTTTTGCCTAAACTAGGAATATTATTAATTAAAAATCCCTTAAATTTATCAGCTAATTCTACATAATCTGATGCAGCTAAGGGTTTTTCACATAATTCTTTAAAATCAAACGCTGCAATACCGCTTGCAGAATTAGGAATTCTAATTTTTCTGCCAGATACTATTATTTCATCTTCTTTTACATTAAAGCCTTTTGTTAATTGGTTAAAAATTTTTTTAGCAATATTTTTATTTGATGAATTTATCGGACTTAACCAAGTTTTTTTTCCTGTAAGTAAAGATTTTCTCCAATCCTTTCCTTCCTTGATTTGAGATACTTTCATATTAAAATTAATTAAATCTATAAATGGTAAAAATCTGTCTCTGTGAAGACCATTTTTATATAAATTTTCTGGAGGTTGATTAGAAGTTGTTACTAGAGTTAACCCCAACGAGAATAAGCTTTTAAATAATCTATAGATAATCATTGCATCAGCAATGTCCCGGATTTCCATTTCGTCAAAACACAACAATTTTGTTTTTTCTATAAATTTTTTTGCAAAAATCTGGACTGGATCAATGTTTTTATTTTTTTGACCTATAGAATATATTTTAGAATGAACTTCTTTCATAAAATCATGGAAATGCATTCTTCTCTTATTCTCTAATCTAATATTTTCAAAGAAAATATCCATGATCATTGATTTTCCTCTTCCAACTCCTCCAAAAATATAAAAACCTTTAAAATCACTTGATTTGTTAAAGAATGGAAAAGAAAATTTTTTGGACTTTTGTTCTAAATCTATTGCAAGTTTATCTAAATTTTCACTTATGAATTTTTGACCTTCATCAAGGTCTATTTTCATATTCTTTGCTATTTCAAAGATTGTATCTCTTTGACCATTCACAAATAAACCTAGAAAACTTAAGTTTCTAATTGAAGTTTTTTAATTTCACCAATTGCTTTGGCAGGGTTTAAACCTTTAGGACACGTTTTAGTACAATTCATTATTGTATGACATCTATAAAGTTTAAAAGAATCTTGTAAATCTTTTAATCTTTCTTCCTTAGCTTCATCTCTACTATCTGCAATCCATCTATAGGCTTGCAACAATGCAGCAGGACCTAAATACTTATCTCCATTCCACCAATAAGATGGACATGATGTAGAACAAGAAAAGCAGAGAACACATTCCCAAAGTCCATCTAACTTTTCTCTTTCTTTAGGTGACTGATGTCTTTCATTTCCTTCTTCCGGTTTATTTGCAGTCTGTAACCATGGCTTAATTGATGTTAGTTGCTTGTAAGCATCTGTTAGATCTGGCACTAAATCTTTTATAACAGGCATGTGGGGTAAGGGATATATATTTACTGATCCTTTTACATCTTCAATTGATTTCAAACAAGCAAGAGTATTTGTTCCATCAACATTCATTGAACATGAACCACATATTCCTTCTCTACATGACCTTCTAAATGTAAGTGACGAGTCAATTTCATCTTTAATTTTGATTAAGGCATCCAAGACCATTGGACCACAATCATCCATATCTATTGTGTAAGTATCTATTCTTGGATTATCATCATCATCAGGTGACCATCTGTAAATGTTAAAGACTTTTTTATTTTCAGACTTACCCTTATACGGAAAATCCTTACCTTCTTGTACTTTTGAGTTTTTTGGTAAACTAAACTCAGCCATTAATTACTCCTTAATTAATATACCCTTGCTACTGGGGGAATTGATTTAACTTCATTAGATAATGTATTCAAGTTGACATCTCTATAAGATAATTTAGATTTGTTTGATTTGTCTAACCACATAACAGTATGCTTCATCCAATCTTTATCATCTCTATTAGGAAAATTCTCATGAGCGTGCGCACCACGTGACTCTTTTCTTTGATCCGCAGATCTCATAGTAACTATAGCTTGTTGCATTAAGTTTTCTAGCTCAAGAGATTCAATTAAATCAGTGTTGAATATGAGTGATTTATCTTTAATGCTTACACTTTTCATATCAATGCTAATTTTATCTATTTTTTGCACCCCTTCTTGAAGGGAGTCATTTGATCGAAATACAGCAGCATGTTTTTGCATAGCATTTTGCATTGCTGATCTCACCTCACCAACTGAAGTATCTCCTTTTGAATAACGAGCCTTATCAAGACGATCAACTATTTTATCAGTTGCGTCTTTATCAATTGATGAATGTTTTTGATTTTTTTTCAGAGTATCATCTGTTCTCATAGCTGCAGCTCTACCAAAAACAACTATATCTAAAAGTGAGTTTGTTCCTAGTCTATTTGCTCCATGGACAGAAACACATGCAGCTTCACCAATAGCCATCAATCCTGGGACTACTTTATGTTGATCATCATCAGTAGGTGAAAGAACTTCACCATGAAAGTTTGTTGGTATTCCACCCATATTATAATGAACAGTTGGTAAAACTGGAATAGGCTCTTTAGTAACATCTACGCCACAAAAAATTTTAGCTGTCTCACTGATTCCAGGTAATCTTGTATGTAAAGTCTCAGGATCAATATGATGAAGATGTAAATTTATATGATCTTTCTTCGGACCTATACCCCTACCTTCATTAATTTCTATTGTCATAGCACGAGACACAACATCTCTACTAGCCAAGTCTTTAGCCGTAGGAGCATATCGTTCCATAAATCTTTCACCTTCAGAATTTGTTAAGTATCCGCCTTCTCCTCTTGCACCTTCTGTAATTAAAACACCAGCTCCATAAACTCCAGTAGGATGAAATTGAACAAACTCCATGTCTTGCAATGGTAGTCCAGCTCTTAATACCATGGCATTTCCATCTCCTGTACAAGTATGTGCGGAAGTACAAGAAAAATAAACTCTGCCATAACCTCCTGTAGCCAGAACAGTTTTGTGTGCTCTAAATCTGTGAAGTTTGCCATCTTCTAAACTTATAGCCATTACCCCTTTACAAGCACCATTTTTATCCATGATTAAATCTAAAGCGTAATATTCAATAAAAAACTCAGCGTTATGTTTCAAACATTGTTGATAAAGAGTATGAAGAATAGCATGTCCAGTTCTATCTGCAGCAGCACAGGCTCTTCTAGCCATACTTTTTCCATAATCTAAAGTGTGACCACCAAAAGGTCTTTGATAAATTTTACCTTCATCTGTTCTAGAGAAGGGTACACCAAAATTCTCAAGTTCAATAACAGAAGGAATAGCATTTTTGCACATATATTCTATAGAGTCTTGATCACCTAACCAGTCTGATCCCTTAACTGTATCATACATATGATACTTCCAATTATCGTCTTCCCCCATATTATTTAATGCTGCACCAATTCCACCTTGTGCAGCAACTGTATGACTCCTAGTTGGAAATACTTTAGTAATACATGCAGTCTTGAAACCTTTTTCAACCATTCCTACAGTAGCTCTTAGACCTGCACCACCTGCACCTACAACCAAGACATCATGTTCATGATCAATAATTTCGTAATTAGTCATCTAATAATCCTTTATAAACTTATTTAATATATATATTAACTAATGATCCAAAAGAAACTATAAATAAGAAAAAAATAATTATTTTTGAAAAATTAAGTAAAAATGCACGTGATTTAATCTCTGAAATATAATCTTCTATCACAACTTGGATGCCTAAAGACGAATGATAAAAAATTGATGCAAACATAAAAGAAATTAGTATACAATTTATAGGGTTTTTAACCCATTCCGTGACAGAGATATGACTATAGTCTGAAAATTTAATAATTGAATAAACAAACCATATTATTAAAGGCATGTTAATTATTGCAGAAATTCTTTGAAATTTCCAATGAGGAACCCCATTATGAAAATTTCTATTTAATTTTTTATTATTTAAAGACATACTCTATAGTGCCAAATACCAAATTAAAATTGTTAGTGAACAAGACACAACTAATACAGCTAATCCACTTTTCTGAACTGTCTCAATCTCATAACCATAGCCTGCATCCCAAAAAAGATGCCTTATTCCATTGCAAAAATGATAATTCAAAGCAAATGTAAAACCAAACAAAATTAAAAGTCCAAACCAAGATTTTATAAACAATGAAAAATATTCAAAATATTCTTCTCCCAATGAAAGAGTAAATATCCATGCTACTAATAAAATAAGTCCAAATGTCAAAGCAACACCCGTAATCCTATGAAATATTGATAACACAGATGTTATTTGAGGTTTATAAACTTGTAAATGTGGTGATATTGGTCTTTCTTTGGCCATTTAAGTTTCCTTACTTTTATATATATACATTAAAAATAATGTATCAATTAGTAAATGTTATTATTTCAAATCCTCGCATAAATAACTAATAAAATTGATATAATTAACATGCAAATTCCAAATATTTCAGTTCTTTGAACTTTTTCTTTAAAAAAGATGATTGATATAATAATAGAAAATATTAATTCAATCTGACCTACTGCTCTCACTTCTGCTGCAGTGGCTAAAGCAAAAGCCAAAAACCATCCAGCCGTAGCACCACTTCCACAAATTCCCGCTGGTAAAGATTTTTTCCAAAATTGAAAAACTAATCTTAATTCATTTCGTTTATAATAATATAACCAAATACCCATCATTATTGATTGAATAGATACAGCCAGAATAGATAAATAAATTGTGGCATCTAGTATGTGACCCTCAACGTTAATTATTGCCATTCTATAACCGACAGTTGAACCGGCTAAAATTAAACCCGTCAAAACTCCAAATAATGTTGAAAAAGTAAAAAAAGATTTACTAATTTTAATAAAAACATCATTTATATTTGTAGTTTCTTTTGCAACAGAAAGGAAAATTACAGCGAAAACACCTAAAATAATTCCAAAATTAATTATTGGCAGAAAAACAATATTTAAAATAAAAATTTCAATTAAAGCTGCAAATAATACTTCTGTTTTTGAAAAGGCAATACCTGCAGCAAAGTTTCTAAAAGAAAAAATTATCATCAATAGCAGTGTAAATAATACCTGACAAAGAGCGCCAATAAAGCAATAAAAAATCGCTAAATTGTTTAATTTTGGAATTTCATTTTTCAGAATAAAAAACCAAAATATAAAAATTAAAAATGTAAATGGAAGTGCATATATAAACCTAATATATGTAGCTCCAAATTTACCGATATCGGGTATCATTCTTTTTTGAAAAGCAGATCTGAAAGTTTGTAGTGCCGCTGCAAAAATTGCCACAAAAATCCACAAATAATCCATAAGTAATTTCTACTTTTGAGTGACTAATTTTTTTGAAATCAATAGTTCAGCAATTTGAACTGCATTTAGAGCAGCTCCTTTTCTTAGATTGTCTGAAACACACCAAAAAACCAAATTATTTTTATCAAAATTATTTTGCCTGATCCTGCTAATGTAAACGTCATCTTCTCCAGCTACTTCAGCTGGGGTCACATAACCTTCATCTGCCCTATGATCAACTACCGTAACACCATCAGCTATTCTTAATATTCTTCTTGCTTTTTCTTCACTAATTTCTTTTTCGCATTCAATAAATATTGCTTCACTATGTCCTATAAAAACTGGAACTCTTACACAGTGGGCAGTCACTTGAATATTTTTATCTAAAATTTTGTTTGTCTCAACAGACATCTTCCATTCTTCTTTAGTTGAGCCGTCATCCATAAATACATCTATATGCGGAATAACATTAAATGATATTTTTTTAGTGAACTGTTCAGGCATAGATGAATCATTAACATATACACCTTTAGTTTGATTAAATAATTCATCCATAGCCGCTTTTCCTGCGCCAGAAACAGCTTGATATGTCGAAACAAAAACCTTTTTAATTATAAACTCTTTATGTAAAGGACTTAAAGCTGTTACCATTTGAATGGTAGAACAATTTGGATTAGCTATAATATTTTTCTTCTTAAAATCTGTAATATGATTAGGATTAACTTCAGGAACAATTAAAGGAACATCTTTATCCATTCTAAAAAATGAAGAGTTATCTATAACAATACATTTATTTTTACCAGCAATAGGTGCAAATTTTTTTGACACATCTGAACCAGCTGAAAATAAAGCAATGTCAGCTTTACTGAAATCAAAATCTTCTAGTGCTTCTACTTTGAGTACTTTGTCCTCACCAAAAGAAACCTCTTTACCTAATGAAGATTTTGAAGCCAATGCATAGACATTTTTACAAGGGAACTTTCTATAAGAAAGAGTCTCCAACATTTCTCTTCCAACAGCACCTGTTGAACCTACAATTGCTATATTATAACTCATTTGTCAGTTAAGTCTGTCATTTTATTTATAATGACATCTGTCATTTCTGAAGTACCTACTACTTTTTCATCTTTACTTGCTAAATCTTTAGTTCTGTATCCCTCGTCCAATGTTAATGAAATAGCTTTTTCAAGAAGTTCTGCTTCTTTATTTAGTTCAAAAGAATATCTTAGGAGCATTGAAAAACTTAAAATTTGAGCTATTGGATTAACAATTCCTTTACCTGCAATGTCAGGAGCAGATCCGTGAACAGGTTCATACATTGCATATCTTTTTCCAGTTATTTCATCTTTAGATCCAAGGCTAGCAGATGGAAGCATTCCTAAAGATCCAGTGAGCATAGCAGAAGTATCTGAAAGAATATCCCCGAATAGATTATCTGTTACAATTACATCAAACTGTTTAGGATCTCTAACTAATTGCATTGCACAATTATCAGCATACATATGGTTAAGTGAAATTTCTTTCCCTTCATTTTCATAAAGAGAGGACATGACTTCTTTCCATAAAACTCCTGACATCATTACATTAGATTTTTCAACAGATGTAACTTTTTTATTTCTAAATTTAGCCAAATCAAACGCAACTCTTCCAATTCTTTCAATTTCTCTTGTCGTATAAAGATTAGTATCAAAACCCTTTTTTTCACCATTAGATAAATTTTCAATACCTCTTGGTTCAGCAAAATAAATACCACCTGTAAGTTCTCTTACAATCAAAATATCTAAACCTGAAACAATTTCTTTTTTTAAGGTTGATGAATTTGCTAATGCAGGAAAAACCATTGCAGGCCTTAAATTTGCAAAAAGATCCATCTCTTTTCTTAATTTAAGAAGACCATTTTCTGGTCTTTTATCAAATGAAACTTTATCATATTGTGGCCCACCTACCGAACCGAATAATATAGCATCTGCAGACATTGCGTCTGCCAAGGTTTCGTCTGTTAAAGGAACTCCAAACTTATCATAAGATGCCCCTCCAACTAAACCTTCATCTAGATCAAATGATAAATTTAGATTATCTTCAAACCATTTTATTATTCTTGTTGTTTCATTTACAACCTCTGGACCTACTCCATCACCTGCCAGTAACATTATTTTTTTATTATTTTTCATAATTAAATTTTACAGCCAAGGAAGTTTAGTACTTCGGCTTTCTTCAAAAGACTTAATTTTATTTTCATGAAGTTCCGTTAGACCAATATCATCTAATCCTTCTAGCAGGCATTTCTTCCTAAATGGATCAATTTTAAATTTAATCTTTCCTCCATTTGGTCTTCTAATTTCTTGATTTTCTAGGTCAATTTCTATTTCAGGGTTTTCTTTGTCTTTTGCATCTTCTAAAAGCGCATCTCTTTCATCTTTTGTCACCATGATAGGTAAAAGACCATTCTTAAAAGAATTATTGTAAAAAATATCTGCAAACGAAGTTGATATGATACATTTTATACCAAAGTCTTTAAGCGCCCATGGCGCATGTTCTCTACTTGAACCACATCCAAAATTATCACCAGCAATCAATATATTACTCTTGTCATATGGCTTTTGATTTAAAACAAAATTAGGATTTTCTGAACCATCTTTTTTATATCTTATCTCGTCAAATACGTGTTTACCCAAGCCAGTTCTTTTAATTGTTGTTAAAAACTGTTTTGGAATAATTTTATCAGTGTCAACATTAAGAATATTAAACGGAGCTGCAATTCCTTTGAATGTGTTGAATTTTTCCATCTATGTCACATTTCTAGGGTCAGTTAATTTACCTGTTATCGCAGAAGCAGCTGCAATTTCTGGGCTTACCAAATGTGTTCTTCCACCTTTACCTTGCCTGCCTTCAAAATTTCTATTTGACGTACTTGCACATCTGTCACCTTCATTTAATTTATCGGAATTCATAGCAAGGCACATTGAACAACCTGGCTCTCGCCATTCAAACCCAGCATGCTTGAATATAACATCAAGACCTTCTTCTTCGGCTTGTTTCTTAACAAGACCAGATCCCGGAACAACCAATGCTTTAACATTAGTAGAAACTTTTTTTCCCTTAATAATTTCAGCTGCTGACCTTATATCTTCTATTCTTGAATTAGTACATGAACCAATGAAGACAGTATTTATTTCAACATCACTTATTTTCTGGCCAGGAGTTAACCCCATATATTCTATAGATCTTTTAATTTTGTTTTGCTTAACTTCATCAGAAATTTTATCTGGATTTGGTACGGTGCCATCAATACTTACTATTTCTTCAGGGCTAGTGCCCCATGTAATAGTTTGTGTTACTTTAGTTGCATCAATGTCTACAATCTTATCAAACTTTGCCCCGGAGTCAGAGGGTAAAGTTTTCCACCAATTAACTGCTTTGTCCCAATCTTCATTTTTTGGAGCCATTGGCTTTTCACAAAGATAATTAAATGTAATATCATCTGGAGCTATCATGCCTGCTCTTGCACCTGCTTCTATAGACATATTACATATAGTCATTCTGCTTTCCATTGACATATCTCTAAGCGCATTTCCAGAATATTCAATTACACAACCGGTTCCACCAGCTGTTCCAATTTTTCCAATAATATAAAGTATCAAATCTTTGGATGTAACAATTTTATCAAGATTACCAGTGATATTAATGAGCATATTCATAGCTTTTTTCTGAATTAATGTTTGAGTGGCTAAAACATGTTCTACTTCAGACGTTCCAATTCCAAAAGCTAAAGAACCAAAAGCTCCATGGGTTGCTGTATGGCTATCTCCACAAACAATTGTCATGCCTGGCTGAGTAAATCCTTGTTCTGGTCCAATAACGTGTACAATACCTTGTCGAGTATCATTCATGTTAAAATAAGGTATTTGAAATTCTTCAACATTTTTATCAAGTTCTTCAACTTGAATACGAGAGTCTTCTTCTTTAATTCCTAATTCTCTATCTAAAGTAGGCACATTATGATCTGCAACTGCAAGTGTTCTTTTAGGCGAATTAACTTTTCTATCGGATAGCCTCAATCCTTCAAAAGCCTGAGGACTTGTTACTTCGTGTACTAAATGTCGATCAATATATATTAAAGATGTACCATCATCTTGTTCATTTATTAAATGAGATTGCCAAATTTTATCATACAGAGTTTTAGACACTATTTAAACTCACTAACTTAATCTTTTTTATCTTCAGTTTTAATTTCAGGTTTTTTATCAACTACATTTTTAGATTTAGAAACTGTTTCAGTAACTTTATCTTTTGATAACGATGCAATATCATTTTTTTCGTTAGTTTTTTTCTTAACTTCAATTTTTTCTACTATTCTAGCTGCTTTACCTCTTCTATCTCTTAAGTAGTATAGTTTAGCTCTTCTTACTTTACCTTTTCTAACTAATGTAATAGAGGATATCTTCGGAGAAAATAAAGGGAAAACTCTTTCAACACCTTCGCCATATGAAATTTTCCTAACTGTAAAACTTTTATTAATGCCCTTTCCACCACGCGCAATACAAACACCTTCAAAAGCTTGGATTCTTTCTCTAGTTCCTTCAACGACTTTAACATCAACTTTTATTGTGTCCCCAGGATTGAAATCAGGCATTTGTTTGCCAGAGCTTAATTTTTCTAATTGTTCTTTTTCAATTTTTTCAATGATATTCATGGCTAAAACCTCTCGATGACAATTCTTAACAAAAAAACTTTAAAATATCTACTTCAATTTTAAATATTTATTCCAAAGATCAGGTCGTCTTTTCATTGTTATATCCTCAGATTGTTTTATTTTCCAGTTTTTTATTTTTTTATGATCTCCTGACAATAATACATCTGGTACTTTATAATTTTTCCATTCCCTTGGTTTAGTATAAAGGGGATATTCCAACAAATGATTTGTAAAAGTTTCTTCATTTAATGTCAGTGGATTTCCTAAAACATTTGGTAAACACCTGACTACACTGTCAATAAGAACCATTGCTGCCAGATCTCCGCCTGACAATATATAATCACCAATACTAATTTCAATCATATTGTAATGTTTAATAACTCTTTCATCTACGCCCTCATATTTTCCACAAACTAGCGTCATTCCATCTGATTTTGATATGGAATTAGAGATTTGTGCATCTAATTTAACACCCCTTGGTGATAAATAGTAAATTGGAAAATCATTTGATTTTAAAGAAAGAAGAGCTCTGTCTATTACATCTGGTTTAATAACCATTCCTGGTCCACCACCAAATGGCGTATCATCCACTCTATTATTTTTTTCTGAGAATAATTTTAAATCTGTTATGTTTAAATGCCATTTACCTTTTTTTCTTGCTTCACCCAATACAGAAGATCCTAGAGGACCTGGATATAAATCTGGAAATAATGTTAAAATATTAGCTGTCCACATTTTTAATTTATTAATGTTTTAATAGAAGAAGATATAGTAATTAATCTTAAATCTGGATCTATATTTATAATAAAATTTTTAGAAAAAGGTAGCATCTTTTCTTCATCACCATGTTTAACTCCGATTATTGGACCACCTCCAAAATCATAAAATTTAACTAATTTACCTAAACACAAACCAGATTCTAATTCTACAGTAAAACTAATTAAATCATTTAAATATATTTCATCTTTATCTGTTTCAGGTAATGATGATCTACAAATAAAAATATCTGATTTAACAAAATTTTTAGCCTCTTCCATAGAAGCTATGCCAGCTAACTCGCAAATGAAAACGGATTTTTTATTAAACTTTAATATTAAGGAACTAAAACTAATGTTATTAATCACATATTTATCAAAATTGAAAAGATCTTTTGGATTTTCTAAAAAACTTTTGACTTTTATATAACCCTTAAGACCGTGAAGGCCCAAAATTGATCCCGCTAAAATAAAATTTTTTTTATTCAATCTTTACTGTGATTTTTTTCTTCTTCAGCTGGGGCTTCCGTCTTAGCTTCATCAGCAGGAGACTCAGTCTTAGCTTCTTCAGCTGGGGCTTCCGTCTTAGCTTCTTCCACAGGAGCCACGGTCTTAGCTTCATCAGCAGGAGACTCATTCTTAGTTTCTTCAGCTGGGGCTTCCGTCTTAGCTTCATCAGCAGGAGACTCAGTCTTAGCTTCTTCCACAGGAGCCACAGTCTTAGCTTCTTCCGCTTCTCTTTCTAAACGTTTTTTCCCTGGGGCGCTTTTTTTAGGCTGTTCATTAATAATTGGTTTATCAACTAACCCATCTTTAGAAATTAACTTGCTAACTCTTAATGTTGGCTTTGCACCTTTTGATATCCAATATTTTACTCTCTCAGCATCTATTACTAATCTCTGTTTATTATCATGATCTACCATTGGATTATAAGACCCAATCTTTTCAACAAATTTACCATCTCTTGGAGATGTAGTTTCTGCTACTACGATCCTATAAAAGGGTTTCTTTTTAGCGCCGCCTCTTGATAATCTTATTTTTAATGCCATTAAATTTCCTTTTCTATAATTTATTTAATTCTTTTTGACGGCTTTCCAGAAAAACCTGGTAATCCCATTCCACTGAATTTGTTTGCGCCACCACCCATAGGTAACTTACCCATCATCTTTTGCATTTCCTCAATTGAACCAGGCATACCATTGGGCATGTTACTTTCAGAGTTTCCACCTAAACCCGAAAACATATTTTTTAGAGCTCCCATTCCTCCAACTTTTCCAACTTTTTTCATCATTCTAGCCATGTCTTGTTGTTGTTTTACCAATCTGTTAACCTCGTGTACACTTGAACCAGAACCTGAAGCTATTCTTTTTCTTCTAGATGCATTTAACAAACCAACATTACTTCTTTCTTTTTTTGTCATTGAATAAATAATAGCTTCTTGTTTTGCAATAACTTTGTCGTCAAAATTATGAGCTTCCATCTGTTTTTGTAACTTTCCTATACCTGGCAACATTGACATAACACCGCTTAGTCCACCTAACTTTTTAAGTTGACCAATTTGTTTTAACATATCATTCATATCAAATGAACCTTGAGACAATCTTTTCATCATCTCTTCTGCTTCTTCTTCAGCAATAGTTTCTTGGGCCTTTTCTACTAACGAAACAACGTCACCCATATCAAGAATTCTTCCAGCCGCTCTCTCTGGATGAAAGGTTTCTAAACCATCTAATTTCTCTGAAACACCAATGAATTTGATTGGTTTTCCAGTTATTGCTCTCATAGATAACGCTGCACCACCTCTAGCGTCACCATCAGTTCTAGATAAGATAACCCCTGTAATATTTACGATTTCTGAAAATGCCTTTGCTGTGTTTACTGCATCTTGTCCAGTCATAGAATCCGCTACTAATAATGTTTCAGAGGGATTGGAAAGTTTAAAGATATTTTTTGCTTCCGTCATCATTATATTATCTAAAGTGGTTCTTCCTGCAGTGTCTAAAATTAACACATCAACACCTTGAACTTTTGAAGAAGCAAGGGCTCTTTTAGTAATACTTTCAGGACTTTCACCATCACTATCTGGCAAAACAAGGACCTCAGCCTGTTCACCTAACAATTTTAATTGTTCTCGAGCAGCTGGTCTGTAAATATCTAATGAGGCCAACATAACTTTCTTTTTTTCTTTACTTTTAAGATGAAGAGCTAATTTACCAGCAGTAGTTGTTTTACCAGAACCTTGTAAGCCGACCAATAACATTACAACTGGGGGTGAGTGATTTATCTCCAGTGGAGAATTGGCTGTTCCTAATGCATCAATTAAAACATCATTAACAATTTTAACGACTTGTTGACCTGGAGTTACTGATTTTAATACTTCTTGACCAACGGCCCTTTCTCTGACTTTTATTATAAAATCTTTAACAACTTCTAATGACACGTCTGCTTCTAAAAGAGCTAATCTTACGTCTTTTAAGGCTTCATCAACGTCTTTTTCTGTTAAAGCGCCTCTCTTTTTAAGAGCATTAAAAACATTACCCAGTTTATTTGTTAAATTTTCAAACATACTTAATTACTATTTAATTATCAGTTAAATATATTTTTTTAAGCTTATAGTCAAGGTAAACACGTATTTCGAACTTATTCTAAATTTAAAAGTGCTTTAGAATAATCATCAGCCTTAAATATATCTAAATCATCAACTTTTTCGCCCACGCCTACTGCGAAAATAGGAAGTTTAAATTGTTCAGCTAAAGAAATAATTACTCCTCCTTTTGCGCTTCCATCTAATTTTGTAATTATCATGCCAGTTAGCTGAATTTGTTCATGGAAGTTTTTTACCTGAGAATGAGCATTCTGCCCTACTGTACCATCTAATACTACTATTTTGTTATGAGGTGCATTTGGATTAAGTTTTGCTATAACACGACAAATTTTTGATAGTTCGTCCATAAGTCCAGATTTATTTTGAAGTCGACCAGCTGTATCAACAATTAAATAATCAGCTTTTTCTTTAATAGAATATTCTAATGCCTTAAAGGCTACTGAGGCAGCATCTGTACTATTAGTCCCTTTGAAAAATAATGATTTTGTTCTTGATGCCCATTTTTCTAATTGTTCAACAGCAGCAGCTCTAAAAGTATCACATGCAGCAATTACAACTTTTTTATTTTTTTCTTTAAGCATTGAAGCTATTTTTCCAGCAGTTGTTGTTTTACCAGATCCATTGACACCAATTAAAAGAATGACTTGAGGTTTATCATTATTATCATTAAATAAACTTTGTTCAGAATTAATTAGAATTTTATTTAATTCATCCTTAACCACGTGAAGAATCATCTCTTTTGAAATATCTTTATTTTTTTGCGTTAATTCAAATTTATGATTCCTTAATTTATCAACTATTTTTACTGAGGCATTGACCCCCAAATCTGATGATATTAATTGATCTTCAATTTCGGTTAATATACTCTCATTAAGCTTCTTTTTCCCTATTACAGAAGTGAATGCTTTTTCAACTTTTTGTGCAGATTTTGAAAGCCCAGTTTTAAGTTTTTTAAACCAATTGAAAGCCATAAATTATAATAATATCCCTTTTAAATTATTATTATTTGAGGAAATTATTTTTGCTTCTACAAGAGATCCTGATGAAATATTTTCATCAAAATGAACTTTGGAAAAACAATCTGTATAACCTTTATTTCCTTCTTCAACTAATACTTTTTTTTGACAATTGATCATTGATTTAAAGTATTTTATTTTATTCTTATAACCAAGATCTCTTATTTCTTTTGCTCTTTCAGTAACTACTTCACTTGATAGCATCTTCATATTTGAAGCAGGTGTACCTTTTCGAGGAGAGAATGGAAAAACATGAACAAAATTTATGTTTGCTTCTTTTATTAAATTTAGAGTATTTCTATGAGCTCGCAAACTTTCAGTTGGAAATCCTGAAATGATATCTGCGCCAAAAGTAATGCCAGGTCTTCTTCTTCTAGCCTCATTAACTAAATTTATTACATCTCTATAAAGATGTCTTCTTTTCATTCTTTTTAAAATTAAATCATCACCATGTTGAATTGATAAATGAAGATGTGGCATCAATCTATGATCATGTTCTAGAACTTCCATTAATTCATAGTCTATTTCAGCTGGATCTATAGAAGAGACCCTTAATCTAGGGAGAGTTTTATATTCATTTAGAATTTTTTTTACGATAAAGCCAAGTGAAAAACTTTCACCTAAGAATTCTTTACCCCAAGATGTTAAATCTACACCTGTAAGAACAATCTCTTTAAAATTATTATGTAGAGCTTCACTTACATTTTCCAAGATTTTTTCTGTACTTACAGACCTACTATTTCCTCTGCCATATGGTATTATACAAAATGTACAACGATGATCACAGCCATTTTGTATTTGCAAAAAATACCTTGAATTTTGTTTAGTTAAACCAGTAAAATCAGTTTTATCCTCTTTAACTAACATTATATCCGAGATGTTTAACTCGTTATTTTGATATGAAGCAAAATCTTTCCAAAATTCTTTTTTAGTTTTTTCTAAGTTTCCGATTACATTTGACACTTCTTCCATTTCCAACCATTTATTGGGATCTATTTGTGCAGAACAACCGGTTACAACAATTTTTGCATTTGGGTTTTCTTTTTTAATCTTTCTAATACTTTGTCTTGCTTTTCTTTCTGCTTCAGATGTAACAGCACAAGTGTTAAAAATAAAAACATTTTTATCAATTGAATGTTGTTTCAATTGTTGATCAATTAACTCTGATTCAAGATTATTCAGTCTACAACCAAAAGTTATTACTTTTTTTGATAATTCAGTCATAATAAAAATTACCTTTAAAAACTAATTTAACTTCCCCTGACATAATAACATCTTCACTTTCAAGCCAATTGATAGTTAATTTACCACCATCTAGGATTATATCATTTTTTCTCTGTGATAAGTTTTTCTGTTTAGCAGCCACAAGAGTTGCACAAGCCCCTGTTCCACAAGCTAAAGTGCTACCAGCACCTCTTTCCCATACTTTCATTCTGATTGTTTTATCTTTTAATATAGTGGCAAACTCAACGTTTATGCTTTCTGGAAAAATATCATTGCTTTGTATTCTCTTGCCAATGCTCTCAATATCAACTTTGTTTAGATCATTTTCATTTTCAAAAAAAATTACGCCATGAGGATTACCCATTGATACACAATATAGCTCAAATTGATCAATTTTTATGATTTGTGATTCAATTTTTTTTGCGAGTGGTATTTTTGTCCATTCAAATGCAGGTTTTCCCATATTCACAAAACATTTTTTAGCTTGAATCCAGCAATCTAAACTACCAGAGATTGTTTTTATTGTAATTTTACTAGTATTTTTTTTATTCATTAAGTATAAGGCAACACATCTTACCCCATTTCCACATGCGCCTACCTCGGAACCATCATTATTGAATATAGTTATTTCAGCGTTATTGTAATCCTCACTCTCAATAATTA
The DNA here is from genome assembly GCA_902524215.1 of uncultured SAR116 cluster alpha proteobacterium. GTDB lineage: Bacteria > Pseudomonadota > Alphaproteobacteria > Puniceispirillales > Marisalimonadaceae > TMED54. Next base: position 68,879 of record CABZCK010000001.1, read on the forward strand.
AAATTTGGTCACAACCGACACCAAAATTTCTTGAGCCAATTTTTTTTAATATTTCTTTGTTTTTAATATCAATAACATTTTCAATATTATTAATTATTACAAAATCATTTCCTAAGCCATGCATTTTTATAAATTCAAAATATTTCATATAGATAAATCTAAAATTAATGGAACGTGATCTGACGGCTTTTCCCAATCTCTAATTTCTTTACAACTTAAGAACGATTTCAATTTAGAATCTAAATCTTTTGAAACCCAAATATGATCTAACCTTCTGCCCCTATTTGATTTTTTCCAATCTTTATTTCTATACGACCACCATGAATATAACTTTTCATTCTTAGGAAAATATTTTCTTCCAACATCAATCCATTCAGACTCATTTATAAGTTTAATTAAAAGTTCTGTCTCAATTGGTGTATGTGAAACAGTTTTCAATAACTGTTTATGAGACCAGACATCATTTTCAAATGGAGCAATATTTAAATCACCAACCAAAACAGTATTTTTGAGTTTAATCTGATTAAAATATTTTATCATTTCTATCATAAAATTTATTTTATGATTAAATTTTTCATTAAGCTTAACATCAGGAACATCTCCCCCAGCAGGGACATAAAAATTGTGTATTTTAATATTATTTTGTAAGGTTACGCAATTATGCCTAGTATCTTTATATCCGCACCAAAGTTCAAAACTTTGGTCTTTAATTGGCATTTTTGAGAAAATTGCAACACCGTTATATGACTTTTCTCCCCTTAAATTGTAATAACCCATACCAACATTTACAAATTCGTTGATTGGAAAAAATCTATCTTCAGTTTTTGTTTCCTGTAAGCATATAACGTCTATATTATAATCTTTTATAAAACGCAGTACATGAACAATTCTAAGCCTTACAGAATTTATATTCCAAGTCGCAATTCTCACTTATAATTCTCTTCGTTAAATATTCCCAAGTTATTGTTTTTTTTTGCTAACATTTGGATATAAATATTACTAAACTTTGAACAATAACATTAACGAGAATATAAAGAAAATTAAGATCTAAAACAACTTTAATAATTTAAAATTTATTAAATAAGCAAACTTAATTAATCGTTGAAATTAAGTCGACACTTAAATATTAAAATCATGTAAATTTATTCTCAAATATTTTTGATAAATGCCGACCTATAAAACCTTTAAGTATGGTTTTTTTTAAAAGTTATATTAATATTGTAACTATAATCAAAATAAATTTTAGTTTTAGATGATTATTTTATTTTAAATTATCATGATTTCTTATGCCTTCAAGCTCTTTACTGAATTTTTGAGAAAAATTTAATAAATAAGCTTCTTCTTTATTACAATCAATAATTGACTTTATCTGACTAAAAGATTTTTTAGAGCTATTTAACTTAGCTAGTAAAAAATTTTCAAAATTATCTATCTCACGCTTTCCAGAATTAATATCATAATTTAAATTTTTAAATTCTAAGTTAAATTGATCTTTTATAAAATTATTGATTTTTGGATTAAATAAATCTCTTCTTTCTTTACCTTTTAAAATTCCTTTAAGGTAAGAGGATAAGGATAGAATTGCTTTTCCATCATCATTTGATGTACTTTTAAAACATGTAATTGGATTTAATTGTTTATCTTTTGTTGATCTTAAGAATTTAAAATCTATTAAATTAGCATTATTGTCAGCAGAAATTAAAATATTTTTTTCATGGATATCAGAGTGTTTTAATCCTAAATTTTTTAATGAACTCAAAATATTGTTCAACCAATTGTCAATGTCATCACTGGATAGAGATTCTTTGTTTTTGTACACAAATAAATCTATTCTCTTACCTAATACAAAAGGTTCAATACAGAATATTAAATCTCCTTTAATTTCCACTTTAAGAGGTACATTTAGGAATTCTGATTTTACTGTAACACTTTTTAACAAAGATTCTGATAATGTATCTAATATTACTTTATAATTACTATGAAAAACTTTTAAAACGAAATTTAAATTAACATCATCTATTTTAACGGCAACTTGAAAAAAACCATAATCTAAAAAAGAATGAGACGTAAATATATTGTTAAATCTACTAAATGCTATACACTTTTTGTTTGATTTTAAATATTGAGTGGCCATATTTCTTGCTAAATCAACCAGGTTCACATTTTTAATTTCTTTTAAAATATTTTTTTCTATTTCTGGATCGTAAAGTAAATCAACTTTATCTAGTTTATTTCTTATGTAATTAACTATGTCTCTATCGAAATACATTTTACGATCAAGAGGTTCAGGTACTGAATAATTATTTTTTTTTAAAAATTTAATGAGGTAGTAAACGGAATCTTTTTTATTTGAAAAGTCAATACCTAGTAATTGAGTGTATCCTAATTCTTTGATTATATCTATTATTAACAATTGTGCTTCCGGGGGGAAGTTACGCTTATGAAGAGTATAATGATACATCAATGAAAATAATAAATCTTCTTTATTTGGTCTAAAAACTTTTTTTTCAGTATCAAACACTTTATTTTTCAACATGTTTTCACACCATATAGGACAAAATATATTATGATGTACGTTTACAACATCAATAGGGCTCACAAGACTTTTAGGACCAAAAGTTAGAAATCTAAATCTTTCATGTTTTGCATCAAGGAGTTTTGAAAATTGTTTAGGTGTTTTTCTTGTCAAAACATCTATATCTCCTTTGCTGTAATCTCTTAGAATTAAATAATCATCTACATCATTAAGAAAGGAAAAAACTTCTTCATTACTATTTAATTTTTCATTAGTGTTTGTGATTTTACAATCAAAATTTCTGCCTAACAAAATTCTTAAATTACTCTTTGCTTCAATTTGATCGTTTGATGAATGCAACAAAAAAGGGTGTTCTAATAATTTTCTTAATTTTACTTTACAATTAGAAATTTTTACATTTGTAGTCGTATATCCAGTTCCAAATCTCCATATGTTTTCATACTTAGGATTTTCTTCATATAATATAAAAACAGTAAATGGACCGTAACCAGACACACTGATTCTTTCTTGTGCTATATCAGGTGTTATATCATATATTTTGCAAATTTTATTTATGTATAACTTTTTTTCAATTTCTATTGGAAACTCATCAAATGTAAGAAAATAATTTTTTAAAACAGATTTGATTTCAGTAATATGTTTTTGCGCATTAGGCCATACTACTAAAATATGATAATCTTGATTTTGAATTTGTTTTTTTAGGGGTTCTGACATATTTTTAAGTTGTATATGTTAATACTATGATATTCTATTTTTATTCCTTAACACATGAGAATAATTATGTGAATTAATTTTTAAATTAAGAAATGTTGTTCAAAGTTTAAGTATTTTAAATTCTATATAATATTGAATTGTATTGATTTAGTTAATTAATAAATATTATAATCTTAAATAATTTAAGATTTAATACATTGCCAACTTTCACAGCTATAACAACCTTTGATTTAAAAAAACACTATTTTTCCAAAGACATGGTAGATAGTTTTATTGTAAATTGGCCTAAAAATATAAAATTATTAATATTTTTAGAAAATTCTTATCTATTAAAGGAAAGAAATGTAAACCCTAAAATTGAAATCATTGATTATCACGAAAATATTCCTGAATACTATGCTTTTTGTAAAAAATTTAATCATAAAAAAAAGTTTACTGATGATTTTAGATTCAATGTATTTCGTTTTGCATATAAAGTTTATGCAATAAAAAAATCTTTTTCATATAATACCTCACAAAATTTAATATGGTTAGATGCTGATGTAAAGACCCATAAGAAAATCCCATATATATTTCTAGAAAAATTAATATCAGATAAACATTACTTATCCTATCTTGGAAGAAGTCATGTAAAAACAAAACACTTAAATTACTCTGAATGTGGATTTTTAATATTTAATACAAAACATCATCTTCACAGTTTATTTTGGAAAGAGATGATGCACATGTATGACGATGGAATGTTGTTTGAATTATCTGAATGGCACGATAGTTTTATTTTTGATCATGTTAGAAACAAACTTGAAAAAGAATTTTTTTTAAAAAATATAAACATTACAGACTTTGGACTTGTAGATATTGAATCAAAAAATGATGATCATGTTTTTGTATTAAGTGTTTTAGGTGAATTCATGGATCATAAGAAAGGTAATCGAAAAGATATAAAGTGGTCACCAGAATTATTGAAAAGAATAAAGAAGGATAGAAAAATTTAAGACAAATTTTTTTCAACAAATTTAGTTTAAGTTTAGTATTTAATTAATATCGCTCAGGCTGTCATAATAGGTATTAATTGGATAAATCCAATTAAAATTAGAGAAAAACCAAAAATTATTTTTGTTGTGGATTTTGTCAATGGTAAATTATTTAGATCTATTTCTTTTTTTTTGCCTTGACGAATTCCAAAAAAAATTAAAGTTATGCCTATTATTATTAATAATAATCCTACCTCCCATGGCATTATGGCATTTACTTTAAGACCCTTCATTAATAAATTCTCTAATTTTCTATTCCCTCGAGAAGATTATTATAACTGTTTTTCCAAAATTTAGATAAAGATTTATTTGAATATTCCCTAAAACAAGGTGTGCCTAAAGTATAATGAATTATATTTGATCTTTCATTGTCTTCGTATTCTATAGCTAACCAGTTCCAAGTTTTAGGTAGTTCACCAATTTCTTTATCGTTTAACCACTTAAACCGATGTAGGAAGGATCCTTCTTTTTTACTTATGAAAGAAGGGGTTAGAATTTTATTTTTTGGGTGCTCACAATTCCAAATAATCATACTAGACCAATTTTTTCTTGGATAGTCTTCATTTTTTTGGCCAAAGTACTTTGTTTTATGCTTTGTTTTATAATTATGTTTTACAACACTTACAGCAATATTAGGGTCAAAAAAACTTTTTAGTATTTTAATGTCACTTAAACACACCATATCACCGTCTGCAAAAATTGCCCAACCCTTAAAATTCATTAAGTAGGGAACTAAGAATCTGCTGTAAGTAAATTTATTAGTACCATCTGTGTGTTTTTCAGAATACTCGTCTAAATTATTTTCTGCCAGTGGTGTAATACTAATTGGTATTGAAGATTTTTCTATTATTGATTGAACAAAGGTGTGATATGCGATTGCTTCTTTTTGATCAAAACCTACAAAAATATTTAACAAATTTGACACTTTAAAATTTCCTCTCTAATCTTTGCTATAGGAATAGTCCAATCTCCTGGTTTCATTTGCTGAAAAATTTTTATCGAAGGATACCAAAGACTATTATTATCATTTGAACTCCAATTTAACAATCTTCCTCTTCCCAATGGTAACAATAAAAAAGTTTTTTTACCTAATGCTCCTGATATGTGAGCATTAACATTACTACAAGTAATTATTAAATCACAAGCATTAATAATTGATGAAACTCCTAGAATGTTATCAAAATAATCAATTTCGTTAATCCTATGAATTTTCTTTCCTGTCATTTCATAAATATTTTTTTTATCATCCTGAGAATTTTTATATTCTAGATCGATAAAAGACGTGTTTTTGAGTTTGAATATAGGAATTAAATTTTTACAATTTACACTTTTATCTTGACCCAATTCAGCTTTGCTTGTCCATGAAATACCAATTAAAATTTTGTGTTTGTGGAAAAAAGCTTTTCTAATTTTATTAGAAATTTTCTCATTAAAATCGATATATGGAAATACTACATTACTAAATTGTTTTTTTTTATATCTTAGAAATTTTCCTAAATCAGCAATAGACAAATGATTTTCAAAGTCAGCTTCATTAACTTTATCACTTTGACCAATAAATTTTATTTTTGGATTCTTTTTTTTAAACAAATGAATCAACCTTTTATCAATCCTTACAGTTAATTGTTCACACATTTTAGAGAATTCATTAAGTAAACTCCCGTACATAATTTGATCGCCTACTCCTTGCTCAGACCATAATAAAATTTTTTTTGTTTTATTTAATTCTTTTAATAAACTCTTTGAAGATATATAGGATTTACCTTTAAATTCATTACAAAGCCATCTACTTGCATAATTTTCCCAACCTTTAACAAAATTCATCTGATATAATTGAATTTGTCCTAAAACAAATTTTGTTTCATAATCATTAGGATTAATTGTAATAGCTTTTTCAAGATATTTTACAGCTTTATCTAACTTGCCAATATGTGAATAGACTGTACCAAGATTTCTTAAAGCAAGATCATTATTTTGTTCAGCATTAATTACTTTTTTTAAATTTTTTATAGATTCTCTAAACTTTCCTTGTCTTTCAAAAATAATTGCCAATGCAATATATCCAGGTAAGAAATTTTCATTAATTGTGAAGCATTTTTCTAAAAACTCAAAGGCTTTCTTATAATCCTTTTTTTCAATTTCAATAAGAGAATTGTAATAAAAAACATCAATTTTGTCTTTTTCTTCAGTTAATTCTGTGAGTATTTCTCTTGCTTTTGAGAGGTTATTTGACCTTATTAGTTTATAACAATATTTTTTTTTATAGACTGACCCTTTATTTTTTTTTTCTAAAAAAACTAATTTTTCATATAATTCGAAAGACTTATCAAATTTACAACTCATGTAACAAACTTCTGCGTAAGATGAAAGAGCTACTTCATCAGTATCATCTAAAAGTAAAGTGAATTCAAATATTTTTGAGCTTATATCTAAAGCTCCTAAAAATTTGCATGTTTCAGCAAAATTTATATAAAAAGCTTTCTCGTAAGGATTTAAAAATAATGATTTTTCATGATAAAACTTTGCCTGTTTTAATTGGCCAATTTGTCCATAATAATTACCCAGAAAAGAATTTAAATAAGCATTATTTGGTTCAATCTTTAAAAATTGATCTATTTTAATTTTTACATCATTTTGATTTTTATAATGATATAAGCTTTGAATTTTATTTGAACTGATTTTCATTTTTTTAATGTATTTAAGTTTATTTTTGTTAAATAAATCCTCAACTCTTTTACTTCGTGGATACTTTTTTTTTAATTCATAAATCAACTGAAAAGCTGATTGAAAATTATTTTTATTAAAACTTTTTTCTATGTTTGATACTTGTTGATCAATCATTATTAATTTCTCCAAAATCCTCAGGAAAAAATAAAAGATGAGAATGTTGTGTTCCAGTTATAAGATTTTGAAATGATACTGAAGTTTTGTTATTAAATTCGTCAGTTATTTCCCATTTTTTTAATTGTACAGGATTTGTATTAAAAAATAATTGAAAAGAAGTACCCACCATTTCTTCATTTTTTAAGAATTTTAACGTAACTACACCATGTTCCTTATTAAACTCCATGTTATACTTGCTGTTATCTAAATCAAATTTTTGATTTAAAAAATTATTTAAAGGGGTTTTACTTAGGGGATAGTTGTTAGTTTGCTTCAATTTTCTGTCTTGTACTACTAGCCAAAAGCCCATTGAGGTAATTAATAAATCACTAGGATTTTCGTAAGAAATTCGTAGCTTACCAGGTAAGGTAATATGTATTTTACCTCTTCTGATAGCTCCATCATTAGAAATCTGAATAAAATCCGCACTAAGTGTCTTTAAATCATTTAAATATTTTTTCACCTCTAAATAACTCTCATTGCTTCTCGCTTTGCTTAAAGATATATTAAATAATGGACTTATAAGAATTAAAATAAAGAAAACGATGAAACTCTTTTTTAAATTTTTAGTTATCATTTTTGATCCAATATAATTTCTCTTTTACCAGCCCTTCCCGGTTTAGATATAATATTGTTTTCCTCCATTTTTTCTATTATAGTTGCAGCTCTATTATAACCAATTCTAAAATGTCTTTGAATAAACGATGTGCTTGCTTTCTGTTCCCTAATTACCAGATCGACTGCTTCCTTATAAAGCTCATCTCCATTTGAATTATTTAACATATTATTTGATGTTAAATTATCATTATTTTGTTCTTCAGTTATAGTTTGATCATAGTCAGGTATTGATTGTTTAGTCAAAAAAGATGTAACTTTTTCAACCTCTTCATCATTTAAAAAGGGTCCGTGTACTCTAATTATTTTTCCGCCTCCTGCCATAAACAACATATCACCTTTTCCTAGAAGTTGTTCCGCACCCTGTTCTCCTAAAATAGTTCTACTGTCAATTTTACTTGTTACTTGAAAAGAAATCCTTGTTGGAAAATTGGCTTTAATAGTCCCTGTAATTACATCTACTGAAGGCCTTTGTGTGGCCATAACAACATGTATACCTGCTGCTCTAGCCATTTGAGCTAATCTTTGAACTGCAGCCTCAATCTCTTTACCAGCAACTAACATTAGATCTGCCACTTCATCAATTAAAATTACAATAAAAGGTAACGGCGTTAAGTCTATTTCCTCTTCTTCAAAAACTGGTTGCCCAGTTTCACTATCAAAACCAACTTGAATATTTTGAGTTAAAATTTCGCCTTTCCTTCTTGCTAAAATCAATCTTTCATTATAACTCTCAATATTTCTTACTGACAATTTACTCATTAATGAGTACCTTTTTTCCATTTCCTTAACTGCCCATTTTAGAGCAGTGATTGCTTTTTTAGGATCTGTAACAACAGGAGTTAAGAGATGTGGAATACCATCATAGACTGACAATTCCAACATTTTTGGATCAATCATAATAAACCTACAAGTTTCTGGGGTATGTTTATAGAGTAATGAAATTATCATTGAATTAACACCAACTGACTTTCCAGAGCCTGTAGTACCTGCAATAAGTAAATGAGGCATTTCACTTAAATCAGCAATAATAGAGTTCCCAGCAATATCATTACCTAAACAAAGAGGTAATTTTTGATTTGTATTTTTGAATTCATCATTATTTATGATATGCCTTAATGATACTATTTCTCTTACTTTATTTGGAAGTTCAATGCCAATTACATTTTTTCCTGGAACCATTGCAACCCTGACAGATTCAGCTAGCATTGATCTAGCAATATCATCAGATAATGACATAACTCTCTGACTTCTTAGGCCTGGAGCAGGCTTAAGATCATATCTTGTTACCACAGGTCCTTGTTGAACATTCTCTATTGAACCATCAATAGAGTAATCTTTTAAAACACTTTCTAGCAGTTTTGCATTAGCATTAAGTACGTCTTTATCAGGCATTAAGTTTTCAATTTTTTGATTAATTAATAAATCAATACTAGGTAAAAAAAATCCACTTTGAGAGGCGATAGGTAGATTTTGCTGTTTATTTATCTTTTTAATAATTTGTTTATTTTCATTTCTTAATACATGTAAATCATTTACTTTAATCTCTTCTTTAGGTTGTATTTTTTTATTTTTTCTAATAATTTCATTAAATAGGTCACTCAATTTCTTAATAAGTCCCTTTTCTTTATTCTCTTTGTAAAAGTGTATTTCTTCTTCAAAATTTATTTTTTTTATTAATAAGTTATTGAGTAATTGTGAAGTCCATATTATTGGTGAATAAAAAGGTTTTAAAATAGTTTTTAAAAAAATTAATTCCTGAAAATTTGTGGATGCAACATATATAAAAATAAAAATGGAAAAAATTGTTAGGCATAAATTTAATGTAATAATAATTTTGGTATTTGATAAGTTTAAAGATGTATTTAGATAAGCTAAAATAAACTCATAAGCTGTATAAGAAAAACCTTTATAAGAAAGTATTTTATTTTCTTCAAAAAAATATGAATCTAAAAGAATATGAAATGGTTGAGACAATAACCCTAACAATATAATTAGAAATAATGTCAATATTAATTTAAGCCATAGTTTTGATATAGTTTTATTATTAACATATTTAAAACTATACATTAAAAAAATTAAAGCCAAACAAAACGGCGTGAGTAGTCCAAATTCTTTTAGAAGAAATCCTGCGGTATATGATCCTAAAATACCAAATATGTTTTTATTTTCTAAATTTGACAATACAAGCCATCCAGTATCATTAAAATTATATGATATTGAAGACAAAATTATAAATAATGATATAGCAAAAAAAAATATACCTAATGTAACTGATAAAAATTTTTTCTTAAATGTAAGGTTAGATATATATTCGTTATCATGCATGATTTATTTTTTTAAAATAATCTGACATTCTTTGTAAAGCCTCAACTACCATGTCTTCTTTATGTACCAAGGCTATTCTTAGAAATCCTTTGCAAGGGTTTTCACCTGACACATTTTCAGCCATAAAAGTTCCTGGCATTACTCGAACAGAATAATCTGTCCAAAGATCAACAGTCACCTTTAAGTCATCTTTAACAGGTAGCCATAAATAAAATCCAGCTTTAGGTATTATTAAATTTGGATATGATTCTTTTAATAGATTTTGAGCTATTTTAAAATTCCTATCATAATGTAAACATGTTTCAAAATTATGTGTTTCATCTTCATATAATGAGGCTGCTATATTCTGAACAGGTATCGGAACAGGTGAAGCACCATTTGATACTAGTAATTTGTAAACAGAGATTACTTTTTCGTCCCCTAAAATAAATCCTGCCCTTAGACCAGGAACATTACTTCTTTTTGACAGTGAATTGAAAATTATTAAATTATCTAGATTAGATTGCATTTCTATCAAGGCATCTAAAATCCCAATTGGTTTTGGTAAGTATGTCCTATATATATCAATATAGCATTCATCAATAGCAAGAATGAAATCATATTTTTTTGCTAAATTGACTGCTTTTTTAAGATAATTCATGCTTGCAAGAGCGCCGTGAGGGTTAGAAGGAAAACATAAATACATTATTGTGGTGGATTTTAATGTTTCTGTTTTCAAATTTTCAACATTTGGAATGTAACTGTTTTCTTGTTTTGCGTTTAGCCATAAAATTTTTGACTCGCTTTGAATAGCACCTGCTTTCCATGCGTGGTAAAAAGGATTTGTTAAAATTGCCAATGGATTTTTTTTATTTTTATTTTTAGAAATAAGCCCAATTAAATGTAAAGCTTCTCTGGTGCCAGGAACGGGGAGAATGTTTTTGTCAAAATTAATCAATTTTGTTGAACCAGGAAATCTTTTACTTAAATATGTCTTTATAGCATCTTTTAATTTTGGAATTGGTTCTGATGGGGGATATTTGCCCCAGTCATCAAAAAAATGATCAAATTTGTGTCTAATAAAGCTAGGAGGGGGAAGTTGAGGTTCACCAATAGACATTTTTAAAACTTCGAGTTTTGGATTTGGTGATTTACCATCTAATAATGATGCCAAACTTCCAAACATCCAATTCTTTAAAACATCAAAATCTTGATTTATCATAATTATTTATCTAGTTAAAACATAGTTTATTTGAAAATTAAATAAAAATAATTTAATTTTTCAATGATGAAAAAATTAGCACAATATAAATTTTATACATTAACAGTTGTTGGTGGTGGTCTAACAGGTCAATTAATGGTCTCATTGATTTTAAAAAGTAACTTAATAGACGCAGATAAACTTTGCTGGATCAATTTAAATGCAAAAAAATCTAAAGATTCAAGAGTAAGCTTTTTAAATATTAATAATTTTTTTCGACTTAAATATAACTTTAAATATCAATTTGATATAAATGATTACTTAAATATTAAGAAAATTCAGATCCATAATAAGAACGAAAAAGCACCTTTAAGTTTAGAAGAAGATAGCCATGGCGTAATCGTTAAAAATAATACATTAAAAAAAAATTTTAAAATATCAAAAAAGAATCTAAATATTTTTACTTCAAGAGTAATAAAAACTAAACATGATCAATATAATAGGTATCTATCTCTTGAAGATGGAACTAACATCAAAACATCTCTTGTAATTTGTGCTGACGGTAATTCATCAACGCTAAGAGATTTAACTAAAATTAAATATGCTAGCCATAATCTAAACCATACTATTATAAGTGGGTACCTTTATTCAAAAAATTTTGATAACGCAGTTGCTAAACAAGTATTTTTAGACGACAGTTATATTGGATTACTCCCAATATCCAAAAATAATAATTTAGTTAATTTTGTATGGAGTTTAGATAGTAAAGTCTTGAAGAATAAAAAATCAAACTTCAATTTTCATGATGAGATAGTTAAAAAATTAAATTCCTTTTTTATTAAATATAATATTTATTTTGAACATCGAAATACAAACAAAACCGATTTTGACAAATTACAAATTTATTCTTCAAATGTTAAATTTGTTAATAAACCATTTTCTGAGAGAATTGTTTTAATTGGTGATGCCGCACATACTATTCACCCTCTAGCAGGACAAGGCTTTAATTTATCCATAGAAGATTGCTTTGATTTATTGAAATGTATTAATAAGGCGACTTATTATGGGAAAGATTTGGGAGATAATTTTATACTAGAAGAATATAGTAAACTTAGAAGAAAAAGAAAAAACTTTATCACTTTGATAACGACCTTAATTTTTTATCTCTTTAAAAAAAGATCCAAAAACTTAAATAAAGTAATTAACCTATTTAGCGAAAACTTAAATAAAAAAGCTAGCAAAAAATTCTTAACTATACTTGCAAGGGGTTATTAGAAATATTATGACTTATTTAATTTTCTAGCTTCTTTTTCGACCAAAATAGGAATATTATTTCTTATTGGATACGCTAATTTCGCCTTTAAACTTATTAACTCTTGTGTTTCTTTATTGTATTTTAAAGAAGATCCTGTTTTAGGACATATAAGTATTTTTAATAGTTCGTTTATATTTTTGTCATTTTTAGTGTTTGAGTGGTTTTTTTTCTTCATTAGATAAAGTTGCATTTTGAAGTATAGATGTTAATAATACATATCTATCATTTGTTGAATTAGATTCAAGTAGCATTTGTTTTTCTTGTACTGAAAAAGGACAAATCATTGATAGTTGATTTACTAAATCAAAATTTGAAGTTGCATTTATATAGTCCCAATTTGATGATAATTTTTTAACCTTTAAATAACTTTTTAAAATAGTTTTTAGAGCATTACTATTTGAAAACTTGAAGTTTTTATTATGATTAATTTCGTCTTTGTCATCTTTAAAGTCATCATCTGATATATGAGATTTTATATAACCTTTTTTGGTTAAAGAGTTTGTCTTGATTCTAAACCTAGAACGACCTTTTAAAGATATCAAATAAGTTTTTTTTTCTGTTTCTTCAAACTTAACAATTTTTCCATAACAACCAACTATATTTTTAAATGAATTTAAATTTGTTTTTATCGTTGAAAGAGGTTGAATAATACCAATTAATCTTGCTTCTGTTTTTAAACAATCATCAATCATATTTAAATATTTTTTTTCAAAGATATTTAAAGGTAGTATCGATCCCGGAAAAACAATAACTCCTTCTAATGGAAATATAGGTATTTCAAAATCTGTTTTCATTATACATTAATTAAACAAAATTGAAGATAATTGTCTTCTGGCTAGTTTTGCTTCATCAGAATTTAAATCATGACTACTTATGAAAGATATTAATTTTTTTCTTGCTTCTTGATCATTCCATTCTGGGTCAATTTTTATTGCATTAATTAAAAGTGAATAACAATCAGCAATTCTACCTGCACCAAATAATGCGTTTGATAGATCTATGTGTGCTTTTATATCTTTAGGTTTTTTTTTCAAAGCATCTTCAAAATCGGCAATATTTTTTGACGCATTAAATGAGTTTTCTGCAACATCAATATTAGAATTTAAGTCTTGCATTTTTTTTTCATTTAAAATTTCTTCAGGCAAAACAGACATAATTTCTTTTGCTTCTTTAAACTTTTGAAGCTCTATTAGTGATCTAATCTTACCATAACATGCATCAATGTTATTTTGATCTATGTCTAAAATCAAATTTGAATATTTAAGTGCTTTATCCCAATTTGAGTTAAGAATAGCGTTCTTCAATTCTTCTAAGTATTCAGTAATTTCAGCGCTAGGACCACTAAGTTTTGAAACTTTTTTAAAGAAATCTATAACCTCACTTTCAGCTATATTACCTTGAAATCCATCAGCAACTTGACCATTAAAAAAAGCATAAACCATTGGAATGGATTGAATTTGCATCTGTGCCGCAATCGTTTGATTTTCATCAATATTAATCTTAGCTAATTTAACTTTACCTTGTAGAGAATTAGCGGCTTTTTCCAAAATGGGAGTTAATTGTTTACAAGGTGAACACCAAGGGGCCCAAAAATCAACAATTACAGGTATTTTTTCTGATCCTTTAACTACTAACTCTACAAAATTTTCTTGAGATACTTCTATAATATTTTCAGACATAATTAAAATAGTTCATGCGATTAATAATCATATGTTTAGTATTGTCAATTAATCAAGAGGTAATATTCATTAATTGTTACAAAAGACTACTATTGACGTCTTAAACTTATGAGGTGTATTTATTTATTAATGTTTACGAAAAAAATTGGAATAATCGGATTAGGGAGTTGGGGTAAAAATATTTATCGAAACTTAAATTTTTTTAATGTGGTAGAATTAGTATATGATGATGATTTAAATAATCAAAATTTCAATTTAGTAGAAAAAAATAAAATAACCAAAAGTGTTAATGATATATTTTTGTCAAAAAAAATTGATAGCGTAATCATTGCAAGCCCTGCAATAACTCATAAAGATTATATAATAAAATCGCTTATAAATAATAAAAATGTTTTTGTGGAAAAGCCTTTATGCCTATCTCTTAATGATTCTAGAGAAATTGAAAGAGTTGCAAAAGAGTTTAAGAAAATCGTATTTACTGGTCACCTTTTACAGTACCACAATGCCTTTCAAGAATTAAAACGGAATATTAAATTTGGTAAGATTGGACATTTACAGGTAATAAAAGCTAATAGATTAAACTTTGGCGCAATTAGAAAAACAGAATCTGTTTTATATGATTTAGCATCTCACGATATATCTATGATTTTATCAATAACTAATAAACCACCAATAAAAGTCGATGTTAATGCAATTTTTAAAAACTCAGAAAAAATTGCAGATTATATAAATATTATCTTATATTTTGAAAAAAACCTAATAGCAATTCTTAATGTAGATTGGATTAGTCCATATAAAGAACATAGATTTAGTGTATTTGGATCAAAAGGTAGCTTAATATTTGATGACACTAAAAATTGGAAAAACAAACTAATTTTCAATCCAAGTTATCTTAACAAAAAGAATGAAGTTGTTTATAAACCAAACATTTCTATCACAATTCAAGAAGAAGAGCCTTTAAGGAAAGAGATGGAATCCTTTTTAAATTGTATTCATCACGGCGATACGCCAATAACTGATATTAATGAAGCTATAAATGTTCAAATAGTTTTAGAGATAATAGAAAAAAAATTAATTAGTAAATATGGATTATGTAATGGAATTTATTGACTTAAAAACTCAGCAAAAATTAATTAGAAAGAATATAGATGAAAGAATTTCTGATGTTCTAAATCATGGCCAATATATTCAAGGCCCGGAAATAAAGGATTTGGAAAACAAACTTTCTATTTTCTCAAAATCTAAATATGTATTATGTTGTTCTAGTGGAACAGATGCTCTTCTTTTAGGATTAATAGCACTTGGATTAAAACCTGGAGAAGCAGTGATAGTTCCCTCTTTTACTTTTGCCTCAACTGCTGAAGCAGTTTGTATGTTAGGGGGGATACCTTTTTTTTCAGATGTTAAATTAAACACATTTAATATTTGTGAAAAAAGTATTTCTAAATGTATTCAAAAATCTAAAAAATTAGGTATTTCGATAAAGGGAATTATAACAGTTGGTTTGTTTGGTCAACCCTGTGACATGAACAAAATTAAAGAAGTAGCTGATGCAAATAAAATCTGGATTTTCGACGATGCAGCGCAATCTTTTGGTGCTAAATATAATAATAATATATCAGGAAATTTGTGTGAAATTTCTGCAACATCTTTTTTCCCTGCTAAACCTTTAGGTTGCTATGGTGATGGAGGTGCTCTATTCACAAATAATGAAAGTTTTTACAAAATAGCTTATTCTTGTCATTTACACGGAATGGGAACTGATAAATATAAATATGAAAGAATTGGTCTTAATGGAAGGATTGATACATTACAAGCGGCAATCCTTCTTGAAAAATTAAAATTATTTAAATCTGAATTAGTTAAAAGAGATAAAATAGCTAAACATTATAAGAAAGCTTTCCAAACATTGAATACAAATATTAAATTGCCTACAGTGATACCTAAAACAAAAAGTAGCTGGGCTCAATTTACAATTCAACTCTCAAAAGGTTGTAACAGAGACAAATTACAAGTCGAATTAAAAAATAAGAATATTCCTACTGCAATATATTATCCAATCCCAATACATTGTCAAACTCCTTATAAAAACTTTCCTATTTCATCTGATAATCTTAAAAATACTAATATTTTATCAAAAAATGTTATTTCTCTTCCAATGCATCCTTATCTAACAAAACAAAACATTGAGTATATTACACAAACTTTACACAATATTATAAATAACCAAAAACAAATAAATTTCTTGCCTACTTAAATTTAAATATTTATAAAGATTAAATTATGCGGGCGTAGCTCAGGGGTAGAGCACAACCTTGCCAAGGTTGGGGTCGAGGGTTCAAATCCCTTCGCCCGCTCCAGTTCGTCTTCGACAAGTTCTCTCAAATCTTTGGATTTCTAACCTTTTTAAAACTATTTGTTTTTGAAAGGGTTCAAAATGGTAGACAAATTGAACTATAAATATCTTTATCGAAAAAGAGATGTTTATTATTTCTCTAAACAAATCCCAAAAGATATTCGAAGCCATTATTTAAAAGATCGAATGATCATTTGTTTAAGAACTAAATGCCCTAAAGATGCAACAAAGCTTCGTGATTCAATCTTATCAAAGCTGAATAGTCATTGGTTAAATTTAAGGATGCAGAATGATGAGATACCCGGAATATCCTTGCTGAAAAATAGTTCAAATACAAAGAAAATAAACCATATTCCAAGACTCTCAGAAGCTCTTCAAACCTATTTTAAGCTAAAAGGTTCAGGAAAAGGTGAGATCTTTTTTAGAGCGTCCAGAAGGGTTGTAAGGGACGTTATAAGCCTATTAAAAGATCGTTCTTTAGATGAGTATACAACAACTGATGCATCAAGATTTAGAGATCATTTGCTAAGTAGGGGACTTGTATCATCAACAGTAAGAAGGGTGTTTTCAATCATTCGTGCGATCATTAATTTATCCATACAAGAGCATGGATTAGAGTGTAAAAATGCTTTTGCTAAGAGGTATATCCCAGACCTTGAGGACTCTATTCAAAGAATGCCTATACCTTTAGAAACAATCAAAGTAATCCAACAAGAATGTATGAAAATTAATGATCCCAATCGATGGCTTATTGCACTCTTATCAGATACTGGCATGCGATTATCAGAAGCACTTGGATTAAAAATGGAAGATATAAAACTGAATGAAAAAATACCTCATATAAATTTAATTCCTAACTCTACTCGTAAATTGAAAACGAAATCAAGCTCACGACAAATTCCTTTAGTAGGTGCAGCACTATGGGCTGCAAATCAAATCTCATTGAATGTGAAAGATGAATTTGCTTTTCCTCATTATACTAAAAAGGAATATTGTCATACAAATTCTGCAAGTGCTGCATTAAACAAATGGCTTAAACCAAGAGTTCCCAAAAAATGTGTCATTCATAGTTTTAGACATAGTATGAGAGATAGATTAAGAGAGATAAATACCCCAAGTGAAATGATTGACCAAATAGGAGGGTGGTCTAATCAATCTATAGGCAAAAATTATGGATCTGGATATACATTAAAAAATTTACTTGAAGCAATGCATAAAATTTCAGATGATTAATAGATGAAATTTATAATAAATATTCTGTTTGTAATGAGTATTTTTATAACTCCTCAAACCTTTGCTGACACATTTAAATCTAAACGAGCAGAAGCTATTAAGAATTATAAAAATGGTGAAGTAAAATTAGCTTTTAAAAAATTAGAAGCTTTAGTGAAAAAAGGCGATAGTGAAGCAGCTCGTGACATGGCACTTATTTTTTTAAAAGGCAAATTAGACAAAGATAAAGCATATGTTTGGTTTGAAAAAGCAGCAAAAATGTGTAATTCTCGTGCTCTAGAGTATTTAAAAATTATATACTTTGAAAGGGGAAGTTTTTATTTTAAGCCCTCGAGAATTGAATACCTCAAATCTAAATGTAAGAATTATAAAAATAAAAATATAAAAATATCTGAAAAGCCTAAAAAGAAACTATTTAAAAAGAAAAATTCTAAAAATAAAACTAGCAACATTCAAAAGAAACCAACTTTTATAACTAAAAGAGTAGAAAATACGTGGAAACAAATAATTCCTTATAAAAATGAATTAAAAAGAATAGGTCATGGTTCTGCATTCGCGATCTCAAAGAATGGTCATTTTTTAACAAATGAACATGTAATATCAAGATGCATAGAGGTCGATATCCTATATAATAAAATGCTTGGGAAAGCCAAGATATTAAAAACGAACAAAAGTTTAGATGTTGCAATTCTTAAAGTAAATGCCTTAACTCCATTCTATTTAAATTTTGATGACAAAAATTATGTCATTGGTGAAACGTTATATGCTGCTGGATATCCATTTACTATTAATTTAGTAAGGAAAAAAAATCTTGCCTCCCCAACTTTAGCTTTTTCAAGTGGTGAATTAGTAAACACAGAACTATTTCAAACAAATAGATTAATTGTCAGTATTCCAATTGCAAGTGGGAATAGTGGCGGTCCTGTGATTGGTAAATATGGTCTTATTAGAGGACAAATCACTTCAGGTTTTAAAATGGAAGATAGTTTAAAAAAAATTAAGTTAGATAAATACCTCTCAGAAAATATCACATATAGTGTTATGTCATCATCTATAATGTTGAAAAAATGGATTAACGATACTAATATATTATTTTTAAGAAAAGGAAGAAGAATTGAAAAATATGATTCTGATGAAATTGGAGAAATAGCAACGCGAACAGTCGCGTATGTTGCTTGTTATAGATAGTTATGAAAAGTTTATTGTCCAAATCGTCTTTAGACAGACTTTTGAAACTAGACGATCAAGAAAGAAATCGTCTTGAAAGAAAAGGTGTTGAAATGGGAACAATTAATTCGCCTGCACCCTCAGCTAAATCACTTTGCCAATTTGAGTTAGATGAAAAAAATAAACTTATTAAAGCATTTAAAAAGTTTAAAAACGATGCATCCAAACAATTAGAAAAACTGAATAAAGAGAAAACACAGTTACATAAAAAATTAGATATTCAGTTACCAAAATTTGCAGAACGAACTGAAGAAAACATTCAACTAGAAAGAGATCAGACAGAACAAACACTTGGAGAAAAAAGTAGTAAATTTGAAGAGGCTAAAAGTAAGTATTGGGAATCACACAAAGTTTTATCTACCATTAAAATTCAAGTTAACCAGAGACCTTTAAGTACACAATTTGTAACATTTTATGTACCTTTTATGATACTTCTTGCTTTTGCAGAAGTTTTTGTAAACAGTTTAGCATTTGAACTTTTCTTTGAATCAAGTCAATTAATATCCATTATTGTAGCAACTGGGGTTGGAGCAATGCTAGTCTTTTTTGCCCATATCACAGGCTCATCATTTAAAAGAACTCAATCAAAAGAAATACCTGTGTCTAAAGCTAATACTTATTTGTCAATGGGTGTTTTAAATAGTCTTGTTGTTGTTTTAATTTTTTACTTGTCCAAAATGAGACAAGCATTTGTGTCTATAACTAATCAAGAGGAACAAGGTTTTGGCATTGATCCAGATAAACTTCTTAGCTCAGACACACCGGGGCTTAATGAAGCACTTGGATCACCAAATATTCTAGATGCTCTTATGCAAGTTAATCTTGGTCCAGAGGGTATGTTTTTGTTGCTTATCAATGTTGCTGTTTATGTTTGTGGTTTTGTAGCAGCTTTCGTGCGACACGATACTCACCCTGACTATGAAAGGGCACAAAAAAATTATGATAAAGACCGTAAAGAATTGTTTAAAGTCCGAAAATTATTAGATGATAAGTTAGCTAATATTGATAAAAAAAGAGCAGATATGTATCAAAAAAACAAACAAGAAACAGATATTTCAGAAGAAGATCTTAGTCAAATTGATGAAGAATTAGATGAATTAAATAGTCTTATTTCCGAGCTTAGTAATAGAGTTAATGAAATTTTTAATGAAAAGTTAAGTATTTTTAGAAATGCAAATATTAATAATAGAAAAAAACCTTCCCCAGAATATTTTAAAGAGGATAGTTATAAAATTGTTTAGGTTATTATCCATTATTTTTGTTTTTAACCTAACAAGCTTAGGAGTTTTAGCTTCAGAAAAATATTGTCTTAAAGAAGAAACTTCTAAACCTATAGTCATTAATATATTTGGAGAAAGTTACCAAAATAAGGACGATAAAAGAGCCTTCTTAAATGGATTAAATAAAATTAGTCAAAGTTTTAAAGCAGGAAATAGGATTAGAATTGTCACTCATAAGAATGAAAACGCTAAGATTCAAATTGATCAATGTGTACCGGGATGTCCAAAAAAAGATTTTCTCGATAAGCTTATTGACACTGATTGTAGTGTTCAGGTTGCAAAAAAAGATATGGTTATTTTTAAGAACAGATATAGCAAAATAATAAAATCTGAATTAGCTAGAGGGGGTAATGAATACAGCGTTATTGATCATCTATCTAGTTTGGATAATTATTATAGAGGAAGAAACTTAAGTAATCAAAAAACATATATTTTTCATTCACTTTTACCATATGATGTTGACCCTAATGATAAAAATTCTTTTAATAAGAACTTTGTTCAAATAACCCAAAGCTTTGACTTATCTGAGATTTCATTGCCTGATGTTACCTTTATAAATCCAAATAGAAGTAAAAATACTTTAAAATTTTGGGATGATCTTAAACTTGACGGAGATCAATCGGGCTTACAAGTGGAATTCGAAACTAAAGTTATTGATTAGAACTAGAATTACTTATATTACTTTTTGAGGGCTTCTTTTTACAATTGTTTTCCCCTTCAGGACAACATATAGGATTTATTGTAACTGCATTAATTGCTTGATTTGAAGCAACATCATACATTTTCTTTTTAGTAAGTTGTTTCTTAGCCCAAGCACAAACAGGTCTACATTGGTTAAATAAAAATTTCTTAAGATCCATCTTTCTATTTGAAAAACAATCTGTTTTTTTTCTGACTTTTGCAGCCAAACTATTCTTTTTTCTTAAAATTTTTATCATTTCTTCAGCTTGTGGAGTACTTGAGTAACTTGAGAAAATTGGATTTTGATTATATAAATCAAATAACATTGCTGTGCTTTTATCATCTCCAGCTTCATGACCTTGCATTAGAAAATTAATTACAACTGGTTTAATCTCCTCAGGAGAATAAGCTCTAGCATTGGCTGATAATTGATCTTTCATAATAGTCGCGATTATTTCGCATCCAATAGCTTGGTTAGAATCGCAAGCTTTTTCTGAAAGTTCATGAGCCTCATCATAATCTTGGTTATTAAAAGCTATCTCAGCTTTTTTATAAATAACTGTACCATCATTAGCACATATTTTACCTAGTCTATCAAAATCAACATCTAAATATTGATGGTTTACTCCTAATCTCCACTCTTCAGTTAAATAAACTTCATAATCTGAACATGAATTTTTTCCATTTAATCTAATTTCAATTAACACTTTGTTTTTATCGAAATCTATTTGAGCTTGCATCATGAGTGCTTGCATTGATTTCTTTCCCTTTTTTGAAGGACTGACTACTTTAATGCACTTTCCAGCTAACTTTCTTTGTGCTTTTTGGATTATCTCTATATCAAATTCATTTTTATTAGTGGCATATTTTAATGCATTACAATCATTATAAATCTTAGTCTCTAAAAATTGACGTGCATATTGACTATCATCTTGTTTAATTAAACCGATATACACTTCCTTAGAAAATGGAATTTTATTCATATTTCTAACAACTTTTGATGAAGAAATTACTTCAGACATTACCACGTCCTCTTTATATTCTGTTTTAAATAAATATATCAAATCCGAGATAGTTTGCGGCTTTAGGACATTCCAATTTATATTACTAAGAACAACACCAACATCTTCTTCTTTACTTGCAAATTCGGTAGGGTTTCCTTCCGCTAACAGCTCCGCCTCTAACTTCAACTCTTTTCCAATGATTTTTTTGCTTAAAGGAGATGATGAAAGAAAACTCTTAGCTTTTTTAAAATGGGCTCTTGGATCATTTTCTAAAGATTTCAAAATTGAAGCAAAATCAACGTCATCGCCAGATTCAGCATTTTCCATCATCAGCAACGCTATTTTTTTACTCTTAGGAAGACCTTTATCGCCATTTCTCCACCATTTAGATACGATAGGAGATGCTTTTGTATCTCCTGCTATTGCAGCGAAGACACAAGACAGAGGATTACCTTTTGATTTAAAACCTAATTTACTTTTTTTTATATTACATGATTTAAAATCGTAACCGTACTGGTTTGCAATTTTTGATAATTTATTAATTTGTTTATCACTAGCTTTTTCATAAAATTCTGGCAATTTCTGTACAAGAGGATTTAAATTCGCACCCGATTTCGGCTTTAACATACGATTTGCAGCTTTTATAAAATCATTAGTATTTCCTTTATCAAAAGAAATTAGATAATAACTGGATGCATTGCCTTCCAAATGCCCACTAACGATACATCTTGCAATCTTGTTTGCTAATTTTTTGTCTCTCTTATTATAACTCTTACAAGCTTTTTTACTGATCGCTCCACTTAATTTTATATAAAGTTTGTCTCTTTTCTTTTTACATTTTGATGAACCATTTTCAGCGCATTTTTCATAATATTTTAATGCAAGTTTATTGTTTTGTTTTGAAAACTCTCCCTCTTCATAGTTTATTGCTAAAAATATTATTGCTTTTTGATAGTCATCATCAGCTGCAGATTTTATAAATTTTAAACCTTTTTTAACGTTTTCTTCAGAAGAACCCTCTCCTCCAATTAATATTTTACCTATTATAAAAAGACTCTCTGGGTCACCATTTAATGCTTTAGCATAACCTAATCTATAGGCTGCATCAAATTCTTCATTTTCATATAAATCTGTTACTTCACCAGCTTTTAATGATCCTGATATTAAAATAAAAAGTACAACTAATATCTTTTGTAAGAAATTCATATCAATATTATATTAATGATTCTATTTTCTGCAATAGTATTGAACATGTTTATTAATTAACTGTTCTTAGTATAGGCCCTCTGGGACCCTCTTTATTAATATAGTATTCTGAATTGTTATATAAATTACATTAATATAAGTTACCTTTATGCATTCATTCAATGAATTATGTAAAAAGATATCACATGAAATAGATTCAAAGGATATACGTTCACGTTCAAGAACTGAAAAAGAACAGAAAAGATTTGATTATGCTGTCACCCATCAATTAATAGAACTTTGGAAGAAACACTTCACACATCATGATCATGAATCTTCTATACAAAAGAATAAAAATTATTATTCATCTTTACAAATATATCGTGATCCTAATCTAACTTACCGTATGGCTATGCAAGTCTTTGAAGGACTGCAAAAATTAAACTTAATTACTGTAACTAAAGAAGGGCATTATGACCGAATTAAACTGGAAGGAAATTTAACTCGTTATAAAGCAACTCATGAATTATCTGAATTGTTTAATCAAATAGAAGGGCATCCAGCTATCTCTTTAAAACCTCACTTAGATATCAATACGATTTTACTAAGAGATAAAGTAGAGGGCAGAAGATTATTAGTTTCTTATGAAGATGATGATGATACCAATAACTGGAGAAAAAATCTTAAGGATATCAACTCGTGTTTTGCAAGATATATAATTGATTTAAGGTTAAAAGATACAGAGTTTACTTCATTACAAGAAAGATTATTAAACGATGATGATAGGGAGCCTATAGATCTTTCTAAAAAAGCATTAGTTCGTATTTTTATCAATAACTCCTTCAAACAAGGAGGCAGATTTTATAGAGGATGGTGGCAAAATGTACCAAGTGAATTTAGACCATACATAACTATTAACTCAAAAATGACACAAGAATGTGATTACTCACAACTGAATCCTAATATGATTTATGCTCTTCATAACCATGAGTTAGGAAGTGAAGATGCTTATTCCAGAGTACTAGGACCTGAACATAGAGATGTGGTTAAAGAAGCTTTTAACGCAATGTTACAATCTAACACTGAACTAAAAAGTAAACCCTCAAAATTAAACCTTGATGAAATTGGAATGTCTTGGACTGAACTTAGACAATCTATATTAAATGCCCATAAACCCATTAAGGACTTATTTTTTACTGGCATAGGTAATAGATTGCAATTCGAAGACAGTATACTTGCAGAGGATGTAATGCTTCATTTTTCAAAGATGGATTATCCCGCTTTACCAGTTCACGATAGCTTTATAATTCATCATGCATTCGGATCATCTGGTGAATTAGAAGAAGCAATGAGAAGGGCTTATTACAATAGAAATGGCAAAGATATTGGTGTCTCTAATGAAATCATAATATATCAAACTGATAATAAAAATAACAATAAATCGGATGAAACATTTGATGATATTTTAAATCCTGAACCAGAATATTCCCAATGGAGTAACAGAGATGATTTATGGAAAAAAGAAAAGAATAGTATTTGATCTTCGTAGTACTTCTGTGTAATTAGCACTCATAACAAATGAATAGTGATTAATTAAAGAGTTTTTTTTGGATAAACTTTTTAACTATTCTTTATCTAATTGGTGATTATAAAAATATGAGCATCTCATAACATTATGTTTTTGAGGATCAATATTCATAGTCATAATTTCTTCTAAAGAATAAGTTCCTAACATTGGACCTTTTACATTTAACCACTTAGGATAGCTACAACCATATTTATCAAGTTTCTCATTAGAAATATGATTGTATTCAATTACATCTAGAAAATAATCTTTAAAGTAATACATACCATTCACCAACTCTGGAGGAGTGAAGCCATTTTTAATAAGATGTTGAACTTTAGAATACATATGTCTTCCGTCCATTGTAGTGAAACGAGTTAATCGTCCATCATCTTCATCAGACATATTGTCATTAACCCATCCTACCCAACCACCGGGATACTTTTTTCTAATTATATCTTTGGTAGTAAATAAACTTTCGAATAAAGATTTCATAAAATAATTGCCTCAATATTACCTTTTTCTATACCAAATCTAATCACAATTTTAAGAATAATGATATCATGAAACGACAATCCTCCATCGTTTTTATTTTATGCATAAAACTCCTCGTAGCATTAGCTGTTCAATCAGCTAGTGCTACTAATCAAATAACGAAGTTAAAAATTGGTAAATTCTTTTTAGAATGCGATGGTAAGTGCACAGAACTATACAAATTTCGAGATCAAGGATTTTTAAGATTTGGGACTGATAAACAAATTATTACCAATGATGACAGAACCAGTATATTTACCTATCACATAATTAATGATTTTCCAGAAAATAAAATTCCACATTTTTGTATTGATGGTGGCCCAGATCTTAAGATAGGTAAAACGATATACTCTTATAAAAAAGAGACTAACACATTTTCTTTCTTTAATAATAAACCAACTGCAATAGGAGTATATACATCAAGGTGGGGCGCTACAGGCTGGGGGACCTCGACAGTTCATATTTTTGATACTGAGACTGGAGAATATTATTCAGAAAAATCTAGTGCTTGTACTTATCCTTTATTTATTAGGAACAAAGATGGTTCTGTACAATATCAAATAAAAAGCGAAACTGCGAACTTCTTTGGACCTCCTAATTTTTCACCTGTTTATTTAGATGTTCCGATATCTGTTAAGGATTTGAAAGGTAAATCTCATCCCAATATACTCTCCTTGCATTATCAAAAAAAATTTATGGATGTAGGATTTGAAGATAGTTTTTTCAGTAACAGAGAAATAAAAGTTTTAGCCAAAATGTTTACACAATGGGATCTTCAAGATAGATATCCACAAAGGTGGGCCATAGAACTTGATCAAGGTCAAATAGAATTACTTAGACGATTCATTATTGTTGTTGGAATTGATATTCTGCAAAAAGGTTATTATCCATTAAGTCAACAATTCAAAAGAGATGATTATACAACACTTTTATTGAAAAGAGCTGCAAGACAAATTTCCTATGATTTTCCAGTATCTGATTTCGAACTCCAAGAAGATTTTCATCATCGTTACAAATTAGACTTTCTGAAAGAAGTAAACATCAATTTAGACGCATTTATGGATCCACTTTATCGGGCTCCATATGAAGAAATTTGTAAATTAGCGACCTACGAAAAAAACAATCAAAAATTTTGGAATTTTGATAGTTATAAAAACCTTGCTGCTGTCCAAGTTGCTAAAGAAAGTAATATTAGTTGTGGGACTAAATTATTTTTAAATGAGTTTGATTTTGAACATATTTGCGACAAGGCGACAACTACAGATGGAAGTTGGACAAAAGATGGGGTTTTACAAGAATTTGTAAAAGAAGCTAAAAACAAAAAACTAAATTGCAAAATAATTGAACAGATGTTCTAAATCGAAACAAACATTAGTAATCAGTTACTTGTACAAGTTATGGTACAACATAAGACGGTTGCACCACCACATGCATATATAGGACACCCTCCCGGTGTCCTTGCCTCCCCCTAAATTAAAATAAATAAGATTACAAAACGGTAGACAAATAGCGAGCACGTTGACAGCGTATTTGAATAAGTTAAAATTAAAAGCAAAAGGTTAAGAGCATGGAAAGGCAATCAGAGGCTTATATTCAGAGTTACTGACAAAGGTTGGGGTCGAGGGTTCAAATCCCTTCGCCCGCTCCAAATGTTACCTAAAAAAAAGAATCATAGAAAAATAGATATAAAAATAATAAAATGTGAATATGAAAGCTGTAAGTTTTAATATTGCGAGAAAGTTGAGCTCAAAAGAAATAAGAAAGAAGATTAGGTTAGAACTTTATAATAATCACACCTCGGGTTTGGCGTCTAATAAACTTCAAGCTAACATTGTTATTCTTCCAAAAGAATATGTAAATGATTTTTATAATTTTTGTAAATTAAATCCAAAATCATGCCCTTTGGTAGGTCAAACAAAATTAAAAAATCCATATTTTGACTCTTTAGGAGATGATATTGATATTAGATTTGATGTGCCATTATACAATATTTATAAAAATGGAAATTTAGTTTCTAGTATTCGAAATATTAAAGAATATTGGAATGATAATTTAATAGCTTTTGCCATTGGCTGTTCTTTTTCATTTGAAGATGCATTATTAAATGCTGGCCTTGAAATTGACCACATTACAAATAACAAAGTTGTTCCAATGTATAGGACAAATATAAAAAATAAAAAAAGTGGACCGTTTAACAGTGAAATGGTCGTATCAATGAGAATTTTTAATAGAAAAAATATAGATAAAGTTAAGCAGGTTTCAGGAGATTTTACTTTTGCTCATGGAGATCCAATTCATATAGGTAATCCAATTGAAATTGGAATTAATAATATATTAAGTCCTGACTGGGGAGACAGTCCTAGAAAAAAAAATGAAGACGAGGTATATATTTTTTGGGCTTGTGGAGTAACACCTCAAAACGCTATTATAGAAGCAAAGATCCCATTTTGCATTACTCATACACCCGGGCATATGTTAATTACAGACATTTCAGAGAATAATTTACATAAATAATTCATTTAGTTTGGAATAAATTCAGATATACGTATTTAGATAACAAATATTCTTTTGTTAAGTAATATGGAAGAGATTCAATGTCAAGTTTGCTCTTGGGAAATCGAAACTCAACCTAGAAAGTTGAAGCTATAACCCAAGAAATAATGTTATCTAAATTCAATCTGAAGTTTAAGAAACTTTTTATCAAGATAGACCTGAAAGAAATGTTTTGAGTATCTAATCAAAACTCAATTAATAAGTGATTCTAAATTAGTTCTGTTACATATTTACAACTTTAATTTTTGAAAGTGCCTCTCTAGCTTTTTTAAGATTATCAGCTAAAATCACACCCATTCTTCTATAAGGTTTAGTTTCAGGTTTACCAAAAATTCTAATATCAATAGTTTTATCTTGAAATGCATTTTCGATTCCTTTAATCAAAAACTTCCCTTTTGCATTTTTATTTGCAAGAATAACTTGACTAACTCCCTTTTTACAAAGCTCAATTTTGGGTATTGTAAAATCTAATATTGCTCTAGCGTGTAGATCAAATTCACTGAAATTTTGTGTAAACATTGTAACCATACCAGTATCATGTGGTCTTGGGCTTAATTCACTAAAATAAACCTCTTCTTTTTTTACAAAAAACTCTATACCAAACAATCCCTGACCATTTAAATCTTTTACAATTTTTCTAGCTATAGTTTTCATTTTATTAACAATATTTTGTTCACATTTTGCAGGTTGCCAACTATTCTGGTAATCTCCTCTTTCTTGGACATGACCTATGGGTGGGCAAAAATGGATTTTACCTTTTGAGTCCAAAATAGTTAGCAGTGTAACTTCATAGTCAAAATTTATAAACTCTTCAATTATAACTTTTTTTTTCTTTCCTCTCATGCCATTCAAAGCAAAAATCCAAGCTTTTTTGACTTCAGAAACTGTAGAAGCATAACTTTGACCTTTCCCGGAGGAACTCATAACTGGTTTGATGGCGACTTTATCATGAATATTATGAAACATTTCTATTAATTCGTTTAAAGTTTCTGCATAACCAAATCTTGCAGTTTTAATCCCAAGTTCTTTTGCTCTATTTCTTATTTTATCTCTATTCATTGTCATGCTAACCGCTCTAGAAGAAGGAATAACTTTTAGACCTTTTCTTTCAAATCTGACAAGACTTTCAGTATCAATTGCCTCAATTTCTGGAACTATTAAATCTGGTTTATGTTTATCAATCACCTGTTTTAAATTTTTAGAATTCAACATGTCAAAAACTTCACATTCTTGAGAAACTTGCATAGCAGGTGCGTTTTTATATTTATCACATGCAATTATGTAACAGCCAAGTCTTTGAAGACTTATAGTAAGTTCTTTGCCAAGCTCACCGCTTCCAAGTAATAAAATTTTTTTCATTTAATTTCTCTTTTTAATATTTTTAAAAAATCATATAATTTTAAGATGAATTTGTTTGATGAATTAAGTTTCTCTTATCTTGAGTATAAAATCAATAATTCATATACAACTAGATTAATGAAGTATGGAAATAGCCCACAAGGTCTGTTCTGGAAAAATTCGTTTACCCAAATACATAGATTTGACTTGATAATTACTGCTTTAAATAAATATTCTAATCTTAAAAAATTTACAATTTGTGATATTGGTTGTGGATATGGCAAATTCTTAGAAATTTTAAGAAATAAATTAAAAAAATCTACTTTTCAATATCAAGGCTGTGACCTAAATAATAAACTAATTGATTACTGCACAAAAAATTATTCTAATAAAAACTATCAATTTTATAAAAAATCTTCACCGAAAGGAATTGTAGACTTTTCAGTAATGTCTGGAACTTTTAATTTAAGTGTTACTGATGATATAAATATGTGGGAGAAATATATTTTAAAAAACTTAACTAGTATTTGGAAACAAACAAATAAAGTTATGGCTTTTAATTTGTTAAATCAAAATGAAAGAAAAATTGAACAAGGATTATATTACACCAACAAAAATTGGATAAAAGATATTTGTGAGCAAAATTTTGGAAAAACTGAAATTATTTTTTCTTCAATTTTACCAGACGATATTTTAATTATAGTTATGAATTAATTCAAATTATTTGCAAAATTAATAATATGGTTGGAAAACTCTTCAGGTTCTTCTAATGGAATTAAATGTCCACAATTTGGCAGTTCTATTGTTATTGAATTTTTTATTTTTTTTACTAATTCTTCGATGTCCTCTGGAACTCTAAACATTTTATCTAAATGACCAGTCATAACTAAAGTTGGAACATTAATTTTAGACCATTCAAAAGACCAGTTTGCAGATAAAGAACCTTCCATAAGCTTAAAAATTCCGTCGTTTTTCTTTAAAGGTTTATAATTTTCAAAATTTAAAGCATTAGTTTTAACTTTATCTAAAAACTTTGGAGAAGCTATTACTGGCATTCCCATATCCATTATTAATGCACTACCTCCAAGTTTAGCAGCATTTACCATAACACGATTTATCCAATCTAATCTTGAAGAAGGTTTTCTAAGTGTATTTATCAAAACCAAACCTTTTACATCAATTTTTTCTAATGAAGCAATAGCTGCATATAAACCACCAATTGATAACCCGCAAAGTATAATATTTTTCAAATTTAAATGATTAATTAATTTTAAAAGATCAGAAATGATTATTTCAGAATTTAAATTGATACTTTCATCAAAACTTGAATTAATTTGTCCACGAAAATTATACGTCAAATAACCATGACCTGCATCTCTTACTCTTTTGCCTATTAAGCCATTCCAAGCAGAAGTGTTGCCAGTTAAAGCATTCACAAACACATAAGTATATGTATTTTTTTTACCCTCCTCATATTCGAAATATAAAGAATTTTTTTTATCTATGTCTAAGTTACTCACTAACATTCCTTTTATTTGAAGCATCTATTTTTTTTTCACTTAACACATTTTCATCCATTTCAATCTTTAAATGAGAAAAATGCGTTTCTAATTCCTGAATTCTTTTATTATTAAAATCTAGATATTTTTTTTGTTCTTCATTCATATCTTGATTTTCTAAACTATTTTGATTTTCCAAGTTAACTGGTATTTGGTAATCCAATTCTTCAAAAAATTCTGGTTTTAATGGCTCATCTCCAACCAAATCTTGAAACTGAACTAAAGCCTCTAAACCTATCCTAATTGCTTTTTTGTCTTCATCATTTTCAGACTCATCATAGCCAACATAAAGTGCATGTATAATATGCTGTTTTGGATCAGGCAATAATTGCGTATCATAGATGTAACTATTATGAGCATCTAGATCATTATAAAATTTTGTAAATCTAATTAATAACTCTCTAGTTCTCGAGGGTCCCTCGTTTTTTGGTTTTGAAACTTCTTTTTCAACATGAACAGAATTATAATTATTCCATATTGAAATAATGACTAGGGCTGTGAATGTAACTAACAAAGCCAAAACAAATGGGGTTGTGTCTTCAAATGCTGTCAATTATGTCTCCTTATAAATCATATGACCCTAAAAATATAAATTAAATAAATATTTAAAAATATTTTATTCAAATATACTAAAATTATGTCTTTTTTTTGATGAAAATTTGCAATGAGGTATGTTTTTTTGATGTAAATTTGCAATGAGGTATGTTTTAATGTTAGGCTATTTTAAATAAAAAATAAGGAGATTATTATGAATCGGATACTCGGGACTGTTATTGTAGCAGTAGCCGTAGCAGTAGGTATTTATTATTATACTGCCGAGAAAAAAGTTGAAACAGCATGCGGCAAAGTAACTATCGCAGAAATGAATTGGGCTTCTGCAGAACTTATGGCAAATGTTGATAAGATAATTTTAGAAAAGGGTTACAATTGTGAAGTTGAATTAGTTGCAGGTGCAACTATGCCAACCTTTACATCAATGAATGAGAAAGGAATGCCTGATATTGCTCCAGAACTCTGGAGTAACGCAGTTCAAGGACCACTGTCAAAGGCAAAAGATGAAAAAAGACTTTTTGTTGCAAATTCAGGACCAATCACTGGTTTAGGTGAAGGTTGGTGGGTATCACCAAGCGTGGTAAAAAACCATCCCGAACTTAAAACAGTATTAGACATTATTGAGAGACCAGATTTGTTTCCACATCCAGAAGATAGTTCCAAAGGGGGAATGATGACATGTCCTGCGGGTTGGAATTGTCAGCTTTCTACAAATAACCTTTTTAGAGCATTTAAGATGGAAGAAAAAGGTTGGAAATTAATTGATCCTGGTTCAGCTGCAGGTTTAGATGGTGCTATTGCAAAGGCATCAACAAGAAATGAAAATTGGTTTGGTTATTATTGGACGCCAACTTCAGTAGTTGGCAAATATGGTCTTGTTAAAATTCCATTTGGCGTAGATTATGATGGTGATAACTGGCATAACTGTATTGTTAAACCAGAAAAAGAATGTGCCGATCCAAAACCGACTTCTTGGACAAAATCAGTAGTTGAAACCGTTGTAACAGATAATTTTATGAATAACGCAGGTGTTGCATCAGATTTTATTAAAAATCGAACTTACCCTGGTGAAATTATGAATAAAATGCTTGTATTTATGACTGATCAAAAAGCTACAGGCAAAGATGCTGCTTTTGAGTTCCTTCAAAAACATGAAGATGTTTGGAAAAATTGGGTAACTGATGAAGCTGCAAAAAAAATTAAAGCAAGCCTATAAATCTTATGATACTGCTCCTATGAATTAAATCGTAGGAGCATTTTTTTCTTTTATTATGGAATGGTTGACAAAATTTCCAGAAATGGATCGAAGTGGCTTAAGAGAGTTTAAGAAAACTGTAGATAATGCTTTTACATCTTTTTCAAGAAATTACGGCGAAGGCATAGAAAATTTTTTTGATCCTCTTTTAAGTTTTTTAGTTGCATTTGAAAAACTATTTTTAAATACGCCTTGGCCTATTACAATATTTACCATTTTATTAATATGTTGGTTAGCCTCAAGATCAATGATAATTATTGCAGGAACACTTTTAAGCTTCCTATTAATTGGTTATTTTGGCATGTGGGAAGACACCATGTCTACTTTAGCAATAATTTTAGTAGCAACATTGCTTTGTATTTGTATTGGTATTCCTATTGGAATTGCAATGGCAAGAAGTAATAAAGTTCAAACATTAGTTTTACCAATTTTAGACGTAATGCAAACAATTCCAAGCTTTGTATATTTAATACCAGTAGTAATGCTTTTAGGGATAGGAAAAGTTCCGGGATTAATAGCTGTGTGCATATATGCGATACCACCAATAGTAAGATTAACTAATCTAGGAATAAGACTAGTTGATAAAGACGTTTTAGAAGCAGCAGAGTCATTTGGAGCAAATTATTGGCAAAAATTAATTGGTGTACAAATACCTCTTGCATTACCAACAATTTTTGCAGGAATAAATCAAACTATTATGATGGCTCTCGCTATGGTTGTAATAGCTTCTATGATTGGTGTTCAGGGATTAGGGCTTCCTGTTTTAAGAGCTATTTCAAACCAGTATCTTGCCTTAGGATTAATGAATGGCCTTGCAATTGTTGTGTTAGCAATAATTTTTGACAGAGTAACTCAAAGAATCGGAAAAAGAATGCAAAGATATAAGAGTGACTAAATGAATAATTTTATTAAAATTAAAAACTTATATAAAATATTTGGTAATAATACTACCGAAGCTCTAAATTTAGTTAAAACTGGTATAAGTAAAGAAAAGCTTCTTGAAAAAACAAACTGTGTGCTCGGACTTAATAATATAAACCTTAATATATCAAAGGGTAAAATTCACGTCATCATGGGTCTGTCAGGGTCAGGAAAATCCACACTTATTAGACATTTAAATAGATTAATCGAACCTACTTTTGGAGAAATAACAATTGATGGTGTAAACGTACTAGAACTTAATAATAAAAATTTATTAGAATATCGACAAAAAAATATGTCAATGGTTTTTCAAAAATTTGCACTTTTTCCTCATAAAACAATTCTTGAAAACATTAGCTATGGTTTAATGGTACAAAATATTTCGGAACAAATTTATAAAGAAAAAAGTCAATTTTGGTTAAAAAGAGTTGGATTAGAAGGTTACGATGATTATTATCCAAATCAACTTTCAGGAGGAATGCAACAAAGAGTTGGTCTTGCAAGAGCATTAGCAACTGATGCAGAAATTTTACTTATGGATGAAGCGTTTTCTGCACTAGACCCGCTCATAAGAGCAGAAATGCAAGATGTTCTTATTGATTTACAACTTGAATTAAAAAAAACAATCGTATTTATAACCCATGATTTAGACGAAGCTTTGAAAATTGGCGAAAGAATTTCTATACTTAGAGATGGTTTTGTTGTACAGGATGACAATCCCCAAAATATTATTCTTAATCCCTCTGATGATTACGTATCTGATTTTATAAAAGATATTAATCGTTCAAGAGTTATAAAAGCAAAGTCAATAATGACTAAATCTGTTTCTATCAAAAAAGAAAATGTTCCTATAATTGATAGTGAAATGGTTCTAGAAGAGGTATTGCAAGAAATTACTAAAACAAAAAATTATTTTGTATTGGTTAAAGATAAAAAAGGCAAAATTATCGGAAGAATAACATTAAACGAATTATTGACTGGAATTCAAAGACCTAGAAAAGAAATTAAAAAATATGCTTAATTGAATGGTCCTCTTCCAATTTGATGCAATGTGATATTTTTATTTATAAAATTTTCAGGATTTAAGGCATTTCTAAAATCAACAACTACATTTCCTTTCATAAATTTTGATAAATAAATCGCTGATAATGTTCTAAACTCGCTCCATTCAGTCAAAATAATAGTCACATCAACGTTCTCAATACAATCTTCAATATTGTCTGCAAAATATACATCTTTAATGTATTTAGAGGCTTCATCCATAGCAATAGGGTCATAAACTTTAATTTTTTTTACATTTTTAACTAAGGAAGGAATTAAATCTAGTGAAGGACTCTCTCTCATATCATCTGTCCCAGGCTTAAATGATAGACCTAATATTGCAACATTCATCTCTTTAATGTCATTTCCTAGTATATGATTTATTTTGTTAATAAGTGATTTCTTTCTATTCTTATTATAAGAAATTACATTATTTATGATTGACAAATCAACATTGTTATCTGAAGCAATTTTTGATAATGCAATTGTATCTTTCGGAAAGCATGACCCTCCATACCCAGGACCAGGATGTAAAAACTTGTCGCCAATCCTTTTATCTAAACCCATTCCTCTTGATATAAAATGAATATCGGTATTTAGGCTTTCACATAAATCTGCCATTTGATTAATAAAGGAAATTTTCATAGCTAAAAATGCATTGGATGCATACTTTATCAATTCAGCTGAATTTAAATCTGTAAATAAAATAGGTGTTTGTATTAAATTAAGAGGTTGATAAATATTTTCCATAATTTTTTTTGACTTTTCATTTTCACAACCAATAATCACTCGATTAGGCCTCATGAAATCCTCTATAGCACTACCTTCTCTGAGAAATTCAGGATTTGATACTACATCAAAACTTGCATTTCTATTATGCTTTTTAATAATGTTTTTTATTTCTAAGGATGTTCCAACTGGAACTGTTGATTTTGTAATTACAACACAGTATCTTTTTAAAAGAGGCGAAAGTTCTTTTGCCACTGCGTATACATAAGTCAAATCTGCGTGACCATCACCTCTTCTCTCTGGAGTGCCTACCGCAATGAAAATTGCATCAGCATCTAATATTGATTTTTCAATTAAATTAGAAAATTTTAATTTACCATTCTTATAATTTTTTTTTACTAATATTTCCAAACCTGGTTCATAGATAGGTAAAATCCCATTTTCTAAGTTTTTTATTTTTTCTTTATCATTGTCTACACAAACTACTTCATATCCAAATTCAGAAAAACAGGCACCTGTTACCAATCCGACATAACCTGTACCTAACATTACAATTTTCATATTTAATAATTCCTTTTATATGGATATATGCTATTTAAATATATAATTTATATCACATATATATTACATGAATGTTAAGAAAGCAATATTCCCAGTAGGAGGACTAGGCACGAGATTTCTTCCTGCCACCAAATCTATGCCTAAAGAAATGCTCCCTATAGTTGATAAACCTCTTATTCAATATGCTGTTGAAGAAGCTGCAAATGCAGGTATAGAACAATTTATATTTGTTACAAGCAGAGGAAAATCAGCTATAGAAAACCATTTTGATCACTCTTTTGAATTAGAAAACAATTTACTAGCAAAGGGGAAAAGGCAAACTCTAGCATCTGCTCAAGAAATGCTCAAAATACCTGGCAGTTATGCCTATGTTCGTCAACAAGAACCTGCTGGATTGGGTCACGCAATCTGGTGTGCAAGACATCTAATTCAAAATGAATCCTTTGCCGTTATACTTGCTGATGATTTAATTTTTGGACAATCAACAACAAAAGAAATGATTAAAAATTATACTTCAGGAAACATGGTTGCTATTATGGAAGTTGATAAACAAAAAGTTTCATCTTATGGCATTGTCAAAGTAGATAACAGCAATAAAGATTTAATGCAGGTAAATCAAATGGTTGAAAAACCTTCTGTAGAAAATGCTCCTAGTAATTTAGCAATAATTGGAAGGTATATTCTTGATCATAAAGTTTTTGATGTTTTAGAAAAACAAGAACGTGGGGCAAGTCAAGAAATACAACTCACTGACGCAATCTCTTCTCAATTGGACAGAGTACCTTGTCTCGGATATAGAATCAAAAATGAAAGATTTGACTGTGGATCAAAGCTTGGATTTTTACAAGCTAATATATCATTTGCTTTAAATAGAAAAGATTTAGATTCTGATCTCAGTAATTGGTTAAAAACGATAGTTTAATCAAAATGTACAAACATAATTTTCATCCTAGCATTTTAAGAGAATACGATATCAGAGGCATAATAAATGAAACTCTTTTTGAAAAAGATGCTTTTATGATTGGTTATTTTTTTGGATTAATTTGCAAAGAAAAAAATCTTAATAGTGAAACAAATATTGTAATCAGTATGGATGGAAGATTGTCTAGTCCAGATTTAAAAAAACAAACAATATCTGGTTTAACCATATCAGGCTGTAATGTAATTGATATAGGATTAAATCCAACACCCATTTTATACTTTGGAAGTCATAATTTACATGCTGATGGCGCAATTCAAATTACAGGGAGTCATAATCCAAAAAATTACAATGGTTTTAAAATGATGATAAAAAATGAACCATTTTTTGGAAAAGATATTCAAAAATTAGGAATTAAAGCTAAATCAGGTTCAAACATTAACATGAATGGTAGTATTGAAAGTTTAGATTTAGATAAAAAGTACTTAGAAAAGATTTTAATGCCATTAGCTAATGCCAAAAATTTAAAAGATAAAAAAATTATTTGGGACTGCGGGAATGGTGCTACTGGAGATATAATTAATAAAATGGTAAAATTAATACCATGTGAAAATACTGTTTTGTATCCAGAGATAGATGGTAATTTTCCAAATCATCATCCTGATCCAAGTAACGAAAGTAATTTAATCGAACTTAAACAAGAAGTAAAAAGACAAAATGCTGACTTTGGATTTGCATTTGATGGAGACGGAGACAGAGTTGGTGTTATAAACAACAAGTTAGAGTTAATTGCAGGCGATGTATTAACAACATTTTTAGCTCAATCTATATCTGAAAAAAAATACCCAATTATTTTAGATGTGAAATCTAGTCAAAAATGTAAACAATTTTTAGAAAACTTAGACTATGAAGTTTTAATTTGGAAAACAGGACATTCTAACATAAAAACAAAAATGAAAAAGATTAAGTCTCAATTTGCAGGTGAGATGTCTGGTCATATCTTTTTTGGAGACACATATTACGGATATGACGACGCTATATACTCAAGTATGAGGTTTCTAGCACTAATTGAACAAAACTATAACTTAAATAAATTTTTGAATTATTTCAAAAATAATTTTTCTACACCAGAAATTAAAATCAAATGTTCTGATGATAAAAAATTTAGTGTAATTGAAAATTTAAAACTTAAGATTAAAGATAAATATACAACTAGACATTGTAATTTTATTGATGGTATTAGAGTAGATTTAGATATTGGCTGGTATCTAATCAGAGCAAGTAATACAGAAAATTCTTTAATTATAAGAATTGATGGTAATACAAAAGAAAATTTTGTAAATTTATCTAAAGAAGTTGATGCTTTATTGAAAAGTGAGAAAATAATTGTAAATGATATTTTGCAAGTTTAATTGTAAAGGTAGGTTATGGAAAATTTAGAAATTAAAAGCTCTTTAAAAGTTTCAAAATTGTTAAGTCAATTTTTGGAAAATGAAGTTCTTAATAAGTTGGATTTAAATGTTGATAAGTTTTGGGAAGATTTTGATCATGTAATTAAAGTTTTTGCTCCAAAAAATGAAAATCTCTTAAAGAAAAGAGAAGACATAAAAAAGAAAATTGATACATATTATATTTCAAACAAAGATAAACCATATAATCATGAAGACTACATCAATTTTCTAAAGGAAATTGATTATATTGTTCCTGAAGGGCCAGACTTCAATATCAGTACAGAAAATGTAGATATGGAAATTGCAAATATACCTGGTCCACAACTTGTAGTTCCTGTAACAAATGCAAGGTATTCTATAAATGCGGCTAATGCTAGATGGGGTAGTTTATATGATGCATTATATGGTACAGATTTAATATCTGAAGAAAATGGTTGTGAAAAAGGAAATAGTTATAATTCAAAAAGAGGTGAAAAGGTTATAGCTTTTGCTAAAGATTTTTTAGATAAGTATTTTCCTCTCTCGAATGGATCTCACGCAGAGGTCACAAATTATTCTGTAATAGATAATGAGCTAACAATTAAACTGTCAGATAATACTGAAACAAATTTGAGAGAAAATAATAAATACATTGGGTTTAATAAAATTAATGAAGATATTTATGAAGTTCTTTTAAAAAATAATAATCTTCATGTTATCTTATCATTCGATAAAAACTCCTTGATTGGGTCAAGTGACAAGTCTTCTCTTCAAGATGTTATTCTTGAATCTGCAATAACTACTATCCAAGATTGTGAAGACTCTGTAGCTACTGTAGATGCAGAAGATAAAATTTTAGCCTATAAGAATTGGCTTGGTTTAATGAAAGGTGATCTTGAAGATACCTTTGAAAAAAATGGGAAAAAAATTGTAAGAAAACTTAACAAAACAAAAGTTTTCAAAACAAAAAATGGTGAATTACATTTATCAGGATTGTCCTTAATGCTTATTAGAAATGTTGGGCATTTAATGACAAATCCGGCTATTATTTATTCTGAAAATAAAGAAGTACCCGAAGGAATTATGGATACAGTTATTACTACCATGATATCCATGTTTGATCTTAAAAATGGGAAAAATAACTCTAAAACTGGCTCTGTATATATAGTAAAACCAAAAATGCATGGCCCTGAAGAAGTTGCTTTTACAATTGAATTATTTGCTGCAGTTGAAAATATGCTTGGATTATCAAATAATACTATAAAAATTGGTATTATGGATGAAGAAAGAAGAACTACAATAAATTTAAAAGAATGTATTAGGCATGCTAAAGAACGTCTAGTATTTATCAATACTGGATTTCTAGATAGAACTGGAGATGAAATACATACCGCAATGGAAAGTGGACCCATAATACCCAAAGCAGAAATAAAAGGTGCTGAATGGATAAACGCTTACGAAGATAATAATGTTTTAGTAGGACTAAAATGTGGTTTGTCTGGCAAAGCACAAATCGGAAAAGGTATGTGGGCAATGCCAGATCTGATGAAAGATATGTATGAACAAAAAATACAACATCCTAAAAGTGGTGCAAATACAGCATGGGTACCAAGTCCAACGGCTGCTACTATACATGCACTTCACTATCATGAAATTGACGTATTTGAGGAACAGAAAAAAATAAGTAATCTAAATAATAACACTGACCTACAGTCAAAGATTCTTACTCCTCCAATTGCATTTGGTTATAACTGGTCTCCAGAAGATATAGAGAGGGAAATAGACAATAATTCTCAAGGGATTCTAGGTTACGTTGTGAGATGGGTTGATCAAGGTGTTGGTTGTTCAAAAGTTCCTGATATTAATAATGTAGGTTTAATGGAAGACAGAGCAACATGCAGAATTTCTAGCCAACATTTAGCTAACTGGTTACATCATAATATTATTACCAAAGATCAAGCGATTACATCATTAAAAAAAATGGCTAAAATTGTTGATAAACAAAATGAAAATGATACTAATTATAAAAAAATGTCTGAGAATTATGATGGTTCTCTTGCTTTCCAAGCAGCTGTAGACCTTGTTTTTAAAGGTACTACAAGTCCCTCAGGTTATACTGAGCCAGTACTTCATGAACGAAGGCTAGAGTTAAAGAGTTTAAGCCGTTAGTTTAATTGTATTTCTTAAATGGTCTATTGGTATTAATCTACCAGATCTATTTATATGCCAAAAGGTCCAGCCATTACAAGCAGGTAGTCCTTGTAATGCCGCGCCTACTGAATGAATAGAGCCTTTATTATCTCTAGAAATTAAACTTCCATCGGCTCTCACTTTTGCAGTCCATCTTTTTCTCAGATCTGTTAAAATCTCACCTGGAATTATAAGACCTTTTTCTATGAGTGATCCAAATGGAATTCTTTTCACCTTCTCTTTTGGAGGCATTTGAATCAATTCAACATGCTCGATTTTTTGAGTATTATTTATACGTTCTTGAGCAGAACTGACATAATTTAAATCTTGCTCAATACCTATGAAATTTCTATTCAACTTCTTTGCTGCAGCTCCAGTCGTTCCTGTCCCAAAAAAAGGGTCAAGTATAGTATCATTAACATTTGAGCTAGCTAGCAAAATTCTACTTATTAAACTTTCAGGTTTTTGAGTAGGATGTATCTTTACACCATCCTCATCTTTTAATCTCTCTTTACCATTACATATAGGAAGATTCCAATCAGATCTCATTTGTAAATCGCCATTAAGAGATTTCATGGATTCATAGTTAAAAGTATATTTTGAGTTTTTATTTTTTGAAACCCAAATGATAGTTTCGTGAGCATTTGTAAATCTTTTTCCACGAAAATTAGGCATTGGATTACTCTTGATCCAAACAACATCATTCAAAATCCAAAATCCTAAATTTTGAAGCATAAAACCAATTCTAAAAATATTATGGTAAGAACCTATAACCCACATAGAACCATGTGATTTTAGAATTTTTCTACAGCTCTTTAACCAACTCAAAGTAAAATCATCATAATGTTCAAAACTATCGAAATTATCCCAATTTTCTTTCACTCCATCAACTTTAGTTTGATCTGGGCGCAACAAAGTTTTAGATAATTGTAAATTATATGGAGGATCTGCAAAAATGAGGTCAACAGAATTTTCAGGGATTTTTTTTAATATATCTAGAGAGTTTCCATGGATAATTTTATTTTTTATTTTTTCAATATTCATTGTTTATATCTTGTTAATAAGCACTTAATATAATGTGATAAAATTATAAAAATTCAATCAAGTCAATAGTTTATAATGTAATAAATATTTACTAACAATATGTAGATTTATTTTTCCACTAAGTACAAAATATTGTACTTATAGGCTTAAAATTTCTTCTATGAATTTTTGTTATTCCACATTTTATAATCATTTCTCTATGCTCTTTTGTTCCATAACCAACATTATTTTTAAAATTATATTGTGGGTACAATAAGTGCTGTTGAAACATTATAGTATCTCGAGTCTCTTTTGCTATAATACTAGCAAGAGCTATAGACATTACTTTTGAATCTCCTCTAACAATGCTATAAATTTTTATTCTATTTCTAATAAGATCATATAATTCTTTAAATATTTTAAATTTTGGCAGTCTATTTCCATCTAAAAATATGTCAAAAAATAATTTTTTTTTAGTTATAAAATTAAAATTTTGAATCATTAAAACAACTGCCCTAAGTGCAGCTAAATCATTACTTGCATTTATTCCAAATTTTTCAATCTCTTTTACTGTTGAACATCCTATGGAGTATTTGGAAAAAGTTGATGAGGATACTAATACTTTTCTTCTATCTCTTTTAATCAATTTTTTTGAATCATTTATTTTTGGCAAACTTTTAAATTTGGAAGGATAAATATATGATGCACAACTCAAAACTGGGCCTGCCCAACAGCCGCGCCCTACTTCATCAACTCCTATCATTACTCTTTCAGAATTATGAAGATATTTTTTTTCTTCAAAAAGATCTGGCACTCAATTTAACTTTTTATGTTTCATTTAATCTAGGAAGAATTTCTACAAAATTACATGGCTTATGTCTAATATCTAATTGAAATTTTAATATTTCTTCCCAAGCGTCTTTACAAGCAGAAGGAGATCCAGGCAAACAGAATATATATTTTCCATTTTTTGTTCCTGCAATAGCTCTGCTTTGTATTGTAGAAGTACCAATTTTTTTATATGATATAAATCTGAATAATTCACCAAAGCCATCAATCTTTTTATCAAAATAAGTTTCTAAGACATCTACTGTTATATCTCTACCTGTTAATCCTGTTCCACCTGAAGTAATAATGACATCTAGATTTTTATTTTTTATCCATTTATTCAAAATCAATAAAATTTCTCTAGGCTCGTCTTGTACAATTTGTCTCAACAAACATGTATGACCGTAATCTTCTATTAGTTTTATTAAAATTGATCCTGATTTATCATTATCAAAGTTTCGTGTATCTGATATTGTTAATATAGCTATATTAATTCCAAAAAATTCTATTGATTTATCTATCATCTTTATATTCATATTTTGGGATGCTTCCACTTGCCAATTTAAATAACAAATTAGGTTTTTCTTTTAGTCTAATTTTATA
This sequence comes from uncultured SAR116 cluster alpha proteobacterium, assembly GCA_902524215.1. Lineage (GTDB taxonomy): Bacteria > Pseudomonadota > Alphaproteobacteria > Puniceispirillales > Marisalimonadaceae > TMED54. Next base: position 111,729 of record CABZCK010000001.1, read on the forward strand.
TATCCATAAATTCGTAAGTACTAATTTAATGTAATTTCTAGTTTGTCTAGCAGGCAATGTTTCAATCATAAAAATAGGATCAATTTCAGTTTTATTTAAATTTTTTGACCATTTACTAAAGTTTCCTGGGCCGGCGTTATAAGAGGCTAACATTTTACTTAAATCTTTTTTTACTAAATCTAAGTTTAAAAGAAATTTTATATATTTGGACGCAACGTATAAATTTTTTTCTTCATCATATAACATCTCTTTTTTTCGGTAAGCTCTATTTTTCATTATAAATGAGGCTGTTGACGGTAAAACTTGCATCAAGCCTAATGCATTTGCATAGCTCTTGGCTCTAGGATTAAACCCAGATTCTTGTCTTGATATTGAAAATAAAAGAGATTTATCTTTAATTGGCAGAGATGAAAAATTCCAATCTGGAATTGGATATAAGCCTCCTAGAATAATTTTATTGTAATCATTCCTTAAAATAGCAGATAATCTAAAAGCAAATCCAGGCATGTTATTTTTAGAAGCAAAAGATATAATTTGTGGATATTCTTTTTCATTAAAGTTAAAAATTATTTTTCTAAATTCTCTAGACGCTTTATGATATTCTGAAATTTGTATTAAAGCTAAAACTCTTCTTCCTCCATTTAATGATTTCAATTTTAAGATAAATTGTTTTGTTATATTTTCTAAATTAAAATCATAACTATCTTGGTAACCTAGTGCAGCTTTACTTAGTGTGGAATAAAAAGTCCTATCGTATTTAATTGCGCTGTATAAATATTTATTTACCTTTTTAAATTCGCCCATATGATAGGCAACCTTTGCTGACCAAAAACTTCCTGCAGATAAAATACTTTCTGGACCTTTTTTTAACTCCGAAAGGTTTTTGAAAAACCATTTAGCTTCTTTGAGATTTCCTAATCTCCAAGAAGCTAATCCTCCAGACCAAAAAGCTAATGCATTTTCGTGTCCAGATAGACTTATTGATATTCTTGCTTGTCTTAAACTTTTTTGATCTTTTTTAAAAATAAAATATGCATGCGCAAGTTCTGACCTTAATTGAGCTAATTCTTGAGAAGTGAGCTTTTGTTTTGTTTTTTTTGTTGATAGAAAATTATCGGCATAGTCTAGATTTTTTCTTCTAATAGCTCTTCTTACTTTTATTGAAATAATAAAGGCGTCTTTTTTATATCTTGAATTTGCAAGAGGAAAGGTTGGTTTAATTAAATCTTTAGATATATTTCCATAACCATTTAAAAAGTTTCCAGTCGGCTTTTTGGGTGATTTTGATTTAACTGGTTTTCTTCTTAACGCAATCCTATGAATTTTGTAAGCATCTGGATGATCATGATACTCATTTAACCAATCTTTTAATTCTTTATAAGAACTCCTCCACCCAGTTGGATGTAAATATTTATTAGCATTTAATGTGCCTATTAGGATTTTATTATCAATTTTCTTTTTTAGTTGTTCTATTTTTTTCCATGTTTTTGAATTTCTATTTTTAATTTGCTTAGATTGTAATTTAAAAACTTTTTTATATATCTTTATATCGGATTTACTTAATATATTAATTTTTAGATTATTGTCTGCAAATGAATAGCTTGAACTTAAATATACACTAAATAACAGAATTAAAAAAAAGTTTAAGTATTTATAATTACGAATCATCTAACTTTACCTTTAATAATTTTAAATTTGACCAAGCCTCTCGTTTTAATCTTTGGTTTTTAATTATATTCGAGACTGAAGGAATTTTAAAATAGTTAAAATTTAAATTATTTTTATAGACATTTAAATATCGGTTTAATTCATCTGAGCACATATCAATAAAAATTTTAGGTCTTAAAATTGCAAAATATAATTTTAAGATTTCATTTATTTTTTCAAAGTCGTTTTTTTCCATTTTTGCTAAATCAATATTAATAATAAAAAATTCATCAATATGTTTCCCAATCGAAATAAACATTTTTTCTAATAACTTTGGTTGATTTTTTTTAAAATGATCGAAATTTGTTGAATTGGTCTCCTCAGATAGTAATAAAATGTTTTTTGAAGAAATATTATAATTTCTTAAAACTAACTGAAAGTTATTTTTAATTTGCCACTCTTTAACAAAATTATCTACATCTTTAATACTTTTAAAATTTTCTTCTATTTTACTTTGCTTTATTTTTAAATATTTTTTTTTAGAAAAAGATATATTTAATCCTAAATCTACTAAAAAATTGGTATAATTTTTAACCATTAAAAATTCATTTTCATTTTTTTGTTCCATTATGATTATGATAGGATAATTTTATGATATCGTATATACTATAATGTGGTACTGGTGAAATTTTTTAAGCTATTTTTTTTATTTTTTATAATTAACTTTTTTCTTGGTTGTACAAACAGATTAAAAGAAAATAACATTTCATCTAAACTTGAACCAAATTCTAATTTTGGTCGTTTTTTGTCAACGAGATATTCCTTAAAAGTCGGTGATAATGATGTTGCATCTAAATTAATATCTAAATCCAAAAATTTACACCTTGACTTTACCTTAGCCGAATTAAATTTTAAAAGTTATTTAATTAATGGTGATTTTTATAAAGCAAAAAAATTTAAATTAATGGCTCCAAATGGATTAAAAGAACTACCGATGTATGATCTACCTGATTTTATAATGAATTTAAAAAATGGAAATTTTTTAAAGTCAAACAATTTTAATACCTCAATAAATAAGTTGCCAGGATTTCAAGTAGTATTTCAGAAATTGAATTATATGAAATTAGTTGAATCTGAGAATATTAAAGAAATTGATATTAATTTAGACAATTCTAATATTTTTAATCTATTGATTTTTGAAAATACAAAAATTGAAAAACAAGTTTATTCTAAAATGAAAAAAACAAATTTAAGTCTTATCGAAAACATTTTATACTTAGGTTATTTGAAACGAAAAAACCCAAAAAAATTTGATAAAAAAATTAATAATTTTAGCTTGAAATTTAACTATGATGTTAATACCTTAAATGCATACTTTGAAGATAAACCTTACATAAAAATGAAACCTAGCAATCAATTTATACTTGCAAATTTATTTTCTTATATTTCATTCCTTCTTTCTTCTCAAAAAAATTTGCCAAACTCTTACTTAAAGATTTTAAATGAAATTTCACATTACTTAGAGCCTACTCTTGGAAATAGTAATTATTTTTTGGCTCAAATTTATGCTAATGAAAAAAATTTTCAAATCGCTTTAAACAAATTAAATAGAATAAAAGAAAATTCCTTTATGTTTTTATATTCAAAAATTAAAAAATATAGGATCTTAAAAACTATTGATAAAAATAAATCGAGCATGCTATTAAAATCAATGCAAAAAGAATATCCAAATAATAGTGAGATATTATCTTTAATAGCTAATAATTATAGAAATCAAAATAAATGTATCAAAGCTATAAAAATCTATGACCAGTTAATTGAAAAAAATATAAATAAGACTAACTATTATTACCTTAAAGCTATTTGTTTGGACAAATTAGATAAATGGAAAGAATCAAGAAAAATATTGCTTCAACTTATTTCTAAAAACCCAAATGATGCTTATGTTTTAAATTATCTTAGTTATTCCATGGCTATAAGAAATGAAGATTTAATCGAAGCAAAAAAACTGATCATTAGGGCATTAAGAATTGAAAAGAATAATGGCTTTTTTTTAGATACCCTTGGTTGGATTCAGTTTAAACAAGGTTATGAAGATAAAGCCGTTAGAACAATTCAAAAGGCAATCGAATTAGAACCAAATAATTCAGAAATAATAGATCATCTTGGTGATATATATTATAAAATTGGAAGAGTAAAAGAAGCTATTTATGAATGGAATAGAGCTTTAGATGGAAACGCTGACGATAAATTAAAAGAAGAAATCAAATCTAAATTGAAAAAACATTCTAAATGAAAAATTCTATTTCTTTAATTGCACCAGCTAAATTAAATCTAAACCTGTATGTTAAAGATAAATTAGAAAACGGTTATCATTCATTGGAAAGTGACGTTTGTTTTTTAGATCTGCATGATGAAATAAACATCAAAATTAGCAATATAAATAAAATAAAATTAAGTAGTAAAAGTATTTTTTTTTTAAAAGATGAGAACATTTTATCAAAAACATTAAAATTTTTTAATGATGAATTTGGAAAAAATGACAAGTTTAATATTACATTGAAAAAAAATATACCAATAGGAGCTGGACTAGGTGGGGGGTCTTCAGACAGTGCGGCTTTATTATTAGGTCTCAGATATTTTTATAATATAAATCCTTTTAATTCAGAAAAAATTTCTTTGAAAAAGCTTAAAGAAATAGGGTTTAAAATTGGGTCTGATGTTCCAGCGTGTATAATGAGTAAAAGCGTTAAATTAACCGGAATTGGAGAACAATTAAAAAAAATACATATTGAAAAAAATTATAAATTTTTACTAATTTATCCGAATAAAACATTATCTACACAGAAAGTTTTTAATACTTTTGATTTTAAAAAAGTTAGAAATAAAAAAACTATGTATTTTAACAAAATTAAAATATTTAATTCTCTTACATTTACATCTCAATCCATTGAGCCAGAGATAAAAAAAATTTTAAACATTTTGAAATCTTTTGATAAAATTGTAGCTTTTGGTATGTCCGGAAGTGGTTCAAGTTGTTTTGGTATATTTAAAAACTCTAATGACTTAATTAATGATAAAGAGTTTAAAAAATTGAAATTAAAAAAAAATTATTTTATTTGGCATGGAAATAAAAAAGAGTTTGGATATAATAGAATAATATATTAAACATGGTTATAAATGGGGTGTAGCCAAGTGGTAAGGCATCGGGTTTTGATCCCGTGTACCGTAGGTTCGAATCCTACCACCCCAGCCAATTAAGTCTTTAGCTCATTAAAATAGTAGCCACCTAGATTGTCTGAACAAATAAAAGAATGGTTGTAGTCAAATGTATTAAGTTTTTTTTTCAAGCTGTATATATGCGTTTCTAATGTATGAGTATTAATTCTCTCTGTAATTCCCCAAACCTTTATCAAAATTTCATCCTTTTTTAGAACACTATCTTTATTTTCTAATATAAAATTTAGTAATCGACTTTCTTTTTCAGTAAGATTAATTATGACGTTACTTTTTTTATTTAACAAAAGTTTAGTCTCTGGCCTAAAAATTAAATTATTTGTAATTTTGATATTTTTTTGATGAGTTTCATAACTTATAAAGAAATCTCTTATAATATCTATCATTTGGTTCAGTTTGAAAGGTTTAACAACAAAATTGTAATTGCTATATTTTTTTAATTGTGACCTTTCAACTTGATTATCGTACACTATAATAATTTTCGATTTTTTTCTATTTTCTAAGTCTAGTAGTATATTAGAGTCATCTTTAATAAATTTAAAATTAACTATCGTAAGATCTATTGTATTAAATTCACTGACAACATTGATATTATAACTTTTTAAAAATTTTATATTGAAATAATTTTCAAATACAATTGGCATTTGTTGTACAATTAAATCATTCAATAATTTATCATTCTCAATTATAACAAATTTTTTTTGCATTTTTTATAACTATATATATATCATTAATTATACTGTCATGAAACATAATCTACAATTTGAAAGAATATTATTTGAATTAAATAGAGGCCATCATATTATTCTCTTAGATGATGAAAATAGAAGTAACATTCTATTTTCAGCTGCAGAAGCTATTAATGAAAACACTCTAGATTTTCATAGAAAATTTTCAAAGAGCTTTCCAAGTATTTTATTATCTCCTGAAAGATGTAAAACTTTAAATATTAAAACCGATTATTGCTGTTCTCTATCTATCGATTTCAAATGGTCAATAAAAAAAATATATAATTTAGCGTTTGGGAGTAGTCTGGATAAGAAATTAAAATTAAATGGAGTTATTGAAGAAAGGTCTAAACTTATAGATATAAGTTTACAAATATTAAAAAAAGGTAAATTACTGCCATGTGGAATCTTTTCAATAATTAATAGTTCTGAAAATATTCCAATTGAACAATTAGCCATGAAGGAAAAGATATTAACTTTCAATATTTCTGAATTTTATGAAATGTTCGGTTTAAAACAACCTAACATTAGTATCGTTACAAGAGCTAAATTGCCAATTAAAAAAACTGACGATGCAGAAATAATCATTTTTAAATTTAACAATGAACCAAAGGAATATTTTTGTATTTTAATCGGTAAGATTTATGAAAAAAATTCATTAAATTTATCTCCAACAGTTAGAATACATAGTCAATGTGTTACTGGAGACATATTTCATAGCCTCAAATGTGACTGTGGGGAACAATTAGACAAATCCTTGGATATAATGGTTCAAAATGGAGAAGGTGTTTTAATTTATTTACCTCAAGAAGGAAGAGATATTGGCCTGACCAATAAGATACGTGCTTATAAACTTCAAGAAGACGGTATAGATACTGTAGATGCTAATTTAACATTAGGATTTAAAGATGATGAGAGATCATACGATGTAGCTGTTGCAATATTAAAAAAATTAAACTTTAAAAAGATCAATTTAATTACAAATAATCCAAATAAAATTGAAAAGTTAAATAAAGAGGGATTAAAAGTTTTGAAGGTTATTAAATTAAATATTAAACCTAATGAAATAAATAAAAATTATTTAAGTACTAAGAAAAATAAATCTAACCATATATTTGATTAGAGTCTTTTGCCAAAAAATGAGCTCCCGATTCTCAAATAGGTAGAACCGAATTTAATAGCTTTTGTAAAATCCATAGACATCCCCATAGATAAATCACTTAGTTTAAATTTATTTGCTAATTCTCTTAAAATACAAAAATGAATACTAGGTTCTTCGTCTATTGGAGGTAAACACATTAATCCTTTTACAGGTATTTTTAGACTATTCACAAATTTGAAAAATTCTTCAAATTTATTTAAATTGATGCCAGATTTATTCTCTTCATTTCCAGTGTTGACTTGTATCATGAATGACTTTGTTTTGCTTTTAGATGTTAAATTTTTTGAAATTTCCAAAGCTAAGTTTTCTCTATCTAAAGTATGAATTACATCGAAGAAATTTAAAGCTTTTTTAACTTTATTGGTCTGTAGATGTCCTATATAATGTAATTCTATATCATTATATATATTTAGAAAATTTGACCATCTTTTTATAGCATCTTGCAACTTATTTTCACCATAAATTCTTTGTCCAAATTTTAAAGCATCTAATATTTTTTCATTAGGCTGTTGTTTTGACACCGCTATAAGTTTAGGCAGAGGGTTTTTAGAATAAAATGATTCATCATGACATTTTTTTATTAATTTATTTAGTTTTAAATATCTATTTTGAATTTCATCCATTGTAAAAGTTTCCTATGTTGCAAATTTACCACAAAAAAAATAAAATGTGATATTTTTGCAATTAAAAGTATGGCAATATTACTGATTAATTAGTATATATAACTTATTAATTTTCAAGGGGAAAATTAAGCTAACAAATGTTGTCTATCAACATATTTATAAGAGAGGATTACGTTATGCGTAAATTATTATTAACATCATCTGCTCTTGTTGCTGCTGCAAGTATATCATCATATGCTGTAGCCGACGTATCAGTAACAGGTGCATTTGAATGGACATATAGTTCAACATCTTCAAACATTGCTGCTACAGATGGTGATGCACAAGGTGTTAACAATGAACTTACAATTAAGTTTACAAACAAGACTGATAGTGGCCTTACTATCACTGGTGTATATGACATTGATGCAGATGCAAGTACAATTGATGAGTCATGGATGTCAATTTCAGGTGGTTTTGGTTCTTTAAAATTAGGAAAAGACGTGGGTGCTAATGACGATTTCGGTATCGGTGAGCATGATTTAATTGATGAAGATCTTTCAGTCGTTCAAACAGGCTCTGCTTCTATTGTAACTAACTCTGGTGAGTCAGGTGCTGCTGATACAAATAAGATTAACTACACAACACCATCAATGGGTGGATTTAGAGCTGGTTACTCAATCTATGATAGTGGAACAGCAGATGCTGCTACTGACCAAATAGCTATGGGTGCAGAATATACAATGCCAATGGCTGGTGGTTCAATGATGATCAGATATAATAAGCAAACGACAGACGGTACTGCTACTAGTGAAACTGAATCATCTAACTATGGTGTTAAGATAACTATGGGTGCATTATCTGCAATTGCTTCTACTGGTAAATCAACAATTGGAACTGGTGGATCTCAATCTGATGATCGTAACGCAAGCGGTGTTGGTCTTAAATATGACCTCGGTGGCGGAATGACAATAGCTGCTACTACTATGAAAGCTGAAGATGATAAAGATCTATCAGGTACACAGAATGAAGAGTACTCAGCAAATCTTGCTGAAGTTGTGTACACTGTTGCTCCTGGTTTAAAAGCTAAAGTAACATACCTGGACTATGATTATAAGGCAGGTGGTGAAAGTGCAGCACAAAATGACTCAGGTTCAAAAACACAATTAACTTTATCAGCTTCATTCTAAGAAAGCTGATAAATATAAGAAAAAAGGGTAACTTTAAGTTACCCTTTTTTATTTTACATTTAAAAATTTCAGATTATATTTATTAAAATGAAAATCTCAATTACATTTCTGATATTTCTTTTACTTATCTCATGTTCATCAGATTATGAAGTTCCTACTGAAAAAAGTGAACCAGGGTTATTCAGTAAAGATAGAAAAAAAGGAATGTCTATTACAGATTTTTTAAACAAAGATCCTTACGAAGACAAAAGTTTTTATGTGAACTCTTTCTTGTGGCGAGCAAGCCTTGACGTTTTATCATTTGCACCTTTTCAGTCTACAGACGCATTTGGTGGAATATTAGTGACTGAATGGTATAAAAAAAATGATGAACAGATTAAACTAATTGCTACTGTTAAATCTAGAGAGCTAAGATCAGAAGGAATCAAATTACAAGTATTTATAAAAAATAAGAAAAATGAAATAACAGAAGATATTGTGCTTGCAAAAAAAATTGAAAATTTAATTTTAACAAAAGCTAGAAGGCTTAGAATACAAAATAAACTTAATTAATTTCTGAGTTTATTGTGATAAAATATAATCCATCAAAAATCGAAGAAAAGTGGCAAAACTATTGGGATAGAAATAAAACCTTCCTATCTAAAATAGACAAAAATTTGAAAAAATATTATGTGTTAGAAATGTTTCCATACCCTTCAGGTGATATACATATGGGACATGTAAGAAACTATACACTTGGTGATCTTATAGCAAGATATAAAAGAGCAAATGGCTTCAATGTTATGCATCCAATGGGTTGGGATTCGTTCGGAATGCCTGCTGAAAATGCAGCAATATCCAATAATGTTCACCCTAAATCATGGACAGAAAAAAACATTAAGAACATGAAAACTCAACTAAAAAAGATGGGGCTGTCATATGATTGGAGCAAAGAAATTTCTACATGTAAATCTGATTACTACAAGCATGAACAGAAAATTTTTATTGAATTTTATAAAAGAGGTTTAGCTTATCAAAAAGAAACAATTGTGAATTGGGATCCTGTTGAAAAAACTGTTCTGGCAAATGAGCAAGTAATTGATGGCAGAGGATGGCGTTCTGATGCAATAATTCAAAAAAAGAAGATGAAAGGTTGGTTTTTAAAAATTACTGATTTTGCTGAAGAACTTCTTAAAGATTTGAAAACACTTAAAAATTGGCCAGAAAAAGTGAAGTTGATGCAAGAAAACTGGATAGGAAAAAGTTTAGGTGCTCACATTCATTTTTATATACCTAAAACAAATATAAAAATTACTGTTTTCTCAACCAGACCAGACACTCTATTTGGTGCATCATTTATTGCGATATCTCCTGAACATAATTTAGTAGACAAACTTAAAAAAGATTATCCCGAAATAAATGAAAAACTTACAGAGTTAAATTTAAAAATTACTAATGAGCAAAATTTAGATAAAATTGAAAAGATTGGTCTGAAAACTCCACTTAGCGCATTCCATCCATTTATAAAAAATAAACTCATTCCTATTTTTATAGCTAATTTTGTCTTAACTGATTATGGAACAGGAGCAGTTTTTGGATGTCCAGCACATGACCAAAGAGATTTTGATTTTGCTAAAAAATATAACCTTGAAATTATTCAAGTTGTTAGCAAAGAAAAAAATCAATTTATAAAAAAAGAATTAAAAAGTGCTTACACAGAAAATGGTTATTTAATAAATTCAGATTTTCTTAATAATCTTACTGTTGACAAAGCAAAAGAAACTTCCATAAGAAAATTAGAAGAATTGAATCTAGGGTCACGTAGTGTTAATTACAGATTAAAAGACTGGGGTGTATCGAGGCAAAGATATTGGGGTTGTCCTATACCAATTATTTACTGTCAGAGTTGTGGAATACAAACAGTACCTGAAAAAGATTTACCCGTAAAACTTCCGGAAAGAGTTGATTTTCAAAAATCTGGAAATCCTATATTGAATCAAACTGATTGGATTAGTGTGAAATGTCCAAAGTGTTTTAAAGATGCAAAAAGAGAAACTGATACTTTTGATACTTTTTTTGAATCGAGTTGGTACTTTGCTAGATTTACAGACCCTAATTATAAAGATGCTATTAATGAAAATCATGCTAATTATTGGTTGCCAGTTGACCAGTATATTGGAGGTATAGAACATGCTGTATTGCATCTTTTATACTCCAGATTTTTTATCAAAGCGATGAACAAATTGAATTTAATTAAACTTAACGAACCATTCAAATCTTTACAAACCCAGGGAATGGTTTGTCATCAAACATATAAAAATAATAATAACGAGTGGATATTTCCAAAAGATGTAATAAAAGAAAATGGTAAATTTTTTACAATTGAAGATAAACAAATAGTTACTCCTGGCAGAATCGAAAAAATGAGTAAATCAAAAAAAAATGTGGTTGATCCTAATACTATTGTTAACAGATTTGGTTCTGACACTGCAAGATTTTTTATTTTGTCTGATTCCCCGCCACAAAGAGATATGGAATGGACAGATGCAGGTGTTGAAGGAGCATCCAGATTTTTAAATAAAGTTTGGCAACTCATAATTTCCAATGACTATAAAAAAATATCCTATCAAAAGATTAAACATCATGATGAAAGCGATTTTAGAATTTTATTATGTAACTATAAAACAATAAAAAATGTTACCCAAGCAATCGAAAACTTTCATTTTAATATAGCTATAGCGAACATAAGAACTTTATTTAATGCACTTAATTTATACGTTGCAAAAACGAGTAATAAAAAAATTATTAAAAAATTTTGTATTTCAAATTTCCTTATTTTATTAAATCCTATATGTCCTCATATATGTGAAGAAGCTTGGGAAATTTTAGGAAATAAAAACTCTATTTCTAATTCACCATGGCCCAAAGTTGATTTAGAGTACTTAAATGAAAATCAAGTCACTCTTCCAATTCAAATTAATGGAAAAAGAAGAGGTGAAATTCAAATATCTAAATCTTTAAACAGTGAAGAAGTAGAAAATTTAGTGTTGAAGCATCAAAATATTGTCAAATATTTAACTCAATCTCCTAAAAAAATTATTTATATTCCAAATAAAATTATTAATATCGTGATATGAAAATTATTTCTCAAATTTTAATCTTATCATTTTTCATTGGTTGTAGTAACTTAACTAATAGAACTAATAATCCACCACAAGTGGATCTTGTTGTCCCACAAGAAAAATACTCCATGATTTTAAAGCACCATTTTTATAAAAATTTTACCGATTATGATAAAAATTTAACTAAATATACCATAGAAACAAATTTATCCTTTAATTCAAGCAATGCACTTTCAGTTGGCGGAAATAAAGAATTATATATAGTTAAAGGAACTCTTGACTTTAAAATATTTAATAAATTAAAAACAAAAATTATAAAATCAGGAAGTATTTCAAGTTCCATTAATACTGGAAATGTTTCATCATTATATAGTGTCGATGAAAATAATAATTTTGTAAGAGAGAGATTATCGAAATACTTAGCATCTAAATTGTATAGAACAATTTTATTAAATATTAAATATAGTGAAAATTAACCCACTTAATAAAAATATTTTTTCCAAAAAAATTGATGAATCTTTCAATATTTTTTATATTTTTGGTAATAATCTTGGTTTGATTGATATATGTTATTCTAAATTAAAGGAAAACTTAAATATTGATTTGAATGACCCTTTTCAGACAAATTATTTTGATGAAAATAAGTTGTTGCATAATTCCGAAGTCTTTTTTGATGAATTTAACACAATTTCTATATTCGATAAAAAAAGAACAATAATACTTGATATTAGACAAAGTCATAATAAAAGTGACATAAACAAAATTTTCGCTGATTTTAATTTTTCAAAAATTAAAGATACTCAACTTCTAATTGTAAGCTACTATTTTAAACAAACTGACATTTTATCAAAAAAGATATTAAAGAGTGAAAATGCACTTTGTTTTACTTGTTATGATGAAGATGAGCTTAATATAAAGAATAATTTAAAAAAAGAATTAGTTAAAATGGAACTAAATTTAAATGAACAACAAATTAAAGAATTAACAAGTAAGTTTTCTTACGACTCCAAAATAATTCAGAATACCTTTGAAAAAATCAAACTTCAAAATAGAAATAATAATTTAAACTTTGAACAACTTTTGACTTTAATTGATGACAATAATGATGAAACTATCTTTGATATGATTAATAAATTATTAACTGGAAATTACTATGAATCTTCAAAATTATTAAACAATTTTAAGCTTAATAATACCTCAAGTGGTTCAATATTAAATTTGATAAAGTCTAAACTCAAATTATTAAAAACATGTTTAAATATGAAAAAGAATGGTCTCACAAAAAATGCAATAGTAAATTGTAAATCTCTAAAAATTTTTTATAAAGAGCATAAATTTTTTTTTAAAATGTTAGATTTGTGGAACTTACGTAAAATTGATGCATGTTTATTTTTTTTATTTAAAACAGAACTTAATTGTAAATCAGAAAAAAACTTAGAGTATTTGTTTTTAAATCAATTATTCTTATATATCTATTTTAAAACGAAAGTAAAAAATTAGTTTAACTTTTTCATAATAAAATCTAACTGATCTAAATTTTTAAATTTAATAGTTAATGCACCATTTTTTTTATCTTTATTAAAAGTAATTTTAGTTTTTAGCCCTATTTTACTCGATATTTCAGTTTCAATATCTGAATAATCATTAAATTTTGAAGTGTTTTTAAATTTATTGGTTTTTTTTAAAAATTTTTCCACCTCTCTTACTGATAAACCTTTTTTAATTATATCTCTTGCTAATTCTAATGAATTTTCACTATTTATTATCGCCCTAGCATGTCCTACAGAAAGTTTTCCACTCACAATGTAAGATTTAATTTCATCTTCTAAAGTTAATAATCTCAAGAAATTAGTTATGTAGGGTCTTGATTTGCTAAATATTTTAGCAACTTTTTCTTGGGTATAATTATGCTCATTTATTAAATCTTGATACCCTTTTGCTTCTTCTATTGGATTTAAATCTGATCTTTCTAAATTTTCTAATAATGAAATTTCTACGATTTTTTCTGGTGATAAATCATCTCTTAAAATAATAGGCACTTCGTGTATATTTGCTAATTGTGCTGCTCTCCAACGTCGTTCACCAGCTACAATTTTGTATTTACCACTAGCTTTTTTATCTGATATTACAACTATAGGCTGAAATATACCATTATTTTTTATAGATTGAGAAAGGCTATATAGTTCATTTTTATCAAAATTTTTACGAACTTGCCATGTACCTGCTGCCAAGAAATCGATAGGCACTATATTCAAATTATTTTTTGAATTTGTGTTAGTTAAATTATCAACATTTGAATTTTCTCCTAGTAAACTTGATAAACCTCTTCCTAGAGGGTTTTTTTTATTGGTTTTAGGCATTTGATTTATTCTCCTGATTTATTATCTCAGCTGCAAGCGATGCATAGGCTTGAGAACCAGAACATGAAATATCATACATTAAAATTGGCATCCCATGACTTGGTGCTTCAGATATTTTTACATTTCTAGGAATTATTGTTTTATAAACTTTTTCTTTAAAAAAATCTTTTACGTCGGATGCTACCAACTCTGATATTTTATTTCTTTTATCATACATCGTTAAAACTATACCTTGTAAATTTAATGATTTGTTATAATTATTTTTAATTTGATTAACTGTCTCCATTAGTTGTGTTAAACCTTCTAAGGCATAAAACTCGACTTGCAAAGGTACTAATAAGTTTTTACACGCAACTAAAGCATTTAAAGTTAGAAGACCTAACGATGGGGGGCAATCAATTAAAATATAATCAAAAGTCATATTTAATTTTTCTATTTCTTGTTTTAATTTTTGTTCTCGTTTTTCTAAATTAACGAATTCTTGTTCAATTACAGCTAAATCAATAGACGTTGGGATTATAAATAAATTTGGTATCTGAGTTTTAATAATTGCTTTGTTAATTGAAATGTCACCTCTAATTAGATCATAGAAATTAGTTTTTAAAACAGTTTTATCTAAACCCAAACCAGTGCTTGCATTACCTTGCGGATCTGAGTCAATAATTAAAACTTTTTTCTCACAAGCGGCCATCGCAGTAGCAAGATTAATTACAGTCGTTGTCTTTCCAACACCGCCTTTTTGATTAGCAATTGCAATTATGTTAGTGTGAATTAATGTCATAGAATATTTTTATTATATAATAAAATTCTACTTTCTGCACTTGTAATAGAAGGAAAAGTGTGAAATTTTATATATAGGTGTTTAGGAACCTCATTTAACTCTTTTTTAAATTTTTTTCCCTTTAAAAACAATAGGTTAGGTATATTTTTTATAGCATCTTTTTTAGATTCTATATTCTTAGATTTAAGCATATGATTAATTGAAAATAGCAATAAGTTTTTTGTTGATGTTAAAGCCCTTGATACAATTAAAGACGGATCTAAGAATTCTACATTTTCAATTCTTGCATTAATTATGTTAAAATTACAATTAGTCTCTTTTCTTAAAATTGCTAAAAATTTACATTTTTTTTTATTCGATTCTATTAAAAAAATTTTTCTAACACCTAAAATTGATAGAACAGCACCGGGGAACCCTGCCCCAGAACCAAAGTCAATTATGTTTCCATTTAAGTTTTTACAAAAAACATATAATTGAGCAGAATCTAAAAAATGCCGCGTCTCCGCATATTGTAATGAGCTATTACTGACTAAATTCATTTTTTTTTGCCAAAAACTTAATAGTTCAAAATATATAACTAGCTTTTCTAATGTTTCATGTGAAACATTAATATGTTTTTTTAGTATTGAAAAACTTTCTTTCATTAAGCTGATTTTATTTTTTTATTTTTAATATGATAAAGTAATAAAAATACAGCAGATGATGTAAAACCAGGCAACAATGAAGCTTGTCTTATTGTTTCAGGCTTATGTCGATTTAAAATATCAATCGACTCATTAGATAATCCTTTAATCTTTTTAAAGTTTATCTCTTTAGGTATTAATGTTTGGTGCTCTGTTTCAAATTGCTTTATATCATTCAGTTGCCTTTTTATATAAATATCATATTTAATGTCTACTTCAATTTGATTTATACAATTAATTGAAAAGGCTTTCTTTGGTTGAAATTTTGTAATTATTTTTTCTAAAGAGACTTTATTACCTGTAATTAAGTTGTGAATTGAGGGTATATTTCCATTTTTCAAATGATTTGCACCAATACTTTTCAATTTTTTATTATTTAGTTTTAATTTCATAATATATTCTTTTAAGTTTTTTAAAGATTCTTTTTTACTTAACCAAATTTTTTTTCTCTTATTGCCAACTATTCCAAAACTAATCCCTTTGTCAGTTAATCTTTGGTCTGCGTTATCAGATCTTAATAATAGTCTGTATTCCGCTCTTGACGTAAACATTCTATAAGGTTCAGGTGCGCCTCTAGTAACTAAATCATCTATCATGACTCCAATATAACTCTCAGTCCTGTTTAATGTAAATTTAGCATTACTTTTTTTAGCGTTTAAAGCACTATTAACACCTGCAACCAATCCTTGTGCCGCTGCTTCTTCGTAACCCGTTGTTCCATTTATTTGTCCAGCAAAAAATAAATTTTTTACCTTTTTTGATTCTAGAGTATATTTTAAACACCTTGGGTCAATATAATCATACTCAACTGCATAACCATACTCTTGAATTTTTACACTTTCTAAGCCTGGAATAGTTTTTATAAACTCTTCCTGTATTTCTTTTGGTAAACTTGTTGAAATACCATTTGGGTATATCAAGTCGCTCTTTAATCCCTCAGGCTCTAGAAAAACTTGGTGTGAGGTTTTATCCTTAAATCTATTAACCTTGTCTTCAATGCTAGGACAATATCGAGGCCCATAACCTTTTATAGAACCTGAAAAAACAGGAGATTTTTTTATATTTTTTTCTATAACGGCATGTGTTTTATCAGTTGTTCTTGTTATTCCACATTTTATTTGAGGAACTTCTATTTTAGAAGTTAAATATGAAAATGGAATAGGGTTTTCATCTGCTGATTGTAATTCTATTAAATCCCAATTAATTGTACTTTTTATCAGTCTTGGAGGTGTTCCTGTTTTAAGTCGACCTACTGGAAAGCCTAATTTTCTAATTGTTTTTGAAAGTTTGGAGGATGATTTGTCACCAATCCGTCCAGCCTCGAAAGTTTTATCACCGACAAATATTTTTCCCCCAAGAAATGTGCCTGTGGTAATGACTAATGATTTACAAAATACTTTTTTATCATTGCTTAATATAACACCTTTAATTTCTTGTTTATCAATTATTAAATCATCAACAAAGTCTTCAATAACTCTAATTTTTTGTCTTGATAATATATCTTGAACACTTTTTTTATATAGACTTCTATCAGCTTGAGATCGGGGCCCATGTACTGCAGGCCCTTTTGATTTGTTTAACATCCTAAATTGAATTCCTGATTTATCTATAGCTCTACCCATAACCCCATCTAATGCATCAATTTCTTTTACTAAGTGACCTTTCCCAAGGCCTCCTATTGCTGGGTTACAAGACATTTCGCCAATTTGATTTTTTTTTAATGTAATTAATAATACCTTACAACCATACCTGGCTACAGCACTTATTGCCTCTATTCCAGCATGACCACCACCTACAACTATTACATCAACAATTTTTTCCATTTACTTACCAATACAAAAACTACTAAATATTTTATCTAAAACATTTTCATTATTTATTAAAGAAGTTATATTACTTATGTGTTTGGAAGCAAGTCTTAATTCTTCGGCAATAAGTTCTGTTTCTTCAATTACAGAAAGCTTTTTTATTCTAGTTAAAGCATTTAATGCTTTTTTTGAATTTAAAATCTGTCTTTCTGATGTAATTAAAGACGTTTCTCTTGGCTCTAAAACAGACAAATAAGAAAATATTTTTTCTAATAGGGTGTTAATTCCAAAATTTGTCTTTGAAGAAATTTCTACATCTGCATCTTTGTTGTTGCTCTTTTTAACATCAATTTTTGTTTTTACATTGAAAACCTTAATTCTATTATTATTTAAAAAAAATTTTTCTAAACTTTCGTAATTAAATTCTCCATTTTCACTCAAGTTTAAAATTAAATTACTTTTTTTCATAATATTTATCGCCAATTCTATGCCTTTTTTTTCAATAATATTTTTTGTTTTTCTAATCCCAGCTGTATCATAAAAAGTAACAGGCAATCCTTTTAGATCAACTTTTTGTTGAATTACATCTCTTGTTGTTCCAGGAATATCACTTACAATTGATGTATCTAATTTTGTTAATGCGTTGATTAAACTACTTTTACCAACATTTGGTTTGCCTATTATTGAAACAATGAACCCCTCTTTAATAGAAGAAGACAATTTTGCAGAGTTAAGTGCATTTTTAATTTGCTTTTGTATTTCATTTAATTTTTTTAAAAATAAGGTACATATTTCTTCTGGGATATCTTCGTCTGAAAAGTCAATAAGAGCTTCTATTAAGGAAGCTATATGAATAATTTCATCTCTCCAACCATTAATCACTTTGCTTAACGAGCCATCCAATTGAGACTGTGCTATATTAAGTTGTTTTTCTGTTTGTGCGTTGATTATCTCATTGATACTCTCAGCTTGAACTAAATCAATGTTACCATTCAAAGTTGCTCTTTTTGTAAACTCTCCTGGCTCTGCAAGCCTAAAACCTTTACATGAAGACAGCACTTTATAAATCAATTTTTCTATTATTGTACTTCCATGTATATAGATTTCAAAGGTATCTTCGCCTGTAAAGCTGTTATTCTTTGGCAGCCAAACAACAGGGGCATTATCAATAACTTTGTTTTTATGCAATAATTTTCTTAAGGAAAAAATTCGCGGCTCTGGTTTTTGAAAACCAAATATTTCTGGAAGATTTTTTGCTTTATTCCCAGTAATTCTAATTATTTTAATAGCTGACTTTAATTGGTTTGCTGATGCAAAAATAGTATCGTAATCATTATGTTTCACGTGAAACCCGCTATTTATTCATAGCCCTAAAAAAGTCTTCGTTTGACTTACTTTGTTTCAACTTATCAACTAAGAACTCCATTGCGTCTACTGGGCCCATTTGCATTAGAATTCTTCTCAAGACCCACATCTTTGATAATGTGTCCTTTTCTACCAGCAGTTCTTCTTTTCTTGTTCCAGATTTAGTTACATCAATAGAAGGAAAGACTCTTTTATCTGACAATTTCCTATCTAGAATAACTTCACTATTTCCTGTTCCCTTAAATTCTTCAAATATTACTTCATCCATACGAGATCCTGTTTCAACTAACGCTGTCGCAATGATTGATAAAGATCCGCCTTCTTCTATATTTCTTGCCGCGCCAAAGAATCTTTTTGGACGTTGAAGTGCATTTGCATCTACACCACCAGTTAAAACTTTTCCACTAGATGGAATAACGGTATTGTATGCTCTTGCAAGCCTTGTTATAGAATCGAGCAATATTACCACATCTCTCTTATGTTCTACTAATCTTTTTGCTTTTTCTATAACCATGTCAGTAACTTGCACATGTCTTGTTGCAGGTTCATCAAAGGTAGAGCTTATAACTTCGCCTTTTACAGATCTTTGCATATCTGTAACCTCTTCTGGTCGTTCATCAATTAATAAAACTAACAAATAAATTTCTGGGTGATTTGTAGTGATAGCTTTTGCTATAGATTGAAGCATCATTGTTTTTCCTGTTCTAGGTGGAGCTACGATTAAGCTTCTTTGTCCTTTTCCTACTGGAGAAATTAAGTCTATTATTCTTGGTGTATAATCTTTGTTTTCAGGCTTAAACTCTATTTCAAAATTTATTTTCTCCTCTGGATATAACGGCGTTAGATTATCAAAATTAATTCTTTGCCTTATATTATCTGGTTTTTCAAAATTTACGGATTCAATTTTTAATAATGCAAAGTATCTCTCTCCATCTTTTGGAGATCTAATTTCCCCTTCAACCGTGTCTCCTGTTCTTAAACCAAACTTTTTCACTTGACTTGGAGAAACATAAATATCATCTGGACCAGCTAGATAATTTGAATCAACAGATCTTAAGAATCCAAAACCGTCAGCTAACACTTCTAATACACCTTCACCATATATTGACACGTCGTTATCAGCTAATTTTTTTAAACATGCAAACATCATGTCTTGCTTTCTTAGATTACTTGCGTTTTCTACATCTAAGCTTTCAGCATAAGATAGTAAGTCTGATGGATGTTTTGATTTCAATTCATTTAAATGCATAATTTTCGATATTTAGATTGAGAGAGTTCTTTTTAACCTAAATCAGGTTTAAGTACAACAAGTAAAATAATAATAATCATTAAAATAGTTGGTACTTCATTTATTACTCTATAAAATTCCTTCTAACTTTTTTTTTTCATGCTGATTGGAAAATATAATATTTTTTAATTTATATTTATCAATTTTATTTTTTCTTAAAACTGTAGGCCATATAGTTATTATTTTTCTTTTAATTTCTCTTCTAGTTAGTATTTTTTTTATTTCTTTGTCTGCATCAAATATTGGGATACTAAACTTAGCAAACATACTTGCTATTGTTGTTTTACCTGTCCCTATCGATCCTGTTATTCCTATTTTGTACATAATTAATTGTGGACATTTATGTTACTTTTTACACGTTTCTTTTTTTTTTCACAACTTATAAAATTCTTTTTTTGTGTATATTTTTTTTTTGAAAAATATAAGTTCAATTTCATTAATAAAAACAATCACTTCTGAAAATTTTGTTTGTTGATAAAATTAAATAACAATTTATAAACAAAATAATGAATACAACTACAACAACCTTTTACTATTATATATAATGATTAATAAATTGATAGAAACGAATAATTGTAAAATTGTGCCTAAATGGTTTCTAAGACAAGCCGGTAGACATATTCCAGAATATTACTCTATACGTAACAGGCATAATAACTTTATAGATTTTTGCCTTGATCAAGACTCTATTATTGATGCGACAATATTACCATTAAAATATTATAATATTGATGCTGTTATACTCTTTTCAGATATTTTATTAATACCTCATTTTTTAGGTCAAGAAGTTACTTTTAAAAAAGGATACGGTCCCTTATTAAAAGAAATTGATATAAATAAAAAATTTCTAAATAGAAAGTTAGATTTTAAAGAATTTAATTCTATAAAAAATGCTATCTCAAAAATAAAAGCATTAATTCTTCCATCTCAAGATTTAATAGGTTTTTGTGGAGCTCCTT
The DNA here is from genome assembly GCA_902524215.1 of uncultured SAR116 cluster alpha proteobacterium. GTDB lineage: Bacteria > Pseudomonadota > Alphaproteobacteria > Puniceispirillales > Marisalimonadaceae > TMED54. Next base: position 132,640 of record CABZCK010000001.1, read on the forward strand.
GGACACTATCGTGTTACATGATTGAAGGCGGTAGTTCTAAAGACTTTCAAAAAACCAGAAAATTTTTATGGAATAACGAAAAGTTATTTATAAAACTAATTAACAAGTTAACTAATGATTGCATAAATTTTCTAGAGTTTCAATATCATGCAGGTGCAACAGTTTTAATGATTTTTGACTCTTGGTCAAATATGATCCCAGATAGATATTGGACCTTATTTGGAATTAATCCAATCAACTTAATTGTTAATGAGTTAAGAAAGAAAAATGTAAATTGTCCAATTATTGGGTTACCATTTAAATCTGGTGAGATGTTAATTCAATATAGCTATGAAACTTCGGTTGATGTCATTTCAATTGATTGGAAGACTAATTTAGATTGGGCCTTAAAAAATATTAATAAAAAAGTCGTTACTCAAGGAAACTTGGATCCTGTTTTATTATCTAGTGATAATCTTCTTGCTATAAAAAATGAGGTTTATAGGATATTAGATCTTTCGAAAAAAAGACGTCATATTTTCAATGTCGGTCATGGTTTAACACCTGAAGTCAAAATTAAAAATATTAAATACGTAATTAAACTTATCGATAATTTTAGTTAAATGTTCATTTTGTACATAAAATCATTTCATTTAATTTTTTTAATAGCTTGG
>CABZCK010000002.1 GCA_902524215.1 uncultured SAR116 cluster alpha proteobacterium
ATCATTATGGAATTAACGCCAAAGAAGCTCTTAAAAGTTTATCATTAAGTGATAATAAACAAAGAAATAATGCTTTAAATGAAACAGCAAAACTTTTAAAAGCCAATATAAATCAAATCTTAGAAGCAAATAAAATTGATATTGAAAATAGTAAAAGAAAATCTATGTCAAACTCATTTATCGACAGACTATCATTAGATAAAAAAAGAATTTATTCAATTATAGATGGTCTTATGGATATTTCAAAATTAGAAGACCCTCTTAATAAGGTCCTTAGTACATGGGATAGACCAAATGGTTTAAATATTTCAAAAATTTCAGTTCCATTAGGTGTTATTGGAATTATCTACGAATCAAGACCAAACGTAACAATTGATGCCGGTGCACTTTGCGTTAAATCAGGTAATACTTGTATTTTAAGAGGTGGTTCAGATTCATTTTATACATCAACGCTACTCACAAAATTTTTACAACAAGGTTTAAAATTAGCTGGCTTACCTAAAACATGTGTTCAAATAATTGATACAACTGATAGAACAATGGTAACTGAAATTCTCAAAGCATCAAAATATATTGACATAATTGTCCCAAGAGGAGGCAAATCTCTTGTAGCTAAAATTCAGAAAGAAGCAAAAGTTCCTGTTTTTGCACATCTTGAAGGTATATGTCATGTTTACATAGATCACGAAGTTAATTTAGATAAAAGCATAAAAATAATAATTAATTCAAAGATGCGAAGAACAGGAATATGTGGCGCAGCAGAAACCTTATTAATTGATAAAAATTTAGAAAAAGACAATATACTTAAAATTATTTCACAACTGCAAGAAGTCAACTGTGAAGTCAGAGGAGATCAACCTTTAAAAGATATTGTTCCTGATATAACTTTAGCTAATGAAGAAGATTGGTCTACAGAGTATCTTGATGCAATAATCTCAGTAAAATTAGTTGATGGCGTTGAACATGCTGTAAGTCATATTAATAAATATTCTTCTCAACACACTGAAACAATAATTACAGAAAATGAAGAAACTGCTAACTATTTTCTAAAAAATGTTGACAGCGCTATTGTTATGAAAAACGCATCAACACAATTTGCAGATGGTGGAGAGTTCGGTATGGGAGCAGAAATCGGCATATCTACTGGAAGATTACATGCTAGAGGCCCTGTAGGAGCAAATCAATTAACTAGCTTTAAATATATTGTAAATGGTGATGGCCAGATAAGACCTAATTAGATTTATGAAATTAAGTTTTAATGCACACAGACATAATCTACCAAGTCATTTCCATTTTAATAGAAGAATAAAAGTTGGAATTTTAGGAGGGTCATTCAACCCTGCTCATGAAGGACATTTACATATTAGTGAAGTTGCAAAAAAAAAACTAAATTTAAATGAAATTTGGTGGTTAGTTACACCACAAAATAGATTAAAAGAAGATAAAATTTTTGATACTTATTTTCATCGATTAGAAGATACAAAGAAACTTGTTTCAAAATATACATTTATTAAAGTATTAGATTATGAATATAAATTTAATCTTAATTATTCTTACAAGTCACTCTTTTTTTTAAAAAATAGATCAAGGACTACAAAATTTGTATGGATCATGGGAAGCGATAATTTAAAAAATTTTCCAAAATGGATTAGGCCTAATGATATTGTTAAAATATTTCCTATTGCAGTTATTGAAAGACCAAGCTATTCTCAAAATATATTTAATTCATTTGGAGCAAAAATATTGGGCAATCGCCTTATGAGCAAAAGAAGACTAACAAAACAAAAGACACCTTGTTGGTTATATATAAAAGATAAATTAAACAAATCATCTTCCTCTAAAATTAGAAGCAATCTAAATCTAAATCATTCATGAAAAAAAACAAAACCCCTATCACAATAAAAAAACTTTTGTCTTTAACCTGTGATTCTCTTGAAGATGATAAAGCAATTGACATTAAAACAATAGATATAAAAGATAGAAGTAGCATTGCTGACTTCATGATCATAGCTAGTGGAAATTCATCAAGGCAAGTTTCAAGTATGGCAAATAATTTAATTAAAAAATTTAAAATCAAAGGAGTTTCAACAAGAAAACCAGAGGGAATTACAAATTCAGATTGGGTTTTAATTGATGCCTATGACATAATTATTCATTTATTTAGACCTGAAGTTAGGGAATTCTATGCATTAGAAAAAATGTGGGAAATACCAAAATCAACGAATTCTGAAATAAAAACCTAATTAAAACATTCTAATATGAGATATCAAATTTCATGTATTGGAAAATTATCAAACATCGAAGAAAATAAAATAATACAAAAATACATTAAAAGAATAAGAAATAAAATACAAATAATTGAATTTCCTCAATCAGATGTAAAAAAAGAGGGCTCAAAATTATTAAAATACTCCCCTAAAAATTCAATTTTGATCCTACTAGATAAAGAAGGTGAAAATTTATCAACTGAAAAGCTTTTTGAGCTAATAAAATCTTGTGAAATGAATAATATCAAAATTTTAAACTTCGCTATTGGAGGACCATATGGTCATGGTAAGTTCATCAAACAAAGATCAGATAAAATTATTTCCTTTGGTAAAATGACTTGGTCACATATTATTGCAAGATTAATGCTAGTTGAACAAATATACAGGATTGAATGCATGTTTAATAATCATCCCTATCATAAATGAGATTAATATGAATAAAAAAAATAAATCACCTTTGGTTCTTTGTATTATGGATGGATGGGGATTAAGTAGTGAAACAAAATACAACGCTGTACATTTAGCTAAAACTCCTAATTTTGATAAATTACTAAAAACTTATCCATCATGTAAGTTAGAAGCTTCAGGGGAATATGTTGGGCTACCTTCAAACCAAATAGGTAATTCTGAAGTTGGACATATGAATATTGGTTCAGGCAGAGTTATATTGCAGTCATTACCTAGAATTGATAAAGCATTTGCTGATAATAAGGTTTCTAAAATTGATGAATTTAAATTATTTTTTAAAAGACATAATGATCATAAATCTGTTCACATAGTTGGTTTATATAGTAATGGAGGCGTACATTCTCATGCAAATCATTTAATTAATATATGTAAACTCGCTTCAAAACAATGTAATAATGTTAAGCTTCATTTATTTTCTGACGGTAGAGATACTTTGCCAAATGAATTTGGAAACATTGTAGATGAATTAACAACCAATATTCCAAGTGCTGTAAAAATATCAACATTAATTGGTAGATACTACTCAATGGATAGAGATAATAGATGGGATAGAATTGCAAAAGCTTATAATCTTATAGTAAATGGAAAAGGCGAATACCAATACGATAATTTAGAGCTAGCTATTAAGGATGCATATAAAAGAGATGAGACTGACGAATTTGTATCTCCAACTATTATTGGCAATTATAAAGGAATTGAAGATGAAGACAGTTTGCTAGTTGTTAATTTTAGGTCAGACAGAGTTAGAGAAATTTTATCAAGTTTTTTAAAAGATAAATTCACTCATTTTAGTAGAAAAAATAATCAAGCACCTTTTAAAAATGCTTTAGGGATGATGGAGTACTCAGAAGAGTTAAATAGATATATTCCTAGTATTTTTAAAAATGAACTTCATCAAGAAACATTAGGTGAAATAATATCCAAAGCCAGTTTAACTCAATTAAGAATTGCAGAAACAGAGAAATATCCCCACGTAACTTTCTTTTTTAACGGAGGAAATGAAAAAAAATATAAAAACGAAGAAAGAATTCTTATTCCTTCTCCAAAAGTTTCTACTTATGACCTCAAGCCTGAAATGTCTGCTATTAAAATTACACATGAATTAATGATTAATTTAAAAAATAAAAAAATTGATTTTGTTGTGGTCAACTTTGCAAACCCAGACATGGTAGGTCATACAGGTAATCTCCAGGCTACAATGAAAGCTGTTGAGACCGTTGATGGTTGTATTGGAAAATTAACTCAACTAATTAAAGAATTAAATGGAACTATATTAATTACAGCAGATCACGGTAATTGTGAACATATGTGGGATTCTAATAGTAAATCAGTTCATACAGCACACACTACAAATTTAGTACCATTCATTTTTGTAAATAATGAGCAAAAAGATGTAAAATTAAATGATGGCAAGCTAGCTGATATTGCTCCAACAATTATTGATTTACTTGGTATAAGAAAATCAAAATTAATCACTGGAAAATCGCTAATTAGAAAAAACTAAAATTTGCGAATATGGTAAATTGGTATATTATTAATCAAAGGAATTTAACATGAACATAATTTTCAAAAATATACTTAAAAATGGATATTTTATTTTTGGAATATTTTTATTTACAGTTTTAATTTTAAGCTTTACCCCAAATCACTTCTTAAATGCACAAAATAACAGACAAGAAACTTATAAACAATTGAGTTTATTTGGTGACATTTTTGAAAGAGTTAAAGAGCAATATGTCGAAGAAGTTTCTGATAAAGAATTAATTGAGGCTGCTATTTCAGGAATGCTTCAATCTTTAGATCCACATTCAGCTTACCTTTCAGCAAATGACTACTCAGAAATGCAGGTTAAAACTAAGGGTTCATTTGGTGGGTTAGGTATAGAAATAACACTTGAAAATGGTGTTGTAAAAGTTGTTTCACCAATTGATGATACCCCTGCATTTAAAGCAGGGATGAAACCAGGTGATCTGATTATTGGTGTAGAGGGAGAGTCTATTCGTGGGTTACCACTAAACGAAGCCGTAGAAAAATTAAGAGGTCCCATAGGAACTAAAGTTAAAATAACAGTTCTTAGAAAAGATAAAGATCCTTTTGATTTAGAAATAATAAGAGATAAAATAAAAATAAGATCTGTTAGATATGAGATTATAAACAATGTTGGTTACGTGAGATTAACGACTTTTTCTCAAACAACTACATCAAGCATGGTATCCAATATTAAGACAATTAAGGATAAATTAGGTGATAAACTTGAGGGCTTAATTTTAGATTTAAGAAATAATCCAGGTGGATTGTTAAATCAATCTATCTCAGTAACTGACGCTTTTTTGAATAATGGAGAGATAGTTTCTACAAAAGGAAGGGGTAAAAGCGACATTGAAAGAACTTTTGCTAAACCCGGAGATATTCTTGAAAACTATCCTTTAGTAATTTTGATCAATAATGGGTCAGCTTCGGCAAGTGAAATAGTTGCAGGTGCATTAAAAGATCATGGAAGAGCAATTATTTTGGGAACAAGAAGTTTTGGTAAGGGCTCCGTTCAATCTATTATCCCTATTTCAAATAGTGGTGCAATAAGACTTACAACTTCTAGATATTACACTCCTAGCGGAATTTCTATTCAAGCAAAAGGAATTGAGCCAGATATTATTGTAGAGGCAGGAATTACCAAAATGAATAAAGATAAATCATCTGTTAGAGAAGAAAATCTGAGAGGAGCTTTAGATAAAAAAGAAAAAGATAACTCTAATAGCAATAATACTGAGGGGTTAACTAAGATTGAAAAGCTACTAGAGGATAATCAAATTTCTAGAGCTTATGATTTAATTAGAGGGATTAAGTTATACGGGAAAAAAAATTCCTTAAATAAAAAAAAATTAGTTAATCAAAATCCTCATAAAAATAAAATTGGTTAAATTATCTATGGCTAATTTTAAACCATATTACGAAAGGCCTTATAGACCATGTGTGGGAATAATGGTGTTTAATAATAATGGACTAGTTTTTTCTGGAAAGAGAATAGATAACCCTAATAATGCCTGGCAATTACCTCAAGGAGGAATTGATGAAGGAGAAACTGTAGTCGAAGCTGGTTATAGAGAATTAATGGAAGAAACAAGCATAACTTCTGTAGATTATATAGCAGAATATCCAGATTGGATAAATTACGATGTACCTATTAACTTAGCAGATAAGCTTTGGCAAGGTCAATTCAGAGGGCAAAGTCAAAAATGGATTTTATTTAATTTTAATGGCCAAGATAATGAAATTAATATTCATACATCACATCCGGAATTTGTTGAATGGCAATGGACAAATCCATTAGAGCTTACAAATAAAGCAATCTTTTTTAAAAAAGATGTTTATGAAAAAATTAATGTCGTTTTCTTACCTATTATAAGTGATTTTATTAATTAGATTTCTCAAGAACAAAATTTAAAAAATCTATTTCGTTCTTCAATGTTTCATCTTCTTGAAATTCAGGGTTTTTAAGTTTAATATTTAGAGCGTTAATTTTTTCATTAATGATTTGTTTATTCGAAGCATTTGAACCTAAAACCTCTGCTCTTTCACTTAAGATAGTTATTCCTTCTTCTGAAACATCTGCAACTCCACCATCAACAGCGATTTGGTCAATTACTGAGTTGTCTTCGTCAAATAATTTTATTATACCTCTGTTTAATAGAGTCATAAGTGGTGTATGCTTGCTCATGATACCAAGTTCACCCTCTGAACCAGGTAGAACAGACATCTTAATTTCTTTAGATTTAAGAAGCTCGATTGGGGTGACTATTTCAATTTTTATTAGTTCGTTCATATCAAATATATTTTTTTATTAAGCTGCATCCTTAGCTAGTTTTTTTGCCTTTTCAACGGCTTCTTCAATAGTTCCAACCAAATAAAAGGCTGCTTCAGGTAAATCGTCATACTTACCTTCTACAATACCTTGAAAACCTTTGATAGTATCTTCAAGACTAACTAATTTTCCTGGTGAACCTGTAAATACTTCGGCAACATGAAAAGGTTGTGATAAAAATCTTTGAATCTTTCTGGCTCTAGCAACAACTAATTTATCTTCTTCGGATAATTCATCCATACCAAGAATAGCGATAATATCTTGTAAGGACTTATATTGCTGAAGTACTTCTTGGACCCTTCTTGCAACATTATAGTGATTTTCTCCAACTATTCTTGGGTCAAGCATTCTTGAAGTTGAATCCAAAGGATCAACAGCAGGATAAATACCTAATTCTGCAATCTGTCTTGATAATACAGTAGTAGCATCCAAGTGAGCAAAAGAAGTAGCAGGTGCTGGATCAGTCAAATCATCTGCTGGAACGTAAATAGCTTGAACTGATGTAATCGAACCTTTATTAGTAGTTGTAATTCTCTCTTGCAAAGTACCCATATCGGTAGCTAAGGTTGGCTGATAACCAACAGCTGATGGAATTCTTCCTAGCAAAGCTGATACTTCAGAACCAGCTTGAGTGAATCTAAAGATATTATCTACGAAGAAGAGTACATCTTGACCTTCTTGATCTCTGAAATATTCTGCAAGTGTTAAACCTGTTAGAGCAACCCTTGCTCTAGCTCCAGGAGGCTCATTCATCTGACCGTAGACCAAGGCTGCCTTAGATCCATCTTTATTTGGGGTAATAACACCGGATTCTACCATTTCATGATATAAATCATTTCCCTCTCTTGTTCTCTCTCCAACACCAGCAAACACAGAGTAACCTCCATGTGCTTTTGCCACGTTATTAATTAATTCCATAATCAAAACAGTTTTACCTACCCCTGCACCACCAAATAAACCAATTTTACCACCTTTTGCATAAGGTGCTAAAAGATCAACAACTTTGATACCAGTTTCTAAAATTTCTGCTTCAGTGGATTGATCTACATATTCAGGTGCATCTCTATGAATAGGTAGTGTTTGTTTAGATTTAACTGGCTTACCATCATCAACGGGCTCTCCGATTACATTAAGAATTCTTCCAAGTGTTTCAGGACCAACTGGTACGGTAATAGGAGCTCCAGTGTCTTTAACTTCCATACCCCTAACTAAACCATCAGTTGTATCCATAGCGATTGTTCTTACTTCATTTTCACCTAAATGTTGAGCAACTTCTAATATTAATTTGTTACCTTCATTATCAATTTCTAAAGCGTTTAATATTGGTGGAAGATCACCATTGAATTCAACATCAACTACGGCGCCAATAACTTGGCTTATTTTTCCTGTAATATTTGGTGTTTTTTTTGCCATTATTTTCTCCAGTTTAAATTTAAAGAGCTTCTGCTCCAGATATTATTTCGATCAATTCTTTTGTAATAAAAGCTTGTCTTGTTCTGTTGTATTGTAATGTTAACCTATCTATTAGGTCACCTGCATTTCTTGTAGCATTATCCATAGCAGTCATTCTAGCTGCAAGTTCACTTGCTGTACTTTCCATCTGAGCGCTAAATAATTGAGTTGCTATATTCTTATTTAATAATTCTTCCAGTATAACTTCCTCTGACGGTTCATATTCATATACCGCATTAACTTGATTATTATTAGATGCATCTTCATTATTTGTTTTAATAGGAATTAAGCTTTTCAGCGTAACCTCTTGAGTAATCGCTGATACAAATTTATTAAATAATATTTTACAAGAACCAAATTCATCACTTTGATAGAGATTTACTATCTTTGAAGATATAGATAGTGCATCACTGTAAATAGGATTTGTAGAATTTCCTATTATGATCTCAACAATATTTTGTTGAAAATCTTTTTTTAGCGTATCTGCAGATTTTCTGCCCACAAATAATAATTTAGTTTCAATTCCGAGATCTTTAGATTTTTTAATTTCTAATTTTACTGCTCTAGATATTGAGCCATTAAAACCTCCACATAATCCTCTATCAGCAGAGAAAACAACAAGTAGTTGTTTTTTAATTTCTTTTTTTCCCTTCAACAAGTCTGGTGCATTATCAATTAATTTGTTCGCTAAACTACTAACAATTTTTTCCATACTTAAGCAATAAGGTCTTGATGCAATAGCTTGTTCTTGAGCTTTTCTTAGCTTTGCAGCCGCAACCATTTTCATTGCAGATGTGATCTTCTGCGTAGATTTGACAGATCCAATTCTATTTTTAAGATCTTTAAGAGATGGCATCTAATATCCTTTACTCAAAACTACTTAATAGATCTTCTATAATCTTTTGAAGGTCTTTTTCAGATTTCTCAGCAAGCGCTTTATCTTTAGCAATTGAAGTAATTATTGAAGAGCCTTTAGAATTAAGTGTTTGCAAGAGAGCTTTTTCAAAATCTCCAATTTGATTTATACTTATCTTATCTAAATATCCCTTAACACCCGAATATATAACACACACTTGTTCTTCTACAGATAGTGGTGAGTATTGTGGTTGTTTTAATAACTCAGTAAGTCTTTCACCTCTTGCAAGCAATTGTCTAGTAGAAGCATCTAAATCAGATGCAAATTGAGCAAATGCAGCCATCTCTCTATATTGAGCAAGATCAAGTTTGATTGTTCCTGCAACTTGTTTCATTGCTTTAATCTGAGCTGAAGAACCAACCCTTGAAACAGATAATCCTACATTAACAGCTGGTCTAATACCTTTATAAAACAATTCAGTCTCTAAGAAAATTTGTCCATCCGTTATTGATATAACATTTGTTGGAATAAAAGCAGATACGTCTCCACCTTGTGTTTCAATTACAGGCAAAGCTGTTAATGAACCAGATCCATTATCTGAATTCAGCTTAGCTGCTCTTTCTAATAGTCTTGAATGAAGATAAAAAACATCACCAGGATATGCTTCTCTTCCAGGAGGTCTTCTCAATAATAATGACATTTGTCTATATGCTACAGCTTGTTTGGATAGGTCATCATATACTATAACAGCATGCATACCATTATCACGGAAATATTCTCCCATCGTGGCAGCCGAATATGGAGCCAAAAATTGCATTGGAGCTGGATCAGATGCGGTTGCGGCAACTACTATTGTGTAGTCAAGAGCACCATTTTCTTCAAGAGTTTTAACAATTTGTGCTACCGTGGATCTTTTTTGACCAACTGCAACATATATGCAAAAAAGCTTTTTACTATCGTCTTTTCCCGCAGCATCATTTACAGCCTTTTGATTTAAAAAAGTATCAATTGCAATTGCTGTTTTACCAGTTTGTCTGTCACCAATGATTAATTCTCTTTGACCTCTTCCAATTGGAATCAAGGAATCAATTGCTTTTAAACCAGTTTGCATTGGTTCGTGAACTGATTGTCTAGGCATAATACCAGGAGCTTTTGTTTCAACTCTTGCTCTTTTTACATTCTTTAATGTACCTTTACCATCTATCGGGTTTCCTAAAGCGTCAACAACTCTCCCAAGTAACCCTTTTCCAGCAGGCACATCTACAATAGAACCAGTTCTTTTTACAGTATCACCTTCTTTTATGTCTTTGTCGCTTCCAAAAATAACAATGCCTACATTGTCTTTTTCAAGGTTCAAAGCCATTCCAGCAATGCCTCCATCAAACTCAACCATCTCTCCTGCTTTAATTTCATCTAATCCATGAACCCTGGCAATACCATCACCTACCGATAAAACCTTACCTATTTCTGTAACTTCTGCATCTGTACCAAAATTTTTAATTTGATCCTTTAATATCGAAGAAATCTCTGCTGCTTTAATATCCATCTAATTTGCACCTTTCATTGCTAATTCTAGATTATTCAATTTAGTTCTAATAGAAGTATCAATCATCTTGGAGCCATATTTAACAATTAAACCACCAAGTAAACTACTATCAATATGTGTTAATAATGAAATATTTTTTCCATTTGTTTTGTTAAGTATTATTTTTTTTAAATCATCTTCTTCTTTTTTATCAAGTTTGTAAGGTGAAAAAATCTCAACAACGATTTCGCCCCTTCTTCTGGCAACTTCATTTAAAAACTCTCTCATTATTTTTTTAATTAAATTAACTCTACCATTTCTGCATAAAACACCGCAAAAATTTATAGTCAATTTATCAGCTTTACCTTTTTTTAAAATATCATTTAATATTTTACCTTGTTTCGTTTTTCCAACTGTTGGTGAGTATAGAAGATTATTAAGATTTTTATTATCTTCTACCAGTCTAATAAAATTTTCAAAGTCTTGAGTTATTTTTTTTAAGTTTTTGGCTTCGTCACATAGCTCGTATAAAGCATTGATATACCTACTAGGTAACCCAATATTTTTCTTATCTACATTTTCCATTAAACATCCAAATATATATAAGGATTGCTATCACAGCATTCATATTATTGCAAGCATAACCATGCATCTTAAAACAATATATTCTTTAAATTTACATCATGAGAAAGTATATGGATCTACATCAATACTTATTCTTATTTGCTTGGGAATTTTAGTATTTTCTATCCAACTTTTAACAATATCTTGTGAGAAGGTATTTTTTGAGGATTTGATTAAGAATCTGTTTCTATATCTACCACGTAAAAAGCTTAAAGGTGCTGGAGCAGGACCAAGTATTTTAACATTATTATATCTTGGAAATTTTTCTAATAAATTATAACAAACATCATGAAGCAAGTTTTCAGATTTTGATGAAATTATAATTGATATTAAACGAGAAAAAGGAGGCATAGAAGCATCTTTTCTATAACTTATTTCTTCTAAATAAAATTTATTTTCATCCATATCTTTAATAGTTTTTAATATTGGATTTTGAGGGTTATAAGTTTGAATTTGTACCAGACCTCTTTTGTTTTTCAGATGTCTTCCAGCTCTCCCAGAAACTTGTTTCAGAAGTTGAAAACATTTTTCGGAAGCTCTTAAATCACCTCCATATACACCAATATCTCCATCAATAATTCCAACATAATTCAATTTTGGAAAATCATATCCTTTAGCTAAAATTTGTGTTCCAATAATAAAATTTACTTTTCCATCTACAATATTTTTTATTATTGAATTGAAATTCTCAAGATTTGAAAACGTATCACTTGATAAATTCTCTACAATTGAATTTGGAAATATATTTTTTATTTCATCGCTAATCTTTTCGATTCCAGGCCCACATGATACCAAATCATAAGAACTACAATTTTCACATTTATCTGACAATGGTTTTTTATAGCCACAATGGTGGCATAAGTAATTATTAGTTTTTCTGTGTTCAATCAACCATGAATTACAATTTTTACAACTCATTCTGTACCCACAAGTCCTACATATAGTTAAGTTCGAATATCCTCTCCTATTCAAAAATATCATAGCTTGTTCTTTGTTTTCATATCTTCTTTTTAATTCGTTAACCATCGGTTCAGAAATCCAATTACCAGAAAGTGGTCTATTGTCTTTCATATCAATTATTTGAACATCAGGCATTTGAGCTCCAGTGGCCCTTGATGGTAAGTTTAGATGAACATATTTCTTATTAAACACATTATGTAAACTTTCAATCGAGGGTGTTGCTGAAGCTAAAATTGCTGGAATACCTGCTTTTGAAGATAGATATATGGACATGTCTCTTGCATGATATCTCTGACCTTCTTCTTGCTTAAAAGAACTATCATGCTCTTCGTCAATTATTATTAAACCTAAATTAGATAACGGTAAAAACAAAGCTGACCTAGCACCAACAATTATTAGATCTTTTTTCAAAATCGTCCTTGCCCATATTCTTTTTTTCACACTCTTTTTAATACCTGAATGCCATTTGTCTGGGACGATTCCAAATCTTTTTTCAAATCTATTTTCCCATTCAGAAGTTAATCCAATTTCAGGTAATAAAATAAGAACTTGTTTTTTATTTTTTATACAAAAGTTAATTGCTTCAAAATAAGTTTCAGTTTTCCCCGAGCCAGCAATGCCGTGTAATAAAAAAGTTCTGGTTTTTTTTTGTGTAAAATTTTTTATAATTTTTTTTGAAACAGTTTTTTGATTATCGTTAAGATTAATCTGTGAATACGTTTCAATTTCTGGTATTTTATAAAAATCATAGATTTTTAAATCTTCAACTTTCTTTATTGAATTTTTATCATGTGGATTAAAAATTTGCTTTAATACCAACCCTCTTTTTATACAATTCCATTTCCCAAAAAAATTTATAAATTCAATATATATTTTTGAAATAGGAGGTAGTTTTATTGAACAATCAACTTCTTTAACTTTTGCGTCATCTATTAAATCTGGATCTTCATCTAAAATAATTCCTAACAATTTTTGATTTCTAAACGGAGCAATTATGATCTTCCCTACTTCGTATGAAGATATAATAATTTTATAGCTAAACACCTTATCAAAAGGTCCAGACAATAATACTGAAACAAGTTTAAATTTTTTATTATCTTGCATAAGTAATTTCAAATTCTCATTAACAATTATGATATAACATAATATAATGAAATTTATTACATACAAATATTAGGAAATATGATGAAAATATTTATTGATTCAGCCGACATAAATGAAATTAAATCTCTCAATGAAACTGGTTTAATTGATGGAGTTACAACTAATCCCTCTTTGATAGCAAAATCAGGATTAAATTTTATAGATGCAATTGAACAAATTTGTAAAATTGTTGATGGACCAATAAGCGCAGAAGTCACTGCTACAGACGCTGATACTATGATATTAGAAGGAAAAAAACTATCCAAAATTGCATCAAATGTTGTAATTAAAGTTCCACTAACAGTGGATGGCTTAAAAGCATGTAAAAATTTTTCAAATGAAAATATTAAAGTTAATGTCACTCTTTGCTTTAGTGCTGGACAAGCAATATTAGCTGCAAAAGCAGGTGCAACATATATATCACCATTTATAGGTCGATTGGATGATATAGGGGCAGATGGTATCAATCTGATCTCTGAAATTGTAGATATTTATGATTTACATGACTTTAAAACTGAAGTTTTAGCGGCTTCTATCCGAAGTGTACAAGATATAGTTGATTCAGCAAAATTAGGTGCTCACGTTGCTACAATTCCTCCAAAAATTCTTCAATCAATGTATGATCATCCTTTAACGGATAAAGGATTAAATGCTTTTTTAAAAGATTGGGAAAAAACAGGCCAATCTATTTTATAAAGAAAAAATCATGACAAATGATTATTTAAATGAATGGTTACATCATCTAGAAATTAATAAAAATTATAGTGAACATACATTCCAATCTTACGCTAGAGATCTTAAGGAATATCTAAAATATTGTAAAATAAATCAACTTGATTTTATGAGCCCAAAAAAAGATACAATTAGAGGATTTCTTTTTGAACTTAATATTAAAAAATTATCTAAAAGCTCTATTGCAAGAAAAATTTCAAGTATTAAAAATTTTTTTAAATATCTCTCTGATGAAAAAAAAGTCCAAGAAATAGATTTTTCAATTTTTAAGAGCCCCCGAGTTAATAAACCTCTACCAAAATCTATAGACCCTAAACTGGTTGCTGATGCTATTGAATCAATTATGAAAAACGATAATGAATTTTGGATTAATTTGCGAGATAAAGCAGTCATATTACTAATGTATGGAGCTGGCTTGAGAATAAATGAGGCATTATCATTAAAAATTAAAGATCTTCCTACAGATGATTGGCTACGTGTTATAGGTAAAGGTAGTAAATATAGAGATGTTCCTATTCTTCCTGAAATAACTACTATTTTAAAAGAATATATTGACCATTGTCCTTTCAAACAATCTCCTCAAGATTTAATTTTTTTAGGCAAAAGAGGAAAGGCTCTATCACCAAGAATTATTCAAAGAAGGTTAGAAAAAATTCGTTATGAACTAGGCTTACCAGATTTTGCAACACCTCACTCTTTAAGACATTCGTTTGCCACGCATTTACTTTCTGGAGGTGCTGACTTAAGAGCTATCCAACAACTTTTAGGTCATGTAAGTTTATCAACTACTCAAAGATATACAGATATCAATGAGTCAGAGTTAATTCAAACCCATAAAGAAATTCATCCAAGATCTTAGTTAAATGGGCGGCTAATAAAAACTTGCCGCCCAAAATTTAATTAATTATCGAACCTATCGTTGTTCATTACTTTATTCCAAGCAATGATAAAATCATTTACCATTTTTTCAGAACCATCATTAGAAGCATAAACTTCAGACAATGCTCTTAATTGTGAATTAGATCCAAAAGCTAGATCATAACGTGATGCCAAATAAACTTTACCATCCTTATCACAACCCTTAAATGTATTGTGATCCGTAGGCTCCCATTTAATCGACATATCAAGTAAGGTTGTAAAGAATTCATTATTTAATTTTTCTAAATTATTACTGAACACGCCTTTATTATCAGTTGTTATTCCCAATGATCTTAAACCACCAACCAAAACAGTCATTTCAGGTGCAGTTAATCCAAGCAAATGTGATTTGTCTAACAACATTTCTTCAGGACTAACACCATAATCTTCTTTTAAAAAGTTTCTAAAACCGTCTGACAGTGGTTCAAGAACTGAAAATGAATCGACATCAGTTTGAGCCTCTGTTGCATCTCCTCTTCCAGGAGTAAAAGAAACTTTTTTACCAGTAGCCATTTCAATTCCTACATTTCCACCTAAAACTATAATGTCAGCAATAGATGCATTAGTTTCATTAGCAATTTCTTGATATTTAGATAATACTTTTGAGAGTTGATCAGGCTTATTAGCAACCCAATCTTTTTGAGGTGCTAATCTAATTCTAGCGCCGTTAGCTCCACCCCTCATATCAGTTCCTCTAAAAGTAGATGCACTTGCCCATGCTGTTTCGACCATTTCTGATATAGATAATCCAGAATTAGCAATTTTCTCTTTTGCTACTTCGATATCAAAAGATTTATTACCTTCAGGAATAGGATCTTGCCAAATTAAATCTTCTTCAGGAACTTCAGGACCTAAATAACGCGACTTAGGGCCCATATCTCTGTGAAGTAATTTAAACCAAGCTCTTGCAAAGGCATCAGCGAATTGATCAGGATTTTCATGAAATCTTTTTGAAACTTTCCTATATTCAGGGTCTTCTCTCATAGCCATATCTGCTGTTGTCATCATTGTAGTGACCTTTTTGGAGCTGTCATGAGCATCAGGAGCCATATCTTCGTCTTTTGGATTAATCGGATGCCATTGATATGCTCCAGCAGGACTTTTAACCAACTCCCACTCATAACCAAAAAGAATATCAAAATAACCATTGTCCCATTGTGTTGGATTAGCAGTCCATGCTCCTTCAATTCCACTTGTTATAGTGTGTCCACCTTTTCCTGTTTCATAAGAATTTTTCCAGCCTAAGCCCATTTCTTCCATTGGAGCACCTTCAGGTTCTGGACCAACATATGTATCTGGGTCTGCAGCACCATGAGATTTACCAAAAGTATGACCTCCTGCTGTAAGAGCCACAGTTTCCTCGTCATTCATCGCCATTCGAGCAAATGTTTCCCTTATATCTTTAGCGCTTGCCAAAGGATCTGGATTACCGTCAGGTCCTTGTGGATTAACATAAATCAAACCCATTTGAACAGCACCTAAAGGAACTTCTAAATCTCTTTCGCCGGTATATCTTTTATTTTGAAGCCACTCTTCTTCTCTACCCCAATATATATCTTCAGGAGCAGACCAAATATCAGGTCGTCCACCACTAAAGCCAAATGTTTTACCACCCATTGATTCAATGGCAACATTACCTGTTAGAATAAATAAATCTGCCCAACTAATTTTATTTCCATATTTTTGTTTAATGGGCCATAAAAGTCTTCTAGCTTTATCTAAATTTCCATTATCTGGCCAACTGTTTAAAGGAGCAAACCTTTGATCTCCAGTTCCTCCACCACCTCTTCCATCAGCAGTTCTATATGTTCCAGCAGCATGCCATGTCATTCTTATAAAAAAAGGGCCATAGTGACCATAATCTGCAGGCCACCAATCTTGAGATTCAGTCATTAAATCAGTTAAATCTTTTTTCAAAGCAAAGTAATCCAATTTCTTAAATTCTTCTCTATAATCAAAATCCGTAGCCATAGGATTGGATCTTTTATCATTTTGATGAAGAATATTTACATTCAATTGGTTTGGCCACCAATCACGGTTTGTTGTGCTAATACCACTATTTTGTGTAGCTGATCCATGCATCACGGGGCATTTACTTATACTTTGATCATCCATTTATGAAAACCTTTCTGATTAAATTGTTTTATTAAAATATATTAATTGGGTATATTAATGTCAACAGGTTAGAATAATTCTAAACTAGATTTTTATTCTTTAATTTTAATAAGAACCTCTACCCCATCACTTTCAAAACCATTTGGGATTTTGGGAAGTTTCGAAAAACCTATTTCATGAGGATCAATGTCAATTAATTCTCCAGTATTCTGATTTAAAAAGTGGTGATGGTGCGACACATTAGTATCAAAAATTGTAACTTCACCTTGCTGATCTATTTGTTTTAAAAGACCTACACTTACAAATTTGTTTAAACAGTTATAAATAGTCGCTAAAGAGATGCTTTGGCCATTAGATAATACCTCTTTTTGAATTGTTTCAGCTGTAAAGTGTTTATTTTTTCCATCCAATATTTGTTTAGCTAAAAGAATTCTTTGCTTAGTAGGCCTTAAATTAAAATTTCTTAACTTTTTGACTACATTCATAACAATACTATCTTTATCCTTATCTATTCTTTGTCAAGTAATTGATATTAATAATTGATATAATTTGATTGTATTATATGGTTATGTTTTAAGGATTTAAAAATGACCCAGATATCAAATCTTCCTGCTCACAAAGCAAGAAATTTAATTGGACAAAAAAAACTATCGTCAACCGAACTTGTAAAAAGTTGCATGGAACAATACGAAAAGCATAATCCAAACATCAATGCAATTGTAGCTATAGATCAAAAAGATGTTCTTGAACAAGCAAAAAAGTGTGATGAAAAAGTTTCTAAGGGAGAAACTTTAGGATTACTTCATGGATTACCTATCGGAATAAAAGATCTTCAAATGGTTAAAAATCTTAGATCCACATACGGTTCATTATTATTTAAAAATTATATTCCAAATCGTGATGATAACATTGTTAAAAATATTCGTGAAGAGGGAGGGATTGTTTTCTGTAAAACAAATACTCCAGAATTTGGTGCTGGTGCTAATACAAAAAATAGAGTTTATGGAGCAACAGGAAATCCATTTCAATTTGATTTAACATCTGCAGGTTCATCAGGAGGGAGTGCAGCCGCATTATCTTTGAACATAATATCTCTTGCAACAGGGACTGACTATGGAGGTAGTTTAAGAACTCCTGCAGGTTTTTGTGGAGTTACTGGTTTTAGACCGTCTCCAGGAATGGTTCCTTCCACTGAAGGAATAGTATTGAACCCTTTTTCTGTTGCTGGCCCAATGGGAAGGGATGTAACAGATGCTTATTTATTATTACAAGCAATAGTCGATATAAATAATAGTGATATTTTTTCATCTTTAAATTCATTTTCTCTTCCAGCGGAACTTATACCTTCAGATTTATCATCTATCAAAATGGCCTTTTCCACTGACCTTGGATGTGCACCTGTAGATAATGAAATCAAAAAAGTTTTCCTGAAAAAAATTGAAGTCATTAAAAGTTGTTTTAACTACACTAATAATGATCACCCAAACTTTTTAAATATACATGATTGTTTTGAGGTTATTAGAGGTTTTAACTATGTAGCATCGCACCTTGAAAAGGTTAAAAATAATAAAGAACTTCTAGGACCAAACGTTATTGATAATGTAGAAAGAGGTCTAAAATATTCGATGAAAGATATAACTTGGGCACACCAAGAACAAACAAAAATTTATAATAATTTTAGAAAATTTTTTGAAAATTATGATGTTTTAATTTGTCCTGCTGCTTCAGTATCTCCTTTCCCACATGAACAGCTTTTCGTGGAAGAAATAAATAACGAAAAACTTCCTACTTATATGAGGTGGCTTGCTCTTAGCTATGCTCCTACAATGGCTATTCCTTGTGCATGGGCATTACCTTGTGGGCTGGATCATAAAAACTTACCATTTGGAATTCAATTAATTGCTCCTGCAGGTAATGATGCTAAGTTAAGCGAAATAGCTCTGGCAATAGAGGATGCTTTATCAAATTATGAAGAAACAAAAAGAGCTATTCCAGATATAGTTTAATTAATCTCTTTTAGAGCTTCACGAGTTTTATCAAACATTTCATCAATATGTTTTCGTTCCGCAATTAAAGGTGGAGTTACTGCCATGGTATCTTGTGTAAATCTTACCATAACACCTTTATCCCACATTCTTTTCATTAATTCATATCCACGAGAACCGACAGCACCTTCTCTTGGCATTAATTCAAGTGAAGCAACCAAACCAATATTTCTAATATCTATAATATGATTTTCACCTTTTAAAGAATGCGCAACTTCTTCCATATAAGGTGATAGTTCAGAAGCTCTCTCAAACAAGTTTTCTTCCTTGTATATTTCAAGTGTAGCTAAACCAGCCGCAGCAGCAATAGGATGTCCTGAATATGTATAGCCATGGAATAATTCTATTGGATTATCTGCTTCATCTAACATAGTTTCATATATTTCATCTTTCACTACTGCGCCTCCCATTGGGATAACGCCATTTGTAATACCTTTTGCACATGAAATTATATCAGGAACGACACCAAAATAATCTGAAGCTGTTGCTGTTCCCAATCTTCCAAAGCCTGTTATAACTTCGTCAAATATTAATAGAATGTCATGTTTAGTACATATAGATCTAAGCTTTTTTAAGTAACCTTTTGGAGGAGGTAAAACACCAGTTGAACCAGCCATAGGCTCAACTATGACTGCTGCTATTGTAGATGCATCATGAAGTGCAATAATATCTTCTAACTTGTCAGCAAACTCTTCTCCAAACTCAGGCTCTCCCCTAGAGAATGCATTTCTTTCATGATCAAAAGTATGAGGAAGGTGGTCTACACCTGACAATAAGGTGCCAAAATATTGTCTGTTTCTTGGCATTCCTCCAACAGAAATACCTCCAAAACCGACGCCGTGATAACCTCTTTCTCTTCCAATCAACCTAGTTTTAGTCCCTTTTCCTCTTGCTCTATGATAAGCCAAAGCAATTTTTAAAGTAGTATCAACAGCTTCTGAACCAGAGTTTGTAAAAAAGACATGATTCATACCCTCTGGGAAAATTTCTGATATTCTATTGGCTAGCTCAAATGCTTTAGGGTGACCAAATTGAAAACAAGGTGCATAATCTAAAACTGAAAGTTGTTTAGTTATTGCTTCGTTAATTTTCTTTCTGTTATGTCCGGCATTAACACACCACAAACCAGCTGTTGCATCAAGTATATCGTTACCCTCTTGACTTTTGTAATACATACCTTCTGCAGAACAAACAATTCTTGGATCTTTTTTAAAATCTCTATTTGCGGTAAATGGCATCCAGTATGATTCTAGATCATTAATTTTTTTCATAAATTTCCTCTTAGAGTTAATACTCTATCACTTATAGAATTTATTTCATATAAGTTTTATTTTGTTCACCTAATTTTGGAAAAGATTTAATTATTTTTGGACTTAAAAATTGCTTACTAATTGGCAAAGGTAGCGAAGGTAAGGCTGTTTCATCATTAATTTTAACTTTTTTTGAGAAAAGGTTTCTTGAAATGAAATGATCATCACCAACAGCTTCCTTAAGAGATTTGACAACAGTGCAACAACAATCTGCTTTTTGAAAAACTTTATCCCAATAACCAGATGTTTTAGTTTTTATTATAGAAGTAACTTTTTCAATAATTTCTTGATCTGTTTTTTTTTGACCTTTATAGGTGGTGTCTAAATCAATTACTTCACAAAATTTATTCCAAAACCTATCTTCAATTGGTGCTACTGCAAGATATCTTTTATCCTTAGTTTCATAAATATTATAACGAGGTGATCCCCCTGATAAATAATAATCTGAATTTTGTGACCACTCGTTTTTGGAGAACCCTTTACCTAGTGCCCAAAACATAAAAGTGAATAATCCATCTGTCATCGAGATATCAATATATGACCCCTCTTTGTTTAAATCTCTTTTTCTTAATGCTAATAATATATTCATTATTGCAGGATAGGAGCCTGCCCCAATATCTGCAATCAGAGCTGGAGGTACTACTGTATTATCTTCCTTGCCCATACTTAAACTTAACAAGCCAGTGTCCCCAATATAATTTAAATCATGTCCAGCAAAGTTACTTTTAGGACCTTCCTGACCATAACCTGTAATTGAAACATATATAATTTTCGGATTTATCAGTTTTATTGAACCATAGTCTAAGCCTAATCGTTTCATAACTCCTGGCCTAAATTGTTCTATAACAATGTCTACTTTTTTAATTAATTTTTTAAGTTTTTCTTTTTGAAAATTATTTTTTAAATTAATTTCAATACTTTTTTTACCTCTATTTAAAATTGCAAAGGAAACATTAGTCCCATCAATCTCTGGTGTTTTTCTTCTCATCTCATCACCAAGTTTTAATCTTTCAACTTTAATTACTTCCGCACCCATCTCTGATAAAAAAAGTGAAGCCAAAGGCCCCGGCAATAAAGTTGAAAAATCTAAAACCTTAATATCAGACAATATTCCTTCAAAAGACATATTTATTTGTAGAATCCTCTTTTTATAAGGTTATTGTAAAGTTCTGAAATCCCAAAAGTCCATTCAGGACATTTAGTACTTAAATTTACGTAGTTAACTAAAGCACCAAGATTTCTTTCTTTAATGGTAACCTTATCACCAATTTTATGTGTAAAACCTTCACCTTTTGTGTCTCTATCTTCAGTAGGTGCAAATAATGTTCCTAAAAAAAGCATAAAACCGTCAGGATATTGATGATGTCTTGATGATGTTTGTTTTACTAAATCTTCTGGGTCCCTGCTTATCTCTGACATATAACTTGACCCAATCAATTGAAAATCATCAATACCATCTATAGTCATTTTTAACTCAGCTTTTCTGACATCATCTAAAGAAAATGTTTCATCAAACAATCTTATAAATGGCCCAATTGAACATGAAGCATTATTATCTTTTGCTTTTCCAAGGAGTAATGCTGATCGACCTTCTATGTCTCTTAAATTAACATCATTTCCAAGTGTAGCACCAACTATTTTAACCTTACTATTTACTGCTAAAACAATTTCAGGCTCAGGATTATTCCAGTTTGACACAGGATGAAGGCCAACCTCAGAACCGTGACCTACTGATGATAAAACTTGAGCTTTTGTAAATACCTCGGCATCAGGACCAATGCCAACTTCTAAATATTGTGACCATAAATCTTCTTTAATAAGAAGTTGCTTCACCTCTTGGGCTTTTTTGGATCCAGGCACAATATTTTTAAGATTATCACCTATTAAATCACCTATAGATATCCTTAATTCTTCTGCCTTTTTAAAGTCACCTGAAGCTCTTTCTTCAATAACTCTTTCAACCATTGATTTTGCAAAAGTAACACCGCATGCTTTAACAACTTGTAAATCGCAAGGAGCTAATAATCTAATTTTTGTTTTGAAATTTTTATCATTTATATCATTTTCTATATCTTCTATTGAGATTATTTTCTTGCCTTCTTCACCCTTCACATAATCAATTGGATTTTCTAATTCTAAGAGACTGCTCATTGTAGGGACCAATTTTGATGTAATATCAAAAATAAAATTATCCTTAACCTTTACAATTGAAGGACCTTTATTTTCTTCAATCCACAATCTTCCTACAAAACATCCAATTTCATAATTTTCCATATTAATCTCTAATTTACTATCAATTCTAGAATTAGATAAAAAAAAAATAAATTTAAATTTTAAATTAATTATAATTAGAATAACAAATTAACTAAATGAGAGATTATCATGTATAAAATAGGATTTATTGGTTTAGGAAATATGGGTGCCCCACTTTGTGAAAGATTATTATTAAAAAATAAAGTGAATATATTTGATATAAATAAATCAAATTTAAATAAAATGGAAAATTTAGGTGGAATTGTTAAATATGAATTAAAAGACATGTGTGAAAATGATTTTATTTTTTTGTGTCTGCCAACAAGTGAAATTGTTGAAAAAATTACAATTAGTGAAAACGGATTAATAAATGACCTAAAAAAAAATGCATTTGTAATTGACATGACTACTGGTGAACCTGAAGTAACAAGAAAAATATCTAATATTCTTGCAAAAAAAAATGTAAACTTTGTTGATGCTCCCGTCAGTGGCGGTCCTAAAGGTGCAAAAGAGGGAATAATAGCTATAATGGCCGGTTGTGAAGAAATTATTTTTCAAAAAGTTAAACCATTACTAAATATGATTAGCACAAATGTTTTTCACGCTGGCCCTATAGGAAGTGGGCATAGTTTAAAAGCGGGTAACAATTTATTAAATCTAATTTGTAGAATAGCTACTTTTGAGGTTTTATCTATGCTTGTTAAAGACGGCATTGACCCCAAAAAAGCTGTAGAAGTTATTCAAAAAAGTTCTGGCAGAAATTATGCTACCGAAATTACTTTACCAGACAATATTTTGTCAGGAAAAATGTTTCAGGGATTTACGACAGGTCTAATGAATAAAGACGCTTCAATTGCTCTTAAGAATGGAGCTTTATTAAATGTTGATCTACCTCTTGGAGATCTTTCAAAAAAAATTCTTCAAGAAACAATAAATGATTTTGGATTAGATGCTGATATGAGCAATATTGCATTAAATTTTGAAGAAAAAAACCAAATAAAACTTAGACCTTTAACTGATTAATGTATTAAATATGAATATTAAATCAGATAATCTGCCTAATGATCATTTTCCATGGAACAGTAGCTAGGGTTGTTTTCTACCTAACTGATATTAATTAAATTTAATGTATCTTAGTGGGTGCATGCACAAGTTAGATATGAATAAAATCATAAAATTTTATTTATTTTAATATTTTTGTAATGTTATTTTATTATGATTAATAAATGGATAGCTTAACTTTATTAAATAATATCAAAGTTAGTAAGTTTTTAATAAAAAGTAAAAAAATTATTTCTGGAAATACTAGACGACAAAGATTTTTAAAAAATAACAAAGTAAATTTTAATCCAATAATATTTAAAAATTTTACTGTTAAAATAGCTCAATCAAATTTTGAAATAAAAAAAGCTCAACATTTAAGATATCAAATTTTCTTTAAAAATAAAAAAGATATAAATAAACCTATAACTAATCTCTTAAAAAGAGACTTTGATTTTTACGATAAAATATCAGATCACATTATAATTATTGATAATAATATTAACAATAATGAAAATGTGGTTGGAACTTACAGGTTACTTAGAGGAAATTTTGCAAAAATTTGTAAAGGATTTTATACTGAACAGGAATTTGATATTTCAAATTTAAAAAAACATTTTTCTAATTCAAACATGTTAGAGCTTGGACGTTCCTGTGTTCATCCGGACTATCGGTCAGGAATAATTTTAAAATTATTATGGCAAGGTATTTCGAATTATATAAATGATTATAAAATAAAAATTTTGTTTGGTTGTGCTAGTTTTCATGGAACAGATCCACAAAAATTTAGAAATGAATTTAATTTATTACGCAAAAATTTCTGTCTCTGTGATGACTTCAATGTAAAATCACTGCAAAAAAATTCTATTCATTTTCAAAAATTACATGACGAAAAGATGGTTTTTAAAAATCTACCACCTTTGATAAAAGGTTATTTAAGAGCAGGAGGAATGTTGAGTAAAGACTACTTCATTGATAAAGAATTTAATACTATAGATTTTTGCGTTGTAGTTTTTACAGACCAAATCGTCAATCGTTATAAAAATAAATTTTTGCATTAATTTAATTACTAATCATCAGAGATCATTTTTTTAAAATTAATTTAAAATAGATCAGATATATTAATATTAAATAGAGAAAATAATTTTCCAATTCGGATTTAACAAAAATTATTTAAAGAGGATTATTTTAATTCTTTAGAAATTTGAAAACTTAAATATTTAGAGAAGATTCTGCATTGAGCCAAACTTCCTGCAATAAACCATAATCCTTGTTGATTTGTTTTGACAAACATATTATTTAATTCTTGTTTTTTGGTATCAAAATTCCAAATTTTCCCTACTTTATCTGCAACTTCATTACCAAAAAGTTTTTTTACCATGTACTCTTGACCTTTATATCCGGTTGCAAATACAAAACTGTCATATTTTAATTTTTTAGAATTATAAATAATCCCATCACTTAAAAAATCTTTAATATCTGAAAATTGTATTAGTTTAATTTTTTGATCTGCAACTAAATTTGAAGCTCCAACATTAAAATAATATCCTCCACCCCTTGTTAAATACTTAAATTGCCAACCAGTGTTATCCTCACCATAATCTAAAACAAAACCAATTTTTTCTAATTTTTTTAGAAGTTCACTATCTAGTTTTTTTGATTTTTTTGTTAAAATTTGATGTGTTTTTTTTAAAACGCTTAATGGACTAGAAATAGCAATTAAATCACAATCATCAGTTGATGGACCTTCTTGATACAATGCATAAGGTAATTGTGCACTTGGCTCAAGATTAACAATCATTGTTGGAGATCTCTGAACCATAGTTACATTAGCACCATTTGCGTGTAAATCTTGACAAACATCATGTGAACTAGTTCCAGTTCCAAATACTAAAACATTTTTGTTTTGATAGGGTTTACCACTTTTAAAATAACCAGAATGAATTTTTTCACCTTTGAAATTTTCTATCCCTTTAATATTTGGCATTTGAGGAACAGAACTAACACCAATCGCCATAACAATATGTTGAGGTTTTATTTTCTTAGTTTTTCCTTTAGTATCCTTAATTTTTACATCCCAAATTTTATCTTTAGATATATATTCGGCTGACATAAATTCAGTATTATTCCAAACATTTAATTCTAAACTTTCTGCATAATATTCAAACCAACCTGCTAATTTATCTTTAGCGATATATGTTGGCCATGTTTTGGGAAAAGGCATTAAAGGTAGATGGTTAACTTGTGTTTGATTGTGCAAAGTTAAAGAATGATATCTTTTTCTCCAATTATCCCCAATTCTTTCATGTTTATCAATAACAAGAGTATCAATATTTAATTGTTTCAATCTTGAAGCTATTGATAATCCTGCTTGTCCACAGCCGACAACTAAAACTGTTGGCTCTCTATCTACATATGATTTTTCAAAATTTCTTATATCTAACCAATTTGGTGCTTTAAAATCTCGGATCATCGAAGCTTTAGAACTAACTTTTTTTAAGTTCAGTTCCTTCAATGAGGTCGATATTGACCAACATTTAAAATGTGTAGGATTTTTTTTTGAAGGCATTAATCTTAATACTCCTTCACCAATACCTTCTTTTGTTTTAAATGAAAAAATTGCTTCAATTACCTTTTCCCCAGCACGAATAACTTCTCTTGGTGGTGTTCTACTTGTGTCAACACAAAAATTTCGTGCATTTTGTTTTATAATATTTTTACGCAATTTATCATTGAAATTTTTAATACCTGTGAAAGTAATAATGTCACCAGTTATTGAAACAAAATCTCTCCAATGTGATTCTGAATAAAACAGATTATCATAATTAAACTTATCATCATTCAAAAAATCGTTAAAATTTAGAAACCAATTTTCACAAATATTTGAAAAATCTAAATTGTTAAAATCTAACATTTAATTGCCTATAATTTTCTTTAAGTTAAACTATTAAATAAATATTTTCAATAATGGATATTATGGATTTTAAAATGACAAAAACTTCTGAAATAGCTAAATTTTTAATTAATGACCATCAAAATAATATAAAATACAGAAATCTTCCTAAAAATTTAAAACCTAAAGATATTAATGAAGCTTATTTAGCACAGAAAGAATTTCAAAGAAATTGTGGAAGAGGTAAACTTGGAGGATTTAAAATTGCCTTAGCCTCTAAAGTGCAACAAGAATTATGTGGCATTGATCATCCTATTGCAGGAGGAATATTTGAAAGCGAAATTTATGATTCACCTTTTGAAGTTGATTTCGCCTCTTATCACGGTTTAGGTTTAGAATTTGAACTTGCAATGGAAATTAGCGAAGATCTAAATTCTAAATCTATTAAGTTTGATGAGAATAATGTACTTGATTATATCTCAAATATTTATTCAGCTTTTGAATTAATAATTGATAGAGACGCAGATTACGAAAATATAGATGCTTTAAGTATGGCATCAGATAATGTTTGGTGTGCTGGAGTAATCCTTGGCAATCCGATCGAAAATTGGAAAAATATTGATTTTAATACATTAAAATCAACATTGTATTGGAATGATGAAAAACCTCAAGAAGCTATTATAAGAGACGCAAATCCTTTTTATACACTTGCGTGGGTAATTAATCTACGGTTGTCACTAAATTTAAATGTCCCAAAAGGAAGTAAAATCATTACAGGCAGCGTTATCAAAACAAGATCACCAAAAAAAGGTGATGTTGTTACTTATAATGTTGGCAACTTGTCAGAAACAAGAATTCGTCTTATTTAAAAAATGCGTCAAATATCATTTTGATGGCAATGAAAGTAAAAAAAATCAAAAGTAATTTTTTAAATAAATCTTTTTTAATACCACCTCTAATTTTCTCTCCAATATAAAACCCAATCAAAGAAAAAAGAGCTCCCATTAAACCATATTTAAACATTTCATTACTTAATACATCAGTATTGTAATATCCTAAAAATACAGGAAAACATCCCATCAAGATAAAAAAACCACTAACATCCACAAAATGTTTTGGAGATACATCTTTTATAAAAAGATAAATAGTAATAGGCAAAGCCCACAGTGATGTAATGCCACCAATCAATCCAGACAACCCTCCAAAAACGAATTGCAATTTTACATCGTTAACTTTAATTTTTTCAAACTTTATTGATAATGAATTTGTTATAACAAATAAAAGGACCATAGAACCAAAAATGGCACTGACCAATTGATTTCCAATTTTTGCTGCAAAAAAAGAAGAAATTAATAAAAATCCAATTATAGATATTACAAAATATTTATACTCTTTTATAATTTGTAACCTATTATCTGCTCTATAAAATTGCCATAAATTTGAGATTGTCATTGGTATTAGATTAAGTCCTAAAGCTGTAATTGGATTTACAAAAAAACACAAAATTGCCATACCTGTTGTTGGCAATCCAATCCCTATTATTCCTTTAATTATTCCGGCAATAAAGTATGTAACCGACATAATTGTAAACAAATCAAAATTATTTAAATGATCCAAAAAAAACCTATTTTCAAATTTTAAAAACTTTATTATTAAATTTTATATATTATTATCAATAATTTTGTAATTAAGTTTACAAGCATTTGCAAAAGCTTTTAACCTTCTTTCTGAGTTAGAATCAAAAAGAATTTTGCCTTTTGGCTTTAACACACAAACTAACTTTTTATTTTCAATGTTTATCTCTATTGAGTCTAAATTTTTTGGATTTCCAGCACTAAATGTATATAAAAACCTTAATCCTATTCCAACAGCAAAGGCTGATTGTTTTTCTTTTTCAGTTAATAATCTAATTAATTTTTTTGAAATCGATTTTTTATCTTTGAGGCCCACATAACGATGATAAATTGCCTGAGCTAACCAAATACGTTCTTTGTGGAGTAAATTTTTTAAAGGTAAAGATATAATTCTTTCTGCTGCGATAGCTCCTCTTAAATCTGAAAGCTCATTCCATGATATATCTGATAGTTGGCAGGCTAACTTAAATAACCTTTTTAATTTTGGACCCACTAAGTCTTCCATTAATGGATCAAAGAACTTTTTAATTGCACTCTGCATTCCATTAAATCTCTGATTCTTAGTAAAATATTTAATATTTGAAGATTTATCCGGATTTATGATTTTTGAGGGATTTAGTTCAAATACAATCCCATCTCTAATACTTGTTCCAGTAATAATTATTTTTTTTGGATCACAAGCTAATATTAAATTTTGTATTATATTTGCTGCATTCTTAATTGTAGGCATACGATTTTGAGGAATTCCAGAAAATTCTTCTTTAGCATCCATTATTTTATCTAATAATAAAACCGAACTTTCAGTTTTTATTGATAAGCCATGAATTAAGTAGAGTGGATAATTTGAATCTTTTATATAAGCTGAACCTAAACTTCTAAAACTTCCACCAGTGCCATAAAAATTCATGTTGTTTGACTTCTTTAGCCATTTAATTGATTTAAATAAATTTATGATTTTATCTTGATTGACTGGTATTAGGTGACCTACATCTAAACTTTCTAATTTTTTTATTTTACCTTTTTTGATCAAAATTAATTCTAAACTACCTCCACCTAAATCAGCAATTATCCCATTTTTAATTGGAACATTACTAACTAAACCCAAAGCCGCTAACTCAGCTTCTTCATTTTTCGTTAATATACGAATTTTTGAAGAAAGAATTTTTTCAGCTGGCAAAATAAATTCTTTTTTATTTTTTGAGTTTCTTACAGCTGCAGTTGCAACTGGTACAATATGTTTTACTTCCATATTTTTAATGATAACTGAAAATCGTTGTAAGGCTTTTAATGCTCTAGAAATAGATCTAGTTGATAACTTTCCAGTTTCAAACAATTTTTCACCTAACCTACAATTAATTCTTTCATTAAAAAGAGGATAAGGATATTTTCCAGAATCAGGATAAATCACTAACCTTACAGAATTAGAACCAATATCTATGATTGCTAATTTTGACTTTTTAAGTTTAAGTTTTAATATTTGAGAAGTTTTTTTTACGGACATTAAGCAGTTTTGAATTTAGATAGAGTTCCTTGGCCAGATAAACTTGGATTTTCCATAAAATAAGAATGTGAACAAAAATTAAGCTTATCCTCTAACTTAACATATTCTCCAGTCTGTTCAAGCAACCATGAGTTTTTTGTGTCGTTGATTAGTGCTGGAATAACTTGAGTTAATATCTGGCTTCTCACTGTTTCATTTTTGAGTGGCACATAAGCTTCTACTCTTGTATATAGATTACGAGGCATCATATCTGCAGACGATATGTAAACATCATTTTTAATAGATTGAAATTCTCCACCATTTGCGAAAACATATATTCTACCATGCTCTAAAAACCTTCCAATAATTGACTTTACTATTATATTTTCAGACAATCCTTTTACATTTGGCTTTAAACAACAAATACCCCGAACAAATAAATTTATTTTTACTCCT
Organism: uncultured SAR116 cluster alpha proteobacterium; assembly: GCA_902524215.1. Lineage (GTDB taxonomy): Bacteria > Pseudomonadota > Alphaproteobacteria > Puniceispirillales > Marisalimonadaceae > TMED54. The sequence goes on from CABZCK010000002.1 coordinate 30,032, forward strand.
ACATTTGATGCTTCATAAAGCTTTTCAATTAATTTAGAGTCTACTATAGCATTGCATTTAATCCAAATTCCTGAAGGCAAATTTTTCTTTGCAAAATTAATTTCATTTTCAATTTTTTTAATTAACCACTCAAAAGATGAATTTGGTGATATAATTAAATCTTTCATATCTTTTGGCTGGATATGACTAGTTAAGAAATTAAATACCATCATTGCATCATTACAAATATTTTTATCTATTGTAAAAAATGAAAAATCTGTATAGATTTTTGCTGTTGACGGATGGTAATTCCCTGTTCCACAATGCGCATAAGATACAAGTTTATTATTTTCTTTTCTTGTGATTAAAGAGAGTTTTGAATGTACTTTAAGATCTACCAATCCATAAGCAACTTGAACACCAGCTTTTTCTAAAATCCTTGCAAGCTGAACATTGTTTTCTTCATCAAAACGTGCTTTTAATTCAATGATTGCTATAACAGTTTTACCTTTTTCTGCCGCTTTTACCAAAGCTTCAACAATTGGAGATGATGGAGTTGTCCTATATAATGTTTGTCTAATTGTAAGGACATCTTCATCTTCAGCTGCCTGATTTAGAAAATTTACAACCACATCAAAAGTTTCAAAAGGATGGTGAATAATTATGTCTTTATTTCTTATTGCTAAAAAACAATCGCCCTTAAAATCATAGATTCTTTGAGGAAATCTTGGCTTATATGGTTTATAAAAAAACGTACTATTAAAATAATTAAATAATTCTTTATAATTATCTAAATCTATAAATTGGTCTGTAATATAAATTCTAGACTTATTTATATTTAATTCTCTTTGTAAAAGTTTTTGCGTATTCTGAGATAAATTACTTGAAATTTCTAAGGATACAACATCACCTCTTCTTCTTGCTTTTAATGCTGATTCAAATTCATCAATTAAATCGTCAGCTTCATCATCAATTTCAATTTCTGAGTCTCTCAAAACACGGAACATTCCAAAGTTTTTTAGTTTGTGATTTGGATAAATTTTATCGATAAATCTTGCAATCAAATCCTCAAGTAAAATATATTTATGCTCTTCACCTGGAAGTCTTACGAACCTATTGAGATTTTTTGGAAGTAGTATTACCGAATTAATTTCTTTGTTTGTTCCGTGTGACATTTCAATAAACAACCCCTTACCTTGATTTTGTATAAAAGGGAAAGGGTGAGCTGGATCAAGTGTTGTTGGAGCAATAAGTGGAATAATGTTTTCTTCATAGTATTTTTCAATCCATTTATTTTCTTTTTGTGATAAATCTTCAATATTGCAAAAGCTAATTTTAAATCTTTTTAATTCATGGATTAAATTTTTTAAGAGCACATCCTGATTTAACTTGAGTTTTCTTATAAGACTTAAAATTTCATTCATTAATGTGTCTATGCGCTTTCCTGTAAATGGAATAATTTCATATTTTCTAGCCATTAGTTGGTAAAGACCAGCAATCCTTACCATAAAAAATTCATCTAAATTCGTAGCACTAATTGTTAAAAATCTTAATCGTTCTCCAATTGGGATGGTCAAGTCGAAAGCAGTTTTTAAAACTCTCTCATTAAATGACAACCAACTCAATTCTCTGTCAAAAAAAAGATCTTTTTGTCCAAGATAATCTAGTTTTTGTGTCGTCAAATTATTCTTCAGTTTTATCTCCATAAAAAATCCTTGAATTATTTAACTTAATTTCATCAATAATTCAGGAATTTGGTATTTTTATAAGCTATATATGTTACCAATATATTACATAAATTTCCCAGCTGTCCATCCTCCATCAACTGTTAAAATAGATCCAGTACAGAAACTGGATTCATCACTTGCTAAAAATCTAACTGCATTAGATACCTCTTCAGGCTCACCAACTCTATTCATAGCGTGAATCCCATTAATTTTTTTAGCTACTTCTTTATCTTGAAAGTATCTTTCAGTTAGAGGAGTTTTAATAACTCCAGGAGCGACAGCGTTAACTCTTATATTATTCTTAGCTAAATCCATTGCTAATTGCTTAGTTAATCCAACGGTTGCATGTTTTGATGTTGTGTAAGCACATCTGGAATTAGCTGCTACAATACCTAATGTAGAGGCAGTAATAACAATATTTCCTGTTTTATTGTGTTTTACACAATTTTTAGCAAACGTTTGAGCTGATAAAAATACTCCGTTAACGTTTACATCAATAACTTTTTTCCAATCTTCAAATTCTAAATCTAACATTGGAGTGATTTCCCTGATACCAGCATTACAAAAAACAATATCGCAAACTCCATATTTTTTATTTAAAACTTCAAATACATTTTTTGTTTGTTCTAAATTTGTTACATCCAATTGAAGAGGTTCTGCAATTCCTCCATTACTTATTATTTGATTAGATAATTTTTTTGCCATTTCAAAATCAATATCTGTTACTGCTACAATTGCACCCTCATTGCCAAAATCTAAAGCAGTTTTAAAACCTATACCACCCGCTGAGCCAGTAATTAATACTATTTTATCCTTAAATCTCATATGCTAATCCTCACTATTTATAATAGTTTACAATTAATTTTAAAAAAAACTATAGGAGTTATTTATGATTGAACATTTAACATTTTCAGATGGTCCAAAAAGAGTGGGTCCATTTAGTCATGCTGTGAAATCTGATGAATATTTATTTGTAACTGGACAAATGCCTACCTTAGAAAATGATCCAAGTAAATTAGTCTCAAATGATATTAGAGACCAAACTCATCAAGTTATTAAAAATTTATCTACCGTTCTTAAGAAATCAAATGTCCCTTGGGAAAATATAATATTTGTAAGAATTTATTTGGTTAAATTTCAAGATTTTGATATCGTAAATCAAATATATGAAACATACTTTTCTAGAGATAAATTACCAGCAAGAACATGCATTGGGGTAACAGGACTAGCAGTAGGCGCATCCATAGAAATTGATTTGATAGCAAAAACATAGATATACATAATTAAGATGAAAACTGAATTTAAGAAGGGATTAATACAAGGATTTAGTCTTCCCGGTTTTGCTATGGGATCTGCAATGATTGGCTTTGGCGCCTTAGCATACGAATCAAATCTAGATTACTTTGTTACAATAGCATCAATGCTATTTTTATGGAGCATGCCTGGTATGATTTTGTTTGTTACTTTAATTTCATCGGGAGCTTCAATTATATTAATGTTTATGAGCATTTTTTTAGCAAATATAAGAACATTGTTCATTGTACTTTCTGCGTTTTTGACTATGAATGTTGCTTCTCAAAAAAATTCTTTTTTAAATAAGTTGTTTTGGGCACAATGGGTTAGTCCGACGGCATGGACTGTAATTTCAACAAATCCAGACAAAATTTCAAAAAATTATATTTTTATTTATTACAAAGGATTGGCAATTGGTTTAGTTGTAATGTGTTTTATTGGATTATCAATTGGATATTTTATATTTAGTAAATTATCAAAAGAACTTATTACGATCCCAATTTTTTTCATACCTTTGTATCTAATGATATTAATCTTAAATGCCAAAGATAACATTTATATTATTACGATTGTCGTCAGTGGCTTTCTACTAATCGTAAGTTATCCATTTTTAGGTGATTGGAGTATTTTAACTTCAGGATTGTTATCAGCTATACCAGGTTATTTAACTGGAAGATTTTTAAAAACATGACAATCTCTTTATTTGATCAAAATACTATAATTTTACTATTTGTAGCTTTTGCAGGAATGATTATATGGCGATATCTAGGTGTTTTATATTCAAAAAATATTGATAACGAATCTATAATTGCAAAAACAATTAACTCAATAGCCTATGGAATGACAACAGCTATTGTATTTAAAATAGTTTTTTTCCCTGATAATGCTCTCAATTTAATACCTGATACTGATAGAATAATTCCTTTTTTTATAGGAATTATTGTATTTTTAGCTTTTTCCAAAAATACAAGCTTTGGACTAATAATTGGGATTAGTAGTTTTTCGTTTTTAATACTGTATAGAAATTATATAGTCTGATTTATTCAACTAACTGCTTAGCTATAATTATTTTTTGTAATTCATTTGTACCTTCGCCAATAGCTAATAAAGGTGCATCTCTATAATATCTTTCGATATTATATTCTGGCGAATATCCAAAACCTCCATGAATTCTCATAGCTTCAGTCGAATTATGTAAAGCTGTTTCTGTAGCATATAGTTTTGCCATTCCTGCTTGCAAATCAGATCTTTCTCCACTGTCATATGCAATAGCTGCTTGTTCTGTAAGTAATCTTGATGCTTCTAACCTAGTCGCCATTTCTGCTAATTTAATTTGAATTGATTGGTGATTAGATATTGGTTTTCCAAATGTTTTTCTAATTTTAGAATATTCTATAGAATCATCTAATGCGGCCTTTGCAAGACCTACCCCTCTAGCTGCAACATTAATTCTCCCTAATTCTAAGCCTGATAATATTTGCTGTAGACCTCTGCCTTCTTCAGTGCCGATTAAATTTTCTAGAGGTATTTCAACATCATTGAATTGAACTTCTCCTGTATCAATTCCTCTATATCCTAGTTTTTTTAATTTTCTTGGAATATAACCTTGATCTTTATGAACCAATAATAAACTCATTCCTTTATGAGGTGGTGAAATTTCATTATTCGTCTTAACCAATACTGCTAAAACATCTCCTTGGACTGAATTTGTTATCCATGTTTTAGTTCCATTTATTCTATACTTCGTATTATCTTTAGTAGCTTTTGTTTTTATTGATTGTAAATCTGTTCCACAATCTGGTTCTGTCAAAGCAATACCTCCTCTTAATTCTCCTGTTGCAAATTTAGGCAGATAATAATTTTTCATTTCATCAGTGCCAAACTTTTCTACAGCAGCACACATAATTAAATGGGAATTAAAAATGCCAGATACTGACATCCAAACAGATGACACATTTTCTACAATTTTAGAATAAGTAACAGCAGACAAACCTAATCCACCATAATCTTCAGATATAGTTGCTCCAAAAAGACCCAGTTCAGCCATTTTGTCAGCTATGTCTTGAGGATATTTATCCTCAGATTCAAATTCTTTAACATAAGGTTTAACATCTTTTTCTAAAAACTTATCTATGCTACTAAGAATAAGTTTATCATTTTCAGAAGTGGCCAAATTTATTTTTGCTAGTTTCTGATCGTCCATTTAGTTTCTCTCTTTCTTATTTAATTACTTAACTCAAATAATGAATCTATGCTGTTCGCATTATCTAGTTTAAGCATAAAATTTTTAAGTTCATCAGATTTTTCTGTTTTTAAGTATGGTTCCACAAGACCGTCAAATTTCTCGATAAACTCATCTTGGGTCATAAAATTTTCTGGATCGCCTTTTGGAATTTTTACAAATCTTTCATGCTCTTTACCATTAACTTTAATTTTAACATTTGCACTCATATATTCTGGGCAATATTCTTCAGCCTTTTTGTCGTGAGCAGTTTTTATTCTTTTACATAAAGATAGAGTTTCATTATCAGTTAAACTATTTTTATAATCATCCCATACAAAACTTCCTTTTTTTGCAGCTATAGCTGCACAAAAAGGCATTGAAAATTGTCCATCAACTATATTCTTAGGATTTCTTTTTTCTTCTAAAGGAACACCGATAATATTTAATGCTGTATTTGATAATCCAATTTCAACATCCTCTAGCTCTTTAAAATTAAAACCTATTTCTTCTTTAAGTTCTAACAATCCATCTATTGCTGCATGACTGTATCTACATGATGGGTAGGGCTTTACACCTAAATTAAGAGTTTCAAATTTTTCACCTAAAGCATTTAAGGCTTTTTTAGAATCTCCACCAGAAACAAAAGAATTTAAATATCCCCATTTACCCTCAAAAGCTTGTTGTGGACCTTTAAAACCCTCCAAAGCTAAAACAGCACATTTTAATCCATTTTGGGCAGCTTGACCAACATGTGATCTTTTTGTCCAAGATCCATCGTTTAAAAATTCCATTGAACCCGATGACTGACTTAAGGCAATACCAAAGGCTGAAATAAATTGATTTTTATTTAATCCCAAAATATGACCAGTTGCTGCAACAGCCCCAAAAATACCACAAGTAGCAGTTGGATGAAATCCTCTATTATAATGCTCAGATGCTCCACCTGCCAACCCAAGTCTTATTTGAATTTCATAACCTATAACACAAGCTGTAATTAATTGTTGTCCTGAACAGTTTTTCATTTGTGCAGCTGAAAGAGCAGCAGATAAAATTGGTGCACTTGAATGAAGAGAAGCTTCAGCATGAGTATCATCAAAATCTAGAGAGTGTGCTAAAGTACCATTAATTAAAGCAGCAGCAGACGGTGCATAATTATTTTTATCTGAAAAAACTTTACAATTACCATTATCCAAATCTAATGTTTGAATTGCTTTTATCAAACTTTCTGTTGATTCAGCATCATGCCTTGCTCTGATGATTATTCCAACAGTATCTAAAATAAGTAGCTTAGTTCTTTCAACTACATCTTTAGGTAATTTTTCAAATTTAATGTTTTCACAAAATTCAGCTAATTTTTCTGTTAATTTTTCCATATCTATCAACTTGTATTTATTTCAGTTAAGTTATAATGTTATTATTTATTAATTTTTTTTCAATTTATTTAATTTTTTTTTATGACAGAACCATTTGAATTAACTGCTACAAAAGCTCTTGAATTAATTGATAAAAATAAACTTTCATATTTAGAATGGATTGAAAGTTGTTTAGGAAGAATAAAAACAAGAGAACCTTTTATTAAAGCCTTTTCCTACATTGATTATACGAGACCAATCGAATTAGCAAAAAAATGTGATCAAATGAAAAAGAAAAATTTTGGAATACCATTTGCTGCAAAAGACATTATTGATATTGAGGGTATGCCGACACAGATGGGCACACCTTTTTATTCAGAAAATATACCAAAAAGAGATGCTGGAAGTGTCGCAATCGCTAAACACTATGGCTGTATTCCTATTGGTAAGACAGTGACAACTGAACTGGGTCACAGACACCCTGGACCAACTGTTAATCCTCATAATTATGAACATACCCCAGGTGGATCTAGCTCTGGTTCAGCTGCTGCAGTAGCAGAAAACATGATACCTATTGCTTTTGGAACGCAAACAACTGGTTCTGTTATAAGACCTGCAGCTTATTGTGGAGTTATAGGCTATAAGCCAACTTATGGAGATTTTGATAAATCAGGAATTTTACCAAACTCACCATCTATAGATACTTTAGGTCTTATGGCTAGATCAATAGAAGATATACTTAGTATGAGGAATATTTTGATAGAAGAAGAATGTTTATTAAATGAAAATTTAAATATTAATGATATTAGGTTTGCGTTCGTTAAAACTCCTTACTGGAATAAAATAGATGACGACTCTAAAGTAAATCTAGAAAGTTTTATTTCTAATCTAATAGAATTGAAAGTTAATGTAGAAGAAATAGATTTAAATAATTTAATTTTAGAGTCTAGTGAAATACATAAAAAAATAAGTGGATTTGAATTTAAAAGATCTATTTCCGCCGAACGTTTTCACCACTATAGTGAACTAAGTGATATCCTAAGAAATGGAAGGCTTAGTGACGGTGAAAATATGTCATTAAGTGATTACCATTATTTATTTGATCATCTTGAAAGACATAAACATATGATTAATAACAAGATATCTTCTTATGACTGTATAATATCACCGAGTGCTCTAGGCGAAGCACTAAGTGGTTTAGAATATACAGGCTCACCAGTATTAAATACAACTTGGACTTTATTAGGATTGCCATCGATAACATTACCAATGTTTACAAGCAAAAATAATTTACCAATAGGTTGTCAATTTATTTCAAAGAAGGCTGATGATAATAACCTTTTAAGTATTTCAAAAAAAATACTCTTAGAATTTAGCTAGCCAAAGTGTGAAGTTATTAATAATGAAGGTAAAGTAAGAGCTAAAGCTGGAAATAAAAGTACTATTATTAAAACAACCGTATCTGAAATACAAAATGGAAATGAGCCCCTAATCACAGTCGTTACAGGTAATTTTGTAACTCCACTTACAGCAAATAAGTTAAGGCCAACAGGTGGAATTACACTTCCAATTTCTATACATAAAGCTGTTAAAATTCCAAGGTGTACAGGATCAACCCCAAGTGCTAATGCAACAGGGAAATAAATAGGTACTGTTAAAACTAAAATTGCAACACCTGTTAAAAACATAGATAAGAATAGCAAAGAGCTCATTAAAGCAAACAAAAATCCAAGCCTTGATAAACCTAAAGTACCAGCCCATTCAGCAATCATCTGAGGCCATCCCATATTAGCAAGATAAAACTGAAATATACCAACACATCCTAACAAAAAGAAAACCACAGCTGTTAAATTCATAGTCCTTACTGTCGTTGGCATTAATTCTTTTAGAAAAGTCTTTCTTTTAAAAACCAGACCATAAAATAATGCGTAACTGGCAGCAGCAGCACCTGCTTCTGTTGGTGTAAATACTCCTCCATAAAGCCCACCTAAAATTATAACTGGCATCAACAAAGCTGGCCAAGCATCTTTAAATGAAATCCAAACCTCACATAAGTCAAATTTTCCACGAGGTAATTTTATAAATAGTGAAACGCTAATAATTATAACTGCATCACTTATTGCTAACATTATGCCAGGCACAATTCCTGCAAAAAATAAATCAATAATTGATATCTCTGTTATAACACCAAATAAAATAAGAGTGATGCTTGGTGGTATCAATAAAGCTATCCCTCCAGCTGAGGCAATTACACCGGCTGCCATCCATTTGGGGTAACCTCTTTTTACAAGCTCCGGATATGCAATAACACTCATTGCTGCAGCCATCGCTGTTGAAGAACCTGATATTGCCCCAAATAAAACTGCTGCTAAAAGAGTTGCATATGCGAAGCCACCTGGAACCCACCCAACTAAAGAATCAGCAAATCTAAATAAACCTGCAACAAGGCCTGTTCTTTCCATTAAAAAACCAGCATAAATAAAAAAGGGTATTGCTACTAAAGTATATTTAGTTAAAAAGCTAAAAAAAGCTTCGAATAAAGTACTGTAAGTAAGAAAATCATCAAATAGTACACCAATCGCAGTAGCACCAGCTAATGAAATTCCAATAGGAACTCCAGCAAATAAAAGCATGAATAATGTACTACCTAAACTCCACATAACAATTATCTATCTAAACATCCGTTGATAATTCAACTTTTTCTGTGAAATGATCACCTTTAATATAGCTATGAATATCTTCAATTATTTGTAAAAAAGCCACAAGTGACATTAAACCTAAGCCTATAGCTAAACAAGTATGAAATGGCCACATATAAAAAAATAAACTTTCTGACAATTCACTTATCTGAATTGAATATTGTATAGTAGAAATAGCTGTATAAGTTAATGAAGCACAAAAAATACAAACTGTAGTTGAAACAAAAATTTTTGCAAATCCAATTAATCTAAAAAATTTATAGGCACTCAATAATTGAAGTACAGCACTCATGACTAAATGCCCTCTCTTAATTTGTGTTACACAAATGAAAAAAGCAACTGAACACATTGTAGCATAGATAACTGCATCCTGACCCCACTCAAATACAACACCCAAAATATATCTTCTAAAAATTTCAGCTAAAGCGAATAAGGTTACACCTATCATCAACAGAGCTGACAAAGTCCCTAAGATCTTCTCGATCCAGAGCTTAATCAATTCAGAAATATGATAAAATTTTTTCATGCTAATTAAAAAAGGCCTAAATTAAATCTAGGCCTTTTGATAAAGTTACTTACGTGACTTCTTTTTAAATAATGCTGTTCCTTTTGCATATTTAGCAAAGTCTGCAGCAAAAGCAGTACAATCAGTCTTTTCTAATGGATCTGATCCTAATGGATTTGCTTTAACTAAAGCCGCAGCCTCTGATGTAAATTGGTCTACCATTTTATCACCAGTTGCATCAACTTTTGTTTTAATCCAGTTATTTGTAGCACCACCTTCAGCCTTTTGTAAAACACCAGCTTCTGATGGATTCATTACATAAATACCAGGCTTAGACTTGTCTGTTACTTTATACTTATCAACTAGTCTCTTATCATTACAAAAGTTTATTGCCTTTTGATATGGAATAAAGTCATTAACAATAATGTCAGCTAAAGCTTTTTGTTGAGCTTTAGATAGTGTTGACCACCATTTGTTTGAAGCACCAATCCAATAATAATCACCAACGATACCATTGATGCCAGCTACAGTAAAAAATGGAGCTTGCTCTTTTGTTGCGTTAAATCCACCTAAACTTGTTAATAATCCATCAATTACTCCAGTTTGAAGTGCTGGTGGAACATCTCCAAATGACATTGTAGTTGGATTAGCACCTAATGATCCAAGTAATGCATTTTCAGCAGGTCCCATACTTCTGATTTTTTTACCTTTGAAGTCAGCTGGAACAAGCATTCTACTTTTAACAGCTCCAGCACCCATATACATACTTAAGTGACCAGAACCAAAAATTGTAATTCCATGCTTATCATTAAATACCTTCTTTAATTGAGCAAAAGTTTTTGTACCATCTAGTCCATTGATAGCACCAGGAGTAGTTAATTTACCAGCTCCTACAATTGTATTTGCTAAAGGCTCAACTGAAGAAGTTTTACCAAACTGTCCAGTCATCATTTCTAGATTACCTTTTGTTAAGGCCTGTGTACCTTTTGGCACATTGTAAAGTGATTTAGCCCAGTAAATTTGTACCTTACTTCCTGGAATTTTCTTTTCAACTTGCTCTGCAAAAAACATTTCTGCAATAGCTGCAGGATGTGGTGGACCAGAGTGGTCTGATGCCCATCTCATTTTAATTGGTTCAACTTTACCGTGTCCATCTGCGATAGCATTTGTTGAACCTAATGAAAATACAGTTGCAATTGTAGCAACTGCTGTCATTAATTTCTTATCTAATCTCATGAATTTTCCTCCGAAACATAGATTTTGTTAAATAATTATTTAGACACTAAACATATAATACTATGTAATCAAAGGTTTTTTAGTTCATATGTTATATAAAAAATTAATAAAATAAATTGAACTATATAATATCTTTATTTTTCAATAAGTTAATGTCTTCAATCGAGTAGCCTAACTTAGTAAATATCTCTTCATTATGTTCACCTAATTCGGGTGCTGTTTTGTCAACATGATTTTCAATGTCGAATCTTATTGGTGTTTTTAGTAGGCTTATGTTTTTTTTATTTTTAGTTGTTATAGTTTGAATGTTATTTCTTTCTTTAACAAATTCATTTTGAAGTGAAGACTTAACATCTAAGATTGGTGCAGCTGGAACATTACCTGCAAAAATTTTTAGCCATTCTGACGTAGACTTTTTACTTAATTCTTTATCTAAAATTTCTGTTATTAGACTTCTATTCTCCTGTCTCAGTTTAAAATTTAAAAACCTTTTATCTTCTCCCAAATCTTTTCTATCTATATATTCACAAAGAATAGGCCAAAAACTCTCTTTATTGCACATTAAATAAATCCAACCATCAGAAGTTTTATACAGTTGACATGGAACTAAAACGGGATGAGCAGATCTATCTAATCTTTCTGGTTTATAATCAGAGTTTAAAGTCCAGGCAGCTACATAACTTTGATTAAACATGGCTGTATCAAAAAGACTTACATCAATATCTCTTCCAATTCCAGAATCTCTTGCGGATAAAACACCACTCACTAAACTAAATGCCATAGTTAATCCTGCCATGTAATCTACAATAGACAGACCAAATCTTGCCGGAGGAGCATCAGGTTCACCAGTCAATGAAAAATACCCTGCCTCAGCTTGCATTAAATAATCATATCCTGGCCAATTCTTTCTTGGCCCTTCTCTACCATATGCAGAACAATGAGCTGCAACAATTTTTTTATTATATTGTTTTAATTGGTCAAATGTAATTCCTAACTTTTCAGGAACATCACCTCTAAGATTATTGCAAACTGCATCACTTGTTTTTACTAACTTACCTAAAATTTCCTTCCCTTCACCAGATAAAATATTAAGAGTTATACTTTTTTTATTTCTGTTTAATGCTTGAAAGAAGATACTTGATGCTGAATTTCTTTCTTCATTAATAAAATAAGGACCAAGTGCTCTTAAGTAGTCTCCATCCGTTCCTGCAGGTTCTATTTTTATTACCTCTGCACCTAAATCCGATAAATACTGAGAACCAAATGGACCCGCACCATACTGCTCAAATGCTAAAACTTTTAATCCCTCTAGAGGCAAGCTCATTTTTTAAAACTCTCTAATTATTTTGTTTTTGAAATAATTTCATCAACAACACTATGACCTCTTTTAGCAACTAAAAAAGATCTTACCATATCCATCACAATCACATTATCTTGATTCTTTCCAATATGTCTAACTCTTACTATTCCTTGGGTTGGTCTTGATTTAGATTCTCTTTTATCAAGTACTTCTGTTTCAGAATATAAAGTATCTCCAACAAAAACAGGGGCAGGTAATTTTATTTCTTCCCAACCTAAATTTGCTATTGCTTTCTGACTAGTACCACTCACGCACATGCCCGTAACCAATGATAAGGTAAATGCAGAATTTACGAGATAACGTTTAAATTCTGTTTTAGACGCATAATTAGCATCAAAATGTACAGGATGTGTGTTCATGGTTAAGTTTGTGAACCAAATATTATCTGTTTCTGTAATAGTTCGACCAGGCCAATGTTCGTAAATGTCCCCTACATTGAAATCTTCAAAATATCTACCTGGATCTTCTCTATATCTATTTGGTCCAACCTTTTTTATTCCATATAACTCACTCATTTAAACCTCTCTTTCAATAATGGATCTAGCCCTTGCCAAAACAGGAGCATCAACCATTTTACCTTCAAAATTAAATGCGCCAGTACCTGCAGTTTCAGATGCTTTTAAAACTTCTCTTGCCCACATCAATTCTTCGTCAGTTGGATTATATGCCTGATGTATAGGTTCAATTTGATCTGGGTGAATTGCAAATTTTCCTTTAAAACCCATTGATTGAATTAGCTTAGTTTCATTAAAACATCCTTCTGCATCACGAAAATCTAACCAAACACCATCCAAAGCAATAGTATTGTAGAGAGCTGAAGCGTTAACTATCTTTCCTCTAGAATAAGCCAGAGAATCTATACCCATATCTCCACCTGTCATAGCTGTAAAGTCAGCAGAACCAAAACCTATTCCTGAAAAGTTTATGCCTTCAACATTCCAAAATTCGATATTAGCAATTCCTTTAGGTGTCTCAATTTGTGGAAGAACTAATATGTCTTTTCCTAAATCATTTAAAAAGGATTTACACTCTTTAGAATCTTCAATTTTTGGTATAGCGATAGAATAAGGAAGATTTGGACAACTCTTCAACATTTTAATGTCATCATGATAATCATTCGAATCTAAACCATTTATCCTCAGTAAAAATTTCTCTGGTTGATTATCAAAATTGCTTTTTGAAAACTCGATGAAATTTTCACGCCCAAAATCTTTCTTATCTTTAGCAAGTCCATCTTCTAAATCAAAAATAACTTTATCAGCATTTGACCCTAAAGCTTTTGGAACTCTTTCAATTTTATCCAATGGTAAAAATAAAATACTTCTCATAACAAACTACTTTCTAATTCATTTACTTTAAAAGATTCGTAATGTCTTTAGCTTGATATTTTTCAGGACTATTTAAAACATTAAAAATTTCATTAGATAATTTATCTGACAAAAGAGAAGAAGATTTAGTTAAAATCTTTTTCTGCAATAGTTCATTTTCAATTTTATTATTCAAGTCATGACTGTTTTTATATATTTCAGAACCATCTTTTAATTCAATTAATGCTTCGGTATTAGTCATTTGATCATTTGGAATAACCTCAACTTTATCTCGTGTTTTAACAATTTTTTCATCAAAGCAAATTTTCTCATTATAACTATCTAGCCTTCCAGTATCCAACCCATGAAGAGACATTGCGGCGGTTAACCTATATGAAAACTTTGCCTCTAATCCTGTTTTTGGACTATCAATATTACAAACCTGTAACCAAGAAGGTTGTGTTTGAATTGAAATTTTTTCAATTGAATCTGGATTAAAATTATTTTTTGTTTTCAATTCGTCTAATGCCTCAAGAAAAGCATGTAATCCATGACAACAGGCATGAAATTTATATTTAATTTCAGGGAATAAAAAATCTGTTCCTAAACCATTAATTGCTGCCTCAGGTATTGTTTCATCCCATGCATGTGTTTTCAAAAAACCTTGATTACATTCAATCCCGTTTTCACAGCTAACAAATCCTAATTTCGATAATTTAGCAGCCTCAATTCCATTCGATGCAGCAATACCTGCATGAAATGGTTTACCCATTGTACCAAATTGTGATTTTAGACCTGATGCTCTTGTTGAAACTATACCAAGTGCATTTTCGATTTGTTGAGCATTTAGTTTCAATAATTTTGATGCAACTAGAGTTGCACCAAAAGCACCACTGGTAGCTGTTTGATGAAACCCTTTATTATAATGTGAGTAACCAAGGATATGCCCTAACCTAGTTGAAATTTCTACACCACACATATATGCCAACATTATTTCATCAATTGAAGAGCCTAACTCTTCACCAAGTGCTAAAGCAGTAGGAAAAGCGCTAGCAGTTGGATGACCAGTAAATAAAAAATGGGTGTCATCATAATCCAAGGCATGACCAATAGTTCCATTTACAAAAGCTGCTGATTTAGAAGATACCTGTTGACCATTCGAAATTAATTTTGAATGACCTTTAGTTTGTTCTTCTTCAATTAATTTAGTTACAATTTTTGATACTGGCTCTTCTTTTGCTGCATATGCAACACCACACCAGTCAATCATTGACATTTTTGAAAAAAATATCATTTCATCGTTAAAATTTTGTAAAGTAGCCTTTGATACAAAATTACTAAAAATTTTTGTCAGATCTGTCATCATTCACTCCTTTAAAACTTTGCTTCCGCTCTCATAGTTACACCAAATTCTTTTGTTGCACCCCAACAGCTCACTGAACCATCATCCATTTTATCTACACCAACTATATACTCACTATTTGCAAAAACAGGTGCCATGACTTTATGAGTGAATGACTTTACTTGCTTACCCATCAACTTTTCAGCAGCTCTTAATAGATAAGTCGCCTGAAGTGGACCATGTACAATCAAGCCAGGATAGTTCTCTTCATTAACTGTGTAAGGATGATCATAATGAATTCTATGCCCAACAAATCCAATTGCGGAATATCTAAATAATATAGTTGGATGCATAAAAATTTTTTCACTTAAATCTGCTTTCTCAGGTATGTCTTTTGAGTAACCTGAGCCACCTCCAGACTTTGAAATATCTCTATAAACAATATTGTGTTTTTCATTGATATTTACTTCATCATTGACTAAGAAATTATATTCTGCTGTTACAAAACATAAAAGACCAGTTCGTCCTTCCTTAACTTGAATGTCAGCTACAGTTGATTGTTTAATAACTTTGTCACCTACTCTAATTGGTTTTAAGACTTTAATTTCACTTCCTGCCCACATTCTTCTTGGCAATGGGACTGGAGGTAAAAATTCTCCTAATGCTGGATGTGAATCTACGCCAAGTTCATCATTTTTAACTAAATTCCACCCTAACATCCAATGTAATCCAGAAGTGACTGGCTCCCCATCTTTAGGATTTCCTATATCCATATTAAGCGTTGCTCTATATCTTTGTTCGACTATGGGTGTCACATAATCAGTAACATTATCTATTTTCCCTATCCATTTTCTTAAATGATCAATATCAACTTTTGTAGACATAATAATTAGGCCCTATAATTTTTATTAGTGAATTAGAATGTTTCTTGTTTTTAATTAAATCCCAGATTTTAAATTAGATAAAGTTAAAAATGTAAAAAATAACAAGTTTTTAATTTTACTATTTAAAAAAGTATTATTTAATAAAAGATTGATAAAAAAATTGAATTTTACCAAAATAATATCTTAAGGAGTTTTTTTTGAACGGCGCAGAAACATTGGTTGGAACATTATTAAAAGGTAATGTTAATGTTTGTTTTACTAACCCAGGAACGTCTGAAATGCACTTTGTCGCAGCATTAGATAATTATAAAAAAATGAGAAGTATTTTATGTTTGTTTGAAGGTTGTGCAACTGGTGCTGCTGATGGTTATTTTAGAATGAAAAGAACACCAGCTTCAACTTTATTGCATTTAGGGCCAGGATTAGCAAATGGATTATCAAATTTACACAATGCAAAAAAAGCTAATTCTGGAATTGTTAATATTGTAGGTGAACATGCTCTTTATCATATAAAGTTAAATGCTCCTTTAACTTCTGACATAGAAGGTATAGCAAGACCTGTTTCGAGTTGGGTTAAAACTAGCAAATCATCAAAAGAAATAGGATTGGATGCAGCAGAAGCTATAAAAGTAGCCAATAAAAAACCTGGAGAAATTGCAACTCTGATATTACCTGGTGACACTGCTTGGAATGAGGGCTCTGAAATTAAAGAAGTTATATTACAAAATAATTCTAAAAAAGTTCCAATAGATTTAATTGAAAAAGCAATAGCAGAAATACAAAAAGCAAATAACCCATTACTTCTTGTTGGAGGATCTGCATTAGAAGAAAACAATCTAATTAAAATAGCTCTAATAGCAGAAAAGCTTGGATGTGAATTAAAAACAGATTGGTTTAACGCACGACTAGACAAAGGAGCAGGAAGGATAAATTCAATAAGAATCCCCTATGTTGTTGACAAAGCAGTTGAAGCCTTAAAAAATTTTGACACTATTATTACTATTGGTGCCAGACAACCTGTTGCTTTTTTTGCTTATCCTAATAAGCCTGGAATTTTGACCCAAGATAAAACAAATTTTTTAGAATTAGCTGGATTATCTGATGATATCACATCTTTAATCAATGAGTTTTCAGATCTTGCAAATGTTACTTCTAATAACCCTAAAACAATATCAGAATTTAATCCTCCCGAAATACCTCAAGGTCCTATTAACACAACCTCTCTCGGCATGGCCCTTGGAGCTTTAATACCAGAGAACGCAATTATAGTTGATGAGTCAGTAACAACTGGCAGAGAATTTTTTTATCAAACTTCAGGATCTCATCCTCACACATGGTTAAATAATTGTGGAGGATCTATTGGATTTGGTATGCCTGTAGCAATTGGCGCGGCAATAGCTTGTCCAAATCAGAAAGTCATTTCTCTTGAAGGTGATGGTAGCGCTATGTATACCGTCCAATCTTTATGGACAATGGCAAGAGAGAATTTAGATATTGTTATTTTAATTTTTGCCAACCAAAGTTACAAAATTTTACAAGGAGAATTAAAGAATGTTGGTGTATCAAATCCTGGAAAATCTGCGATTGAAATGTTGTCACTTAAAAATCCAGAATTAGATTGGGTTTCAATATCTAAAGGAATGGGTATAGACGCAGTTAAAGTAGATAATATAGAAGATTTGGTTAAATATTTTAAACACGGAATAACAGAAAATGGTCCATTTTTAATTGAAGTTTTAATCTAGCAGATAAATTATTAATATGAACAAATTCATAAATTTAAATAAATGCCTGTTTTAAAATTATATAAAGATAAAAATATAGATTGTAAGATAGATCTAGTTTCAATTGAGGATTATCTCATAAAAATGATGAATGTAGAATTAAAAGCTAAGATTGAAAATTGTCAAATAATTTGGATAACAACAGATATATTAAATTCTGAGCACAAAATTTATGGTGAGTTACTTTTACGAAAAAATGAAAATCGTACAAACTTAATTAAAAATAATTTTTTAAACAAAATTGGTAAAAAGTTATCAAAAAGTTTTTCAACAAATATTAGGTTAAGATCTTTTTCAATCAAAGATGAATTTATTAATGCTGCACAGATTAAATTAAGGGAAGATGATGACGGATAAAAACATTGTACTTTGCGAAACAGATAATAGAGGAATTGCAAATGTTCATTTAAACAGACCTCATAAAAATAATGCTTACAATGGGGAAATGATTGAGAGATTACTAGAAGTTTTTGAAGGACTAAGTTCTGAAAAAACTCTAAAAGCTGTAGTAATAAGAGGTAATGGAAAACATTTTCAAGCTGGAGCAGATTTAGAATGGTTAAAGGAAATAGGAAAATTAACAAAAGATGAAAATTTTATAGTCTCTAAAAAAACAGCTTTAGCGATAAAAAGTCTAACAGTGTTTCCTCGACCCGTAATTTCTATAGTTCATGGTGGTTGCTTTGGTGGTGGGACAGGAATTGTAGCTGCATCTGATATTGTAATAGCAGAAACGAAATCAATTTTTTCAATATCGGAAACTCGTTGGGGTGTGATGGCAGGTATAATAATACCTCAACTAAATAAATCTATTGGAGTAAGAAATGTTAGAAGATATGCAATTTCTTCTGAGAGGTTTAATGCAGATGAAGCCAAAAGAATTGGTTTAGTTCATGAAGTTTTAGATCAACAATTTATTGATGAGAAGTTAGAATCTATTTTAGATCACATTTTACTATGTGGGCCTGAGGCAATTTACCAAACAAAAATGAGAGCCTTAAAAGATGCAAATTTAATTTTGAATGAGAAGGAATTTAATGAATTAGTGGAAGAACATTCATTAAAAAGAATGAGCGATGAGGCTTTTGAAGGTCTAAATAGTTTTTCTGAAAAAAGATCTCCTTCTTGGTACCCAAAAATAAAGGATAATTGATATGTCTTCATTAGTTATAAATTCAAAAATCTGGGGCGAAATGTTTGGTACTAGAGAAATGTCATACATTTTTTCAGATAAAAAAACTATACAATATTACCTCGAAGTTGAAGCTGCACTCGCTCGAGTTCAATCAAGATTAGGAATAATTCCTAAATCTTGTGGTTTAGAAATTTCAAAGGTTGCCAAAACAGATTGGATTGACTGGAAATTATTAGAAAAAAGAACATCTATTGTAGGCTATCCAATTTTACCATTAGTTGAACAATTAAGCTTAAAAGTGAAAAAGAACCTTGGGCAATACTGTCATTGGGGAGCAACAACACAAGATATAATGGACACAGCTGATGTTTTACAAATTAGAGATGCCTTATCAATATTATCATCTGACTTAGTTGGGATAAAAAAAGCTTTAAAAAAACTTGTAAAAAAATATATTAACACTCCAATGTCTGGAAGAACTCATTTACAGCATGCCTTACCCACTTCTTTTGGTTATAAATGTAGCACATGGTTATCTGGTATTGAAAGGCATATTGATAGAATTTCACAAATAAAAGAGAGATTATTTTACGTTTCTTTTTTTGGAGCTGCAGGAACTCTTGCCTCTTTAGGAGAGAAAAATGGGCTAAAGACAAAAAACGGACTTGCTAAAGAATTAAAATTAAAATCTCCAGATGTGAGTTGGCATTCGATTAGAGATAATTTTTGTGAGTTATCATCTTGGATTTCTCTAGTTAGTGCATCATTAGGTAAAATTGCTTATGATGTTATGCTAATGATGCAAACCGAAGTGCAAGAGGTTAATGAGCCTTTTATTCACGGCAGGGGTTCGTCTTCTACTATGCCACAAAAAAGAAATCCAATTTCATCTGAAGTAATTCTAGCTTGTTCTAAACTTTTAAGAGAACATCACTCTGCTATGCTTGATAGTATGGTATTAGATCATGAAAGAGCAACTGGTCAATGGCATTTGGAGTGGTACACATTACCTAAAATGTTTATAATTGCTTCTTCTTCATTTCGATGCTCAAGAGAATTACTAGAAGGAATTCAAGTTGACAAAAATAAAATGATAAATAATTTAAATCAAACTAACGGACTAATTTTAGCCGAATCTGTAATGATGACAATTGCTCCAAAACTTGGAAGACAAATAGCTCATGATCTCGTATATGATTGCTGTAGAAAATCAATAACTGATAAAATAAGTTTGCTTGAAGCACTAATGATGGATAAAAATATATCTAAAAATTTCAGAAAGGAAGAAATAGAATTTTGTTTAAATCCTAAAAATTATCTTGGTGCCGCGCCAAGAATGGCAGAGGAACTTTTAAAAAAAATTAAATGAAAAACTCTTTAAACAAAAATGATTTTTATAATTTTTTAAGTGAGGCTTTTCCTCAAGTTTCAAGTCTTTTTGAAATTAGAAATTTGACTCCAGGAAATGTTTCCTTAGAGATGACTATCAACCATGAACATTTAAGACCAGGTAATACTATATCTGGACCTACAATGTTTCTATTAGCAGATGTAAGTTTTTATTTATCAATTTTATCTAAAATAGGCCCTGAGAGCTTAGCAGTTACAACTAATTGTTCTATTGATTTTTTAAGAAAACCATCTGAAAAAAATTTATATAGTGAAAATAGAATTTTAAAAATTGGCAAATCTTTATGCGTGGGAGATGTTTTAATATATTCCGTTGATCTGAAAGAACCTGTAGCTCATGCGTCGTTAACCTATTCTATTCCTCCCAAAAAATCTTTTTAAAAAGCAAAAATTCTGTTACGTTTTTATTAGATTAAATATTGGAGTTTTAGATGAGCTTTGTGGAAACGGAAACAAATGGTCAGATTTTTACAATCAGATTGAATAGACCTGAAAGATTAAATGCGCTTAGCACTGTTATTAGAGAGGGAATGGCTGAAGCTTTTACAAAGTTTCATAATGATAATAATTTAGAAGTTGCTATTTTGACTGGTACTGGAAGAGGTTTTTGCGCAGGCGAAGACATGAAAGAATCTTTAGACAGAGGAATAGCTGGATCTCCAAAAGAAATGGTTAAAAAAGATTTAACAAACCCTTTTCAAGATGGAATTTTACAAAAGCCTGTAATAGCAGCAGTAAATGGTTTTGCAATGGGAGGAGGTTTCATGCTTGTTGAAAGATGTGACTTAAGAATTGCAGTGAAAGAAGCTATTTTTGAAATGTCTGAGGCAAAAAGATGGTTGTTGGGAGGATATAATCACGGTCACTATGGTAACTTACCACATCCAGTAGCTACTGAAATGGCTTTTGGTTATAGAATAAATGCAGAAAGAATGTATCAAGTAGGTTTTGTTAATAGGCTTGTTGACCAAGAAAATTTAATGGAAGAAGCGCATTCAATGGCAAAGCATCTTCTTTCACTTCCACCAGCCTCAAGAGTTAATACTTTGTACATGATGAAACATATGGCACCTAAACTTCCTTCAAATATAACAAATTTAGCAGAAAAACTTCACCTTCATGGTGATACCGAAGATCGTATGGAAAGCAGAAGAGCTTTTGCTGAAAAAAGAGAACCAAATTATAAGGGATGGTTAAACCCAGATGACAGATACAATATGCCAAAGTTAGAGGAAGAATAAAATAGGTCATAAAATGAATGCAATTAATGGAGCTTTATCAGGGTTAAAAATAGTGGCTTGTTCTACAGCCCAAGCTGGAACTGTGCCATATATGCTCATGGCAGATTTAGGAGCAGATGTGATAAAAATTGAAACACCTGTCAAAGGAGATAATAATCGTAAATCAGGTTATTTATTTGGAGAAACTAGTTCTTTTTTTGAAACAAACAATCGTGGTGTTAAGAGTTTAACTTTAAATCTTAAATCTGAAAAAGGTCAAAAAATTTTACATAAACTTGTAAAAGAAGCCGATATCTTTGGACAAAATTTCAGACCAGGTGTAGCAAAAAAACTTAATTTTGATTATGAAACACTAGAAAAAATTAACCCTAAAATCATCTACGCATCTGTTTCAGCCTATGGTCCTGACGCGCCGGATGGTCATTTGCCAGGCACTGATGCTGTCGGACAAGCACTAAGCGGAATTGCTGAAGCTTATTCTATACCAGGGAACAATTTGAGAACTGGAGTTGCGTCTGTAGCTGACGAAACCTGTGCAATTTTAACTTTTGGAGGAATACTTGCCGCATATATTAATGCGCAAAAGACAGGTAAGGGCCAAAAACTAGAAACTTCACTAGTTGGAAGCGCATTCAGATTACAGGGCTGGACTATGACAACTGCAATGTGGAGTAATAAACCTCCAATTACTGGCGCTAGGATAAATGGAACAAGAGAACGTCCTGGTATTGCAGCTTGTTTTAATGACAAACATGGCAAACCTTTTGCTCTTCAGTTAGAACCTAACAGTTGGTTAGATGCTATGAATGTTTTAGGCTTTAAAGACAAATTAGAAAGGGATGGTCTATTAGATTTAGGGTTGGCATTTGTATCAGAAGATAAAAAAACCGAGATCTTAGATAAACTAGCAGAACTCTTTTCAACTAAAGAAAGAGATCACTGGATTTCAATATTGAGAAACGCTGACAAAATTTCAACCCATGTAAATACAATGTTAGAAGCATCATCTGATCCAAATATAGTAAATAATAATTATGTAACTGAAGTTTGGTATCCTGAATTAAATAAAAGTTTGAAAGTACATGGAACTCCATGGAAGTTTTCTAAAACTCCTGCAAATATTAAAAGAGCTCCTAAACTTGGTGAACACAATTCAGAAATTCTTAAAAAGTTAGGATATACAGATAATGAAATTGAAAATTTAACAAACGAAAAAATTATTTAATTTCTTCAAGCTCTTTTATAAACTTTTTAAAATTATCTACATAGTGCTTAGATGATCTAGTCATATCTTTTATCATTTCAGGACTTAATTCTCTTACTGCTTTAGCTGGAGAGCCTATAATTAACATACCATCAGGAAATTCTTTGTTTTCAGTAACTAAAGCCCCTGCTCCAACAAGACAATTATTTCCAATTTTTGCATTGTTAAGAATAGTTGCTCCCATTCCTACCAAAGAATTATTTCCAATAGTACAACCGTGAATTATTGCATTATGGCCTATAGTACAATTATTTCCAATTGTGACAGGAGTATTTGGATCAACATGAATAATTGTATTTTCTTGAATATTAGTTTCATTTCCTATTTTTATGAGATCATTATCACCTCTTAAAACCGAACCAAACCAAATTCCAACATCCTGACCTAGAATAACATTACCTATAACATGTGCATCTGGTGCCACCCAATAAGAACCTTCGGAAGGTAATTGAGGCTCTTTTTTTCCTAAATTGTAAATCGGCATTTTTTCTCCCTGATAATTATATTTAATACTAATTATTAATTCATTAATTAATTCGATCAACAAGGATAATTATTGTCAAGAAAAGAAAATATTTTATGCTATAATTGAATTGTTTTTTATGTATATTCAAATATGCTTTTTTTCTAATTATTATTAAAATAATTTAAAACGGTAATCCAACGTAATTTTCGGCAAATGATTTTTGAGCGACTTCTGAATTTTCTAAATATTCAATTTCAGTCTCTTGCATTTTTTGGTCAAAATCAGACTGATTGGGAAATTTATGAAAAGTTACTGTCATCCACCAACTAAATCTAATGGCTTTCCAAACTCTATTTAATGCTCGTTTTGAATATTTAGATAAAACCGTTTTATTTTTTTCTTGGTAATATTCTTCTAAGGTCTCAACTAAATAGTTTACATCTGAAAAAGCTAAATTTAGTCCCTTTGCACCCGTAGGTGGAACTATATGAGCAGCATCTCCAACTAAAAATAAATTTCCATAACTCATTGGTTCTACCACAAATGATCTTAGAGGAGCTAGTGACTTCTCTATAGATGGACCTGTTACGAGATTTTCTAAACATTCTTCTGGTAATCTTTTTTTTATTTCATTCCAGAAACGATCATCACTCCATTCAGTAGTTTTTTCGTCAATTGAAGTTTGGATATAATATCTACTTAAATTTTCATTCCGCATAGAAGCCAGAGCAAAACCCGTTTTATGGTTTGCATAAATTAATTCTTCGCTAATTGGAGGTGTTTCAGATAAAATTCCCAACCATGCAAAAGGGTAGACTCTCTCAAAGGTTTTAATTTTTTCTTTAGGAATTGTATTTCTTGAAACACCATGAAATCCATCACAACCTATTATAAAATCCGCATTAATTTTTGTTTCTTTATCAAAGATCTTGCATGTAACGTATGGATTACTTCTTTCAATTTCATGAATTTTTACATCTTTAACTGAATTAAAAACTTTACCATTATTTTTTTCTCTTAACTCATATAGATCTTTTGTCACTTCTGTTTGACCATAGACAGTAACTTTTTGATTAATCAATTTTTTAAAATCCATTCTAAATCCACGATTTTTTAAAGACAAAAAAATGCCATCATGAGAAAAACCTTCATCCTTTATCCTTTTGAAAATTCCTGCCTTTTTAAGTAATTTTATAGTTCCTTCTTCTAAAACTCCTGCTCTTATTCTAGATAACACATGTTTTTTAGTGTGTTTTTCCAAAACTAAACAATCAATATTAATATCACTTAAAAGTTGCGACAATAGTAATCCTGAAGGCCCTCCTCCAATGATAAGAACTTGAGTTCTCATAAAAATATCCAGTAAATTTTATTTTTTAATAACAAAAACATATATGAGAATTATAATAAATGAATGTTTTATTAAAAATCAAATTGAATTAAAAAATTAATTTCAAATTTTTGTTACATTTGTTAATAAAAAGCCCATAACATTATTAGAGTAATACTTGGGAATGAAAATAATAGTATTATTCTGATTATATCACTTAACAAAAAGGGTATAACGCCTTTAAAAGTATCAATTATAGGTACATCCTTAGCCATTTTATTAATTATAAATACATTTAGTCCAACAGGTGGAGTTATTAAACCAACTTCAACAACAACTAGAGTTAATATTCCAAACCAAATTGCTGTTTCTTCTGGAGATAATCCAAAATCAAGTGACATTACTAAAGGAAAAAAAACTGGAATTGTTAATAATATCATTGCTAAGCTATCCATCAAACATCCTAAAAACAGATATAAAATCATAATACAAGCAACAACTATTAGAGGTTCTAAATTATTTTCTTTAGAAAATTCAGTTAATAAATTTGGAAGCTGAGTTAAAGCAATAAAAGAATTAAAAAATTCTGCACCTAATAAAACAAAAAATATCATTCCTGTTGTAACTGCTGTACTTTCAATAACCTCAATAAATGACTTTATGTTAAATGATTTATTTGTAATGGCTATAATACCGGTTCCTGCAGCACCAATTGCAGCACCTTCAGTAGGTGTAAAAAAACCCATGTAAATACCACCAATCATTACAACAAAGATCAAGATTATATGCCAAATATTTTTAAATAAATACATACGGTCTTTCCAAGGAACTCTATCTTTAATAGGTCCAGAATTTTGGTTTAATCTGACATATAAACTAATTGCAACTATATAACCTAAGGCAGCAAGTAAACCAGGTATGAAAGCGCATAAAAACATTTTAGCTATGTTTTGTTCAGTCAGAATAGAATAGATTATTAATATAACTGAAGGAGGAATTAAAATGCCTAGAGTTCCCCCTGCAGCTAATGCACCAGTACTTAGTGCTCCTGAATACCCTAATCTTCTTAATTCTGGCAAAGCTACTTTTCCCATGGTTGCTGCAGTCGCCAATGATGATCCACAAATTGCTCCAAACCCAGCACATGCTCCAACGGCAGCCATGGCAACGCCCCCTTTTCTATGTCCTAAACATGCACCAGCAAACTTAAACAATGCTTCACTCATACCAGCTTTGGATGCAAAGTTACCCATAAGTAAAAAAAGTGGAATTACTGAAAGAGAGTAATTTGAAAATAAATGCCATGCACTTGTCTTAGCCAGAGACATAACAGGAAGCCATCCTGTAATTAAAATTGTACCAGTACATCCAACTAATAACATAGCTAAACCAATAGGAACTCTGAATGCTAAAAGTGAAAATAGAATTGGGAAAGCTAGAATACCAAGAATATATTTGTCCATGATTAACTTCTCGATAGAATGAATTCACGATAAAATGTGTATAAACAACATGCAGATAGTAATCCAAATGAAAATGTCACTGGCAAAAAGGGTATCCAAATTGGGAATTGAAGTAACATAGTTTCTTCTTGATAAAAATACATGTCTTTTGCTCCGAAAAACATCCTCCAAGTAAAGAACAAGGCTACAAGTCCATAAATAACTGAGCTAATACAATCTAAAAAAGCAATTTTTTTGAAATTTAATTTTGCAGTTATGAAATCTACAATAACATTACCTTTTTTTAAATGGCACAAAGGTAAAAAGGAAGATATCGCAATTGCACTACCTATTTCAACCAATTCAAAATCACCTACTAGAGGATTTAAGAATATAATTCTGCTTAATATCGAAATAAAGTTAATTAAAATAACAATGACAAGAATTATACCTCCTAAAATAGCTAAGATATAAGCTAAATCATATAAAAAACGACCAAATTTGTCATTTGGTCGTTCTGTAAGTTCATCAATAGGATTATTTGATGAACTCATTTAATTATAGTGATTTTTCATATTTTGAAATTAAGCTTTTTGCTGTATCTAAAAGTTTTTGAGCGTCTAAACCTTTTTTATTAGTACTCTTAATCCAATCTTCAGTTACTTTTTTTCCAGCAGCTTTCATTTTAGCTAGTTCTTCACCTTGCAAAGTAAAAAACTGCCCACCAGCATTTACTGCTAATTTTCTTGCAGGAACTTCAAAGCCGTCCCAAAGTTTACCTGCCTCTTTTGCTAAAGATAAACCTGAATTGTTGTCAATAACCTTTTTTTGCGATGGTGATAAACTCTCATACTTTGCTTTATTCATTATAAATAAAAAAGGTGTTGTATATAAACCTCTATTACCCGCAACATTAGTATGTGCTTTTGTTAATTCTTGCAATTTAAATGAAGGCATAATTTCCCAAGGCACAACCATTCCATCAATTACACCTTTTGACAATGACGGAGCAACTTTTGGAACTGGCATTCCGACTGGAGTGGCACCCATGCTTTTAAGCATCGTTGTAATTACTCTTGTAGGACCTCTCATCTTCATACCTTGAAAATCACCAATAGACTTAATCAGCTTATTTTTTGTATGTATCATACCAGGAGCATGCACATGAACTGTTAAAATTTTATAATCTTTTAGATCTTCTGCTCCTATGGTTTCTACATACTCCTGAACCGCTTGTGATGTTATTACTGATTTTGTTGGCAAAAATGGTAATTCAAAAGCTTCAAGTCTTGGAAATCTACCTGGTGTATAACCTGCAACTGTCCAAACTATATCAACTACCCCTTCTCTAACTTGATCAACTAGCTGGGGTGGCTTTCCTCCAAGTTGCATTGAATAATACATCTCAGTTATAATCTCACCATTTGATTCTTTTTTAACTTTTTCTGCCCATGGCAAAACAAATTTTGCATTAGAATTAGCTGGTGCAGGAACAAATGTATGAAATTTTAAAGTGACCTTATCAGCTAAAGCAGAAAATGAAAAAAAAGTTAATGATAAAATAATCATTTTTATAAATATTTTCATTTTTTCCTCCTAAATAAGAGAAATTAAATCACAAAAAAAAATAACTTACTAATATAAATTTAAAAAATTGATTTTAAAAAATCGATTGATAAAATTTATCAAGGTAATTGATATGGCAATAAAAGCTCTTTCATATTTAGGCGTTACGTCAGAAAAGATTCAAGATTGGTCTGATTATGCAACAAAGAATCTTGGTATGCAGGAAATTGATAAAACAAAAAACTCTTTGATGCTAAGAATGGATGATCAAAAACAAAGGTTTTCTATTTCTAATGATGGTGGTGAAGGTTTATCATTTTTAGGCTGGGAAGTAGAAAACAAAAGTGATTTAGACAATTTTGCATCGATATTAGATCAAAATAATGTAAAAGTCTCGAGAGGACAAAAGTTTCTTTGTGATAAAAGATATGTTGAAGATTTAATTTATTTTAAAGATCCTGCTGGAAACCAAATTGAATTCATATTTAATCCATTTAAAACTGATGAAGAGTTTAAACCTGGAAGAGCAATATCTGGTTTCAAAACTGGAATTTGTGGTTTAGGTCACGCCGTATTACATACTGACAATATAGAACCACTCGTAAAATTTTATCGGGATTTATTGGGTTTTAAAGTAAGTGATTTTAGTTTTGAACCAATCAGACTTCACTTTTTTCATGTCAATGAAAGACATCATAGTTTTGCACTTGTTGAAACAGGCAAAGTTGGTTTTCATCATTTTATGGTAGAATACAATAATTTGGATGATGTTGGTCAAGGCTATGATCTTCTACAATTTGAGGACAATAAAATTGCATATACCATGGGTAGACACACTAATGACTACATGACATCATTTTATTCATATTCACCTTCAGGATTTTTTGTAGAAAATGGTTGGGGAGGACGGCTCATTGACCCAAACACATGGAAGCCTGAATTAACTGATATTGGACCTAGTTTTTGGGGACATGAAAGACTTCATCTTCCAAAAGATCAAAGACTAAAATTTAGAGATAAAAGGATGGAAATAGCAGCTAATGGAATTCAAGCACCTCTAATAATTGATTGTCCATGGCTTTATCAAAATCAATCCAAAAAAGATGCATAATATTAGATGTAATGTTTTAATTGTTGGTTTTGGTCCAACTGGGTCAGTGCTTGCTAATTTACTATCAAAATATAATATCACTATCCATATTTTAGAAAAAGAAAACGAAATTTATAATTTGCCTAGAGCTGTTCATTTTGATGATGAAATTATGAGAACATTTAAGAGTATCGGTATTTTTAAAAAATTTTTAAAAAAAACTATTATCAATAAGGGAACAAAATTTGTTGATGAATATGATAATCTAATATTAGATTGGCCAAGACCGAAAAAAATTACAGAAAATGGTTTTTACCCAAGTTATAGATTTCATCAGCCAGATCTTGAAAAAATTTTAAGAAAAAACTTAATTAAAAATAAAAAAGTTAAAATTAGTTATAATTCTGAGTTATTAGAAATATCAGAAAAAGGTAATTTTGTATCTGCAAAATATTTAGATAAAGTCAGTAATTCTTTTCAAATCATTAATGCAGATTATGTTATAGGATGTGATGGAGCTAATTCTTTTGTTAAAGAATATATTAGTCCAGAAATCATAGATTTTGGTTTTGAAGAAAAATGGGCAGTTATTGATTTAATTATGAAACAAAATAATAATAACTTACCTGACAGAACTATTCAATATTGTAGTAAAAAAGCTCCTGCAACTTACTGTAGAAATGTTGGCAGAAGAAGAAGATGGGAATTTTCTTTAGATAAAAATTCGGTAGATAAAGAAATTTTAAATGACGATAAAATTTGGCATTTTTTGTCTAAATGGATTACCCCAGAAGATGCAACAATAGAGAGAAAAACAATTTATACTTTTAAGTCTTTGATTGCAAAAAAATGGAAAAAAGGAAGAGTATTTATTGCTGGAGATGCTGCTCATTTATCACCACCATTTATGGGTCAAGGAATGTGTTCTGGGATAAGAGACGTTTCAAATCTATTTTGGAAAATAGCTTATTGTTGTAATTTTGGACATAAAGAAAAGCTTCTCAAAACTTATGAGAGTGAAAGATTAAAAAATGTAAAAGAATATATCATAACCACAATTAATATGGGAAGATTATTAAATTCAATTGGTGATACAAATGTTTCTGATACAGTAAAAGAAGAAAAAGACGGATCTAAAAAAATGACTTCTATAAAACCCCCTTTAGGTCCTGGATTAGGAGATAATAAAGATAAATTGAGAGGAAAAATTTTTCCTTACATAAATTTATTAAATTCAAATGTATCAAATTTTGACACACAATTTGAAACAGAGTTAGTTTTGCTTACAAAACAAAACGTAGATAATAAAAAAATCAAGCATATAAATGTGAACAAATATAAAGAAGTAATGAAAGTTTTCAATAAACTAAATACTAGTGCTTTGATTTTAAGACCTGATAGATTTATTTTAAGTTCATTAAATGATAATTCAAAAATTAATGATTTTATCGAGAAATCGACATTACAGTTTGGTTGAAAATTATGAAATTAAGTGCATTACAAGCAGGTTTTAATTTAGATCATATTGCTCTTGAAAGTCCTTCTCCAAATGAGTTATCAAAATTTTATAAAAAATTCATTATGATGGAACGCATTGAGAAAAAAAATAAGGAAATAATTTGCGAGGGACAAAATAGAAAAGTCATATTAATCAAAGGAAAAAAAAACAAGCTTTCTTATGCAGGTTTTTCGTGCAGAAATAAAAAAAACCTTGAACAATTTAAAAACTTTATAATTTCAAACAAAGTCCCATTTTCAAAATTTGTAAATAATCACCTTGAAAAAGGTGGTTTCTCAATTGTTGACCCTGATAGCAATATAATATCCTTCGGAATTCGAAAAAAAACAAATATTGTATTTAAAAATAAATTTTGTTTGCCTTTACAACATTTAACTTTTGCTAGCAGAGATGTTGAACGATTTGAGCATTTTTATTGTGAAATGTTAGGTTTTAAAACTACAGATAGAGTTGTTCATAAGAATAGAAGTTTAGCTACAAGTTTTTTAACTTCGAATCACGAACACCATACTATTGCCTGTTTCAAATCTAATAAAATTGGTATTGATCACTATTCATATGAAGTCAGTAAATGGGAAAATATCAAAATTTTGTGCGATTATTTTTCACAACAAAATATTAAAATAATATGGGGACCAGGAAGGCATGGTCCTGGAAATAATTTATTTGTATTTATTGAAGATTTGGACAAAAATTGGTTAGAATTTTCTGCAGAATTAGAAATAATTCATGATAGAAAAGTAAATGAATGGCCACAATCTGAAAAAACTTTAAATTTATGGGGCAAAGGAATATTAAGGTCCTAATGTAAAACCAAATACATTTTTGAACAATAATTTAGGAGATTTTTTTTGGAATTTATCCAACATGACGCACCACTATCTGGAAGTATAAAAGATATTGATTTAAATGATTTTATATCAAATCAAGCAAAAACAAATATAATAAAATTTGTTGACAATAATTTAGTAGTACTTATTAAAAATCAATTCATAAATGAATATAAGCTTAAAGAGTTTAGTAATTTTTTTGGAGAGTTAGACCCACCAGGACCAAATCCTTATGGTATTAATTTTTTGCCAGAACATCCTGAAATTAATGTAATATCAAACGTTAAAAATTCGAAGGGAATTCCTATTGGAAACCTTGGAGACGGCGAAGCAACATGGCACGCAGATATGACTTATCTTAAAAAACCTCCAAAATACGGAATACTTTATGCAGTTGAGGTACCTAAAAATCAAGGAAATACTCATTTTGCAAACATGTATAAAGCCTATGATAACCTACCAAATAATTTAAAAAAAATTATTGATGATAAAATAATAATACATGATAGCTCTCATAATAGTGCTGGAATGCTTAGAAAAGGTTTTGAAAAAGTTAGTAGGCCAGATTTAACACCAGGTGCACATCATCCTGCTGTTATAACTAATCCACACACAAATAAAAAAAGACTTTTTTTAGGAAGAAGGCCTAATGCTTACATTTTAGGTTTAAGAATAAATGAGAGCGAGAAATTATTAAATGATATTTGGCATTATGCTACAACTGACGAAGTTACCTGGACTCAAAATTGGGAAGTTGGTGATTTGTTAATTTGGAAAAACTTATATGTTCTTCATAAAAGAGATGCATTTGATCCAAATTCAAGAAGAATTATGCATAGAACTCAAATTAAGGGAAATGACAATCTAAATTAAGATAGCTAATAAATTGTAAAAAGTTGTTGTTCCAAAAGTATCTAAATGTAAAGATTATTTAATTAAAATATAAACGGAGGATTTTGTGGAATTAATTTTTCAAAAATTTAAATTATTTGTTATTGGATTTTTTAGCTCAATAGCAATTTTTTCATTATCTCTTTTATTTGGATTTTCAGCTAACGCGGACGAATATCCAAATAAACCAATTGAGATAGTTATTCATGCTAAGTATGGAGGTGGAACTGATACAACCGCCAGAATGGCATCAATAAGATCAAGAAGAATATTAAAAACAGATATTAGAATAGTTTCAAAAAGAGGTGGAGCAGGAGCAAAGGCTCAAAATTATGTGCTGACAAGGCCTGCTGATGGTTATACTGTAATGGCCCTCACACAAACTCATTTATATACTATGGCTAGAGGTAAATCTAACATGAAAATTGATGACATAGTTGGGGTAGCTAGAGCAATGGAT
The DNA here is from genome assembly GCA_902524215.1 of uncultured SAR116 cluster alpha proteobacterium. Classification (GTDB taxonomy): domain Bacteria; phylum Pseudomonadota; class Alphaproteobacteria; order Puniceispirillales; family Marisalimonadaceae; genus TMED54. Next base: position 62,368 of record CABZCK010000002.1, read on the forward strand.
GACCCAACTTTTATTACTGTGTCTGGGAAAAGTAAGTATAAGACATTAGACGACGTTATCAGTGCATCAAAAAAAGCTCCCTTAAACTGGGGTGTAGCAAATATTGGTGGAACTGAACATATAGGTCTTGTTCAATTTGCAAAAGAAGCTGGAATAAAAGTTAAAGTAGTACCTTTTGGTTCTGGAGCACAAATGGTTCAAGCTTTAATGGCTGGCAAAATTGATGCTACGTTACCTAATGTAAGTGAAGCCACAAACCAAGTTGCTGACGGAACTTTTAGAGCGCTAGTTGTTTTAGCCGAAAAAAGATTAAAAGATTATCCTAATGTTCCTTCTTCATACGAATTAGGTATTAAAGCTAAATGTTCTACAACGAGAGGATATGCTGTATTAGCTTCGACTCCAAAACCAATTATTGAAAAAATTTCAAAAGGATTGGTTAAAGCGATGAAACATAAAGTATTTGCTAACTATTTAGCTAGTGCAGGTTTAACTGTAGAAGGTAGTGTTGCAGGTACAGCAGTTTGGGACAAACATCTTAAAGAAGAATTTAAGGTGGCTCAAAGTGCATTAAAAGATTTGGGGTTATTGAAATAATTTAATTCACTAATGAATAATTCTTTTAAAAATTTATTTAATAAAACTGATACTATCATAGCGATCATAATATTTGCTATGATAGTATTTTTATGGAATGCTGCAGACAACTTTGATAGCGTTTCGGATTTGTTTGCACAAAACATACCGCCTCAATTGTTTCCTCAAATTTTGTTAATTACAATTGGTTTATTAACAGTATTAATACCGTTTGAACACATTTTACTAAAAAAGTCTGGCAAAGATATCGACTCAGGTAGGAAGAAAAAAATTAATTTTGCAACTTACGGTACGATGGCTATTTTATTAACGATAATTGTTTTTTCAGAATTTTTAGGAGCTTATGTTACAATTTTTTTAGCATGTTTTGTTCTTCCAGTTTTCTGGGGAGAAAAAAATCTTAAATTATTGATACCTTATATCATTTTATTTCCACTATTTATAATATTGATATTTAATATTTTATTAGGTGTTTATTTTGAACCAGGTATCTTAGAAGGCTATTTATAATTAGGGCTATTTATGGAAGATATAGTTAAAGGTTTATCCTTAATTTTAGAATTTGAAAATATAATTTTAATTTTAGGTGGAGTATTAATTGGAGTTTTAGTAGGAGCTCTGCCTGGATTAAGTTCACCAATGGCTATAGCTTTATTGATACCATTTACCATAACACTTGATCCGGTAGCCGCTATCGCTATGATGGCAGCTTTATATTGTGCTGGTACCTTTGGTGGCTCTATTACAGCTATTCTAATCAATGCACCTGGAGCACCTCCAGCAGTTGCTACAGCTCTTGATGGATATCCAATGGCTAAAAATGGAGAGCCTGGAAGAGCACTTGGTCTCGCAGCTGTTTCAAGTGTGCTTGGTGGTATATTTAGTTTGATTGTTTTTATTTTTGCTGCACCATTACTTGCACAAGTTGCCCTAGAATTTGGACCACAGGAATATTTTGGTTTAGCTATTTTTGCACTTTCTATGCTTGCAACAATGAGTGGCAAATCTTCAATAAGAAATCTTATCTCAGGTTGTGTTGGCGTTTTAATTGGTACTATTGGAATTCATTTAACGACTGGAGTAGAGAGATTTACATTTGATGTACCTGAGTTAGAAGAAGGTATAAGTTTTGTTCCTGTTTTAATTGGTTTATTTGCAGTTAGTGAACTGTTTAAGCAGTCGGAAACATTAAACTCTGTTGTTGATAGAATTCACGCTAAAGCTTTAAGATTACCAACAATTGCAGAATTAAAAAAACTGAAATATACAATTTTAAGATCTTCAGGGATAGGAACTTTTATCGGAATTTTGCCTGCAGAAGGATCTACAGTCGCTGCTATTATGGGTTATAATGAAGCTAGGAGATGGTCAAAAAATAAAGATCAGTTTGGGAAAGGTTCGCCAGAAGGTATTGTTGGCCCAGAAGCAGCAAATAATTCTGCTGCTGGTGGCGCAATGGTTCCTACATTAGCCTTAGGAATTCCTGGCAGTGGATCTACAGCTCTTATACTAGCAGCTCTAATAATGCATGGATTTCGTCCTGGACCTTACTTAATAAATGAAACTCCTGAATTTGTTTATGCTATTTTTGGTGCAATGTTAATTGCAAATTTTGGCTTTCTAATTATTGGTCTAATTGGAGCTAAATTCTTTTCATTAGTAGCATTCATACCAAAAAAACTTTTATGGCCTGCTGTTTTCATATTTGCTATGATTGGCTCTTATTCGTTTAGTTCTTCAATGTTTGATGTTTGGGTTATGTTAACATTTGGTGTAATTGGATATTTTATGAGTAGACATGGATTTTCTGCCGCTCCATTAGTAATGGGTTTGATTCTTGGAAAATTAGTTGAGGAAAGTTTTTCTCAATCAATGATAATTCACGATAATAATTTCTTTGCATTACTAGACAAACCAATAGTAGTTTTCTTCTTCATACTCACTTTCTTAAGCCTGACTACTCCCCTTTGGACAAAAATTTTTAAGAAAAATTAAATGTCAAATAAATTTGACGAATTTGGGATTGCTGAAAATTTTGCTAATTGGTGTTTTAACATAGAATTTGAAGACATACCAAATGAAGTTATTGATAAAATCAAATTAATTTTTATGGATAGCTTAGGTTTAATTTTTGCTAGTAGAAATGAAGATTATATTAAAGCAATAAAAAAATCTTTTACTGATAGCGGCAATTGTAGTGTTCCTGGACACTCAGAAAAATTTTGTCCATCAGATGCTATTATATTAAGTGGTACTGCAATACATGGAGAAGATTTTGATGATACTTTTGAGGGAACACCAGTTCATGTAGGTTCTGTAATGTCTTCTTCACTATTAACTGCTGCAGAATATTATAAATTAAAGCCTGAAGAGATTTTAAAAGGATTTGCTGTCGGATCAGAGCTAATGTGCAGACTTGCTCTTGTGTCGCCTATGGCAATCCATAAACAAGGATTTCATCCAACTGCGATACTAGGTTCATTTGGAGCATCTATTGGCATTTCAAAAATATTAAAAAATAATATATCTCAAATGACTTCATCCTTAGGAATAGTTGGTAGTATGGCTTCAGGTATTATTGAATATCTGGCTGAGGGCACCTGGACCAAGAGATTACATCCAGGTTGGGCTGGAGCTTCAGGTTGGAAATCTGCTCACTTAGGAAAAAGTAATTTTAAAGGTCCTAGAACTGTATTTGATGGAAAAAACGGTATTTTTAATTCTTTTGCTGATAGAAAGATAATTCCTGACTTTGAAAAATTAACTAATGATTTAGGATCATGTTGGCATACAAATGATCTTGCTATAAAACCTTTCGCATGTGGAACAATGACACAACCATTTATTGATTGTGCAATTAAAGCAAGAGATAAAGTAAAAGATTTAAATGAAATTAAATCAATCATATGCAAAGTAGGAGAAGGAACTGTTCATAGATTATGGGAACCATTGTCAGAAAAAAGAAACCCTACAACTCCATATAGTGCAAAATTCTCAGTACCATTTTGCATTGCTGCAGGTCTTTTTTTTGGTAAAGCAGGCCTCGTAGAATTCACAGAAAAACAGATAAAAGATCATGATATTTTAAATCTGTGTTCAAAGATTTCTTATGAAATTGACCCTGAAAATGAATATCCAAAAAATTATAGTGGTGACATTAAAATTATTCTTAATAATTCTCAAGTCATTCAAGAGATACAACCGGGTTTAAGAGGAGGAAGATTATTTCCTTTAGATGGAAAAGAAGTTGAAGAAAAATTTTTAGATAATTTGAAATTTGGTAATCTAAATTCAAGTGAAATTAATAATGTAAAAAAATTCTTTAAAACTTTTTTTAAAGATCCAGATTTTTCTTTATTAAATTAGATTTCTTTATTACAAAAATTACCAAATAACATAGCTTTTAATTTTGGTAATCTCTCAAAGAAGTTTTCCCTATTAACTACCCATTTTATATGATCTGTATATTTAGGGTCTGGATTAATCTTTATTCCCCACAGACCTTCTGCCTCATTCGGAATTGCAGAATATCTTACATCTATAATTAGGTCTTTTTCATTATCGTATGCTAGATAACCTTGAGAAAACCAATTAAACCTTAAGATATCCTTAAATTGCTTACTATCTTTATTTAAATTTATATAATGAATATTAGTATCAAGTTTATCAATTGTTTCTCCAAAACAAAATCTTGTCTTTCCAAGAAGATTTACTGAGTCTATATAATATTTACCATCATATAAGTATACAATTTTCCATAAAAAAATATTTCCAAAACTAGGTTTAACAGTAATCTTTTTAAAGTCATGGTTTCTATACTTAGCAAGATTTATTGCTTCTTTTAAAGCTAAAGAACTTTGAAAAAATCCAAACCCTAAATATGCAAAAATCCAAAATAAACTTACTATATTTAAAAATTTATTTTTCATAATAACAGCTAAGAACATGAGTAATAATATTGGTATAGTCAAAAGAGGATCAATTATAGAAATACTATTCCACGCAAACCTATAATTCGAAAATGGCCATAATAACTGTGTCCCATAACTTGTACATGCATCTAGCAAAGCATGAGTAGAGTACCCGATAAAAGCAAAAATGTAATTTTCAAAAAAGGTAATATATTTTTTAAAAACATAATAAGTAAATAAAGTTACAATTAGTGCGCCAAGAGGGATAAAAATAAAAGAATGGGAGAATTGCCTGTGATACTCTAAGCTGAGCAATGGGTCATAAGATGACTTAATAAATACATCAAGATCTGGAGCTAAACCAGCTAAAACTCCAATAATTGTAGCAACAGTTATTTTTTTTTTTGAAGAAAAAAACTGAGAGAACAAACCTCCAAAAGTTCCTTGTGTTATTGGATCCATATTATTCCATTTATGTTATTAAATTATTGACGATATCTATCCTTATACACTAACTTATATGAAGGTACAAAAGTATAATGACGAAAAATTCTTACGATGCAATAATAATTGGAGCTGGCTTTTCAGGCTTATATCAACTTTATAAATTAAGAGATCAATTGAATCTCAATTGTAGAGTGTTAGAGAAAGGTTCTGGTATTGGAGGGACTTGGTATTGGAACAGATATCCCGGAGCAAGATGTGATACTGAAAGTCATGCATATACGTATTTTTTTTCCGAAGAAATATTTCAAGAATGGGAGTGGAGTGAACGCTATCCAGGCCATGCAGAAATTCGTAAATACTTAAATTATGTTTCAAATAAATATTCTTTAAATAAAGATATACAGCTTGATACTGAAGTTATTTCAGCAACATATAATGAAAAAAATAATTTGTGGATTTTAAAAACAAAAAATGATGAAACATTTACAACTAAATTTTTAATAACAGCAGTTGGATGTATTTCAACAACAAATGTACCTGATATAAAAGGTTTAAATAAATTTGAGGGTGAATATTACCATACAGGAAATTGGCCTAAAAATGACGTTGATTTTTCTGGAAAAAAAGTAGGGCAAATTGGGACTGGGTCAACTGGGATACAGGCCGCACCTGTAATTGCAGAAAAAGCAAAACATCTTACAGTTTTCCAAAGAACACCAAATTTTAGTGTGCCAGCCAGAAATAATACTCTGACCAAAGAATTCAAAAAGTATGTAAAAAATAATTATAATGAACTTAAATCACTTGTAAAAGAAACGCCTAATGGTCATGCTTTTCGGATTAGTGAAAAACTTACTTTTGATGTTGGTGAAAAGGAAAGAGAACAAAAATACGAAGAATTCTGGGAAAAAGGGGGGTTGCAATTTAGAGGTGTTTTTAAAGATATAATTACAAACAAACAAGCCAATGACTCTGCATCAAATTTTTTAAAGAAAAAAATTAGTCAAGTTGTTAAAAATAAAGAGTTTGCAAAAATACTTACGAATTTTGATCATCCATATGGGTGCAAAAGACCTCCAATAGACACAAATTATTTTGAAACTTATAATAGGGACAATGTTCATTTAGTAGATATTAAAAAAGATCCTATAATTGAAATTGATAAAACTGGAATTAAAACTGAAAAAAATTATTTTAAACTAGATACAATTGTTTTCGCAACAGGTTATGACGCAATGACCGGCACTCTTATAAATTTAAATATAACTGGAGAAAATAGCTTGAAGTTAAAAGATTATTGGAATGAAGGCCCGAAAACTTACCTTGGTTTACAAATTGCAGGTTTTCCTAATATGTTTACTATCACAGGACCTGGTAGCCCTTCGGTACTAACAAATATGCCTACAGCAATTGAACAACATGTTGAATGGATTACAAATTGTATCTCATTCATGATAAAAAATGATTTTAAAAAAATCACAACTTCAGAAAAAGAATCAGTCGAATGGGGTAAGCAAGTTAAAGAAGCAGCAGATAAAACATTACTTCCTACTGTTAAACATTCTTGGTATTTAGGCGCTAATATTCCTAACAAACCAAGAGTATTTATGCCTTACGCAGGAGGACTTCCGACTTACACAAAAATTTGTGAAAATATAAAAAATAATAACTACAAAGGCTTCTTATTTTACTAAGCTAATCACTAGCTATATCATTTATTTGAGATATTTTTTTTCTTAGATTTGTTATTCTGCTTGATAATTCTCCATCAACTTTAGAGTCTCCCTTTAAAGATGATAATAACTCGGAAACTTCGTTAGCAAGTTGATTAATTTTACTATTAGCGTCCATTAAACGAACCTGAGTTTTTCTAATCAAAGCATTTAAAACAACATCATTTTTCTTTAATTGTACAAAATAATCTTTTGGAATAATGTTTGCAACAACTTTTTGGGAACAAGCTTTAGCTGTAACTGTTCTCTTAGTTCCTAAAAGCAAAGAAGTTTCTCCAAAAACTTCGCCTACTCCTAATCTATTTAACTGAAATTTATCTTTTGTTTCTATAATTACATAACCTTCCAATATCAAATAAGCTTCCTCAGGAATATTTCCAATTTCATAAATTAATTCTCCTGGGTTCCAAATTATTGAATTGTCATTTCTTTGCATAATTATTTTCGTCTATCCTAAAGGGGGCATCCAAAAAACATATCCCCAAAAAACCACATAACAGAAAAAAAGAAAATATGCGAAAAGGCCCATGGGCTTATTATCTTTTGTCCTTTCATTTTCTTCCAATGTTTCCTTTATGTAGGATTGGTAGTGTCGAATAATTAAGTTTGATCTAGGCATAGTTAATGATAACTTAAAATTCAAAAAAAATCGTCTCTTTTTTTCCTTGAAGATAAATATTAAAAATAAAATTTTTATTATCTTCCGTGTAAGGAATTAAAGTGTTTAATCTATCTTCAATTTTTATACTATTTAACATTAAATCATTTCTTAAATCATTTTCCAGAAAATACATGCGAGTAATTAATGGCCTGTTCATTCCTCTTGCCACAATCCAAAATGTAATATAAGAAGCAGAAAGAGATCCATCTGTATTAATTTTATTTCCTGGCCGAATAGTTTTAAGTTGATACTCTCCAGTTTTAAAGTCTGTGACTATTCTTGCGAATCCTTGATTACTGGAATAGTTTCCATTTTCGTCACATTGCCATGTTTCTATCATTGCATCTATTATTGGTTCGTCATTCCCATCATATATTTTTCCTTTGATATTGATGGCTTCATTATCAGAAATGTCTTGGAAAGATGTCAGACCCAATTCACTCTTGAAAATATTAATCCCTGTTATTCTAGGAGTACATCCAATATGTAGGAATGGACCAGCAGTTTGAGAAGGTGTATCTATCAACTTTTTAGGTTCATTCATAATTTTACAAGCCTTCTCTTTTGTTTTCAAAGAAAGTTTGTTCTTTACCTCTTAAAATTATATCAAATCTATAACCAAGAATTTTTTCATTTTCAGTTTTTGAAAGGTCTAATTTTCCAATAAGTAATTTTCTAGCATTAATATCAGGTATAGAATTAATCATGGGACAGGATTTGATTAATGGATCACCTTCAAAATACATTTGAGTAATTAGTCTTTGGATAAACATCGATCCAAGCAAAGAAAAATGAATATGTCTTGGTCTCCATTCAGTACCTCTATTTGGATAAGGATAAGCACCAGGTTCAATCGTTTTAAATATATAATATCCGTCTGAAGAAGTTATAAATCTTCCACAACCTCCAAAGTTCTCATCTAACTTTATATTACTAGGATCATTTTGATGTCTATATTTTCCTCCTGCATTTGCTTGCCAAATTTCAATCAAAACGTTTTTTAAATTATTTCCATTTTCATCTTTAACAAATCCATGTACAAATATTTCTTGCCCTAGAGGTTTTTCTCCAATTTTAGAAAAATTTAAAGTAAGATCATTGTCATTTTTATTTATAATATTTTCTCTAAAAAGTGGCCCTGACATTTCTGAACTAGAAGAATTTATCCGTAAAGGCTCCTTGTTTGGTGATCTGGATATACTTGATTTGTAGTCAGGAAATTTTCTAAGAGGTTGATGTTTTTTAATCATATTTAAATCAATTTATTATTTTATAAAATAAAATTATAATACAAACAAAAATTTGTAAAATATTGATTATTACTGAAAATCTGTGAAGTCTTTCAAATTTAACTTTTGATAAATCATCAGATTTAGTTATTTCATCCTTAGCTTTATTAATGAGTGGAGTTAGATATTGTCTTGAAAAAACGAAGCCAAGAAAAATCAAACTTAAACTAAAAATAATTATAAAATCTTTTTCTAATGCTGAAACAAATATCCCAATTAAAGTAATTATTATACCAAACAAATAATATTTAGGGAAAAAAGACCTCAAAAAAACACTAGATTGTTTTTCATTAAAATTTTTAAAAACACTAGGGGCTACAACAATAGGAAAAAAAATCATAAACCCTAAAATCATTCCTATAATCAAAATAATCAAATAAACCTCCAAAAAATACTTTTAAAGTTAAGCATATTATTATTTAATATTTCATATTATGACTGAAAATTATGATGTCCAAGTTTTAATTGATGAATTAAAAATAAAAAATAGAATAAAAGAACTTAGTAGTGAAATAAATAAATTTTATACAACAACAACTAAACTTTTGGTAGTTGGACTTTTACGAGGATCTTTTGTTTTTATTGCTGACTTAGCAAGAGAAATTAATGTGCCAGTAGAAATAGATTTTATGACAGTTTCGAGCTATGGAAATTCTATGGTAAGTTCTCATAACGTTCGTATACTGAGTGATTTAAATACAGACATTAAAAATACCGATGTTCTCCTTGTAGAAGATATTATAGATACTGGCCATACTCTTAATCAGGTAATTAAAATATTAAATGAAAGAGAGCCAAAATCCTTAGAAGTTTGTTGCCTTTTAAATAAATCGTCAAGACGAGAAACGGATATAAATGTCAACTGGGTAGGTTTTGATATACCTGACGAGTTTGTAGTTGGCTATGGAATTGATTATGCACAAAATAATAGAAATTTACCCTATATTGGAAAAGTAGTTCAAACAAATTAAATCAAGCTATCGTCAATCCATTTCAAGTATTCTTTATTTCCATCAATAATGGGTATTTTTAAAATACATGGAACTTCATAAGAATGTTTTTCTTTAATAAGTTTCTTAAGTAAAGGATATTTACTTGAATTAGTTTTTAAAATTAAAAGTGTTTCATCATCATTTTGAAGTTTTTCATTCCATTTATAAACAGATTTCATTTTAGGAAAAATATTACCACAAGCTGCAAGATTTTTTCCTACAGCAACATTTGCTAAAGTAAGAGCCTCCTCTTCATTTTTAGTTGTGATGTAGGCAAGGAAAAAATTTGCTGTTATAGACATCTTATTCCCATGGTTTTATAACTACTTTAATTGCGCCATCAATTCTTTCCTTTGCATATTTTAAAGCAGTTGGTAATTCATTCATTTTAAATGTGTGCGTGTGAACAAGTTTAGCGTTAAATCTTTTTTGTCTCATAAAAGCCATTGCTCTGTGCGTTGCACTTTTACCTTCACCTCTTATGCCATACATATAAATATTATTTATTACCATGTGGGGAATATTAACTTTTATTGGATCATGGGGGAAAGCTGCCAAACAAATTTTTCCACCTCTATTAGTCATCATTATTGCATCATCTAGAGCTTTTTCTGTTCCAGCACATTCAACAACATAATCCACACCTAAATATCCAACCAAAGATTTGACCGAATTAACAATATCATTTTCTTCATTTACATTTAAAATAAAATCAGCTCCAAGTTTTTTTCCTATTTCAAGTCTATCATTTCTTGTGCCAACTAATATAACTGGATCTGCACCAAGAGCTTTCGCGACCGCCACTCCTAACAACCCTATAGGACCAGGGCCAATTACAACCAGACTTTCACCTGCTACTAAACCACCTAATTCAGTTAAACCATACATTGTTGTACCTGCTGTTACAACGAGTGTTGCTTCTTCATCAGTCATATCATCAGGTACTTTGATTAGCGTATTGATATGATTAATTGCATATTGTTTAAATCCACCATCAGAAGTGAAGCCATTTGCTCTATGACCTTTATTTTTTTTTCCATAATTAAGTCCATAATTATGACATGATGTATACATCCCCATTCTACATCTTTTACATTGTCCACATCCTAAATGTATTTCTACTGTAACCCTATCTCCTATTTGAAACTCGTCAACTGAAGGACCAAGTTTAACAACTGTACCCATATATTCATGACCTGGAGTAAACTCTTTATTAAAGGGTTTCTCTCCTTCGATCAATGCTGGAGGACCATAACTTATCACATCCAAATCTGTAGCACATATAGCAACTGCATCTATTTTTACCAAAACTTCTGAGTAGCTAGGAGTAGGTATTGCTTTAGTTTTTAATTCCAATTCATTTGGACTTTTTAAAACCCAAGCTTTCATTTCTTTTGGTAATGAATAATTTTTTGAAATTTTTATATCATCCATAATATCTAAATATTATATGAGTTTTGAAAACTTAAAAAGTTTTTTTATAAAACTAGTGGACACATTAAGTGTCCACTATAATTTTTTTTTGGAGGATATCGTTATATTCTAAAGTACGACTATTTATTATTTTTGTTTAATAACTCTTTTTGTAAATTTAAAATATTATCAATATGAAATTCTGCTTCATATCTTTGAGCTTCATCAAATTCTTGAATATTACCTCTACATACATCTGTAGAAAATATTTCTTCAGCAACTCTTAACATTTTATAAAACTTAATTGATATGTCTATATGCTGATGCGCAAAAGAAATAGCTGGTAAAATTCTATAAAAAAGTTTTCTTGCCTCTTTTTCTTTGTTATTTATCATCAAATTATAAACAGAATTGTAAATTGTTTCCATGGTGGACGGTATAAATCCATGAACGCCTCTTCTCATAGCCTCTATAAAACCAGTTGCAGCCCATCCTCCAGTGAGATGTAATTTATTTTTTGTTAAATTAATAATATTGGAATATTTTTTTCCTGAGTTTACAACTTCTACTTTTAAGGATTTAAAATTTGAAACCTCATTCATAAGATTTTGAATTATTGCATCTGAAAGACCATATCCATCCCAAGACAAATCTTGTATCATCAAATGAGATGGTCCAATTTCATTTATTTTTTTATAAAAAACAATCAAATCACCTTCATCTAAATTGAGTGGGGCTTGAATTAAAACCCATTTAATTTTTTTTTGTCTCGCAAGATCAACTAAAGAATAAATTTCTTCTATTTTTTGTGAACTACATCCAAAAATAATTGGAATTATATTTCTGCTAATATCTAATACAAATTCCATCATTTCTGCTTTTTCATTAAATGTTAAATTTTGAGTTTCACCCGCAACAGCTGACAAAAGCATACCAGCACAATTCTTGTCTATCGTATGCAAGACTAACTTTTCAAGACTTTTATAATCTATCAATTTATTATTTTTAAATGGCGTATGTAAACTAGGTATAATTCCATTTAACTCATTAATGGGAGAGAGTTTGGCATTCATCCTATTTTTGTACCATTTTCAACATTTGGATTAACTCCAAGCAATTTGACTTCTTTATCTGTAATTGCCCCTAAAATTAAGACTTCAGATAAAACGCCAGCAATATTTTTTTGTGGGAAATTAGTTACAGCTATAATTTTTCTATTTAATAATTCATTTTTTGAATAGTTTGTAATTTGAGCAGATGATTTTTTTATTCCATCTTTTTCTCCAAAATCTATATCTATTACATAAGCTGGCTTTCTTGCTTTTTTGTTTTCTTTAACATCAACGATTGTTCCTACCTGAATATTAAATTTAATGAAATTTTCAAAATTAATTTCCATTTAACTTCTTAAAACTTTACTTTTTAAAGTCTTTTGATCAGACATCTTAATAACTTTTGATGAATTTAAATACCCACCTTCATCTATCTTTAAGGTTCTATAAAGCAAATCACCTTCAACTTTCCCAGTCGACATGACATGTAATTTTTCAGCAGATATATCAGCTTTAATTTGCCCTTCTACGATAATTTCTTGAGCCGTAATATTTCCAATAAAGGATGCATTTTCACAAACAATAAGTTTATCAATTTTTATTGTTCCTTTAAAAGTTCCACTTAAAGTTAAATCACCTGATCCAAAGTAGTTACCTTCAAAATTATCCTCAAATCTAATTTTCGAATCATATTTCATATTTTATACTTATGATATCATTTACTTTATAATTTTATAAATTGACATAAAGTGTTATAATATATCATGTTTATTACAATAATAAATAAATTAAAATTTTCTTTTTTTATTTTCTTACTAATATCAATAATTATATCACTTCCCATTATTGCCAAAAATAATCAACTACTTCAAAATATTTTATCTTTTTGTAGCTTTTAAAAATTCTTCTTTTTCAATCGAATAATTATGTTTCAATTTATAAATTGACATAACTTAGTATCTAATTATTTTAGTAAAACATTTAATAATGGTTTAACAATGAACATAAAAAGACAACTAATAATTCCATGTACTTTAATTGGTCTATTAATTTTAATACCTATTTATTCCGTTGTGGTAGATTATTTTAAGTCAGCATCAACTTTATCATTAAAATCTACTTTAACCGAGGTGAAGCTCTTTTCACATCATGGAAAAATAGTTAATATCGAAGATTTTGAAGATACACCTTCTTTGCTTTTTTTTGGATTTACTCATTGTCCTGAAGTTTGCCCTACAACTCTTTCTAATCTATTAAATAATATTGAATTACTAGAAAAAAATAAAAAAAATTATAGAGTTTTATTTGTAACTTTAGACCCAGAAAGAGACACTATAAATATTTTAAACGATTATCTACAAAACTTTAATTCATCTGTGATTGGTTTAACTGGTGATTTAAATGAAATAAATAAATTTGCTAAAAATTGGAATATTTATTGGGAAAAAGTTTCTGAAGGAGATGGCTACACAATTAATCACACTGCCACAGTATTTATGATTAATAAAAAAGGAAGTTTTGCTGGAACAATAGCCTGGGGAGAAAGTGATAAGTCCATGAAATTAAAACTAAAAAAGCTTCTTAATCTGTAACTCCATAACCAAATGATTTGATAATTTTTTTAGTATCTTTAGATTTTAAAAAATTAAAAAATAACTTTGCCTTATTATTATTTCTTGCATTTTCTAAAAGAATGACATCTTGTTTGATTGGCAAATAAAGATTTTGGGGTATTTCTTTAAAATATCCAAATTCATATTTTTTGAGTTTCAACTTGTCAGAATTAGAAATTATACCTAAATCAGCATTTCCTGAATAAATAAATGATGAAACTTGATTAATATTTGAAGCAAGAATAATCTTATTTTTAAACAATGACCATATACCTAAACTTTCTAAAACTTGCTTAGATGCAAGACCATATGGTGAAAATTTAGGGTTACCTATAACAATTTTATTTGATAATTTTTGATTAAGAAATTTTCCCAATTTTAGTTGTTTTAAAATTTTCGATTTTGAGAAAATTACAAGTTTTCCAATAGCATAAGTGAATTCACTTCCTTGAATTTTTTTATTATCCGGCAATTTTTTTATTGTTAATTGATCTGCAGATAGAAATATGTCTATTGGTGCATTATTTATTATCTGAGAAAAAAGTTTTGCTGTTGATCCTTTTGATGTTGTAATTATTATTTTATTCTTTTTTAAAAATTGCTTTTTTATCAAATCTAATGGTTCTATAAAATTTGAAGATACAGCAATATGAACTCTTTCATATGCGTAAACATTAGAAATACAAAAAAGAAAAATAAAAAATAAATATTTTATCATTTATTTAAATTTTAAATCTAAATCCTGTAATCCCCTAGAAACCTCAACCTCACAATTTCCTTCAAATCTAGTTACTTGGCCACCCATTTCTTTTATTTGATCCCAAAACTTATTTGATTTTGTTGTCCTTACCTCTTCCATTTCTTTCTTTGTTCTAAAAACATGAAATATTTCTACTTGATTTTCTGTCCTATCTACAAAACATCTTAACATTAGACCGTTATTTTGAAATAAATCATTACTCCAATCTTTTAAAGCAAGGATAATTGCCTTTTTTGCTAATTCATTTTGTACTTTAATTGTTACATTAACTGCATACATAAATCCCTCTTATGTCTAAATTAAAATTTAACCTCATCATTTATTTTAATAGTACCCTTGTTCAAAACTCTCCCATATACACCTAGATCGTAATGACCATAAATTTTTTGAAGTTGATTGGGTATATTCAAATCCCTTAAACCAGTTTTTGGATTCACATTAGTAGCAGCACACCTTTTTGTTTTTCTAAATATCTCAAATTTAACATCTCCAATACTTATAATCTTGCCTAACCAATTAAATTCTTCCCATGCGTTTATTCCTGAAAGAATTAAATTACCTCTAAATCTATTGTAGTTAACTTCCTTTTTAATCTTTACTTCAAAATCATTTACACTATTTAAATTTACAAATGATAAAGCTTTGTCGGGTATATCCGAAAAAGAATGTTTGTTATCGTTTTTAACATCAGATTTATCTGTAACTAATCTTGGTTTTTTCTCTAAATTAATGTTAAGAAAATTTGCTAAGCATAAATTTAATTTTTTAATATCTTTATTATTATTTAAGAAACCATTGAAAATTTCTTTATTTTTGTAAATCAATTTTAAAAAATTAGTTTTTAAATTGATCTGAGGCTCTAATAAAGAGAGTTTTTCTTCCTTAACTAGCGCAAGAAAATTTGTTTTTTTCATATAAATTAAAGATTTTTCACAAATGTCATTTTCAAATTTTGCAAAAGCATATTTCCTATCACCTGAGATTGTTGATCCTGGATGAAGGTTTGCTGTATTCATGAATTCCCCGTTAAGACCTTTTATAGGATAACGGATAATATATTTTACAAATGTCATAATTTATAATAATTGATCTAAATAAAATATAAATAAATTTAACTAATATTATTTAGAGTAACTGATTATTTATTATTACTAGATTTTAGTTTTTTAAGTACATCCGACAATAATTTAATAGCAGACTCATTATCTTCAATTTCTGTCTTATCTAAAGACAAAGATAAGCCTGGTATATTTTTTTCAAATAAATTTTTATTTAAATCTAAAAATCCAGTTACTTCATAAGTTTGAACTGGATAAGAGATCCCCTTAACATTTATTGATTTTTTTTTCTTACAAGCAATTTTATTTCTTACAAGAAGATACGTATCCTCAGACAACAGAATTTTATTTACTTCTGAACTCGTTTCAAGTCGAGATGCCAGATTCACTCCATTGCCTATAATTGTATAATCTAGTCTATCTTCTGAACCAAAATTTCCAACTGTACATACGCCTGTGTGTATACCAATTCTAGCATTTAGTGGTTTTGCAAGTCCTTTTTTTCTCCAAGTTTTTCTCAAGCTATTTAATTTTTCTAACATTTCAATTGCCATAGATACACAGGATACGGCATCTTCTTCTTTTCCTTTTGTTTTTGGGTCGCCAAAAAATACTAAAATTGCATCTCCAATAAATTTATCTATTGTTCCACCCCATTTTATGGCTATGTTAGACATTTCTGTTAAATATTGTGTTAATAATTCGGTTAACACTTCAGGTTCTAATCTTTCTGTAAGTTCAGTAAAACCCTGTAAATCAGAGAAAAAAACAGTTAAGTGCTTTCTCTTAGTTTGAACCTTAACATCTAGTTTACCAGAAAAAATAGACTCATACACTTGAGGAGAGAAATACTTAGCCAACTTCTGTGAAAGTTCTTGCAATTCAGAAGTTCTCTCTTCAACTTTTTTTTCAAGATTTAAATTTAAATTTTCTAGCTGAAGGTGAGCATTATTCAATTCATTCAATCTTTTTTGTTCTAATTGGTAGAGTCTAGCATTTTGTAATGCGTTAGCTGCTTGATTTGCTAAAATTCCAATCAAAATCTCATCATCTTTATCAAATATATTTAACTTTACACTTTCAACTGAAATTACCCCCACTAACTCATCATCTATAAGCATTGGGATAGCTACTTGACTTTCAGCATTTTTAAGACCAGGTAACTCAACTTCATCTTGCAATTTTTTATTTTCTGAAACACTTACCTGCTTTCGAATAGCTTGCATATAACTTCTCTGCATACCTAAATTTGCCATTCTCATTAGTTTTTTCTTTTGAGCAACAATACCAATTACGCCAATACCAAAATTGACCTTAGCACCTATACCTTTATTTTCGTAACCATACGTCTCTAATACATTAAGACATTTTTTATCCTCGGAAACTAGAAGTATCATGGAATGCTTAAAACCAAAATATTCATCCATTAAAGAGAGCATGGTTGAAGCTATAACAGAAAGATTTAGTGATTTATTTATTTGCCCAGAAATTTGTTTAATTATCTCAACTTCTTTAGTTCTTCTTTCCAAGAGATCCATGATTTTTTTGGTTTCTATTTCAGAATGATTTTGCTTATTCATTTTAAATTATTTTATTTAAAAGAGATGTAGAGCCATTTTTTTGAAAATGATATTAATCTGTGATTGAAAGAACTTCATAAACATCAGCTGCTTGCAGCTTAAAAATGCCAGTCATTCCAGTCATAGAGGCAATTGCTTGTAATTTCATGTCCATTTCCTCAAATAAATTACCTTCAGTTTCAGCATGGTCAAATTTCAATTCTAAATTATATTGTTTTAGAGTTGATGGGTCTGAAATTGTTGCATATGCGTATGGGTTTTCAGATATGTTTCTCTTTGTTTTATTGAAAAATTGAAATGATAGGGCAACATGTTTTTCATCTACATACCAAATTTGAGAGATAACTGTTGTATTTGGTTCTCCATCTTTTGAACAACTCGTTATCCAACTTGGAAACATGCCTTGAAGAGAAGGTAAATGTTTTTCCTTTATCATAGTTTAATTCTATTCTCCAATTTCTTTTCCAGCGTCAGGACCTGGAGTTTGTACAAAAACTTTATCAACTTTAAATTTTATACCTATATCTGGTATTGCTCCATATTTAGATAAAGCTCCCTCCTTAGACATCCCTATACTTGTAATTGTATCTACAATTTTATTTCTGTAAATGTTTGAGGCTTCTAAATCATCTCTTGATAAATTGATGACTTCCACAAATTGTCCTTTGAAATTGTAAGCTTCATGAGATATCATTCCAACAAAAAAACTTATCCTTCCAGACTCATTAAGAAATTCTAAAACTTCTTTAGTTTCATCATTCCTTGCATAACAAGTTAATGTTGAATTTTTAATGTCAACATTTACGCCTAATGTGTCAACATGACGAGTTTTATTATTTTTAGATGCAACTCCGAAATGACCAAATCCATTTTCTAATGCACTTAATGTTAAATCTGGTATCAAAACTATATCATCAATTTAATTAGTTACTTTGAAAAGAACGTCTGGGTTTGTCATAGTTTTAATTTCTAAAACATTTCCATTAGGATCTTCAACAAAAAAGGTTTCTTGTTCAAATTCAGTACCTTTAAATCTTCTATATGGTTTATCTAGATAATCAATATCGCTAGCTTCAATTCTTTTTTTAACATTTTGAAATACGTCCTCATCAAGGTGAACTCCAAAGTGTGGCACACAAACATCTCCCATATCAACATGATGTCTTTCTCTATTCTGTCTAGTTTCAGTTTGATGAAGAGTTAATTCATTTCCCCAAAAATCAACATCAATCCAATGACCTTCTTCTTGATTGCCCGTTTTACACCCTAAGATATCTTTATAAAATTTTAAGGCTGTAGGAATATCTCCTGCGGGAACTGCTAGATGAAAAGTATTAGCCATAGTATAACTCCATTCATTTAATATTTCTATTATAGTTCTTTTAATAATTTCTTAAATATTTTTTTTGATTTTCCATAAAGTTTAACTTTTTTTATTTTTTCAAGATTACTTTTATCTCCACCAACAACTACAATTCCTATCATGCCCATAGCCTTATGTGGAGTACATTGATAAAGATAAATACCAGGTATTTTAAATTCATATTCTGCTTTTTTATTTATTTTGGTTTTAAACTTCTTTACGCCTTTTGGCATTCCAATGAATTCAACATTGTGACCCTTGGATACATGTTTCCAAATAACTTTATCATTTAAATCAACTTTTGCTACCTTGACAGAATATACCATTTTTTCTTTGCCAAGTTTATTCAACATATCTATTTCAACAGTTTTTCCATAACTTATAGATGAATAAAATAATATAGATATTATAAAAATTATTTTTTTGAACATAAATCTACCTTCCTTTTATGATATTATAATTAATTATTAAATGTTTAATTAAAAGACCTATAATTTTTTAATAATGGATTTTTATGACCAAGTATTAAATAGGAAAAGATTAATAAAATAATTACAAAAGACATACCAATCCTATGATCATCAAAAATAAATATTAAAAAACCATACACTAAGGGACCTAAAAAACTTGTTATTTTTCCAGAAAAAATAGCAAACCCAAAAAATTGGCCTCCTTTTTTTGAAGGGACTAGATCACTTATTAATACCCTACTTGAAGATTGAAGTGGACCAATAAAAAGACCTAAAAAAAAACTTACTACCCAAAAATATATTTCATTTTTAATTAAAATTAAAAATATACCAAGAATAATTAAAGATATTATACAACATTGTATTACTCTAAACGAAGAAATAATCCTATCATAAAAACCACCAATAATAGCGCCTAGAGCTGCAGATAAGTTTATTAAAATTGCAAAATACAAAATTTGTTTTGTAGAGAAATCAAATACATTTGATGCATAAATACCCCCAAATGCAAATAATGTAGCCAGAGCATCAAAATAAAATAGTCTTGATAAAAAGAATCTTAAAATCAATTTCTCATTAAATATAAATATGCAACCTTGTTTTATGTACTGAAATGTACTTTTGTTTGTTTTATTTTTTTTAGGTTCTGAAGTAAAAATAAATAGTGGTATTGCAAAAACCATCATCCATATTGAAATAAATAACATACATGCTCTTATATTTTCACCATTTTCTTTTGTTAAACCAAAGATCAATTTTTCAGGAAAAATAAATAAAACTAAACATAATAATAAAGATATAATTCCAGCTGCATATCCAGCTCCCCAAGAAAAACCGGATAAAATTCCATAATTTTTTTTAGTTGTTGAGCTTGATAGAAGTGAATTATATAAAACAAATACAACTTCCATTGTGAAAATACTTATACAAGAAAATATACTTGCAAATACTAAATATTCTATACCAGGTTTTGCAAACCATAATAACATGGTTGAAAACCCTCCTAGCATTGTAAGAAAGAATAAAATTAATTTTCTTTTTCTTTTCTTGTCAGCATAACTTCCTAAAATTGGCCCCATAAATGCTGTCATTATTGCTGCAATTGCAATTATAACTCCCCATAAAAAGGACCCATTTTTAACAGCGATTTTTTCAACAAAATAAACTGAAAAAATAAAAGTGGTATGAATAGTTGTAATTGGTGATGTAGCCCAATCATACAAAATAAAAGCTAACGAATTTTTCTTTAAACTAACCATTAAGGTAATGAATATTGGTTAAAATTAAAAATATTATCATAGTAAGTAAAATAGTTGTCATTACATTTTTAAATAAGATAGATGTTAATATTGCTAAAAAACCACAAATAATTTCGAAATTAACATTTTCAATCAAATCACCATTTTTATCAAAAAACAGAGCTTTAACAATGATAGGAGTTAAAACGACTATTGGTATTAAATTAATTACCCTTAAATATAGTTCTGAACCTTTAAATTTAATTAATCCCGAAAGTGGGATAAACCTAATTAAAAAAGTTAGAACTCCACACAAAAATATTAAATACCACACACTCATTGTGAATTATCTTTTTCAATGAAAGGTAAGGAAATTAACAAGCTCAATAGAGCAGAAAAGATAATCCATAATTCGAAATTTAATTTGTAAAATAAAATAGCTAAGATACCAGAAGCTAAACATGCTATTATTTCATACTTTAGTTTTATCATTGGTGTAATTATAGCTATAAAACTCAATGGTATTATAAATGCTAAATCAATATTTTTAGGAATTAATTGCCCAAAAAAAATACCAAATAACGTTGAAATTTGCCAAGTTAAAAATAATGTCAAACCAGAGCCTAAAAGATGATAGTGCATAAATTTTTTATTTTTATTTGTTGCAAAGTATTTAATTGAAACAGCATAAGCTTCGTCCGTTAAAAGATAGGACAATATTATTCTCCATTTTAGAGAAAGTTCTTTTAAATATTCATTAATTGATATGCCATAAAGCAAATGTCTCAAGTTAATTGAAATTATTGAAGTAATTAAAGAAAAAGGGGATACTAATAAATAAAACTGTGCAAAAACAATTTGGCTAGCTCCAGCAAAAATAATTGAAGACATTAAAAAAGCTTGTAATACAGATAAACCACTTTCAATAGCTAATATTCCATATATTAATCCAAATGGGAATACTCCTATTTGCAATGGTAACTCTTGGATGATACCTGATTTAAAATGTTCTAATTTTGTTTCCATTTAACTTAAAGATTAGTTTAGATTTTCTTATAGATATTTTATATATTAAAGTATGACAAATTCTAAAACTATTTTAATTACTGGTTCTAATAGAGGTATAGGTCTAGAATTAGTTAAAGAAAGTTTGACTAAAAATTTTTCTGTTGTCGGAACATTTAGAAATAAAAATAATGCTAAAGAACTTTTAAAATTAAAATCTAATAATCTCAAACTTTTTGAAATGGATGTCGTTAAAGAAAATTCTATTTTAAGTGTGTCAAATAATATTGATTATACAATTGATTATTTAATATGCAATGCTGGCATAAATAATGGCTATGGAGGTATTTTTGATCAAGATCATAGTTATGAGAAAATGTTAGAAGTATTGAACGTAAATGTATTAGGTTGTATTTTGACAATTAAGCATTTTACTAGAAATTTAGGAAAAAATGCCAAGATAATATTGATTTCATCAATTATGAGTGTTCAAAAACATAGTGGCTCTAATGCTCTTATTTATAGAGCATCTAAAGCGGCAGTTAACAATATAATGGTTTCGATTTCACAAGAGTTTAAATCAAAATACATAATTGTGTCATCTTTTCATCCAGGTTGGGTTAGAACTGATATGGGGGGACCAAATGCAACACTTTCAGCTAAAGAGAGTGCATCATCATTAATAAAAAGTTTTGAAAATTTAACATTTGAAGATACTGGAAAATTCTTTAATTATGATGGAAACGAAATGAATTTTTAAAAAGGAGATAATATGCCAAAAGGTTATTTTTTAAGTGCACATAGAAGTCCAGCAGATCCTGAAAAAAGGGCAGCATATTTAGAATTGGCTGGTCCAGCAATGTTAAAAGCTGGAGGAAAAGTTTTAGCTAGCACCAGTGATATTGTCGCTCATGAAAAAGGAATTTCTCAACAAACGGTTTTAGTTGAGTTTGAAACATTTGAGAAAGCAGTTGCAGCATACGAAAGTGAAGATTATCAAAAAGCATTAAAAGCATTAGATAATGGAGCAGATAGAGAAATTAGAATTTTTGCTGGTGTTTAAATAAATGGAAGTAAAATATAGTTTTTTTGAATATGATCAAAATAAGCTATATTATGGTATCGTTGGAGAAGGTTTTCCAGTTTTATTACTACATGGTTGGCCGCAAACTTCTTACATGTGGAGACACCTTTATCCATATTTAGTAAAAAATAGATTTAAAGTAATTATGCCAGATTTACCTGGGCTTGGAAAATCATCTGCTCCTAAATCTTTCGATAAAAAAACCATAGCTTCGTATATTCAAGTCTTTGTGCACGATTTTCTCGGATTAGATAAAATTTTTATTATAGGTCATGATTGGGGAGGGCCAATTTCTTTCTCTTATGCTCAAACATATCAAAATAGGGTTAAAAAAATTGTACTAATTGATGTTCCAATACCAGGAGATGGAAGTGCTGATTTTTCCGAAAATAGATGGCACCATCAATTTCATAAAATTATCGACTTACCTGAAGAACTTACAATAGACAGAGAAGAGATTTATTTAAATTATTTTTATAATAATTGGAGTGGAAAAAATTTTGTTATGGACAGAGATGCCCAAAAAAAATATTTAGATGCATACTCAAACAAAAATGCTATGAAATCAGGATTTGAATATTATAGAGCTTTACCACAGGATATTAAAGACAATCTTAAGTTTTTAAAAAAAGGTAAATTGAACATACCTTTTCTTGGAATTGCAGGAGGAGAAGGTTATGGAAGGGGCATTAAAATCATTTTAAAATCTTTGAAAAGAGTGACAAATAATTACGAAGGTTATGAAATCTCTAATTGTGGACATTGGGTTGCTGAAGAGGAACCGGAGTTAATATCAAAATATATTATAAAGTTCTTCAATAAAAAATAAAAAATTCATGACCTCTCTTTTTTACAAAATACTCTACTACGGTCTGTTATTTATTGTTACTTATTTACTATTCGTATATCCGTCAGAAGTTATAGAATTATTAATATTAAATGGAGAAATTTTTAATTTAAAATCACTATTAACTACCCTGTTTATAAATTTACTAATCTTAATATACTTTAGAACATTTAACACAAACAAGCTTTTGAAATTATTTGTCAATGAAGGAATAGGTATTGGATTTGTAAGTTTTTGGATAACAAGCTTATCGCTTATTTTTTCATTTTTACTAACACAATATCAAACCGAAAGTGGATATGCCTCTATTTTTTTAATTATTTTAATTACTATTCACGCATATTCAAATGGCGCAAAAATCAATTTAAAATTTTTAACTTTTAATTCTGACTTAGTTAAAAATAAATCCAAAATTATCTTTATGAGTGATTTGCATCTTGGGACTAATTCAACAAAACATTTAAAAAAAATTTTAGATAAAATTACTAAAATTGACTTTGATTTTATTTTGATTGGGGGTGATTTGATTGATTCAAGTCAATTTAAATTATCTGATTTAGAAATTTTTAAAAAAATCAAAAAACCAATTTTATTTTGTACTGGAAATCATGATTACTATATCAAAGGATCTAAAGATAAATTAAATCAGTTATCTAAATATAATATTACTTATTTAAATAATCGTTCTAAATTAATTAAAAATTTTAATATTATTGGTATCAATGATAATCAATCAATCGAAGAACAGAAAAATGTTGCACTTAGATATTTTGATAAAAATAGATTTAATATTTATTTAACTCATAAACCTTCACTCTTTAATATACTAAATTTATCTGGATTAGTTTTGTCTGGACATACACATAATGGTCAAATATTTCCATTTAATTTAATTGTGAAAATAAAATTTCCTCATGTTTATGGATTTTTCAAAAAAGGGAATACAGATCTATACGTTTCTTCAGGATCAGGTTGTTGGGGACCAAGAATGAGATTAGGTTCTAATAATGAAATCATTATATTAGAATTTGTTTAAAGTATTTATTAATCAAAGTTTTTGAACATTCTATTCCTGATAAAAATGCATCTTCAACTCTCTGTCCATTTACACGATAATATCCATCTAACATAGGTGGACACCAATCACCAGCAATACCAAGAGGCATTATTTTTGAAATTTTACTATGCTCTAATGGGAAGTAATTCTTAACTTTTGCGTATCTCCATCTATGAATATTTTTATAAGTTATATCACTATTTTTAACTTTATAAATTTTGGTAAATTCTCTTATTATTTTGTCTAAAACAAATTCTTTATTTTTTTCTAAATGATCAAGTGAGAACTTTTCATTTGCATGTATAGTTATACAATTATCACTTAATGAATTTTTAATTTTATTATTTTCAGAAATAATCCAACTGAAAATGCTGTTTTCTTCAATTTCAAATTTTTTTAAGTTCATATCTTTTATAGATATCATGACACACCAACAAGGAAAATATGTGACATTTTCTATTAATTTATAAATTTGGTTATCCAAGTTTTTTATTAATCCAGCAGTTTGAGATGCAGGAGCTGTAATTATTAACCCATCTGCAGTAAATTTTTTATTATTAGTAATAATAGTAAAGGTGTCATTGTACTCAATACGTTCAACAAGAGTTTCCTGATATATTTCTAAATTTTTTGAAAACCAATATGAAAATTCTCTCATATCTGGATTTCCAATAAATCTGTCTTTTTTTGAAAGTATATTCCAATTTATTAATACATTATCCTTAACTCCAAGCTGGCATATTTTTTTAAATTCTTTCGATTTAGCTGTAAAAAATTGAGCGCCATGATTAAATATAAATTCTTTATTTTTTCTTGTGCTAATTCTTCCTCCAGGATATTTTCCTTTGTCTAGAACAGTTATGTTAAAATTTTTAGAATGAAAATGCTTTGCTGCAGCTAAACCTGCAATACCACTTCCTATTACAACTATTCTTTTCATAATTTTAAAATAAAAGTCTCAGCGCAAGTAAAAATAAAATAGAATCAAAAATAACCTTAAAAGTTTTCTCGTCAATTTTGAATAATAAAATTTGCCCTACCATGCTACCTAATATTGTACTAGGTATCATTAGTAAAATTAAAGTTAAATATTCATAAAATTCAAATCCTATAAACATAAATCCAAAAATTTTAATTAGGTTTCCTGTGAAACCAAAAAAACCTAAAGTACCAACTATTTCTTCTTTTTTAGTTAAATTATTTCTAATTATTATAGCCAATATTGGTGCTATGACACCAACTAACATATTCATAACTCCTGTAAAAAAACCTAAGATATAATAAAAATTTTTAGGAATTCTAACTTTTTTATTTTTCTTGATATTTTGAAATACTATTGTTGAAATAATGAATGCACCAATTAAAAACTTAATTTTTTGTGAATCTAAATTTTGAAAAATAGTTAATCCTAAATAAACTCCAAATGGTAAAAACATACAAAAAGGAAAAATTAATTTCCAAACCAAATACTTTCTAAATAAAAATACTCTTGCTATATTTGAGGTTAACTGGACAGTACCATGAATTGGTATTGCCACTAATGGATTTATAAACTGAAGCATGTAAGCTAATAAAATTGTACCACCACCAGCGCCAGCAAGAGATGTGATCATAGCAGTAAAAAAACTTATAACTATTATAGAGATAGTAATTAAATAATTATCAAGTATAACGTCCATAAACTATTTTTAAATTTTAAAAAATGAATTTGAAATCATATTTAAAAATTTCTAATATTTTAATTCCACCAATTTTTTTGTTTTTGAGGAAAGTTTAATAGCTTCAATAACCTCAATAGTGTCTTTAGCAATTGAGGCAGTGATTATTGGTTTTTCTTTTTTTTTAATCACATTACAAAAATGTTCAATTTGATTTACTAAAGGATCAGAAAATTTATAAGGATAATTTGTACTAGAAATTGGAGTGACCCAATGCCCATTTTTGGAATGTTGCCATAATTTCAAGTTTGGCAAAGACATGGAAGCTTTTGTTCCACCAATTAAATAACATGATTCTTCTGTTGATGGATAAATCTCATTTTCTCTAGCTGTTAATTCCCAACTCCATGGTGAAACAACACTGTCAGATGAAAGAAAAGTAGCTATGATCCCACTTTTAAATTCTAAAACAGCTCCAGATACATCTTCATTTTTAAACCCTCTTAGTGAGTTTTGTGAAATTGAAAAAACCTTTATTATTCGTCCAAATAAAAAATTCATTAAGTCTAAATCATGAATTAGATTTACCAGAACAGGTCCAGCTCCATCTTTTTTTTTCCAAACAGCTTGTTTAAAGTAATAGTCAGGTTTATACATTTGGCAATTTATATTTATAGTCCTAACTTTTCCAAGCATATTGTTATCTATTAACTCTTTAGCTTTTTGCATTAATGGATTATGCCTTCTATGATGTCCAACTAAAATCTCAACTTTCATCTTTTTTGCTACAGATATTAATTTCTCAGTGTCTTTGGAATTTGTTGTGATTGGTTTTTCTATCAAAACTGTACATTTATGTTTAATAACTTCAAGACCATCCCTAAAATGTGATGCATTTGGAGTAGCAACAATAACACCATCAATTTTTTCAAATTTAAACATATCTCTAATTGAGGTATAAAAATTTGAATTAATTTTTTTTATGAATGAATTTTCTTTTAAATCAACTACTGCTGATAATACCGCACCTTTAGTTTTTTTTATCGCATCAATATGTTTCAGCCCCATGTCTCCAACGCCAACAACAGCTAATTTAATTTTTTTATAATTCATAAGTTTATGTTATAATTATTTCATATTTCATCAAATTTATAATTTTGAACGTATAGTTGTTTATAAAATAAACAGATCTACAAAATCAATCCGTTTTCTAATATAAGTTTCATAAAATTTAAGGTGATATACTTTTTTTGAAATTTCTAATTTCTATTTTTTGTCACTAATATAGTTATTAAGCCAAACGAAACAAAAGCTAATTAAAGTTTCTCTAAAAGATTTCACTCAAAATTTGATCATTTTTGTAATGCTTTAATTGATAATATAGGAATTTTTTCAACAGGAAAAAAAATTTATAAATCACAAACTAGCCATATTCAATTCTAAATTTTGTCATAATTACGGATTATTAAAAATATATTCATAAATCCTCCCAAAATTAGCATTAGTTTTTTAAAAACTAATGCTTATGAATTTTAATTAAAATCATTTATCGTGGTTTCAATAAAACCATGTTCAGTTTTTACATAATAATTTTTATTATTCTCCTTCGATATATCATTTTCGTAAGCTATTATAAATCCCATGTTTTTTTTGTATTTTGGAGAAAAAATAATCGAGGTAATATCACCAATCTCTTTTTTTTCATGATAACATTTAAGCTTGCTTTTAATTTTTAAATCATTGTCCCCAAAGAAAACACGATATATATTTCTTTTTTGTTTATTTTTTACATAATTAGTTAAAGCTACTTTACCTATGAAATCATAAGACATGTCTATTGAACAATATTTTCCTAGAGAACAATCATATGGAGTATCTTTTGAAGTCATATCATTCCCATAACTTAATAAAGAGTTTTCAACTCTTTCAATCATATTTGGACATCCAACTTTTATATTAAATGGTTTACCTTCCTTGATTAAAAAGTCCCAAAATTCACAAGCAATTTTCGCATTATCAAAAAGAAATTCAAATCCTCCTTGCTTGCTGTAACCTGTTTTAGAAACTAGAACTTGAGTATTCTTAAAATCAAAGAAATCAAAACTAAAAAAAGGTAAAGAAATGATTTTTTTATCAATTAACTCTTCAGTTAATTTTCTAGACTTGGGACCTTGTAAAGCTATTGTATATATATGTCTATTTTTTATTTCAATATTATGATTTGTATTAACTAATAAACCACTAAACCACATGAACATATCAGAATCAGAAATTGATACCCAAATAGTTTCCTCATCTATGGAATATACTAAAGTATCATTTAACAAACCTCCATCAAAGTCAGTCATAGGTGTGTAATAACATTTAAATTTGTCAATTGTTTCAAAATTTCGACAAGATACATAACGCAGAAAATTTAGTGCATCAGTTCCTTTGATTTCTATTATTTTTTGACAAGATACATCCCACATTTGAACATGGTTGATAAGATGATAGTAATCTTCTTCATAACTATTAAATATTGTAGGCAAAAGTGTCTTGTTATATATTGTATATGATGATACTCCAGCAAGAGCATTCCTTGATGTAAATGGTGTAGAGTCAATTCTATTGGATTGAGTTAATTTGTAATCCATATACAAAAAATATAAAAGGAATAAGATTTGATCAACAACAATTTCGAAAAAAAATTAAAAAGTAAAGAGTTTGTATTTACAGCTGAAACATCACCTCCTGATTCAACAGTTAGATCTGAAATAACTGATAGAGTTCTATGTCTCAAGGATCTAGCAGATGCAATAAATGTAACAGATGGTGCAAGTGCAAAATCACACCTTTCTTCACTTGTCGTTTCGTCTATAATTAAAGATATTGAAATTGAGCCAATTCTTCAATTAACAACACGAGATAGAAACAGAATAGCCATTCAATCAGATTTACTTGGAGCATGGACATTAAATATACAAAATATTTTATGTATTTATGGAGATCAAGTAGAAACAGGTGATCAACCAGAAACAAAAGAAGTTCGTGACCTAGATACTTTAGGAGTTATAAATACTGCAAATTATTTCAAAAAAGAAAAAAAATTTCCATCTGGCAGATCTATAAAATCAGCACCTGAGTTTTTTATAGGTGGTGCAGATACTCCATTTGAAATAGATGACAAATTTGATTGTGCAAATTTAATTAAAAAAATTGAACAAGGAGTTAATTTTTTTCAAACTCAGTATGCTTTTGATGCTCAAATTCTAAAAAAATATATGGATAGATTAAAAAAATTTAATATTACTAAAAAGGCCTATTACCTTGTTGGTTTAGGAGTCATCAAGTCTGCTAAAAGTGCAAAATGGATGAATAAAAATCTTTTTGGTATTAACATTCCAGATTCAATAATTCAAAGATTAGAAGATTCTACAAATGAAAGCAAAGAAGGAATTAAGATTTGTATAGAATTAATAGAAAAATATCAAGAAATTGAAGGTGTTCATGGAATTCATTTGATGGGTTATCATCAAGAAGAACAAATTGCAGAAGTAATTTCACATTTTAAAAAATAGAGGTTTTTATGACTGATTTACAAAAAATAAGAGAACTTCAAGGTAAAGTTATGAAAGACATAGCTGCAGGAGCTCTTATACCAATAATGATGATCGGAGATGAGTTAAATCTATTTGAAAAATTATATAAAATTGGCCCAATATCCTCTAAAGATTTTTCAAAAAAAATTGAAATGGATCATAGGTATATTAGAGAATGGTTATTAGCTATAAGTGCCTCTAATTATATCAACTACAATTCGAAAGAACAAAAATTTTATATGACTGAAGAACAATTTTCAGTTCTAGCTGATGAGGAAAGTTCATCTTTGATGATTGGTGGTTTTGAAAATTTAGTAGGAGCTGTTCATAATTATAAAATTATAAAAGAAAATTTTAAAAATGGACAAGGAACTGAATGGGGATCACTTCACCCATGTTGCTTATCTGGATCTGCTCGTTTTTTCAAACCAGCCTATTCTATTTTTTTAATTAAAAAATGGCTTCCAAGTATTGATAACGCAGTTGAAACTCTTAGTAATGGTGGAAGCTTCGCTGATGTAGGATGTGGTTACGGACACTCAACTGAAATAATTGCAAAAGAATTTCCAAAAGCAAAGGTCGTAGGTATAGATCCACACGAACCATCAATTCAAGAAGCAAAAACAAATTCTGCCTCTAAAGGACTAAATAATCTAACATATCAAGTTGCTTCAGGAGAAGATTATCAAGGTAAGTTTGACATCATTTCTTTTTTTGATTGTCTTCATGATATGGGTGACCCAGTTAGCGCAATAGAATATGCAAAATCAAAACTAAATACTAATGGAACTTTAATGCTTGTAGAGCCCTATGCGGATGATGAAGTTTCAAATAATTTCAATTTAGTAGGTCAGATGTATTATTCATTTTCAACTATTGCCTGTGTTCCTGCATCAAAATCGCAAAAAGTTGGTTTAGCATTAGGAGCTCAAGCAGGTGCAAAAAAACTTTCTAAAATTTTAAAAGAAGGTGGTTTTAACCATATAACAGTAACTTATAAAACAGCAACGAATATGGTTATTCAAGCAAAAGTTTAATAATATCATCACATATGTTAAGAAAAGAAAAAGTAAATTTTATTTCGAAAGAACTTAATAAATTATACCCTAAAACACCTACCCCTTTAACACACCAAAATAAGTTTGAATTATTGATAGCAGTTCTATTAAGTGCGCAATGTACTGATGAAAGGGTTAATAAAATCAGTCCACTTTTATTTAAAGTTGCCAATAATCCTTTTGAAATGGAAAAAATATCTAAAGAGAAAATCTACAGTATCATTAAACCTTGCGGTTTAGGACCACAAAAATCAAAAGCCATTTCAGAATTGTCTAAAATTTTAGTTGAAGAGTTTAATGGTAATGTCCCAAGAACTTTTAAAGAATTAGAAAAGTTGCCTGGTGTAGGTCATAAAACTGCTAGCGTTGTAATGTCTCAAGGATTTGGATTTCCTGCCTTTCCGGTAGACACGCATATTCATAGATTAGCTCAGAGATGGGGTTTAACGGATGGTCGTAGTGTTAATCAAACAGAAAAAGATTTAAAAAAGTTGTTCCCAAAAGAAAGCTGGAATAAATTACATCTTCAAATTATTTTTTATGGAAGAGAGTATTGTACTGCAAGAGGATGCCTGGGCATTAAATGTAATATATGCAGGACATTGTATCCCAAAAGAATTAAACCCATAAAAACAAAGAAATAAATTGCTAAAAAGTTAATGCGTAGTTTTTGTAAACTAAACTTATTTCTTCCATAACTTCATCATTTAAATCAATATCCAAACCTTTTATTACAACATCTAATTGTTCAACCGTTGTTGCACCAAATATAACAGATCCCATAAATGATCTTTTTGTACAAAAAGCTAAAGCCAAGTGCACCGGATGAATATTAAATTTTTTTGAAATTTTTATATACTCTTGAACAGCTTTCATAGCATTTATGTTAACCCTATCTCCAATTGTTGAAACTCTTTTTATTCTTGAATCAGTTGGCATTTCGTCATTTAGATACTTTCCAGTTAACAGACCTCCAGCTAATGGTGAATAAGCCAGCAAAGGTATATTTTCATAATAAGACATTTCATTCATATCTGTGTCGTATAACCTGCATAAAAGACTATATTCATTTTGAATAGAAGCGACTGGAAAACTATCAAATTTTTTTACTGCATCAACATATTTAGTAACACCCCAACATGTTTCATTTGAAAGTCCAAAAGCTCTAATCTTTCCCTCTAATTTAAAATCATGCAGTGTTTCTACTATCTCTAAGATATCATTTTCAACTTCATCTTTATTACTATCAGACGGGTTATAATTCCAATTTTTTCGAAAGTGATAAGAGCCTCGATTAGGCCAATGAAGTTGATAGAGATCAACATAATCGGTCTGAAGTCTTTTTAAACTAGCCTCTAATGCAATTTTTAAACTTTTTCTATTTATTGGACCTCCATCTCTAATGAATGTATCTCCATTACCAATAATTTTGGTGGCTAATATTAACTTGTTTCTTAAAGTTGGATTCTTTTTGATCCAAGTCCCAATAATTTTTTCAGTTTTGCCAGCAGTCTCTGCAAGGCGTGGACAGGTTGAATACATTTCTGCTGTATCAAAAAAATTTATTCCTGAATTATAAGCTTTGTCCATTTGTAAATGAGCATCTATCTCATTAGTTTGCTCTCCATATGTCATTGTTCCTAAGCAATAGTTTGAAACTTTTAAATCACTTTTACCTAAAAAATTATATTTCATGTTTTACTCTTATTAAAATTATTACTATTTCTTATAAAATTTTCTTTTTAAAACTCTGTATAAGTAAATACATAGAATTCCTATGATCAAATACAAATATTTCCAATATTCTTCCATATCAATTAATTCAAATTAAATTTTTCATTGAAATTTTTAACAACTTTTTCTCTCCAAAAAGTATATAAACCTGAAGATACAACAATAAAAACACCAAGTAAAATAAAGATATCTAATCTTTCAGAAAATACAAAAACTCCAATAATCGCAGAAAATACTAATTGAAGATATGAGTATGGTTGTATTAAAGACGCTTCAACTAATTCTAATATTTTAACCATTAAAAAGTGAGATATTGCACTTAAAGTACACATAATAAAAACTAAGACATAAAACTCTTTTGAAATAATATTTCCAAAAAAGACAATCATAAATATCATGGTTATACTTCCACCAAGACCTGTCCAAAAAAAACTTGTGATGGCGCCATCTTGCCTTGATGCATACTTAGTTAATATCAAATATAGTGCAAACATTAATGCACCAATAAACGCAAAAATTGAGCCTGTTGAAAAAATGGTAAAACCAGGTCTTAATATAATTAGCACACCAATGAAACCAAAGGCTATTGCACTCCAACGTCGCCAACCAAACCTCTCTCCTAAAAAAGGTACTGAAAGGCCAGCAACTATAAGAGGATAACATGCTATTACTGCATGTGTTTCTACAAGACCTATAATTGTAAAAGTATAAACAACAATACAATTGTTTAGTGACAAAATTAATCCACGGGCAAATTGTAAAAATGGTTGTTTTGTATAAGCAATTTCGCGGAATTTGTTTTTTGAAAAAATCCAATATGAAAATATAAAAACTAAAATAAACCAATACCTGATGGCAACCAAAGAAATTACGTTATTATTTTCTGCTAAATATTTTGATACCCCATCCATGCAAGAAAACAGAAAAGTAGTCAATATCATAAGTAATATTCCAGTATTGGTATAATTTTTCATTTTATTCTTATAACAGTTAAGTAAAATTGTGATATGCATTTAAATGATTTGACTTCAAAAAAGTAAAATTCATTTATAGAGAAATTAAGTCAAAGTAGATATTAATTGATAAGCACCTATTTCTGCTTCATTAAAATTCCTTTTTGCGTCATCAATCAAACTTATTGCATCATTTCCATTAGTGAATTCTAAATATAAGCAACTTGAAAACTTTTTATCCTCTCTCCCCCTTAAGCTTTCTTCTTTAGATATTTTATAATCATTAATTTCTTTTGACTCCCAAATTTCAGAATATACTTGACTAATATTTTTTATTTTTTTTTCAAAATTAATTAAATGTTCAACTTCAATTTTATCTTTTACAGATATTGTTAAACAAAATGCTCCCCTTACACTTCCTTTAAGAATTGTTTTCTTAAAAACAGTTCTAAACATGTCTTGAAAAACAAATTCCATAACAAACTTTGTTTTTTTTGTAGGTTTATTTAACTTCTTTAAGTACTCCTCAGAAAAAAAAGTTTTGTATGTTTTAGCCTCATAACTGGTAAAATAATTATAATTAGATTTTAAACCTTGAAATCTTCTTGCAACATTGATATTTGGAACACTCAATCTTTCAAAAAGGTGTTCATTATTATACCAATCTTCATAATCATGCAAAAACTTTTGATTAGCATTGTTCCAAATACCTAATAACCCAGACATAAGATAAAAATATATGAAATTTGAAACTAATAAAATAAAAAATATAGCAATTATTGCACATGTAGATCATGGCAAAACAACTTTGGTTGATAAAATGCTTCAACAATCTGGCACCTTTAAAGAACACGAGGAACTAAAAGAAAGAGTTTTAGATTCTAACGATCTTGAAAAAGAAAGAGGCATTACAATTTTATCCAAAAATACCGGTATAATTTGGAATGAATTTAGAATAAATATTATCGATACACCTGGTCATGCAGACTTTGGTGGAGAAGTTGAACGAATTCTTTCAATGGCAGATTCTGTCCTTTTACTTGTTGATGCAGTAGAAGGTCCAATGCCACAAACAACATTTGTTTTAAAAAAAGCTCTTGAAAGCTCCTTAAAACCAATAGTAGTCATAAATAAAATAGATAGAGATGGTGCTAGACCTGACTGGGTATTAGATAAAACATTTGATTTGTTTGTAGAGCTAAATGCAAATGAGAAACAATTAGACTTTCCAATAATTTATGCTTCAGCTTTGAATGGTTGGGCAACGAAAGAACATAACAAAAAAACAGATAACTTAAACGATCTATTCTCAATGATAATTGATAATGTAGAATCTCCAGATGATAAATCAAATGAACCTCTACAAATGCAAATAACTGCATTAGATTATTCAAATTTTTTGGGCATTATTGGTATAGGAAAAGTAAAAAAAGGTTTAATTAAAAAAAATCAAACAGTCAGCATAATTGGTAAGGACGAAAAGGTAAAACAGGACAAAGTCTCTAAAATAATGATTTTTCAGGGCTTGCATCAAAAAGAAGTAGATGAGGCTTTTTGTGGGGATATAGTGGCATTAAGTGGTTTGGATGATTTAAAAATATCAGACACCATTTGCGATCCAGAACATTTGGAAAAAATGCCTAATTTAAAAATTGATGAACCAACTTTTTCAATGATATTTCAAGTAAATGATAGCCCATTTGCAGGTAATGATGGAAAGTTTGTAACAAGCAGAGTACTCAAAGATAGATTAGATAAAGAAATAAAGACTAATGTAGCCTTAAAAGTAGAAAGTACAGAAAGCGCAGATAAGTTTAAAGTTTCTGGAAGAGGCGAGTTACATTTATCTATTTTAATTGAAAACATGAGAAGAGAGGGTTTTGAAATTGGTGTGTCTTCACCTGACGTAATTTATAAAACTATTGATGGGCAAAAATGTGAGCCTTTTGAAGACTTGATTTTGGATATTGAAGAACAACACCAAGGTGTTGTTATTGAAAAACTTGGAGAAAGAAAAGCTCAACTTATTAACTTAACTCCTTTTGAAAATAATAAGTTAAGATTAAATTATGAAATTCCAACTAGGGGATTAATTGGTTTTAGGTCAGAATTTTTAACCCTCACTTCTGGAACTGGAATAATTAATCATACTTTTAAAGAATATAAACCTTGTGTCATCAACATCAACAGAAATAGAAAAAATGGAGCTCTTATTTCTATGAGTCAGGGAAAAGCTGTACCATACGCTTTATTCAACTTACAAGAACGAGGGAAATTAATTATTCCTAGTAACATTGAGGTATATGAAGGGATGATAATTGGTTTTAATTCCAGAGAAAATGATCTAACTGTTAACCCACTAAAAACAAAACAATTAACTAATTTTCGTTCAAGTGGAGCTGATGAAGCAATAGTTTTAACACCAGAAACTAAGATTACATTAGAAAAGGCAATTGAGATGATCAATCATGATGAATTAATTGAGGTTACACCAAAAGAAATAAGACTTAGAAAAAGATATTTAAAAGAACACGAAAGAAAAAAAGATCAAAGATCAAAAAATTAGATTAATTTTTTTTTGATACAAATAAGTCTCTAATTGTTGCAAAAAACAAAAACCAAGATAAACGCAATTTACCAAATATTGACTTATTTTTTTTCAATGAATTGTATTGATCTATGCCACAAGATGTTTTGACAAAATCTTCAACTGAAAGTTTTTTCATTTTTGTCAGATTTTCTTGATTTGAAATATATAACGTTTTTAAAAAACTTTTCTATCTTGTTATAATTGAAATAACTAATACATGCTAATAAAGCTAATAAAAAAGATGACAAAATACTAGTTGAACCTATACACATAAATTAATTATAGTTTTTTTTTACTTCATTTGCAATTTTATAAATTTTCAATTTAAAAAAAATTACTATATTCATTATTTACTTTTTTAAATACAATAATGGACTATCTTCCATTTCTAACTGCATAACATCATTAAATTTATTAAAAAAAGTACACAAAGTTATACGAAATGTTAATTCAACCATTTGCTCCTCAGAAAAGTATTCTCTAAGTTTTTCATATACTTTATCTTGAATTTTATTATGATCTTTTGTGATCTGAACAGCATAGTCACGTACTAAAATATCTAATGGTTCTAAACCAGGACAATCTGCTTCCAATATATTATCAACCGTAACATTTGATAATCCCTCAGATATCAAATTTGGTGCATGATGTGCCACACAATAATCACATTTGTTAACAGCAGAAACAGACACAATTGCAATTTCTAAATATCTTTTGTCTATAATTGGCTTATCAGCCATTTCCATCAACATACTCATCATGTGTTTAAATATAATTGGTCTATGAGCAAAAACTTTTGCTTGATTAGAAAATGGTCCATAATTTTCAATAAATTTTTTATATATAGGACGTATTTCTTTTGAAACTTCGTCAATTTGTATGTCTTTGACTCTAGCCATATTAAATCTCCATTAGTTAAATAATTTTAAAAGATATGTTAATCTTTTTTGTTAGAAATCCAAACTGTTTGAAAAGGCTTTAATTTTAATATTTTTAAATTATTCAAACTTTCGTCAGGCTTTAAAAGATCAAACCATAATTGATTTTCAAACAAGTTTATTTTACTTAATTTTAACTCTCTTACAACTGAAGATATATTCGTTATAGCAAAAATATTTTGGCTTCTATCAATACTCTGTCTCCAAACACCAAATAATTTATTCCCAAGAGTTAGAGTATATTGTGTTGCATTTGGATGAAAGGCAATTTGTTTCTGCCTCAGAGATATAATTTTTAGTATTTTTGAATATATAGTATTTTCTAAAGAGTTTTTATTTTTTAATTTTTTACTTAGATCACTAAAATCCCACTTGAAACGATTTATATTCCTTTTAATTCCTGTTTTTATGAATGCGTTTTGATCATTAGAAGTTCCAAATAGTGAATTAAAATAAATGGCAGGAACACCCTCTAAAGCAAGTAAGATTGAATGTGCAGCAATATATCTTTCAACTGCAAAATTTCCATCTTTATCAAAATCTGTTCGTTTTAATGCGTCAAACAAAGTGATATTAACTTCATATACTTTGTTTTTAGTTTCAACTTTTCTAAAAGAGAATTTTCCGCCATTTTTTTCTACTCTTTTAAAAAGTTTATCTAAAATAATATTGTCTAAAATACCTTCAGCTGGCCTCATTCCGATCCCATCATGAGATGCAATAAAATTTAGATAAGCATTATTAATTTGTGCAGGTGGCATACTTTTACTCCAACCTGATATTTTAGAACTATCCTCAAATAAAAAAGTATATAAAATCAACGGAGGCAATGGGAAGTTATAAATCCAATTTGCTTCATCATCATTCCCAAAATAACTTAAATTTTCTTTTCTAGGTAAATTTGTTTCTGTAACAATTAATGCATAAGGATTTATGAAATTTACAATTAATCTTAATAATTTAACAATCTCATGTGTTTCTGGCAAATTAACACAAGATGTACCATGTTTTTTCCAGATGAATGCTACTGCATCTAGCCTAAAAGTTGTGATCCCCTTACTTAGAAGCAAAAGAATTATTTCAATAAACTCAATTAACACAACAGGGTCTTTGAAATTTAAATCAATTTGATCGTGACTAAATGTACACCACAAATTCTTTTTCTTTTTTTTATAATTATATATTTGAATTAAATTATGGTCTCTTGGTCTTATCACTTTTGAAAAATCAAAATTATCACCGATTGTAAAAAAAAAGTTTTTATAATCTTCTTTTTCTTTGATGAATGAATTAAACCATAAGCCTTTTATTGAAGAATGGTTCAAAATCAAGTCTGCCATTATTGACGCATGATTTGACAATAAACGTATATCACTCCATGTGCCTAAATTTTTACTTACATTTTTGTGATCAGTTACTGAAAACCCTCCATCACTACTAGATGGATAAAATGGCAATACATGCAATATTTCAAAAAAGTTTTTAAGATGTTTTTCAAAAAAATTTTTTAAAGTTTTTAAAGGTACTTCGTTTTTATTTTTTAGGTTATCTCCATAAGAGATTAATAAAAGAGTTTTTTCAGAAATAATTTTGTTTTTGAATTTATAATCTTTTTGAAATGTTTTTATTAATTCTAGTATTAAATCTGAATAATACTTAATATTAAATCTTGTTTTCTCATTTCTGTAGATAAATAATAATTTTTTATAAATTAAATGGTCAACGTTTTTTATATTAAGATTTGTATTTTTCATTATCTAACTCAACTTTTTGCTTCAACCTATTCATAAAATTTGGAATTGCACTGTTAACTCTGCTCCAAGTTGGTATAAATGGAGTATCCATTGGGTTTTCAAAAAAACTTTCCCCAGCTTTCATGATATTTAAAGCAAACAATTCAACAGCTTTTTCTTCCATATGAGAGTCATATTTGAGACCATTCATTAAAGCATCACTTCTGTAAATATCAATCATGTCTAATGCAGTTCTATAATATGTTGCTTTTATTGAACGAAATGTTTCAAGACTAAAAGAGTTACCTTGAGTAGCTAATTTTTTTATTAAAGTTTTAATAATATCAATGGACATTTTAGATAAACCTTTAGTTTGGTCATCAATAGATAAATCTTGATGTTTATGATCATATGTATCAGCTAAATCAACTTGACATATCCTATTTGATGCTTGATTCCTGTACATCTCGGATAAAATCCCAATCTCTATTCCCCAATCACATGGAATTCTCATATCAGCCATTAAGTTTCTCCTAAAGGAAAACTCTCCAGCTAGTGGATATTTAAATGCTTTCATATAATCAAGATAATCGTTGTGACCAACAGTTTTTTCCATTGCCGTGAGAAGTGGTGTAACTAATAATCTTGAAACTCTACCGTTCATTTTGCCTTCTGCAACTCTTGGATAATAACCTTTACAGAATTCAAAATTAAATAGTGGATTGACAACTGGATAAAAAAGTTTAGCTAATAACCTTCTATCAAATGTTAATATATCACAATCATGAAAAGCTATGGATCTCGCCTCACCTCTAGCAATAGCCATACCCAAACAATACCAAACATTTCGTCCTTTACCTAGCTCCTGAGGAGCTAAATTATAATTTTTTAGCTCTTTATCTAATTTTAGAAGATTAGGACCATCATTCCATAAAATAGTGAATGGACAATTTAATTTCTTAAAAAAGTTCCAAGCTTTCTTTGCTTGCTCTTCATTAGCCCTGTCTAACCCTATGATTATATGATTTAAATAATTCGTTTTGCTAATTTCACTAACTATGTTTGGTAATGCATTACCTTCTAATTCAGAATAGAGACAAGGAAGAATAAGTTCCATTTTTCTATCCTTAGAGAATTTTTTTAAATCGCGTTCCAAATCTTTCAAATCTCTGTTAGAAAAATCATGCAAAGTTGCAACTACACCATTTTGAGAAAATTCACTCATCTAGTTCTAACTTCTTTTATAATATTTAAGGTTTTATTAACAACTTCAACCCAACCATCAGGAGCTTCTTTTTTTGAGACCATACATTGATTTTTGAAATTTATATTTTTAAGAGGACCATTTTTTACTAAACATGGATAATCACATTTATCTAACATATCAAAATCATTTTCATTATCACCTACACAAATTGAAACATAATTTTTTTTAGTTTCATTTGACAATAATGAGATGAATCTCATCATTGCATTACCTTTTGAAACCTTATCTCCTAAACTAAGAACTCTTCCACCGAATTGGATGTTCAGTCCATGAGCTTTTACGTTATTTTTTAATTCTAATTCTTCTTCTTTATTTCCTAAAAAAATAAATGGCATTGAAAATTTTCTATTCATAGCTTTAGATATTTTATTTTTAGGCAAACCCAAAACCTCAATTTGATTTTGTAAAGTTTCATTTTCAAGAATTAAGCATTTTTTTTGAAGCTTAAAATTTATGTTATCTGAAAAGTTTTTAAATATTGTTTCTTTATTTCTACTAAGACATATCTTTTCATTTAATTTATCATTTAAAAAATTTAAGCCATATATACAAGATCCGTTTTCGCTAATATAAACTTTTGGTATCTCTAATTTTTCACATATTTCGTCAAGCTCTAAATCTGTTTTACTACTATTAGGAATGATGTTAATACCTTTACTTATACAATTTTTGATTAGATCTAAAGCAGCTTTAAATTCAAAAGTTTTTTTATTTAATAAGGTACCGTCAAGATCTGTAAATAATAGAATATTATCAAAACTCATATTTACTCTTTTAACAGACATTTAAAATAACAAAAGTATGTTTAATTGTAATTTAATCATTATTAAATTTTTGCTTAATAATTAAGTTTTTTAAATAAAATCTTAGTCTTATTCCTTAAAGAAAGAAATAATTATTACATGCAATTCAATTTTTTGAAAGTTCATCAAGAATTGGACAATTAGGTTTGTCATCTCCATGACAATTCGAAGCTAAAAAACTAAGCTCATTTCTTAAATCTTTAAGATCATTTAGCTTACTATCAATTTGTGATATTTTTTCTAGAGTTATCTTTTTAACTTCTTTGCTTGTTCTGTTTTTGTCTTCATACAGAGATAATAATTCTTTACATTCATCAATGCTGAAATCAAACTTTCTTGCCTTCCCAATAAATTTAAGTTTGGCTACTTCTTCATCAGTATACTCTCTATAACCTGAGGAAATATTTTGCTCTGGTTTAACTAAACCTATGTTTGCGTAATATCTTACTGTTTTAATCGTTAAATTTGATAATTTAGCTGCTTTTCCAATATTCATTATTTTTTCCTTTACTCTACCCTGAGGGGAAAGTATATATTAGTATCACTAATGGGAAAATAATGTCAATCCAAAATACTTTATCGATAAATTGGTATTGCCATCATACTTGGCTTCAATCTTCAAAAAACACTTCATGGTGTTTGTTAGGTTGTTGTATTGGCGACTTTGGCACTATTGCTTTTTTTCAATTTACAGGAATTGCCTGGTCAGTTTTAGCAATCATGTCATTAGCAATTATAAACGGTATATTAACATCTATAGCACTTGAAACTTATATACTTTCAAGACAAATGTCTTT
This sequence comes from uncultured SAR116 cluster alpha proteobacterium, assembly GCA_902524215.1. Classification (GTDB taxonomy): domain Bacteria; phylum Pseudomonadota; class Alphaproteobacteria; order Puniceispirillales; family Marisalimonadaceae; genus TMED54. Next base: position 103,650 of record CABZCK010000002.1, read on the forward strand.
CAATATAGCTTTCAAGACAGCTATAGGAATGTCACTCGTTTCAATGATTTCGATGGAAGTTGCGATGAATGTTACAGACGTCATTTTTACTGGAGGAGCTATCTTAACTTGGTGGGTTATACCTTTAATGCTGATAGCTGGATTTATAACACCACTTCCATACAATTATTGGAGGCTTAAAGCCTTAGGAAAAGCATGCCATTAATGTATTTTAAAAACAAATTTTTCATTATTTCAGTCTTGATTACACTACCAACATTATATTTTTTAATGACTTACTCCAATAAGTCAAATGCTAGTATAAATTTAAATACAACTGATAATTCGGTAATAGAAAATGGTAAAAAAATTTATGCTGATAATTGCGCATCATGTCATGGTGTTAACTTAGAAGGACAAAAAAACTGGATGTCACGATTACCTGATGGATTGATGCCAGCACCTCCTCATGACGAAACAGGTCACACATGGCATCACCCAGACAGGTATTTATTCATGGTTACCAAGTACGGAATTGAAGAATTCATTGGAGAAAAATATCCAAATAATATGCCTGCTTATAAAGATTTATTAAGCGATGAAGAAATTATTGCTGTACTTTCTTATATAAAGAGCACGTGGCCTAAAAAAATAAAAGAAATCCATAATAATATTAATTCTAGATCAAAACGTTAAATTAAGGAGCAACAGTGGAGTGAATTTTAAAGTAACATATAGAAACTAACCTAATTGTTATCCAAATAGTGGTTATTTCTTTACTAATACTTAAGGTATTGAAACTGTATCTCTTCATTAAATTATATCAATTCGACAAGCCAAAAAATACCGAATGTTATTATAAAATTACATAACAAAGGTTGGTTAAATAATGAAATAGTTACTTTCTTAAACCTAAATGGGGTTCAAAGAAGAAATAAGAAAGAAATTATTAAAGAGAATTTATATAGATTAAAATAAAAAACTCAAAACTTCATCTAAGAGCGAGGCTGAATTAAATAAATGATTTTAACCACCCATAGGTAAAGTCATCGAAGTTGTAAGAATACTAGTTAAGGATAAAATGAGTAATGCAATGAACATTTCAATGCGAATGGATTTTTTTAGTTGTATCGAGCCAACTGTAGGCTCGTTTTTTATTAATGGAACATTTTTAAATTTATTTAGAGCTCCAAATAAAAGTAATAAAGAAACAAAAGACATTTTAATTAAAAATGCGTTACCATAAGAAGTACTGAATAATAAACTAATGTCATTCATCAAAATATATGCAAATGAACCTCCAGATATTATTAAAACAGCCAAATAAAAGACAGCTAGAATACCAAATCTATGGGCTATTACATGAAGATTACTTGTTTTAGCAGATGAGCACATATTGTATAACGGGATAAAAGATCCAAGCCAAAACGCCACACAAATGAGATGAAATAATAGTAAAATCTGTGCCAAGATACCAGATTTTTGGGAATGACCTGTATAAATAAATGATAAAAGGACAAAACCAATACCTAGCCACCCAAGGAACTTTAAAGAGGCTACCTTATGTCTTGTGCTAATTACAGTCAGTATAAAACCAATTAATGCAAAAATTGCTGCATATCCCGCCTTTGATGTTAAAGCAAGCTCTAAAATAATTGGGTCTAAAATACTCAAAAATTCTCCACCTAAATTACCTGCTATGGAAAATATCATCCCAACTGATATTATAAGGCCGTACAAACAGCTCTTTTGAGATAAGAAGTTACAGTATTCCATGTTGTCTATTGTTTGATATTTACTAAAATGAAGATCAAATAATTTTGTTCCAACTACTGCTAATCCAACTAAATAAAGTAGAACTTTCAAAACAGGAGTAAAAACCATCCATACATCCATCAACTAACTTTTCCTATAATTTGGTTTTACAGCTGTAAATTGAGTTGTTTTTATCTTAGGTTTTGAAGACATAAGCGGATTGCCTGAACCATTTATTTTTGACATTTTTGGCAATTCTCCTTTATACTCATACGCCTGTTTACCTATGGGGTTTTTAAACCAGCCGGGATCAGTGTAATCACCTGAGGCTTGATCAGCTCTAACCTTTAGTATACTAAACATCCCTCCCATTTCAACAGAGCCATAAGGACCATCTCCTGTCATCATTGGGATTGTATTATCTGGTAATGGCATAGTCATTTCAGTCATATCAGCCATTCCTCGTTCACCCATAACCATATAATCTGGAACTAACTTCTTAATCTTTTCTGACACTCCTCTATGGTCAACACCAATCATTGTAGGTACATTATGGCCCATAGCATTCATTGAATGATGGCTTTTGTGACAGTGCATTGCCCAGTCTCCTTCTTCGTCAGCAATAAACTCTATTTGCCTCATTTGGCCAACCGCTATATCACTAGTTACTTCTTTCCATCGACTCTCTGGTCGAGTTGGTCCACCGTCTGTACCTGTTACCTCAAACTCTATTCCATGGACGTGTATAGGGTGGTTTGTCATTGTTAAGTTTCCAATTCTAACTCTAACACGGTCATTTTTTCTTGCTATAAGGGGTGAAATTCCAGGAAAAATTCTGCTGTTCCAAGCCCATAAATTGAAATCAAGCATAGTCATTATTTTTGGTGTCTCTGAGCCAGGGACAATATCAAATGCATTTAGTAATATACAATAGTCTCTATCTACTTTGCTAATCCAGGGATGTTCTTTTTTTGGATGAGTAACCCAAAATCCCATCATACCCATTGCCATTTGAGTCATTTCGTCAGCATGAGGATGGTACATAAAGGTTCCTGGTCGTTTTGCTTCAAACTCATATACGAAGGTTTTACCAGGACTTACAGCTAACTGGTTAAGCCCCGCTACTCCATCCATTCCATTTGGTAGCCTTTGGCCGTGCCAATGAATACTTGTGTGTTCTGGTAATTTATTTGTAAGGAAAATTCTAACTTTATCACCCTCAACAACTTCAATTGTAGGGCCAGGACTTTGACCATTATATCCCCAAAGATTAGCATTCATTCCAGGTGCTAGTTCACGAACAACAGGTTCAGCAATTAAATGAAACTCTTTAAAGTTACCGTTCATTCTGTAAGGCAATGTCCAACCATTAAGTGTAACAACAGGATTATACTCGGATGTTCCCTTCGACTGATTTGGACTGATTGTGTCTGCAGATGTTTGTATGACCGGCTCTGGTAACCCTGCGAGTGACGAGGTGGCAACCGATGCACCAGCTATTGCTGTACCTGCTAATGCAGACATCTTTATAAATTCGCGTCTTGATTTCATTTAAGTCTCCATTTTTTAATATTAACTCTCACTAATGCCCTTTTTTGGCTTTATTAGAGGCAATCTCTGTAGTTCTTGATTTTGCTCCTAGTTTTCTTCCCACAGCAACACTATTTAAGTTTAGTTCTGCAGTAAATAAGTTTTGTAATGCGTCTATAGCTTTTATCTCAGCTGTTGATTTCTCAAGCCCAATTTGCATCAACTCAAATATTCCAATAATCATTCCATTGTAATTATAAGTTGCTTCTTCTAAGAGTATTTCATGCATTGGAATAATTTGATCATAATAATGCTTTGCGATATCAAAGGCTGTCCTGTATTTTTGATAAGCCTCACGAAATTCAGAGGCTGCAGCTAGTACAGTATTCTCATAAATTTTTTGCTTAGCAATTAGATTTGCTTGAATTGTATCTCTTTGAAGATCACCCCAGTCGAAGATTGGAATTTTAATTTCAAGTTCATAGCCTTTTTTATTTGAGATAACTCCATCATCTTTTATTCTATCATTTCTATATCCAAGTTCGATATCTGTGTAAGAATTAATTTTTTCAACTCCTAACTGTTCCAATAACAACTCATATTCAATACGAGCAGTTTTTACATCAAATCTGTCACTAATTTTATTAGCAATGTTCTCTATTGATATTGGTGCTTTTGGTAATTCTGGTAATTTTTTAGGTATAATTAAATTTTTAGATTCATTCTCTGTTAGACCTATTTTACGTATTAAGTTTTCACTACTAGATATTTTTCTCATTTTCGCTTTAGCAAGTGCTATAGTAGCCTCTGAATAGATTAATTGTTGACGAACTCTATCACTAGTTGTCATATTACCAGTTTTTTTCATTCGTTTAGCAAGTTCAGCATTTGCAGAAAAAGCAATAAAGGCATTATTATATAGAGTTAGTTGTTGTTCTGAAGCAACTGCTTCAAGCCAAGACATTCTTACATCATTAATTGCCCCAAAAATTTCAGAGGCAAAATTTATATCATTCAAATCAACAGCAAGTTTTGAGGATTTTTGTTTAGTTGGAAGTGTGAGCAAATCAAGAAGTCCAAAACTTAAAAACCTACCATATTCTATTTCAGAACCCTTAACCATTCGTTCCAACGAAAATACTGGATTAGAAATCCTTCCCTCTTGAGCAGCAGCTGATCCACTCCCGCGATATTTGAATAAAAGGGATTGAAAACTAGGACTTTTGGAAAGCATTAATTCTACAGCTTCCTTTTCACCAACTTCTGAATTTAGAAGCGCTTTTGAATTATTAAATAATTCATTTTGTTGTTCCTGGTTAATAGCTGCAGTTATTTTACCAGCAATAACTATATCTTTGTTGCTATTAATGTCATTTAAACTTTCTTCAAATTTATAAGACGTACAACCAGACATTATAAATATATAGGCAAAATAAAAAATTCTCAATTTCATTGCTAACCTATTTTTTCTCCTCGCTTTTTTCACGAGAGTAATATTGCCAACCTCCAATCTCATCGACAGTTTTATTTGAAATAATCCAGTCTGATGTGTCCTCCCATTCCCATTTTTCATAAGATTCAAAAATTGATTTATATATATTTTTATTTGTTGAATTCTCTTCACTTTTAGCGGCTACTGAAAACGAAATAGTTCCGGCAATCATTAAGAAAACCAAGGCTTTGAAAGTGAATAAGAAATTTTGAAAATTAAAATAGTAAGTTGACATAAAAATCATAATTTTAGAATTAGTTTTTGTAGTTGTTTCTTTTTTTATACTCATATTTTATAAGTCATCTATTTAGCTTCAATTTTAATAAGTTCTAACTTTTTATTCACTTGAAACGTAACTTTGTCTCCCCTTTTAAAGTTTGAAATTACTTTTTTGTCTGAAACATTAAATTCCATTGTCATTGCTGGCATTAACTCTCCTAATGGTCCATGTTTTATCGTTATTTTTGTCCCTCTTATGCGTTTAACTTTACCTTCACCCATCAACAATTTTACATCAGCGCCTGACATGTCTGAACCCTTGGGTGACACCTCAAATATAAACTCACCCTTAATAGCGTGACCATCTTCACTTAGTGCGCGCCATGCTGTTTTATAAATACCATCATCTAATTCAGGTAGACTTATAATATGTTGTCTTGATTCCTTCATAAGATGATCCTTATTTAATTTTATTGGAGTTAAGGTTTCATTCCCAAGCAATCCACTAATTAATGACTTTTTTTGGTTTGATGAAACTTTCGAAAACTCAACTTTAATCAGTTTTGCCGGTGCAGTAAAAACAATTTCCATTTTTTCTGGAGCCTTTTTAATTATAGACCCATCTTTTGGTACTACAAAACCTACTGGCGAATGAGCTGTAGCAGTTGAGAAATTTAACACTAAACTTAATATACAGATTATAAATGTCTTCATTTTATATTTGCTCCAATTTTTAAAACTCATGAGAATTTAGATTGTTAATAATGAATATCTAAATTATATAAGCTTTACCCTTAGGGGAAGGTCAAGCTTATTTTTTAATTTTATATAATTTTAGATAGATTTCTCATTTTCCAATTGTCTTTGTTTTCCAATCACTTTTTCACATCTAGTTTTTACAGATATACCTTTATGTGGTTTAGCTCTTCAAATTGAAATTTATACGTTTTAGAAACTTCAATACATTTTTTGTAAATTTTTGTTGGAACTCTTATCTCATATGCAGAGGGACCCTTACTTAGACCCATTATTTCTAAAATAACTAAAACAAATTCGTTCATTTATTAAAATTTTATAATTACCAATTTAAATTTACCATTTTTGTTTTACTTTTAACCAGCATACTTACAACTTCACTTACAACACCCTCAGGTGTATAATTGCTATTTTTGAAATGATTAATTATAATTGAAAACAATTATGAATGTTAAAAATTTTTTTGATAAAGATACTTCAACACTTAGTTATGTTGTTTTTGACAAAATAACAAAAGACTGCCTAGTAATTGATCCAGTTTTAAATTTTGACCTTGAAGAATCTACATTTTCGACAAAATCAATTGATCAAGTTTATAAATTCATAAAAAAAAATAATTTTAATCTTCATATGATTCTGGAAACTCACGCACATGCTGATCATTTGTCAGGTGCACAATTCATGAAAGATAAATTCCCAAAATCCAAGCTTGCCATAGGTGAAAATATAAAATCTGTCCAAAGAACTTTTAAACATATATTCAATTTTAAAAACTTTAACGAAAATGGTTTACAATTTGATTTATTATTGAAAGATAATTCAGTTTGTTCAGTTGGTTCATTTAAAATAAAAACACTTTTTACACCTGGGCATACTCCTGCTTGCGTATCATATCTTATAAATGAAAAAATAATTTTTACAGGTGATGTTTTACTTATGCATGATTTTGGAACTGGAAGATGTGATTTTCCGGGAGGTAGCTCCGAACAAATGTATAATTCAATTAAAACAAAATTGTATACATTACCAGATAATGTAGAGGTATTTGTTGGCCACGACTATATGCCTAATGGAAGGAAATTGGGGTATAAGTCAACTATTGGTATTCAAAAAAAACTTAATCCACATATCAATTCTATGACACAAAAAAAACAATTTATTAAAAATAGAGATGATAGAGACAAAACTTTAAAATCTCCTCGTCTTCTTTTACAAAGTTTACAAGTGAATATTGATGCTGGAAAATTACCCGTTAAAGAAAAAAACAAGCAAAGATATTTAAAAATACCAATCAATCAAAAGTAAAACTTTTTAGTTTTTTAGTTTAATTATTTTTATATGGTAATGAAGAATGATGAAGATTGATTACTAAACTTTGCATATTTTTTTTTATATAACCAAAAGTATACTCAACTTTAATTTCGTTATCATCATTTGAACTTTTAAAGAAATAATTACCCATTGCAATAGCATAATTATCTAAAATTATAATGTTTCTGTCTTCAAAACGAATACTGTTCCAACATTTTAATGCAAAGCCTTCGTCTTCTTGAATTGAACCTTTTATAAAATAAGATAGCGCTTCATCAAAAGTATTTCTAAATTGATTTTTACTCGCTAACGTAGGTTTAAATAAAACTTTATCAAAATCATATGCATAAAAATTTTTTACAAAATTATGTGCATAATCTTTATAGTTACCACTTTCTAAATATAATTTTCCAATTTTAATAATATTTTCTGCCCATAATTCTTGAGCTTTAATAATTTCTTGTTCACTGATTTTCATATTTACCATTAAGAATATGCTTTATATTTTGAAAATACAAAAGCATTTTATTATGTCTATTAAAAATATTATTTTAACTATTATATTATTTTTTCATGAAGTTCTCTTAATTTTTAATTGCCACGAAATGGAGCAAAATATTTACATTTAATTAATAAACTTGTTTTTATTGGATATTTATCTATTAATATTAATATAAATATTTACGCAACCAAGTTGTCTTTTTCAACTTGATACATTTTTTTTTAAAATGAGTTTTTTTTATGAATTTTGTCTCTGCACAATTGCCAGATAATGAAGAAAGAAGAGCTGAAGCAGTTGAAAGAACTGGCCTTATAGATTCTAATCAAGCAAGCCTATTTAATATCTATTGTGAATTAGCTAAAGATATTACTGGCTATGAAGCTGTTTTGTTTCAATTGTTCGATAGTAAAGAACGCTGTTACTTAGTAGAGATACAACCTGAAATTAATGAAACACAAAATTTAAATACTCGTAGACCAAAAGATGGAAGTGTTTGTGCTCACGTTTTACTGGACACTAAACCATTAATTGCATTTGATGTAACAAAACATGAAATCACGAAAACTCACAGCAATGAAAAAGGAGTAAAAAGTTATATAGGATTTCCAATCATTGATAAAAATAACTATGCACTTGGTATGGTTTGTATGATGACATTTTCTAAGATCAAAGAAATACCTCAAGAAAAAATTGACTTAGTTGAAAAACTTATCAAAAAAGCAGCTCATCAAATAGATGTAATGAGTGATCAAAAACAGTTAACCTCTGATAGATTAATTAATGCTTTAGACATTTTTAATCAGGAAACAAATATAAATGATATGATAGTGTTTATAAATTTTATTCATGTATGCAATAAAATGGATGTGTCTAAAGATTTTGAAAAAACATTAATTGAGAATGATCTATGTACCATTAATTCAAAATTAAAGTTAGAATTAACTGATAAAGGGAAAAAAATTCAAGATAGCATGGGGCTACATACAAAAATAATGAATAATATTAAACTAGAAGGTAAACAAGCTAATGACTTGATAGAAGGCATGTTAGATGAGCTTTAACAGGTAAATATGTACGCAAAAGTTTTTCAATATAAATTTCCATCCATAACTGAGGCTAAAGTTGCAGCATCATTTTGTTCTGATAATCTTGGAAAACAAATTACAAAATTCAATTTCCAATCCCTTAATATAATGATCGGAAAAGAAGGTGATCTTTCAATTTTTATTAAATTTAATACTATAGATAAATTAAAAAAGTTTGAAAATGAATCCAATCAATTTATTGAAGACCTAAAAAAAACCTTTGTATTTAAAGAAAATCAATATGCTGGTGTTTTTGTTTATAATTATGAATCTGAAGCAACATCTGCTCAAATCAAAATGACTGCGCCTGTTTAAAAATTAATAACTATCTGCGACAATAAATTCAACGAGATAGCTATTAAATTTATAAGTCTGTAAATATTCAACCTGATTTAATTATTAATAATCTTTTTTGAAGTTGTTTTTCTAAAAGTTTCATATTACATGGTTTAATTTCTTCCATTTTCTAGCATCAATTTTCGAACCACCACAACCTAAAAACCATCCATTTTGACAAGTAAATTTGCAGATATCTATACATAGAATTTTCTTACTTTTTCATTTTTAAAAACTTACTAATTTACTCTATTATTTTAAAAAATTGTTCTATGCTTGTCTTTTCAATTTTATTTGTAATAAAAACTAATCTTGTTGAAACATCATTATCTGGCCACTTATCCAACCATTCTAATGGATGAAATATATGTTGCACTCCATGAATTATTGCAGGACGATCTTCACCTTCCACATTTATTATACCCTTTATTCTCAGCATTTTTTCACCCATTTGATTAGATAATAATTCTAGAAAAAAATTTAAAGAAGTCATACTTACTGGTTTATTTGTTACTAAAGAAAAGGATTTAATATCATCGTCATGACGATTTATGTCATGATGGTGTTTATGATCATGTGAGTGCTTAACTTTATTTTTTTCTTCACTTAACCATTGTCTGACATCCCACGATTCTGTATTAGGTTGATAGTCGTTTAATCCATAAAATTCTTTAATTGGCAATAAACCCTTTTTACTTTTAATTACAGAAGCTTTCGAATTGATTTTGCTTATTCTTTTAATAAGATTTTCAATTTTTTTTGCGTCTCCAAGATCTACTTTAGATAAAATTAGTTTATTAGCAAAAGCGACTTGTTTTATAGATTCTAAGTGATTATCAAAAGTTTTATCACCGTTTATAACATCTACAATAGTTATGATACCGTCAAATTTATAGGCTCGAACTAGATCAATTGATGTCATCAATGTATGAATAATAGGGACTGGATCAGCTAATCCTGTTGTTTCAATGATAACTTTACTAAATTTTTTTATTAAACCTTTCTGCATTTTTGTTAAAAGATTTAAAAGAGTTGATTTTAAGTCTTCTTGAATCGTGCAACATATACAACCATTTTGCAGTTCTAACACAGTTTCATCAGAACTTTCTATTAAATTATGATCAAGACCTACTTCACCGAATTCATTAATAATAAAAGCGACGTCGTTTACATTTTTGTTTTTTACAAATTCCGATAATAAAGTTGTTTTACCACTTCCTAAAAAACCTGTTAAGACTGTTATTGAAATACTCTTAGGAAATGAATTCATTATAATAAAAAAGTTAGTTAAATTTAAAAATTTTTGATAACATCCTGTTATAATATAACATAACGAAAATGAATAGCTAAATATGACAAAAAAAAATAACAATAATGTAATTAAATTTAACCCTAACCCCTCCCGAGAAGAGGCTATGCGTGCTGTTAAGACCCTTATAGCTTGGGCAGGAGATAATCCTGATAGAGAGGGCCTGATTGAGACTCCTAAAAGAGTTGTAAAGGCTTATGAAGAATTTTTTGAAGGATATAAAATAGATCCTAGAGAAATTCTCTCCAAAACTTTTGAAGAAGTTGAAGGATATAATGAAATGGTTTTAATTAAAAATATTAGACTTGAATCTCATTGTGAACACCACATTGTTCCTATTCTTGGTAAAGCTCACGTTGCTTATATGCCTAAAAAAAGAGTTGTTGGAATTAGTAAAATTGCAAGATTAGTTGACGTTTTTGCAAAGAGGTTACAAATACAAGAAACGTTAACATCACAAATTGCTGAAACTTTACAAAGTGTTTTAGATCCATTAGGGGTTGCTGTCTTAATAGATGCATCTCACCAATGCATGACTACTAGAGGAGTACACAAACCTGAGTCCAGCACAGTTACAAAAAAAATGATTGGAATATTCAAAGAAAATAAAATTTTGCAATCGCAATTTATGGAATTAATTAATCAAAAATAATTTTGGCTTTAAAATTTAATTAACAACATTTCATTTAAACATTGAATTAATTTAAGTTAAAATTACATATCCATATATGAATTTTTTAGTTATAAATCTCATTAAACAATTCCTGAATTCACAGATAAGATTATATGTGTTTTCCGGTTGTGTATTGGGTTTATATCAATTAATTTTATTGATTAAATATTAGTAGTAATAATGTTTGGATTAGGAATTTTAAAATGAACAATAATAGATTTAGTTTTTGGGCTTAAAGAAGCTTGCAAAAAGTCAAATAAAAATAAAGTTGATAGATCTCCAAAATTAAAAGAGTAGTTTACAAATATAATTAAGTTATTTCAAACTTGATCTTTATTTCTTCTTATCAGAATAATCTGCATAGGAAGTAGATAGATTTAAATATAAATAATTTAATTAAATTAATATGTTTGACTTCATTAAGATTTTAAACTTTGCTAATTTATATATATTACCAATAGATGGGGAGATATTAAAATGTCAAAATTACTAATTCACATACATAGTGGTCCTGACCTAAAAAACAAAGCTACTCTAGGGATGTTGGTAGCTATTACAGCACACAAAAAAGGTTATGAACTTAACATTTTTTTAGCTGCTGACGGAACACATTTATTAAATACAAAAAATGAAGGTGAAGTTGTTGGACAGGGAACTGGAGATTTAAAAAATCATTTAGATTACTTAAAAGAAAATAATATTAAACTTTACGTTTCAGGAATGTCCGCTAAAGCTAGAGGATATGATGAAAGTTTACTTAATGGTTTCAATGCTGAGTTCGCAATGCCAGATAAACTTTTAGACCTTTCAACAGGAAGTGATACTGTACTTTGTTATTAAAGAATTTATTTATGGAATTCAAAATTGAAATCATTGGGGTGATTTTAAAATATGGATTTAAGTCAATATAAATGGAAATACAGAATTCTCGTCTTAAACACTACTTGTTATCAAGACAAAGAATATATTAAAACCAAAGATTTATATTATAAGCATATAAATGATTTTAAAATACGAAACGTCAAACTTTTAACAAATAGAAAAAAAGGATTGAAGTTTAGTGTCAACTTAGTTGGTTTCGATGCAACTCTAAAATTAAAGAGTGAAACACTTATCCCTAATAATTTATTTAAAATAATTGACAAAATGCCGATGAGTCAAAATGTTAATGTTTTATAGTTTATTTTTCTCGACACTTCCTCTTTTTGGCTTAGTACTTATTGGCTTTATTTCAGGTAAATTTGATTTATTAAATAAATCAGATTCTAAAGTTTTACTTAAACTCGTTGGTCTAGTAATTGTGCCAACGTTAGGTATTAAAATTATTGGAAACTTTAGATATGAGTTCATTAACTGGAATTTATATTTCTATTATTTTTTAACTCAATCAATCATATATTTTTTGGGATTTTCAATAGCAAAAATAACTTTCAAAAGACAATTTTCTGAATCCATCATTATTGGCATGACTTCATCCTTCTCAAATCATTTGTTTTTTGTGTATCCAATAGCATTGTTTGAGTTTGGGCCAAAAGATATTGTACCAATAGAAACTATAATTTCAGTTGATTTTATTATAGTAGGATTAAGTGTTTGTGCATTAGAATTAGCTAATCAAAAGAAAGTAAATTTTATTCAAATATTTTTAAGTCAATTGAAAAATCCCGCCTTAATAGGTTTGTTTTTAGGTCTAACAATATTCTTTTTTCAAATACATGTTCCAATTAGTGTTAATAGGTTAGTTAATTTTATATGTGATGCTGGTACGCCATGTGCGTTAATAGCTATGGGTATATTACTATCTTACCAAACTGATAAAACACAAATTAAACTATCTATTGTATTAACCTCACTAAAAATATTTTTTTTCCCATTGATACTCTTCATTATATTATATTTTATAAATTATGACCTTAATATTTCAAGAACAACCATGATGGTCGCAGCAGCTCCAATAGGAGCTATGGGTTTAGTTTTTGCTTCTATATACAATGTCACTACAGATGCTGTAGTTAGGTCAGGTGTAATTTCTTATATCCTAG
>CABZCK010000003.1 GCA_902524215.1 uncultured SAR116 cluster alpha proteobacterium
TTAATTTTTTTGGTATTATCTGTACCTATTACTGTAGGTGGTTGGGGAGTTAGAGAATATTTTACTGTAATACTCTTGTCTGTGATTAATATAAACGAATCTGTCAAAATTGCACTTATTTATGGAATCCTTTTTTCGTTTGTTGGGCTTTTGAGTTTAATTTTTCTTTTCATTATATTTTTTAAAAAAAAAATTGAAAAATTTGTTTTTAAAGTTTAATTGTTTAAATTATTAGTGTTTAGAGTTTGCGTTGAGTCTTTCAGTAGTCATACCATGTTATAATGAAGAAAAAACAATAATTACTATTATTGATGAAGTAGAAAAAGCGTTAAAAAATGCTAAAATTGATTTTGAAATTATCGTAACAGATGACGGATCAACTGATGATTCTTTAAAGAAGCTTAAACGTTTAAAACATAAAATTAAACTTATAACGCAATCAAATATGGGTAAAGGAAAAGCTGTTCAAAATGCTATTAAGTTTTCAAAGAAAAAATTTATTATAGTACAAGATGCTGATTTAGAATATTGTCCTAAAGATATCATCAAAATGTATTCTTGTTGTAGGAAAGACACTGTTGTGTATGGTAGTAGACTAAAAGGTGCAAAGTTAAAATCATATGGTTTAAGAAAAATACTTGGATTAAATAGAAATTATAATTTTTCCTCTTATGTCGCAAATTTAATCTTTACCATTTTTCATCTCATATTATATCAAAAGTTAATATCTGACACATTGACTGGATATAAACTTTATCCTAAAAAATTTTTCGATGAAAATAAAATAATTACATCTGGCTTTGAAACAGATCATGAAATAACTGCTAAGTTATTGAAAAGTAAATATAAAATTGTTGAAGTTCCTATAAAATTTAATCCTAGATCTGTAGAAGAAGGGAAAAAAATTGGAATTAAAGATTTTTTTATAGGAACATTTACAATCTTTTACTTTAGAATTTTAAAGTGAATTAATTAATGACAACTTTACTCAAAAATTTAAAAAATCATTTATATAAATTTGAAATAAATAAAAATTCATTTTCTAATGAATTATTTATATCCTTTTTATTTATAATTTTAGTTTTAATTTCAATTTTTACTTTTCAACCAACGTTAAGTTCTTACGGTTTAGTAATTGAAAGTATGACAGGAAAAAATACTGGATTATTATTTGGATCTCCCACTCCAATCAGAAGTGATGAATATAGTGTCTTAACACCATTAATTCAAATGGTAGTAAATAGCAATTTCAATGTAAATAATTTAAAAAGCATTTACAATGAAACATTTTTGGCTCCATACACTTTACCTTTCATTGATGAAGCTCTAATTTTCAAACCTCAATTTTTAGGATTTTTAATATCTCCTAGTATTGGATTAAGTTTTTATCATTTTTTTTATGTAACATTATTTTTGTTAGGATGGTATTTTTTTTCAGTAAAAGTATTAAACTTTAAAAAATTGGTAGGTTTAATATTTACATTAACTTTATTCTTTTCTCCTTTTGTTCAATATATATTTACTACACATGGCCAATCACTCTCATTTTTTCCATGGATTTTGATTTTAATTTTTAGTAAAAATGACTTTAATATAAAAAAGTCGTTATTTATAATTTATACTTCAGCTTGTACTATAATATCTGATTTTTATCCTCCATACTTTATACAGTATATTATTTTTTTCATTATATTATTTCTCTACAAATTTAGAGAAATTTCTATAGATAAACAACATATTACTAAATTTATATACAACAGCTGTTTTTCATTGATTGGATGTCTATTAGCTTTTTATGTTTTATACGATCTTATTCATTTATTGATGAAAATGCCTTATGCGTCAAATGCAAATTTTATGGCTGGAACTGAAAATTTTTATCGAAAGTTAGGTGAGTTTTTCCCACCTTTAATTTATAATGGTAAAACCTCTTTGATTGGTTTAAATGCTGTTGAAATAGGTACTATAGGAGGCTTATGGTTTTTCCTTTCTATTTTTTTAATTTTTAGAAAAAATGGTTCCTTAAAATATATTTTTACTTTGTGGCCATTTATAATCTTTTATATATTGATTTCATGCTGGCAACATTTATCAATCCCTGAAGAAATAGGCATATATTCAGGATTATCAAAATTGTCTCCTTCGAGATCATATTTGATTTCAGGTTTATTATTGCTGATAATTTCATTTAAATTACTCAATTTTACAATCATTAAAAATACTAAGTTCTTGTATGGATTGGCTATTTTATGTTTTTTATCTTTGCTAACAATAAAATTTTTCCAATTTGGTTTTTATAGTTTAAAATATGATTTAATTATTATAACATTCATAGCCTTATCCTCTGCTTTATTGTTAATAATTAAACAGAATGATTTTAAAAATTTTATAATTATTTCAATGATTACATTATTTTCAATTTTCCCTGGTTTAATTGTAAATCCAATTCAAATGGCTAAACCAATTTTTGATCTGCAAAATGATAAATTTACTAAAAAATTTGATAAATGGACTAAATTTGAAAATGTAAATATAGATACTATTTACATGGGAGGAATTTTATCTGGTTTAGGTTTTAAATCTGCTTCACATGTAATACCACTTCCAGATATAAATAAATTAAAAAAAACTTTTAAAAAATATTATTATTTAAGTGATAGTGATTTCAAACAAAAATTCTCTAGATGGTTACATTTGAAAATAAATCTTAATCAGAATGAGCAATCAAAAGTTTTTTTTGAAGATGCAGTTACACTTTCACCAAATCTATTTATTAAAAATGGATCTAACCAAATCAGGAAATATATGTTTCAAAAACTCAAAGTAGATATTACTTCAAAAAACAAGCAAAATAAATTTGCAATTAATTTTTTAAGAGAAAACAGACATTATTGTGTTGAGGGTTGGGCATTATTTAATGAATTTGATTTTGAAAATCCAAATATATATGTTGACACAGATAGTGGTTCCCAAATAGTTTATAATAAAATTTTTCAAAGATGGGATGTTGCACGTTTATTTGATTTGAAACAAGGGATGTTTTCTGGGTTTAAATTCTGTTATAAAAATAATTTTAATAATATTTTATTGAAACATAAAAACCAGTTAATTAGTTTTAAGAAAAATAGTTGATGAAATATTAAATGCAAATTTATTGAGGGTTTTCATGGATAAACAAAAAATACTTGATTTAGTGTCAAATCAATCAAAAGAGATTTTGAATAAAATTTTTAATAAATTTAATCCTAGTTTTTTTTTATATTATTTATTTGTAAAGTTTTTAAGATTATTTAGTCCTGTAGTTTTTTTAATAGATTTTTTAATCAATTTATTAAAATATTACATTTTCGAATTTAAAAGAGATAATTTAAAGTTTATTTTTGGCAATGAGAAATCATTCTTCAATCCAAATAAAGATAAAAATAAGGTGCTTATTTTTTTGATCTATGGAAATACAATAAATGAAAGACCATGGAAATATTCTGTAATAAATTTTTTAAAGAATGGCTATAAAGTAATAGCAATTGTTAATGGTAAAAATAAATTTGATTTTAAAGACTTAAAACTTGAAAATTCAGACTTCATTGTATATGAAAGAAAAAATTATGGGTATGATATGGGCGCATATAAATCTATATTTAACTATTTAGTTAAAAAAGAAAGATTAAATTTTTTTTCAGAGGTTTGTTTATTAAATGATTCAGTTTTTTTTCCAGCAACAAACCCAGCACCTTTTTTTACTTGGCTAGATAGGCCAAAAATGTTTGGAGGTGGGCTTGTTAACTATAGTAAAGATAATGACCCTCATTTACAGTCTTTTTTTATGCAATTTCAATCAACTGCAATTGAATTATTAAAAAATTTTTTTAATGAATATATTCCCCTTTCATCAAGAAATCATGCAATAAAAAAAGGTGAAGTTGCCATCTCAGCTTTGATGAGAAAAAATAATATTTCTTGGGAAGCATTTATAAACCTTGATAAAATCATGGCTATTACTTCTAGCCCACAATTTAGTTCATATAGGGCTATTCTTCTTAATACGAATCCTACACATACAGTACCATTATTTATAATTGATAATGATTTTCCATTTATTAAATATGATATATTTTCGAAAAAAATTAATATGGAAGAAGCATTAAAATTTTTTGAAAAAAAGCGGCATAGTCAATATGAAGGTTTTCATCATTTTTGTAGATATATACATCATATTCTAGAATCTCCACATCAAAGTTTATATTCAAAATTTTTACAAATTTATGGTTTGAAATAATGAAAAAAATAATTTTATTTTGTTCTGATGGAATTTCTAATGAAAAAGAATTTCTTACTGGTGGTGGTTTAAGGTCACAACAATTTGTAAATTTTTTTAAAAAATATCTTGAAGTAATTGTAGTTGAGCCTGAGCATGCTAGAAATAAAACTGAAGAACATGAGAGTTATTCTGTTACACAAGTATCACAACAGAAATTAATATTAAAATATAAACCTGATTTAGCCTGGTTTATGAATGCAAGCGCTTGTATGATTAGTGAAAATCCAATAGTTCCATTTGGGATAGATATTCATGGACCAATATCTTTAGAGTCATGTTTTGTCAGAGGTAATTCTGAATTTAATGATGAAGTTCAAATATTATTTAACAATTCTAAAAAAGTAAGTTATATTACAACACCTTCAATTACTCAAAAAAATGCTTTAAACTTTCTAGGATTAGGATACACAAAAAATGATTTTTTTACTCAAAAAATCTTCACAATACCTCTAAGAAATCTATCTAATGAATTTAAGAATAAAACTAATATTGTTTTAAAAAAAAATGTTGGCTACTTTGGAAGTATTTATCCATGGATGAATCCATTCCCTGCTTTAAATTTAGTTGCGTCTTTTTTAAAGAAAACTGAAAAACTAATTTTAAATGCAGGACCACATTCAAGTCTTTCCAACAAAGACGAAGTAAATGAAAAACTTTTGATATTATCACAAAATGAACAAACTATGGTAAGAGGATTAATATCTCGCAATGAATTACAAGATAAACTTAATAAAATATTTTGTGTTCTTGATTTAAGTGTATTTTCTCCTGAAAGGGCGGTTGCTGTTAATACGCGTGTTGCTGAATTTATTGATTTGGAAATACCTGTTTTTGTAAATGATTATTCAGAATATGGAAGGATTTTTGTTTCTCTAGGTTTAAATGATTTTGTAATAGATACGGATTTAAGAAATTTAGAAGAAAGAATTAAAACATTCTTATCAAAAAATGTTAAAGAAAGAAACCAAATAGCAAAAACTGTTAAAAGTAAAATTAATTCTTATTATAATAATATTTCAGATGAAGATTTACTTATAAAAGTGCTTAAAGGATAAATTTGTTTGATAGGATAATTATATATTTGATTTTTTTTACTCCATTGTAATTTTAATAATAACAATCTTTTTCGTTTATCAATTAGATTGTTATTATAATTTATATTTAAACTTCTATAATAAAGAAGACTGTTTAGAAAACTTTATTAAATTTTTTCTAATTTATTCAATTATTTCTTTGTCAATTTTTTATTTTATAATTTTTTACTCTAGTTTCGGGTTTTCAAAAAAACCAATATATTCAATATTATTTGGAATAAGTTTGTATTCAATTATTTCGAAATTATGTCAAGACAAATCAATTAAGTTTTATAATACCTCAAAATACTTACTTTTTTTTACAAGTATTTTGTTATTCTTATTTTATATAAAAATTTTATCTTATAACCCTCTTAGTTCTGCTGCTGGAAGTTGGTTTGATGGATCATTAGCTATGGATAATGAGCTTCAGTGGATTTTTGCAACTGAATTAATAAAAGATGAAAGAGATATAATTTCTCCCCTAGCACTAACTTGGTTATCTAGTGACCGTCCGCCTCTATTAACTGCTCTAACACTACCTTATTTGATAAGACCTATAACTTACCAAGTTGGGGAGATGTTAAATATTACAAATTTGTGGTTGTCTATGATATATTTTTACATCATAGCTTTAATATTTCATTCCATTACTATGCTTGCATTATTTCAGTTAAAAAATCTTTTAAAAATTTCACTTTCAAAAATACAAATATCTTTAATTTTTTTTTCAACTCCATTTTTTTTAATTAATTTTCATTATAGTTGGCCAAAAATGCTGGCTTGTGCTTTTTTGTTAATTGCTCTCAAAGCTTTAATTGACAAAGAATTTAAAATTATTGGTATAGCAAGTTGTTTGGCACTAATGAGTCATGGCAGTGCAATATTTATGATAATGCCTATAGTATTATATGAAATAAAAAATTTAAAAATTCATATTAGAAATTTAATTACATATATATCAATTATATTACCTTGGATTATTTATCAAAAGTTTATAGATCCTCCAGGTGATAGATTGCTTAAATATCAATTAGCTGGAGAACATAACATTGTAGGAACTTCTTTTTTAGACACCTTAATTAAATCTTATTCAAACTTAAGTCTAAATCAATTTTTTCTTAATAAATTTAATAATATACTGCATCTAACAATAGGCAACAAATTTGATTATCCGCCTTCAGTCACTTTAGGTTTAGCTCAATTTTTTCATGTTATACCGTCTTTAATGATATTAATATTATTCTTTTCTTTTTTATTTTGCATTAAGAAGAGAAAATTTATTGTGGATAATGTATTTATTCTTTGTATTACTTTAGTTTCATTTACATTATTAATGTCTATAATTTTTCAATTTGGAGGGTATGATAGTGTGTCTTCAGGGGTAATTATTCCATTTTCAGTTCATTTTTTGTTAGCTGCTTACATGATTTCAATAATAAAGACTAATTTGGAATTTTATATTTTAATTTTTTTAAATTTAATTAATTTATTTTTCACAACTAATCTTTTTTATAATTGGGTAAATTTAGATAATCAACTTGATTTTAACTTTGGTTGTATTTCTTTTTTAATTGTATCAATTTATTGGTGTGTTTACATTAAAAAGCAAGATGTCAACCAATCCAAAGTTTTCATCAAGTAAAAATGCTAATTGTAAAACAAACCTTTTTTTTTATAAACTTACTCAACTCTATGAACACCTCTTGGATTAAAAATAATTAAATCTTCAGGGTTTCTTTTATTATTTCTTTTTCTACTTTCATTTTTTGTAATAAATTTATATCACGGTGAAAAAGTTATTTAGTTTCACTTTGCAGTAAATCTAAATTGATCTTACTATTTTTGTATTTAAACGTTTCACTCTTATCTTAAGGTCAATTTTAAAATTTATTTTCTAAAGTTTAGAGATTTTAAGTTGGTAATCCATATTAAGGTGAACTTGGGATAATAAATTCAAAATAAGCCATATTCCTTATTACTATCTTAATTGTTATATTAATATTAATTTATTAAAAATTCAAAAGTTGTATATTTTAAAACATTTCCAAATCAACAAAATTTTTATTTCTTTTGTCAGTCTGTAAATAATTTTCTAATTTAATACCATTATAATAGTTTTTTATATTTGTTGAAAAATTATTTTTAAAAAAAGAGTTTAAATAATAACTTTGAAAGTCAGTTGTTATATTTTTACTAAAAGCTCTATTATTTAACCCGTTAAAGTATCCAAATATGCACGCTTTTGAACCAGTAATATAAATTATTTCAGAAATAGTATTCAATAAGGTTGTTTTTGTAATATCATTTCTAAAAAATAAATTCTCTAGAAATATAAAATCATCATTTTTAAAAACAATTTTTTTTAAAATTTTGTTATTAGATTTTGTATTGATTTTTTTTTCATAAATAATTTTATTTTTGAATTCTACAACTAATTTAATGTTTGGATTTTCAAAAATAAAATTTTCGTGATTAACGTTAAAAATTCCACTGCCAACTTTTAAATAAGTAAAATTTTCAATTAAATCTGATCTAATGCCTGTATGTTCAAATTTTGCTTCTTGATTGTTAATGTAGATTTTAAGATGATCAAAAGAATCTATATTATTGAGATGGTACCAAAAAGATAAAGAAGTTGTAGTTTTTGTGTTAATCAAGAAGTCGTCTATTTTTTTAATTATCCTATCATCAAAAAATTCATCCAAATTATCCATTTTTGAAAAACCACTCTGTCGATGATGAGTTAGAATAATATTATTATTTTTTTTTAACAATAAATTGAGATCATTTTTAAATAATGTACCAAATTTTTGTAAAAAATTTGGGTGATTTATTAACGGTACAGGGAGTAATTTAAAATTTGTTTTTGAAAAAGGTATTTTAGATAAAACTTCATATTGAAGTTTATTTAAATATTCATTTATATGGTTAGAACATTTATAATAATATTTGTTAATATCTTCATTCTTCTTAAGTTTTTCGTGTTTTTCTCCAAAAAATATAGGTTCATTGATCTTATAAAGTTTAATTTGTGGTAAAAAGGGATAATCACTAACTTCAGATTTTTCTAATACAAAATATTTTTCATGATTTTTTAAATTCGATGTTCCGGATAATGTAGTTGTAATTACAAAGTCATAGTCTTTTTCATTAAAACCAAATAAAGCCATTTTATTTTTTATATTTAAACTAGATAGGATAGTTAATTTTTCAAAATTTAATTTTCTTTCATCATCAATATATTTTTTTTTAGAAAATAAATCCTGAGTATACCTCCATTTTGAGGGTAATATGCAATCAAAAATAATATTCGTTGATATGTTATTACATATAAAAAACAAAAATCTGGATATCACATAGTCATTATTTTTAAATGGACCATTAAAAATTCCATCAATCAAAAGAACCTTCACAGAACAATTTGTAAGCCATATATTTTAAAAAGAACTAGATTGCCCAAATTTTTTCCTCTGGTGAAAAAATTATTTGTAAAGCAATTCTTTTACTTTTAAAAACCTGACCACCTCTATGTATTCCAATTGGATTAAATATGACAACATCACCAGGACTTTCGCCTAGTCTTTCTTTTTTTATTAAAATACTTTTAATAATTGGATTACTAGCTTTCATAGCTGTCATCTCTGATCTTAATCTTATAAATTTCCAAACAGAATTTAATTTATTTAATGTCTCTATATTTGAAGGCATTAATCCACTGTTACGAATAGCTTTTTTAACTGAAAATGACAATAGACTAGTCCAATTTTGTGAGTTCGGTACATATTCAAAAGCACCATCACCATTTTTAATATCAAGGTATACCATAGCTTTTATAGTATTGATGTTATTATCAGTATGAAAACCAATATGTTTATTATTTTTTAAATCAATATTACTATTAGTGAAAACTTGAGTTGTTTCATTTGGATAATTCAAATGAAGCTGTATGTTTTTACATTTAAAAGAATCATCACTTATATTATTAACTGTTTCAAGTATCTTTTTACCAAACTCGCAATCATTAAATTCTTTAAGACCATTTTTATCAAAACTATATATAGTTGATTCAAATGTTCTATAATTTCCGCTATTTTTTTCCTCTATTTTTTTTCTTTTCTTTAAATCTTTAATACCCAATTCAACATGTGATAAAAATTCACGTGAAAATAACTTTAAATTAATTGATTTTAAAATGAAACCTCTATCAAAAAACAATTTCGACTCAATATTATTTTTTTTATATTTTTTATTGAAAGGTACTTTTTTAAAAGAAAGAATAAACCATTTAATAGATTTATAAATAATTGATAAAGATAAAGCATGATTTAATTTAGTTTTAGAATCGGAATCATATATCCAATATTTGTACATTGATTATCCTAATATAATTTAAATTGTATTATATCATACAAAATCAAAATAAACCAATATCTTTTAAGGTTTCATTTGGGCTTTTTCCAAATTTTACTGCAATTTAAACTGACATTCCTCTTATAATTATTTCCTGAATTTACTTAATAAAAAATCAATTTTTTTGGGTAATACAAAGAATAATATCTGTATTAGTAATTATTATATCATTAATTTTGATTAATACATAATTAATGGTAATTGGATATTCATTTTTTCTAATGTTACTTCATATCTTATATCACAAAACATCCTAAAATCTTCAAAAATTGTACTGCCTTAATGTGATTTTAAATTATATTAAGCTCAATTTAAATTTATCATTGTAATAATTTAATACAGATTTTAATAAAAAATTATTATTTCACAAATTCTCTGTATCATTACTTCTTTTCCAAATTATCTTACTTTTATTTAAATGTTTTAGAAATAATTTTTCTTTTTCACCAAAAATATATCCTGATGTGGTATTTAAAAAATATCCTCCATTCACAGGTATATTAATGAAAAGATAATATTCTTCTTTTAATTCATCTTTTGTTATTAGATGTGACTCTTCATTTTTAATAATTATTTCCCACCAGTCTTTTTCAGATAATCTAGTATTTAATATATTTGTTGCTGTCTCATTAAAATTTGCATGCGGATGACGTACAATATTTAAAACTTTTTTTCTAGAGGTTTTTAATTTACGTGATTTTTCGAATTTATTTTTTTTAAAATTTTCTAAACATTGTTTTGATATAGCTGTAATCTTCCACGACCATGCTTCGCCAGCTAGTAAGGATTTTAATATTAATTTCTTTTTTTCTATTTCTAGTTCACTTTCGTACAATTTTAAATAAATTTCATATAAAACAGGTGATTTATGATTGTAGAATCTCATTTTAAGTCTCAGTAGTTAATTCTACATCAGATTGAGTATAGTTTAAATTAAAAGATCAATTTAAATCATCTTTAATTAATGCTTACAATTAATCATAAGTATGTTATCAATTTTTTTGGAGTTTAATTTTTACTTTTTTGATAGTAAAGAGCAGTAGGAAATTAACGGCTTAGAATTTAATTCAGATTTTGAAAAGGCATATTATAAAGATTAAGATAATTTTTATTGAAAATTATTTTTAAAATAGTTTACAATTGTATATAAATTAATTATGTATGCTATCAAAATAATACCCAATAAACGAAAAATGGATGATTGGTTTCTTTATAGAGATCCTAATGAACTTGTAGTTCAATGTTGGAATGAAAAAGAAGATGCTGAAAATTTTATGAAAAAACTGAATTATGATCTTTGTGAAATTACTGATGATATACCAGAAAGTGCCGTACGTAGGTATAATGAAAAAAGGAATACGGTAAAAAAAGATTAATTATTTATGGTTAGTGTTTTAAATTCAACTCAAAAAGAAGAATTTGATCAAAAAGGCTTTATTATAATTAGAAACTTCTTTGATGAAGAAGAAACAAATTTACTTCAACAAGCATCCTATAAAGATAAAAATATTAAAAAACATCTTTATGATAGAAAAGATTCCGAAGGATTAGTAACAAAGATGGTTGCTTGGAATCATCCTGATGATAGTATTTATGGAACTGTCGCAAGATCATATAAAATGGTTGACACCATGGAACACTTGTTGGAAGGCGAAGTCTATCATTATCATTCTAAAATCACTGCAAAAGAACCATTTGAAGGTGGTGCTTGGGAGTGGCATCAGGATTATGGATATTGGTATAATAATGGTTGTCTTTTTCCGCATATGGCCAGTGCAATGATTGCTCTTGATAAATGCACTAAGAAAAATGGCTGTTTGCAGGTATTATCTGGTTCTAATAAGATTGGTAGAATTGATCACGCTTTATTGGAGAGTGGACAAGTTGGTGTAGACTTGAAAAGAGTTGAAGAAGCTAAAAAACATTTAGATTTAATTTATTGTGAAATGGAACCTGGAGATGTTTTGTTTTTTCATTGTAATACCTTACATAGATCAGATAAAAACAATTCAGATAAAAGAAGATGGACACTATTATGTTGTTATAACTTAGCTGAAAACGATCCATTTATTGATCATCACCATCCTAGTTATACACCTATAAATAAACTTGAAGACGAAGAAATTAAAAAAGCTGGTTTAAAATTTTTAAACCCCAATGAAGCTGGAGCTTTTTTGAATAGACCAACAGCTCCACCTCAATTAAAAACAAGAAGTGGTGAGTTGTTTAAAAAATGAAGTTTTCAATTTTATTTTGAAGATACAAAGCTAGCTCTTTATCATTTAAATTCGGTAAATTTTTATTCTGGATGAAGTCACATATGTCCAGACTAATATATTTGTCTAAGCTTTTTTTAATTTCGTAAAGATATAAACTTTGCTTCATAGTTTGATTAATTCTAGAAGCTGCCTGGAAAATGTTTGAGTTACTTCCTTTAAATTTTATTAATAATAGATCTGCTGAAGAAGAGTTTAACAGTTTTCCAAACATGGGTTTCCATGATTCTTCTTTAACAGGTTCCCCTTTTTTTCTAGACCAAGCTACCGCTCCAGCAGGGAATATCGCAATAACTCCATTTTTATTCAAGATATTTATTGCTTCTTTCCTTATATTAACATTTTTTCTCATTGCGTTTTTATTATTGCTAAAATCAATTGGCAATATATTTGGAGCTAAAGATGGTTCTTTTTGCAATATACCATGTGCAATCACCCTAAAGTTAGAATCATATCTTGAAGCTAACCACGAAAGTATCACCCCATCAGTTACTCCATAAGGGTGGTTAGCTGCAATGATTAATCCTTTATTTTTATTCTTTTTTGGCAAGTTTAAATCTGGAAATTGGACTCCTAAACTATTTAAGGCTAAATCCCAACAATCATTACCTATTTTATTTTGAACATTTTTTGTATAATTATCATATCTTTTTTTTAGTGCAAACCTTGCAGAGCATGTTTCAACAACTTCAATAAATAATCTATGATGAAAAGGTAACCATGGTTCAGCGTATGTGATTTTAACTGATTTTTTTAACATTTTTTAATTTTTTATCTAATAATCTGGAGTAATGGGCTTAATTTCTGGAAAAAGTTTTTCTAAATC
The DNA here is from genome assembly GCA_902524215.1 of uncultured SAR116 cluster alpha proteobacterium. GTDB lineage: Bacteria > Pseudomonadota > Alphaproteobacteria > Puniceispirillales > Marisalimonadaceae > TMED54. The sequence continues at coordinate 12,907 of CABZCK010000003.1, forward strand.
ATATGCTACTTTGAATAACTGATCTTCTCTAAATTTTCTACAAATAAATTGTACACCAACAGGTATTTTTTTTTCATTAACATGATTTGAAAAACATAATCCCGGCAATCCAAGGAAAGGAGGCGCAATCTGAGGTAGCATTGATGCGAAAACCTCATCAAAATCTTTTTCAGACTTTGTATCTTTGAGATCTTCAAAAGGAAGATCTCCAGAAATTGGGCATAATATTAAGGAATATATATCAAAAAAGTGTGCCCATTTTCGTCCTAAGGTAGCTCTTTGTTGAAGTGTATCCATAAACTTTTCTATAGAAGTGTCAGGACATTTTTTTGACATTTGATTAAAGACAAATATAGCCTCTTCATCTTTTTCATCAAAAATAGCTTTTCCAGAAGATCTTCTAAATTCAGCGAGCCACAATACAGCTTGATAATGAGCAATCTCTTCAAAGTTTGGCGCTTCTACTTCATCAACAACCCAACCTTCATTTTCCAATTTTTTTGCTACATTTAATAAATTTAATTTAACTTCTTTAGAAATTTTCATACCTTTAATTTCAGTAAGCAATGCAATTTTCTTATTCAATGGTGGTAAATCATTTGATAAAGGTGTCCACCATGGATCATCATAATTTGATTGCCTCATAGCATCATAGCCTAACTCCAAATCTTTAATTGATCTTGCAAGAGGACCTGATACAGCCATTATTTGTCCACCAATATATCTATCTGGTGAGGAATAATTTATCATAGGAACTCTTCCAAGGCTTGGTCTAATTCCATGAATTCCACAAGAATAAGCAGGATATCTTATTGAGCCCGCGATGTCTGTGCCATGACCTATACAACCTATGCCACTGGCAGTAGCTGAGGCTGCACCTCCTGAAGACCCTCCTGGTGTTATTTTATTATTATGTGGGTTCAAAGTATGGCCATGAAGTGAGTTGTTAGTAAACCATCTCATACTAAATGCAGGTGTATTAGTTCTGCCAACAATTAAAGCACCTGCTTTTTCCAAGTTATCTACTACGGTACTATTTTTGTGTGCTATTAAAGATTTGTTTAATCGTAAGCCATTTGTTGATGCAAAGCCAGATTGATCAGTATTGATTTTGACAGTTACTGGGACACCAGCCAAACAACCTAATGGCTCATTATTTTTTTTATTATTATCTAAAAGTATTGCCTGTTTTCTTGCATAATCGAAGGTTGATTCAGGAATTGCATTAATCTTTTGGTTTACTTGATTAAACCTTTCTTCCACAGAATTAATTATTTCATCTAAAGATATTTCATTAGAAAGATAAAGTTTTGATATTTCACTTGCTCTTAACGACCACAAATTTTTCATTTTATTCACAATTAATTAACAATTATAATAAAAATAATCAGATTAAAATATAAAAATTTTTGATTAATCTTTATTAATAGAATTTAGTTTATAATTTTCCAATTTTTTAATCTCATTTTCTGAATTTATATTAAAAAAAGGATCAATTTCATTTTTTTTAAAATTATAATTGATGTACTCAATTTTTAAATTAGATGTAAATTGATCAACTTTTCTCATGCCGCTAGATATTTTTATTTGCAAATCTTCTAACAAATTTATATTCCAAAGAGAAATTATATTATGTGTTTTTAGATTAGATGTAACAGATATTAAATCAAAATTTTTATTTTTATCATCTAAGAGATTATTGGCTTTTAAAAATATATCATTTGGGAAAAAGGGTACATCACAAGGAAAAGTAAAAACCCATTTATATTTTAAATTTTTTGCCCAATTTAGTGCGGAATGTATTCCTGACAATGGGCCCAGATGATCATTAAATTTATCTTTAATTATTTCTAATCCAAATTTAGAAAATTTATCTAAATTTTCGTTAGCATTAATTGCAACCGGTAAGTTATTGTTTGAAATTTTTTTTATTATTCTTGAGATTAATGTATGTTTATTTATTTTTACAAAAGCTTTATTTTCATGATTCATTCTTGAAGACTTTCCTCCTGCCAATATTACACAGGGATATTTAACGTTTAGTTTTTTGAATTTATTATTTGTTATTTTAAATTTTCCTTAACTAAACACTCCCAATATTTAACACCAAAAGGCAAAAGTTTGTCATTAAAATCAAAATAAGGAGAATGTAATTTTTCAGAATTAGTTCCTGCGCCTAACCATATATAAGCTCCTGGTTTTTCTTTTAACATATAAGAAAAATCTTCAGAACCCATTGTAGGTGTACAATTTTCATCTATCATATCTGTTCCAAAGTGTTTTTCATAAATTTCATGGGCAAAAGATGCACTTTTTTCATCATTTACGGTTGGTGGGTAACCTGGAATAATTCTAAAATCAACCTTACAATTATGTGAAATTGCAGTTTGTTTAACTAAACTTTTAATTTTTTTTAAAAGATTATCTCTATCGTGCTCATTTGTAGATCTTAAAGTTCCTCCTAGATATGCACTTTCAGGTATAACATTAAAGGCTGAACCACTATTAATTTTCGTAATTGATAGAACAGCATTTGAAAATGGATCTAACTGTCTTGATACGATAGTTTGAAGAGAAACAATTATAAATCCTAAAGCAATAATTGGATCATTTGAAACATTTGGTTGAGCAGCATGACTGCCTTTTCCTAATATATTGATTTCAAATATGTCACCACCAGCCATAGCAAACTGTTTATGTATTACAGCTTTCCCAAGTTCAACTCCTGGCCAATTATGTATTCCCCAAACGTTATCAATTTTAAACTTTTTGAATAATCCATCATTAATCATAGATTTGGCTCCAGCTCTTCCGCCCTCTTCAGCTGGTTGAAAAATGAAATATACTTTTCCGCTAAAGTTTTTATTTTCAGCTAATATTTTAGCAGCTCCTAAAAGCATTGTCACATGGCCGTCATGACCGCAAGCATGCATTTTACCTAAATTTTTTGATGAATAACTTAAATTTGTTTTTTCATCCATTGGCAATGCATCCATATCAGCTCTTAAACCTATTGATTTACTTGATTTTTTTTTGCCTTCTAAAATACCAACTAATCCTGTTTTACCAATATTTTTAATAACTTTAATTCCAAATTCCTTAAGTTTTTTTTCAATGAATTCCGCAGTTTTATACTCTTCATAAGCAATTTCTGGAAAAGAATGAATTGTTTGTCTCCACTTTTTCATTGTTGGAATTAAATCTTGTATGTTTTTATTAAATTTCATTATAATTTACTCAATAATGGTTTTAGCATTTGATAATATATTAACAATTCTTGGGGAAGAAAACCAAACAATTCCTCTAATTTTTGATTCACCACATAGTGGAAATATTTATCCAAATGATTTTAAACACATTACAACATTTGAAAAATTAAGACAGGCAGAAGATACTTATGTAGATGAGCTCTACAATGAAGCCCCAGATATTGGTGCTATTTTATTAAAAGCAAATTTTCCTAGATCTTATATAGATCCAAATAGAGCGGAAACAGATTTTTCTTTAAGTGAGATTTCTGATTTTAGTAAAGACATTTTAAATATAGATTTCCAACCAACAATCAAAACAAAATTGGGAATTGGTTTGATTTGGCTTAAAGTACCACCTGATGGTGAAGATATGTATGCAAAAAAAATAACATATGATCAAGTTGCGAATCGAATCTTAAATTATCACAGACCATATCATGAAAAACTTAAATTAATTTTGAAAAATACATATGATAAATATAAATGTTTCTTTCACATAAACTGTCATTCTATGCAAAATAATGCAAGTGCAATGTCTACTCAAGAAAAGGGGACACCTAGGCCAGACTTTGTTATAGGTGATAGAGATGGTACTTCTTGTAATAAAAAGCTTACAAATCTTATTGTTAATATTCTTAAAGATTTAAATTATGATGTAGTTATAAATGATCCTTATAAAGGTATGGAGTTAGTTTCTGCTTATAGTAATCCAGCTCAAAATAAACATTCATTACAAATTGAAGTTAATCGAGGGTTATATATGGATGAAAAAACTAGAATTAAAACGGATGGTTTTAATGCTTTAAAAGAACATTTGTCGTTGATGACTAGAGAGATAAAACTGTTTGTAGAAGAGGAATTAAGATGAATGACCCTAGATTAAATTATGCAAATGAGTACCCAGTAGAAATTTTACCTCCTGACATATCTGGATATAAAAAAACTAACACAGGTGTAGATTATATTTTAACTTTAGATAGTGGGTTTCCAGGACCACATGTTTTAGTAACTGCTGTTGTTCACGGTAACGAGCCTTGTGGGGCAATTGCTATAGATTGGTATTTAAAAAATAATTTTAGACCTAAAGAAGGTAAACTCACACTTGGATTTATGAATATAGAAGCATATTTAGCTTTTGATCCAGAAAATCCTAATAGAACTAGATGGGTAGATGAAGATTTTAACAGACTTTGGGCTCCTGGAGTTTTAGAAGAAAAAAATGGAAGTAAAACCTACGAATTTTTTAGAGCTAATGAAGTAAAACACATAATTTCTGATGCCGATTTTCTTTTGGATATTCATTCAATGCAAAAACCATGTGTGCCTCTAATGATGGCTGGTATGTTGGATAAAGGTATAACATTAGCTAAAAATTTAAATTATGAAATTAAAATTATTACGGATTCAGGGCATAAAGAGGGTATGAGGATGAGAGATTATGGTGATTTCTCAAATCCAGAAAGTAAAAAAAATGCTCTACTAGTTGAATGTGGACAACATTGGGAGAAATCTTCTGAAGATGTTGCGATTGAGACATTGATTAAGTTTCTTAGACATACCGGAGTTATGGACAATAATTTTGGAGAAGATATCATATCAAATGAAATTGTTTCATCAAATCAAATTGAAGTATTTAAAGTTGGTGAAATTGTGACTATTAAAACAAATAATTTTAAGTTTGAAAAAAATTGGCAAGGCTTCGATAAACTTTCCAAAGGTTCAGTTATTGGAAAGGATGGAGATGAAATCATATATGCTCCTTTTGAAGAAACTATATTGATAATGCCTACTAAGAGATTGTTTCCTGGTAAAACAGCAGTTAGACTTGCCTATAATGTAGATTAAATTTCTAAGTATATTAATTATTGAAGTCTAGGGTTAAACATGTCCCTTAAATGATCTCCAACTAAGTTTATAGATGCTACGGTTATTAAAAGAGCAATACCTGGAAATATACTAATCCAAAAATCACCGCTATACATATATTCAAATCCATTACCAATAAGTAATCCTAAAGAGGGTTCTGTTATTGGTAATCCTAAACCTAAAAAACTTAATGTCGCTTCTAGTGAAATTGCATGCGCTGTTTGTAATGTGCCAACTACAATTAATGGAGCAAGACAATTTGGTAAAATGTGTTTAAACATTATCCTAGTATTGCTAAAGGCCAGACATCTTGCAGAGTCGATATATTCTTTGTTAATTTCTACAAGTGCTGAAGCTCTTGCAGTTCTCGCATAATATGCCCATTGAACTAATATTAAAGCAATTATTGTCTTTTCAACTCCTTTTCCAAATGCAGCCAATATTATCAAAGCAACTAATATTGATGGGAAGCTAAGTTGAATATCAACAATTCTCATTATTATTGTTTCATATTTTCCTCTAAAAAAAGCTGCAGAAATTCCAAATATTGAACCTATAATTAATGCAAATACTCCAGACAGAACTCCAACTCCTAAACTTACTCGTAAACCATAAAATATTGCTGAAAGCATGTCTCTACCAGCTCCATCTGTTCCAAGGACATATAAATTACCAGCAAAATCTTCAGACATTGGTGGCATTCTACTATTCATTATGCTTACACTATTCAAATCATATGGATCTGTTGGGGACACCAGTGGTGCAAAAATAGCGACAAATAATATAAAAAGAAAAATGAAAAGGGCAAATACAGCAATTCTGTTAACAGAAAAATCTCTCCAAAAATTTTTAAAGTTTTGGTCTCTACTGCTCATTGATTCATTCCTTTTAATCTGACTCTAGGGTCAAGAAAAGTATATAGAATATCAACGGCAAGGTTCAAAAATACAAAAAATGTAACTATTATCATTAAATAAGCAACAATTACTGGTCTATCTAAATTATATATAGAATCGATAATTAATTTACCCATTCCTGGCCACGCAAATACAGTTTCAGTAACTGTTGAAAAAGCTATTAAAGAGCCAAATTCAAGACCTATAACTGTAACTATCGGTATTAAAATATTTTTTAAAATATGAACTAAAACTATTCGCTTTTCAGACAAACCTTTTGCTCTAGCAAAAGTTATATAATCTTGTAAGATTATTTCCCTTGTTCCAGCTCTAGTAAGTCTAATAACTGATGAAATCTTAAATAATGCTAAATTTAAAGCAGGAAGAAAAACATGAGATAGGCCATTTAGCGTGAATAGAGAACTTTCTATACCTAAAAAAGATCCAATTTCTCCTCTTCCCGTAGAAGGTAACCACCCTAAATATACAGCAAAAAACATTATGAAAATAATTCCTACCCAAAATGTAGGCATTGAAAACCCTAGAATTGATCCTGCCATAATAATTTTACTAGCTTTACTATTAGGTTTATAGCCAGCGTAAATACCAAGAGGAATAGCGATAATTAAGGAGATAAAAAGAGAAAACAAAGCAAGCTCAAGTGTGGCTGGCATTCTCTGTAATATTAATTTTAGTGCTGGTTCATTATAAATAAAAGAACTTCCTAAATCCCCTTTAAGTGCATTTGTTAGAAAATACCAATATTGTTCACTTACTGGCTTATCTAAACCAAGTTCTCTTATCACGCGTTCAACTTCAGCTTGATCTGCCTCAGGATTTATTAGCATTTCAACAGGGTCACCAACCAAATTAACGCCAACAAAAACTAATATGGACATTATAAAGAGTACTAAGAAACTCTGTCCAAATCTTTTTAAAATATATTCTAACATATGAAAATATTTTATTTATACATTAAACCCAGAAAAAAATCTTGGGTTTAATGTTATTTAAAATCAAACTATTTACAATTTAGATAAGTTGCAATAGTTCTTTCATCAGTTCTCGGTGTATAAGAGCATGTAGATTTTGCTGCCCAGGTATTCATTTGATAATGAACTGGGATCACACCATAATTTTTGCCAACCGCTATCTCAGTAGCCTTAGCAAGAAGTTTTCCTCGAGCATCAGAATCAACTGTTGCCAGAGCTTCTTGTATAATTTTGTCTACAGAGGGGTCAGAGTGTCTACCTCTATTAGCTCTTCCCATTCCTATAGATTTGTCATATGTATGTAACAAAGCTCTTAAAGGTGAGGATGCCTCTCCAGACCCAGCTCCCCATCCAAGAACCATGAAACTAAATTCAGGACTCTTATTTGGACCGCCCCTAGAAGCTCTTTTGAAATAAACAGCTTTTGGCATTGTCTCAACTTTAGCTTTAATTCCAATTCTTGATAACATTTGTGCTAAAGCTTCGGCAATTTTAGCATCATTGATGTATCTATCATTTGGACCATGGATTGTCATTTCAAACCCTTTTCCATATCCAGCCTCTGCCATTAGTTTTTTTGCTGTTTCAGGATCATATGGATCTGGCTTCATATTTGGAGATACTCCATGAAAACCTTTTGGAAGAAGTTGACCAGCTTTCACAGCGATATTTTCCATCACTTTAGATACCATCGCGTCACGATTTATTGCTAAAGATATAGCCTTTCTTACTCTAACATCCATTAAAGGATTTTTAATTTTTCCACCCCCAATAGCTTTTATATGAGGAGAGTTTTCTCTAAATTGATCCATATGCAAATAAATTACGCGATTAGATGCTCCGCTATTGATTGATAAAGTTGGATTCTTTTTAAGTTTTGCAACATTTAAAGGTGGAACATTATCAATAAAATCAACATCTTTTGCAAGTAGTGCAGCGATTCGTGCAGGTCCAGATTTAATCGGCTTAAACAGTACATTTTTATATTTTGGGTTACCTGTTCCGGCACCATGATAATTTTCATTAGCTTTTAATTCAATCCTGTCACCTGGAACCCATTTTACAAATTTATAAGGACCAGTTCCAATTGCAGCTTTTCCACTATTATAATCAGCTGTAGTAGCACCTTCTCCATACTTTTTTGAAATAATCTTTACCGTCATTATGTCATTAGGCATCAAGGGATAAGGTTTTTTAGTTTTGATATGAATTGTATGACTATCTATTTTAATAAAAGTTTTACCTTTTAAATATGTTCCAAAACCCGAAGGTGATTTAGGTACATTTGGAGCCCTTTGAGCAGTAAACATTACATCATCTGCTGTGAAATCACTACCATCATGCCATTTCACACCTTTTCTTAATTTAAACTCCCATGTTGTATCGTTTATAGGCTTCCAAGATGTAGCTAGGTCAGGATAATGTTGCTGATTTTCGTCACTTCCCACTAGAGTTCCAAAAATGTGAGTTGCAAATGCATTATTAGGACCTAAATTGTGATAATGAGGGTCAATAGAACTTGGTTCTGATTTCAATCCTACTGTAAGATCTTTTGCAAATGATAGATTAGATAATAAAATACTTACAAATAGAACTAAAAAAGTTTTAATTAATTTCATAATTACCTCCTTTAATAACTATAATAATAACTAACAAAAACAGTGAATGAAATAAATTAAAGAGTCAATTTAATCTGTTTAAATTTTTTTTTGGTGTTATCTTAGTTCATATGTCGCTATCAATTATTGATGAACTTCCAAAAAATGAAATTTATAATGATGGATTTTCTGGTTTAAAATTATCATATAGATATTTAAAAAATAAAAATAAAAAAACTATAGTTTTTTTGCATGGATACAATGGAAATAGCAAAAGTTGGGCGTATCAATTTAAATTTTTTAAAAATAAATATTCATTGATCTCATTTGATTTTCCTGGATTTGGCGAATCTGATAATATGAAAGATCCAGATATGTTCAAAGTGTCTAATTTGATAATCCGCGCATTAGAAAATTTAAAAATTAAAGAATATTATATTATTGGGCATTCAATGGGAGGCATGTTAGCTCAAATATTAAGTACAAATAACAATTCATCAGTCATTAAAATGGTACTCTCATGTACACATAAAGGATATTCCATGAAATACAAGAAACCCCTTAGAGAACCTTACAATAAAAGACTTGAAGAAAGACATGAACTTTCTGATGTGGAATATGGGAAATTAAGGATATCTAAAATGCTGCCAGGATTTCAAGATAAGAAAATTTTTGATTTTTTATGTTTAATTAGTCAAGAAACTTCAAGTGAAGCAATTGTTTGTGGTGGTTCTTCCATGCAAATATTAGATACCACTGATATATTATCAAAAATTAAAGTTCCATGTTTAATTTTAACAGGTTCAGAAGATATTGTAGTTTCTAGGGAGAAGTCATTATTTCTTTACGATAAAATAAAAAATGCTCTCCATATTGAAATTAAAGGTGTTGGGCATGCTCCTTATTGTGAAAATGCACTGGAGTTCAATGAAAAAATTAGTTCATTTTTATCAACTTAATGACAGCTTTATCTTATAAACCATTTGCAATTTATTTTGTCAGCAATTCTCTATCATTACTTGGTCTATGGATGCAAAAAGTAAGTATAGGCTGGCTAGCATGGAATTTAACCGAATCAACATTTTGGACAAGCTTTGTTGCATTATCTCTAATGGCACCTGCTGGCATTTTAGGTCCTTTTTTTGGAGTTTGGGCTGAAAAATGGGATATGAGAAAGGCAACAATTATTTTAAAATTCTCAATGTTTTTTATTTCAATTGTGATTTTTTATTTACAATTTATTCAAGCTCATTCAATTTTTTCACTAGCTGTTTTAACCTTAATATATGGTATTTTAAGTGCTATATATCATCCTGTTAGATTAGTTTTTGTTTCAATAGTAGTAAAAAAATCTTTCTTAGGAAGCGCAATAGGTTTAAATTCGGCTTCATTTAATGCCTCGAGGGTTATTGGACCAGCTATTGCTGGTTTTCTTATGTTATATTTTGATTTACAATTAACATTTCTGGTCTCAGCTTTGTTATATTTACCAATAATATTAATACTTTTTTTTATACCATTGGAAAAACGAGATACTTTTTCTTTTAGAAAAGAGACTTTTAAAAAGGATTTCTTTGAGGGTTTACGATATTCTTTAAAAAACAAAATTATAAAAATAAATTTATACATAGTTTTCATCAATGCATTATTTGTAAGAGGAGTCTTGGAAATCCAACCAACTATTGCAGGTGAAATTTTATCTGGAAGTAGTACAAGTTTATCATTAATTACTGCATCTGCAGGAATTGGAGCGTTACTTGCTTCTATTTTCCTTGGCTCTAGTAAATATTTACAAAATAATTTATCTAAAATATTTTTACCTATGATAATTTTTGGATTTTTATCTTCATTATTCATTGGGATATTTAATGATATAGAAATCATTATTTTATTATTTTTATTTTTGGGTTTTTCTACAACTCTGATAGGAATTGGAACACAAACATTAATTCAATTGGAAGTTTCCGAACAATTTAGGGCTCGTGTACTAACATGGTGGTCAACAATTTCATTTGGATCTTTATCTATTGGTGGTATTTTGATTGGTTTGTTTGGTGAAATAATTCCATTAGAACTGGTTTTAATTATAACTCCAATTGTAGGGTATTTATCATATATTTATTTTCTTAGAAGATTTAATGGATCTTTTAGTCTCTCTTCGAAAAATGTAAATGCCTGATATTGTAATAATAATTCCTCCAATAATTGTATTGGTCAATGGATAAACATTCCAAATCGCTAAATCAATAATTATTGCCCAAATAATACCTGTATAATTATAAGGGCTTACGATTGAAGCTTCTGCCTTTTGCAAAGCAAAGGTCATTAAACTTTGAGTTATAAAAGCGCATACACCTAATAAAATTAGCAATATATAAACATCTAAAGTTGGATCTTTCCATACATAGGGTTGAAAAAAAGAGGTGGTTATTACACTTACTAACATAAAATAAAATACTGTTTTAAATGGATTTTCAGTTTCTCCAAGTATTCGCAAAAAGATAATTGTTGTTGACCACATTAATGTAGCTATTAATGCTGTAATTGAAGCTATTTCTATATTAGTTGAAGGATCTAAGGCAATCACAACACCAGTAAATCCAAAAATTATAGCAGTCCATCTTCTCCAGCCAATTATTTCATTTAAAAAAATTATAGCAAGAATTGAACTGAAAATAGGAACAGCCATTGAGATAACTGTGACATCTGCAATGGGTAATCTTTGAAAAGAATAAAAAAAGAAAATATTTCCAATTACTCCAGCAATTGATCTAAAAAAATGAAGAAATGGTTTTTTTGTATAAAGGAATTTTAATCCCCCTAATTTATTAATTATAGGTAATAATAAAATTATGACTATTATTCCCCTTATAAACGCAATTTGTATTGGGTTATACTCTGGCCCAATCAACTTTGCAATTGCACTCATTAAAGTAACACTTACAACAGCAATTATCATTGCGCAAATAGCAATAAAATTATTTGAAAAACTTATTTTCAAGATTTTAGTTTTCAATTCGTAATTTTAAGTTTGTCAATTTTTTAGGTTCTCTCAAAAATAAAATACACAGAAATGAAGCTAAAAATGGATATAATGAACAAATTCTTATAGTTGAAATTGGATCTCCTAAATAGTCAATTGCAGCTGCAAAAGGTATTGGTCCAATAGATGCTCCAACAACTAAAATCATTTGTCCTGTACCTTGTATTGATCCTACATGTAATCTTCCAAAATATCTGGCCCAAATATACCCAAATAGTGAAATACTAAAAGCATTGTTGATACCAAAAATAACAGAATATATTATTGCATTTTGTAAAGAAGATGCAAAAGTTATCATAAGTAATGAGCATCCTGTTACTATTAAGGCTATTCCGATAATAATATGTGTTTGAAATTTATCTAACATTTTACCTATAATGGGTATAAATAATATCATGGCAATCATCGTTGGTATAAATAATGTTGTCGCGATTTGACTTGAAAGATTAAAATATTCGTTCAAAATAGTTACTTGAAAGAAATGTAAAGCAGTTACTAACATAGAAATAGAGAAAAAGGAAAATGCCAAAATATAAAAACTTTTTTCTTTAAGGGTTTCACTAAGATTTAGACCAATAATTTTACTTTTCGTATTTTTCTCATTTGCAATTTTTTCAGCTCCATCAGGTAACATATTTACATCTTCTGGTTTATTTACTGCTAAAAATATCAATGGAGGCAACATAATTATCCAAGTTGAAAAACCAATAATGACCCATGCCATTCTCCACCCATAAACCTCTATGAGGTAATTCGAAATAGGAGGATGCAAACCCATAGATATTGCAAATCCAAGCCCCATTAATCCAAGGGCGAATCCTCTTTTTTTGTCAAACCATTGTGTTACAATGTTGGACGAGCAAAGCATAAGAGAGCCTTGACCAAAAAACCTTAAAAATCCAAAACCTAGTGCTAACATTAAAAAATTTGATGCAGCTCCAAATAATAAACATCCAAAACCAAGCAAAATGATAGTTGTAATTAAAACAATTCTAGGCCCAAATTTATCAACAAATTTACCCATTCGTGGAAGTAAGAAAGCAGCAACTAAAGTTGCAATCATATAAGCTGTTGATATTGAAGTACTTGATATATTAAGTTCTTTAGTAATAATTGGAAGAAACGCACTAAATGTATGGGATTGTCCTGCTCCGCTACTGAAAATACCCAAACCACCAATTAAAACGATAATCCACCCGTAAAACATCTTTGTATTAATTTCATTTACAGTTTTAGAGTTAATTAAAAACATTATCAAATTAATTTACATGTTAATTAATTTTAAAGCAATTAATTACAAATTTAATTTTTCTTACTTGCTTTTACAAACATATTTACAGCTTCTTCAAATGTTCTGGACTCATTGTAAGTTTGTCTAGTTTCATTAGAGATTGGGGTCTTTTGAGCTAGTTTCATAATGTCAGCAGCACCTTCATGAAATTTAGGAGTCAGATTCAATGTTTTAAAAGTTTTTGCTATTTCATACATTTCACCTTCCCATCTACTTGCATCCAATGGGATTTTGGGAGTCATATTTTTCATAGCTTTTAAAATTTCAGGTTTACTAAATTCAAGCTCTTTCAAGTATTCGTCAAACAACTTAGATTTTGAAGCAGCCGTTATTGTTGCGGCATGAAGTGCAAAAGTACCTTTTGTAGCGCTAGCATAAATCATTTTAAATGCTGAGGCTTTTCCAACTTCAGAACCGAGACTTTTAACTATAATACCTTTATTATTGAGAATTTCTAATTTACTTGTATTTTTACCTGAGATATAGAGACGAGTTTTACCTTTTTCAACAATTGGATTTAAACCTATGATACCTCCGTCTAAAAATTCAAAATGTTTGTTATTAAACAGTTTTTCAATTTTTAAGCAAGTGTTTGGTGATATAGCATTACAATCAACGTATGTTATTTTTTTTTGTATATGAGATGAAAAACTAGAAACAAACTTTGCTTGTTGAAATGCTTTTTCAGGTGGAATGATGGAAAATATTATATCAACTTCTTTTAAAAAATTTTCAAAATTATCAATATTTATAACTCTTGCCTCGTTAGCAAGTTTAAGTGTTCTTTTACTTCGACCTTTTAAAAATGTTAAAACTTTAAAATTATTTTCAACTAAAACCTTTGCAATTCCATGACCCATGTCACCAGGCATTAATACGCCAATGATTAGCTTTTTTGAAATCACTGTAATTATTTATCCATAGGACCGTTATTTTTTTCCCAATCTCCAATTCCTCCAACGTTTTTTACATTACTGTAACCCATTTCGATCAGAGTTTTTCCACTCAAAGCAGCTTGTCCACCAGCACCACATACTAATATTATCTCACTATTTTTATTTAACTTTGTATTGAAATAGGGTGTCTGATCGTCTGCAGCAAATTCAATAAAACCACGAGGAATTTTAAGTGCATCTTTAATAGTTCCAGTTTTTTGAATATCACCACTGTCACGAACATCTATAAATATTGTTTCATCAGAACCATGTTTTTTAATTGCATCTAATGTATCAATTTTTTCAACAATTTCGTTAGCTTCTTTTAAAAAATCTTGTGCTGTTTTCATATATTTCTCCTATTTTATAATAACTATATTATTGGACCTAAGTTTTGAGGTTGTGATACGCCTATTGTCATCCAACAATTAGTACATTTTTTACTTATATTACTTTTACTAAGAATCCATAAAATTTTGTATCTATTTTTATTTTTTCCATCTAAAAAAACTTCTACCTTTGCCTCAGTTTGATTTTTAGAAATTAATTTAGTTTCGAAAAACAGTGATCCTAGTAGTACATCATAAGGGTTTGATCTAATCATTGAAATAAATCTACCTAGTGGGCCTGTATATTTTTTATTTTCTGGGTGGGCAAATAACCAACACTGATAAATGCCTTTATTATCATTAGAATTACCCTGAAGTGAAGTTAATTGTATATCTACAACTTCTAGCGGGCTGAACTTATCATTTGGTCTAATTTCAGCAAATAAAAGGCTTTTAAAATTTAAAATAAACAATGAGCACAGTACGAGTGTTAATGTTGTAATTTTTAGCCTCTTTAAATAACTGGATTTATGCATATTTATACCGTAATCACTAAAATTATTTTTTAAAGAGGAATAAAATGTATTTTTTAAAATTATTTACCGTATCTGTTTTTTTAATTATAAATTCAAACAATGTTTTTTCGGCAGGATCAAGCTCAGATTCAAATAACGCCAAAAATAAATCATTAGCATATTTATCTGCTGAAAAACTTATAAATAAAAAACAATATTCTGATGCTATTGTAAAGTTAAATGACGCATTGGCGACTGATAGCAAAAATGCAGATATATATAATTATTTAGGATTTTCTCATAGAAAATTAGGTAAAATGGAAGATGCTGCTTTTTTTTATAATAAAGCGCTTGAAATAAATCCTAAGCATAAAGGTGCTCTTGAGTATCAAGGAGAAATGTTTTTAACTCTAAATAAAATAGGAAAAGCTGAAGAAAATTTAAAAAAATTAGATAAAATTTGCTTTCTTGGATGTTCTGAGTTTGATAAACTTAAAAAATCAATTATGGATAAAAAATCAGGTAAAAAGAGTTCTTACTAAAAATGGTAAACTTCACGCAAATAACTGTAAAAGATATTGCTAAAGAAGTTAAGGATAATTGCTTACTTGGTATACCTGCTGATTATTCTGGCGTTCCGATGTCAGTTACAATTGAAATAATCAAAAATAAAACCAAAGGGTTGAGGTTATATTGCTTACCACTAACTACAATTCAAGGAGATATGTTAATTGGATCTGGCTGTGTAAACGAAATTGAGACTGCAGCTGTTACCTTAGGAGAGTATGGCCAAGCTCCTAGGTTTCAAGATGCAATTGAAAATAGTAAGATTAATATTAAAGATTCTACTTGTCCTGCGTTACATGCACAACTTCAAGCTACTGAAAAATCTGTTCCTTTTATGCCATTGAGAGGGATTTTAGGTTCAGATTTGTATAAGAACAGAAATGATTGGTCTGTGATTGACAATCCAATGAATAACTCTAATACCAATGATGAAAAAATTGTTATTTTACCAGCTGTACAATTAGACATTCTCATTTTTCATGCTAGTAAAGCTGATATTAATGGAAATGTACAAATTGGAAGAAGAAGAGAATTGGCTACATTAGCACATGCTTCAAAAAAAGTATATGTTACAGTAGAAGAAATTGTAGATGAAGATTTTTTTGATTCCGAACTTAAGGCTGCTGCTACTTTACCATCTTTGTATGTTGACGGCATATCATTGGCTAAAAATGGTGCGTGGCCATGTGGATTAACAGACTATTATGATATAGATACTAATGAGATGAGCAAGTATGCTAAGGCAGCAAAGTACCAAGAAACATTTGATGAATATATGAGAGATTTTATTTCACAAAATAATTATTCAAATTTTTGATCCAAGTGACTGAAATTTTTCAATCTGAAATTATAATAAGTGAAATATCTAATTTATTAAAAGATGACAAACATGTAGCAATTGGTGCAGCTTCTCCAATACCTGGTTCAGCGGCTCTTTTAGCTCAAGAGGAAAGAAAAAATACTAATTTAAAATTACAAGTAACAATTTTGCATTCTCAAAAATTTAATAATTTTACGGATGGCTCTAGGGAATTGTTTGATGCATCTGCTCAGGGAAGAATAGATACTTTCTTTTTAGGAGGAGTTCAAATAGATGGTGAAGCTAACATAAATTTAGTTGGAACTGGTCGTTACCCAAAATTAGATAAACGTTTTTCAGGATCGTTTGGTTCAGCATTAATGTATTTTGTAGTCCCCAAAATTATTCTATTTCGTGAAGAACATACTCCCAGAACATTAGTAAAAAAAGTTGATTTCATTTCTGCACCTGGCATTTCACCACCTAACATATATAGGCCAGGTGGTCCCAAATACTTAATCACAAATAAAGCTTTATTTAGTTTTAACAAAAAAAAGAAAAGTTTTAAAATTGAAAAAATAAATCCAGAATTTACATTAGACGAGGTAATTAAAAGTACAGGTTTTGAATTTAAAACTAATAAAAATTTAAAATATTTTACCATGCCCTCTCAAAAAAGAATTGATATTTTACGAAATTTGATTGCTCCTAAAGTATTAAATTTTTATCCACAGTTCGCAAAAAAATTATGGTTTAACTAGTTTTTCTTAAAATCATTTCCCTATAAGCGAGATAACAAGTGGAACTAAGTATAATTATTCCACCAATCCATAAAGTTATTTCAGGCGTTTCATTAAAAATTGTGTAGCTAAGTAAAGCTGACCAAATTAACCTTAAAAAATCAAATGGTAAAAGCATAGCAACCTCTGCTCTTTTAAATGAACTGTTCATTAAAGTTTGTGCAAATGTTCCTGTAAGTGAAATAAATAAAAAAAATAAAATATGTATTAATGTTGGTAAAGTCCAAACTGGCAATGCTAGAAATAACGTGGCAGGAATTAGACCAACACCAGCATATAAAGATATTGTATATACTGAATCTGTAATAGTTAATCTCTTAATAATGATGAGACAAATTGACCAAAGTAAAGATGAGAGGATTACCATTAGGGATCCTATTTCAATAGTGATATCTGGTCTTAGGACTATAAGTGTCCCAATAAATCCTATTATCAAAGCTGTTATTCTTCGAATCCTGATTATTTCTTTCAGAAATAATACTGAAAAAATTGTTGTAAAAATTGGAACTGTAAAACCTAGAGCAGTAGTTTCTGCTAAATTAATTTTACTTAAACCATAAAAAAAACAGAGTAGCGCGATTGAATTTAATCCTATCCTATAAATTTGTAATTTTGGATTTTTAGTAATTAAAATCGATTTTCCTTGATAAAATATCATTGGACTCAAAATCACAATAACAAATGCACATCTAAAAAATGCAATTTCAAAAGGATGTATTTCCTCAGAAATATATTTGACAGCTGCATGCATTATAACAAAACAAAATCCTGACAATATCATGTAGGTTATTGCTACAAAACCATCAGATTTTGCAAATTCAAATTTACTGTTTTTCACAAAATTTTATTTATTTTGTCTATTATCAATTAAATCATTTACTACTGAAGGATCAGCTAATGTTGATGTATCACCTAAATCTTGGTATTCATTAGCAGCGATTTTTCTTAAAATTCTCCTCATTATTTTACCTGAACGAGTTTTTGGTAATTGCGGAGAGAATTGTAATAAATCTGGAGTAGCTATAGGACCAATTTCTTTTCTAACCCATTTTTTTAATTCAGCATGTAATTGATCTGATGAATCTACACCAATATTTAAAGTAATATAAGCATAAATTCCTTGTCCTTTTATATCGTGTGGATATCCAACAACTGCTGCTTCTGCAACATCAGTATGAGCAACCAAAGCTGACTCAACTTCGGCTGTACCCATTCTATGACCAGAAACGTTTATTACATCATCAACTCTTCCAGTTATCCAATAATATCCATCTTTATCTCTACGACAACCATCACCAGAAAAATATCGTCCAGGAAATGTTTTAAAATAGGTATCAATAAATCTCTGATGATCGCCATAGACTGACCTCATTTGACCAGGCCATGATATCTCGATACATAGATTTCCCTCAGCTTCACCATTTAACTCATTATTGTCATTATCAACTAATACTGGTTTAATACCAAAAAAGGGTTTTGTTGCAGAACCCGGCTTTGCATCTATTGCTCCAGGAAGTGGAGTAATAAGTATTCCTCCAGTTTCTGTTTGCCACCATGTATCAACGATAGGACATCTTTTATCACCTACAATTTCATTATACCAATTCCATGCTTCTGGATTTATAGGCTCTCCAACTGTACCTAAAATTCTTAAACTACCTCTGTTTGTTTTTTTTACTGGAGCCTCTCCTTCAGCCATTAATGCTCGAAGTGCTGTAGGAGCTGTATAAAAAATATTTACTTCATGTTTATCTACAACTTCCCAAAATCTACTAGAAGTTGGATAATTTGGAACACCTTCAAACATTAGAGTGGTAGCACAATTTGATAAAGGTCCATAAATTATATATGAATGTCCAGTAACCCATCCAACATCTGCTGTACACCAGTAAACTTCATTTGGTTTATAATCAAAAATATATTCATGAGTAATAGATGTGTAAACCATATAACCGCCAGTTGTATGCATTACACCTTTTGGCTTTCCTGTAGAACCAGATGTATATAGTATAAACATTGGATCTTCAGCATTCATTTCTTCAGGTTCACAAGTTTCCGCAACTTCTTCAAACAACTCATGATACCAAAAATCTCTGTTATTAATCCAATTGATATCACCATTTGTTCTTTTAATAACAAGACATTTTTTACATGAAGATGCTTTTTTTAATGCTTCATCAGTGTTTTGTTTTAAAGGGATTGTCTTACCACCTCTAATACCTTCGTCAGCAGTTATGATCAAATTTGAATTACAATCTTCAATTCTTCCTGCAAGAGCTTCTGGTGAAAACCCTCCAAAAACAACGGAATGGATAGCTCCTATCCTAGTACAAGCTAACATAGCATAAGCTGCTTCTGGTATCATTGGCATATAGATTGTAATCCTGTCACCTTTTCTAGCGCCTAATTTTTTTAAAACATTAGCGAACTTACAAACATTTTTATATAGTTCGTTATATGTTATTGATTTTTGTTCATCTGGGTTGTCACCTTCCCATATAATTGCAGTTTTATTACCATTATTTTTTAGGTGCCTATCAATGCAATTATAGCTGGCATTTAATGTTCCATCTTCAAACCATCTTATATATAAGTTTTTCTGGTCATATGAAAAATCTCTTACTTTTTCATAATTTTTAATCCAATCAATTCGTTTTCCATGTTCACCCCAAAATTTAATTGGATTTGAAATTGATTCCTTATACATTTCTTCATATTTCAATTTATTAATGTGAGCATTTTCTACAATTTTATTACTTGGTTTATACAAATCGTCCATTGTTTTACCTTTAAAATTATTTTTCTAACTTACTGATACATTATAATATAATAAATTTTCAAACTGTTCTATTAATAATGTTTTCTGCTTCAGACAAATTGTCTATCTCGAAAACTTTTTTGGCTGTTTCATATGAAAAACCTCTTCTTGCAAGAGCTCCAAACCATTTATTTTTTAAATTACTGGCGTCTATTTTATTTAAATCTTTTTGATAAAATAGACCTATTTTTTTCTTTTTTGTATAAATTAAAGCGGATTGAATTTCGTCTAATTTGTTAGAAAAAAACTTATCTGTAATCTTTTCAATAACGTCGTGATCAATGCCTTTCTCATCTAATTTAAATTTAAGAAGCTTTTTTGAACCACCACTGTTAAAGATTTTTTCACCTTTTATTTCAGAATATCTTAAATCATTAACATAATTTAACTTTTTCATTTTTTCTGTAATTAAATTAATAAATTCATTTTTTTTGTATGGACTTAAATTTGGTTCGAAAACATCAATTTTTTTCTTTAAAAAAGATTTAAATTGAGCTTCTGTGGTTTCAAACTTCGATAAATATCTTAATCCATTTTTATTAAGAAATTCTAAAATTTCATTTTCATCATTCATTTTAAATTTGATTTTTTTTATAAATTGTTTTTAAAAATAATACTAATAACTATGAAAAATAAAAACAAATACTTAAGTATAAGAAGAGACATAAATATTGTAAATTGGCTTGGTTTATATACTCTCTACTTAAAAGAAGTAAAACGTTTCACTAGCGTTTTTCTCCAAACTATAACAGCTCCAATGGTTACCACATTATTGTTTGTAGTTGTATTTTCTATTGCAATTGATAGATCTGCAGGCATTAAGGGTATTTCATATATTTCTTTTTTAATTCCTGGCCTCTTGATGATGAGTGTTTTACAAAATGCTTTTGCAAACACCTCATCTGCTTTTATGACTGCTAAGGTTACAGGATCGATTGTAGATTTATTATTAGCACCATTAGGCTCAGTAGAAATTTTTACTGCTCATAACTTAGCAGGAATTACAAGAGGTATTATAGTATTTCTTGCTTCATTTTTATTACTATTCATACTTGGGATTACAAACTTACCAATAAATTATATTTGGACAGTTATTTTTCTAATATCTGGAGGATTTGCATTATCTTGTATAGGCATGATTGCAGGTATTTGGGCTCAAAAGTTTGATCAATTAGCAATTGTTTCAAATTTTGTAGTACAACCTTTAGCTTTTTTATCTGGAACATTTTACTCTATAGAGAGACTACCTGAGTTTTTAAAACCAATAGCATATTCAAATCCTTTTTTTTATATAATAGATGGTTTTAGATATGGGTTTTTGGGTGTAAGTGATATATCACCTTATATCTCATTGATAATATTATTAGGTTTCAATTTTATTTTAGGCTATTGTGCTTGGTACGTACTTAATAGTGGGTATAGATTAAAATCATAGTTAATTGTGGAATTATAAATGGTGTTTTTAAATAATGAAAAAAATGGTGTTTTACCGTCTCAATACATTAAGGAGCTTATTGATAGAAATTTTATGTTTAGCAATGAGAATATCAATGAAGACCTAATTCAACCAGCATCCATTGATCTGAGGTTAGGTTTTAAAGCATGGCGTGTTCCTGCATCATTTTTACCTGGCAAAAATAGTACGGTTGAAGAGAAGTTAAATCAAATAGCAATGCATGAATTTAGTTTATCAAATGGTGCAGTGTTAGAATGTGGTTGTGTATATATTGTAAAATTATTAGAGGGTCTGAATTTACCAAAAAATATTTCCGGTATGGCTAACCCAAAAAGCTCAACAGGAAGATTAGATGTTTTTACACGTTTAATTGTTGATAGAACACAGCAATTTGAAAATGTTCCAAAAGGTTATAAAGGTTCTCTATATTTGGAAATTTCTCCAAGAACTTTTTCAGTAGTTGTAAGAACTGGTACTCGATTGAATCAATTGAGGTTTTCTATTGGTGACACAAGTTTGACAGACAAACAAATGGCTGAACTTCAATATAAACATGATTTGATAAAAAATAATGAATCATCTGAACTATCAGATAAATTAGAAAATGGATTACCTTTATCAGTTGATTTAAAGGGTGTTGATGGTGTTGTGGGATATAAAGCAAAAAAACATTCGAAATTAATTGATTGTGATAAAGTTAAAAATTATAAGATCTCCTCTTTTTGGGAGAAGATAACGATTGATGATTTAATAATTTCTGAAGAAAATCAAAATAGATCTTTAGTTTTAAGTCCAGATGCTTTTTATATATTGTGTAGCAAGGAATCAGTTTCAGTTCCAAAAAATCTAGCTGCTGAAATGCGACCTTACGATACTAACATTGGAGAATTCAGAGCACATTATGCAGGATTTTTTGATCCTGGATTTGGGGCTCCAGAATTAAATGCTAATAATACCAAAGCAGTACTCGAAGTAAGATCTCATGATGTGCCGTTTATAATTGAAGATGGACAAACTATTTGTCGATTAATTTATGAACCCATGTCAAACATCCCGGATAAATTATATGGTGAGATAAAAGGCAAAAATAATTATCAATCTCAAGGTTTAAAATTATCTAAACATTTTGTATAAATTAGATTAATATAATTATTTTTTAATTAAGGATTTTAAAATGGCTTTAAGCCCAGACATAATGAAAACATATGGTCGAATTGATATTGCATTTACACATGGTAAAGGAAGTTTTCTATTTTCTGAAGATGGAAGTAAATATCTAGATTATGCAACCGGCATTGCTGTAAATGCATTTGGGCATTCTCACCCAGATTTAATAAATGCATTGCAAGACCAAGCTTCTAAATTATGGCATGTATCAAACCTTTATAAAATCCCTGAACAAGATAAAGTTGCGAATTTACTGGTAAAATATTCATGTGTGGACCAAGCTTTTTTTTGTAATTCTGGTGCTGAAGCTACCGAGGGTGCTGTTAAAGTAGCAAGAAGATATGCGTGGTCTAAAAAGGATATTGAAAGAGATGAGATATTATGTGTTACAGGAGCATTCCACGGCAGAACATTAGCTATGCTTGCGGCTAATGATAGACCTCTATTTCGAGAAGGTTTTGGTCCTAAAGTTCCAGGATTTAGTCATGCTGAGTGGGGGAATATTGAAGATTTACAAAAGAAGTTAAATAATAAAGTAGCCGCTGTATTGATCGAGCCTGTTCAAGGTGAAGGTGGTGCTAGAAAAGCACCAATTAATTATTTAAAAGAAGTTGAGGAATTAACAAAAAAAAATGGGTCTTTACTGATATCTGATGAAGTCCAAATTGGTATGGGTCGTTCTGGAAAGTTATTTGCTTATCAAAATGAGAATATTGAACCTGATATAATTGCACTTGCAAAAGGATTAGGAGGAGGCTTCCCAGTTGGAGCAGTTCTTGCAAAATCTGAAGTTGGTGATGCAATGGTTCCTGGAACTCATGGAAGTACTTTTGGTGGTAACCCTTTAGCAATGAGAGCTGCAGAGGTAGTAATTAATTTAATCACTGAAGATGGATTTTTAGAAACTCTTAATGAGAAAATTAAATATTTGGATAATAAAATAATTTCTCTCATTAAAGATGAAAGAAATAATTTAGACTCACTTAATGAACCTATATTTGTAAAAGCGAAGGGGTATGGTTTTTTACGTGGGATAGAATTATCTAAAAATGTTTCTGTTGCTGATTTTTCTACAGAAGCACGAAAAAAAGGTCTTTTGTTGGTTGGTGCAGCAGAAAATACTATTAGAATTTTACCACCGCTCAATACATCATTTGAAGAGATTAATTTAGCTTTTTTAAAATTGAAAGAAATATCTCAAGAGTTTCATAAAAAAAAATGACTAGTTTTTTTGATATAAAAGATCTCTCTAAAAAAGATTTAGAAAGAATTATTGATGATTCAATCGATATTAAAAAAAATGGGTGTGACAAGATACTTAAAAATAAAAATGTTTTAATGATTTTTGAAAAACCATCTCTTAGAACAAGAATTTCGTTTGAAGTTTGTATTAATGATCTAGGGGGAAACTCTCTAATTTTAAATTCAAATGAGTTTAAATTTGGGGAAAGAGAGAGTATTTATGATAGTACTAAAGTTCTTGATAGATATGTAGATTTAATGATTATTAGATCCTTTGAACATTCAATTTTGAAAGAAGTTGCGCGTAATTTTTCAAAACCAATTATAAATGCTTTAACAGATCATAGTCATCCTTGCCAGGTTATTGCAGATTTAGTCACTTTCAAAGAGAAGTTTGGAGATTTTAAAAATAAAAAAGTATCTTGGTTTGGAGATTATAACAATGTAACTCAAAGTTGGGTAGAAGCGGCTGCACTTTTAGATATAAATTTTTTTATTGCTTGCCCAAAAGAAGTTTCTGTCTCAAAAAAAACAATTAAATGTTTAGAAAAGCAAAACAAACATTTGATTATTTCAGATAACATGAATGATGTTGCTAAAAATTCTGATTGTATAATGACTGATACGTGGATATCCATGGGAGATAAAAAAGATAAATCCGTGGGTCATTTTAAACCATTTCAAGTCAATTCAAATATAATGGCATTAGCTAAAAAAGATGTAATTTTTATGCATTGTCTTCCTGCATATAGAGGAATGGAAGTTACAGATGAAGTTATTGATTCAAAAATGTCAGTCGTTTTTGATCAGGCTGAAAATAGAGTTCATGCACAAAAATCTATAATAAAATACTGTTGTAGAGATAATTATTAAAAAGTTTCATTGTGGTTTTCGAAAATTTAGTTATTCCTTTTCAGATTAATAATAAAATCAATGGGACTATTGTAAGATTAAGTTCTGTAGCATCTCAAATTATTCATAATGAATATCCTAAAAACATAAATTCAATTTTTGCCGATTCTATTTCTATTACTGCTTCAATTGGATCGAGAATGAAAAATGATGGTGTTTTTAGTTTTCAGGCTCATAGTGAAGGGGCAATTAAAACAATTTTTGTTGACTTGAATAATAATTCATCAGTTAGGGGTTATATATCAGTTAATAATTTTGAAAATATTGAAAATCTTCCTTTTAAAAAACTATTATCAAATGGAACTTTGGCTTTAAATATAAAAGAAGGCAAGTTTTCTAAAAATTACCAAGGTTTAGTTGAAATTAAAGGTAAATCTATAAAAGACGCTATTGAAACCTATTTTAATTCATCTGAGCAAGTTAAATCATTGTTTAAAATATTTAATATTTATAATCTTCCAAAATATGAACCCGAGAGTTATCATATAGCTGGTGCAATAAAATTAGAGTTAATGCCTGAGATTAATGACTTTAACAATACTGAAAAATCAAATGAAGACTGGAAAACTATATTAATGTTTTTGGAAACTATGAATTCTGAAGAATTTTTAAATATAAACAAAACATCAAAACAAATTTTGTTAAATTTATTTGGACAGTACGAAATAAAAATTTTCGATGAAATAAATCTTAATAACAATTGTCAATGTTCAAACGATAGAGTTTTAAATACATTTAAGTCTATGGATAAAGAAGAATTAACGTATTTGTTTAATGAAAAAAAATCAATTGAAGTTGTTTGTGAATTTTGTAAGAAAAAAAGAGTTTATAGTGAACAAGATTTGAAATAGCTATTTTTTCCAAAATGATGCTGTAAACATAACTAAAATTGCGAATATTTCTAATCTTCCTAATATCATTCCCAAACAAAGAATTAATTTTCCTAAATTAGGTATTTCAGCATAAGTTCCGTTTGGTCCTATCATTTCACCCAATCCAGGACCAACATTTCCTATAGCAGATGCTGCGCCAGATAAAGAAGTCATAAAATCTAATCCTAAACTTCCTAGAAGACATGAGATTATAATAAAAACAAGTATATACAAAAAGAAAAACCCCATAACAGATTCAGTTACAGATTCTGGAATTGGTTTTTTATTATAATAAGGAATAATTACAGCATGAGGTGTTAAAAGTTTTAATACTTGTGTTTTTGCATTAGCAATTAAAACTAGAACTCTTGCCATTCTTAAACCACAAGTTGTTGAACCAGCACATCCCCCAATAAACATCAATATTAAAAGCAAAGTTGTTGCAAAACCTCCCCATTGGCTAAAATCATCGGTGCCAAAACCAGTACCAGTTACAATAGAAACTACGTTGAAAATAGAAACTCTTAGTGATGAAAAAAAATTCTGTCCATTTATATAAAGATTAAATGTAACGATTGAAATCAAAAAAAATAAAATTAACAAAAACCATTTTACTTGTTGATCATTAATTAAATTTTTCCAACCATTTTTTAAAATTGATAAATAATGAATAAAAGGTAATGAACCAACTATCATACCAAATACAATAATCATTTCAATATTTAATGAGTTGAATGCACCTAGGGATTGTGATTTTGTTGAGTATCCACCAGTAGCAAGAGTTGTCATTGAATGTGTTATAGAATCAAAAATTGGCATTCCTGCAAGCCATAGCATACAAGCCCATAAAGATGTTAAGATGATGTAAACAATACTTATGCCGCTAGCAAAAATAGCAGCCCTAGGGATAATTTTATCTGGTGTTTCGTAAGATTCAGTTTTGAAGAGTTGCATGCCACCGATAGATAACATCGGTAAAATTGCAATAGCCATTACAATTATACCAATTCCACCTAGCCATTGAAGAAGGGCTCTCCATAGAAGTATTCCATAAGAAACTTGTTCAAGATTTGGTATAATAGTAGATCCTGTTGTGGTCACTCCAGATGTTGATTCAAAAAATGCATCAATAAAATTTAAACTTAAATTTGAAAATAAAAAGGGTAATGAACCAAAAAGTGAGATAGAAATCCAAGCACTATTTGTTAATAGAAAAGCTTGTCTTAATTCAAGGTGTTCAGGATTATTTTCCCTTGAAGACAGATATAGGCCTGCCCCAACAAATAAGGTTATAAATGATGACACTAAAAATGCCGCCCAATCGTCGTCACCAAGAATATAATCAACAAATCCAGGTATTAGCATGAATACTGATAAAGTGCAGAGTAACAAGCCTATTAAATTAATGACAGGTTGAAATTTCATAATTAATTATAGGTTTAATCTTTTATAAAGTCTAAAAATCTATTTCTTAACTTTTCATCAGTTAAAAATGACCCTTTAAACTGTGAAGTTATCATCAAAGAATTTTTTTTATGAACACCTCTTGTCTTCATACAATGATGGTCAGCTTCTATGACTACGCCAACTCCAATTGGATTTAAATTATCATTGATTGCATTAACTATTTGAGATGTCATTATTTCTTGTGTTTGAAGACGTTTTGCAAATGTATTAACTATTCTTGCTAATTTTGATATTCCAACAATACTCTTATTAGGTAAATATCCAATACTTGCATTGCCAATAATTGGAAGCATATGGTGTTCACAATGACTTTCAAAATCTATTTTCTTTAAAACAACTATATCATCATAACCTTGAATTTCTTTAAATGTTTTAGAAAGGATTTCAGATGGATTTTCTCTATAACCAGAAAAGTGTTCTCTAAAAGCTTTAATAACTCTTTTAGGTGTTTCCACAAGACCTTCCCTCTTAGGATCATCTCCAATCCATGTTAAAAGTGTTTCAACTGCTTTTTCAGCCTCCTCAATTGTAACTTCTTTTTTTGTATCATTACCTTTAAAAGCTTTAGTAACAGACGAAAATGAAGACATAATTATTAATCCTTTTAGTTTAATTTAATAGAAAAGTATCATACTTACATTCCAAAACAACTGAATTATTTTAAATTTATTTTTTAAGTAAATTTTGAAATGTTTAGTTCCATAAAATTGTTTAAATTTTTTATTAATCTATGTGATACAATAATACAAGGAATGTTGAGTTCTTTAATGTAATCAAATAAAAATTTCTGAAATGATTTTATAGTTGTTTTATCTAATGACGAAAAAGGTTCATCTAATAACAATGCTTCAGGATTAGAAAGAATAGCTCTTAGACAAGCTATCCTTGCTTTTTGACCTCCCGAAAGTTCAGATGGATAATAATTTGCAAATTTAACCATATCAATTTTTTTCAAAAAATGAAGTGCGTGTTCTTTTTTATTTTTTGTCTCTTTTGGCAAAGAAAAAATTAAATTATTTTTAACATTAAAATGAGGAAATAAAAAATAATCTTGTAACATGTACCCAATTTTTTTGTTTTGAATTGAAGCATTAGTTATATCAAGTTTGTTAAGGTATATTTTTCCGGTCCAAATCAAATTGTTGTCATGAAATCCCGAAATTAAATCTAACAATGTAGATTTCCCAAGGCCACTTTTACCAGAAACAAAAAGTATTTCACCTTTTTTAACTTTAAAACTTAAGTTTTTAACAAGTGGTTTTTTTTCTTTTTTATCAAAACTAAATGTAATATCTTTAACTTCTAACATTTCAGAACAAACAAACTTTCAGTATGATATTTAATATATTTAAAAATAATAAACTTAAATTAAGAAAAAATAAAAAAAAACATATTTCAACAAACAAATTTGATCAATATAAATCTGAGTTTAAAAGTTTTTATAATAAGGCAAATTTAGAACTTCAAAAATTTAAGTTAAATGATTGGAAAATAACTTTTGATTATGCCAAGAGAAGAGCTGGTGCATGTATTTATTCAAAAAAAAAACTTTCGTTTTCAATTTATTTTTTAAGAAATTCATCTGCTTTTGACTTGAATGATACCCTGTTACATGAAATAGCTCATGCTCTTGTAGGACCAAATCAAGGGCATAATCACATTTGGAAAAAAAAAGCTTTATCAATAGGTTGTAGTGCTCAAGTATACCATTCATTATATTTTTCTAAACCAGGATGGATTAAATATTGTTCAAATTCATGTTGGGAACAAACATGCTATAGAAAGAGACAAAATCTTATTTGTAAAATTTGCAGATCTGAAGTTTTATATAAAAGAAATTACGTTTCTTCTAATTCAACTAATGTTCCTGATAAATCACTAGGGTCAAGGAAAATAACAGGTTTATTGTGAGCGCCAATTTTAGGGTTTCCGTCACCTAAAATATTTATCTTTTTATTTTTTAATGAATTTATAGTTTCGGAAATCTTTTCTACCTCGAAACAAATATGATGCATTCCGCCTTTTGGATTTTTTTCTAAAAACTTTGAGATTGGGCTTTCATTATTTAGAGGTTCTAGTAATTCTATTTTTAAATTAGAAAACTCTAAAAAAACGACTTTTACACCGTGTTTCTCTAAAACTATTATTTCACTCTTTTTTATGTTTAGTGCTTGTTGCCATGTTATTGCAGCTTTTTTTACATCAGGCACTGCAATTGCAATATGGTTGACTTTTTTATTTTTGTTTTCCATTTAATTCTTCCATTACTAATTGTAATACTTTATTTTTAATATATTTTTATAACTACCATAACTTTATTTTATTAAAGGAAAAAAAAATTAGAAAAACAAGTAAACAAATTATAGAAGAATTACAAAATAGAAGAACCGAGGCTAGAGCTGGTGGGGGTGTTAATCGCGTAAATAAGCAGCATGAAACTGGAAAATTAACAGCTCGAGAACGAATTGAAATTTTTTTAGATAAAGATACTTTTGAAGAAACTGATATGTTTGTTGTTCATACTATTAAAGATTTTGGTATGGAAAACAATACTTTTTCAGGTGATGGTGTAGTCACAGGATCTGGAAAAGTTAACAATAGATTAATTTATATTTATGCCCAAGACTTTACTGTTTTCGGTGGTTCTTTGTCATCAGCGCATGCTTCTAAAATTGTAAAAGTTATGAAATTAGCGATTCAAAATGGGGCACCATTGATAGGGTTGAATGATAGTGGTGGAGCAAGAATTCAAGAAGGTGTGGAATCATTAGGTGGATACGCAGATGTCTTTTTACAAAACGCGTTAGCATCGGGAGTTGTACCTCAGATTTCACTAATTATGGGACCTTGCGCTGGTGGAGCAGTCTACTCTCCAGCAATGACAGATTTTATTTTTATGGTCAAAAATACGAGTTATATGTTTGTGACTGGGCCAGATGTAGTCAAAACTGTTACCTCTGAAGAAGTAACAGCTGAAGAATTAGGGGGAGCGTTTACACATACAACAAAATCATCAGTTGCAGATGGTTGTTTTGAAAACGATATTGACGCACTTTTGGAAATGAGAAGATTTTTGTCCTACTTACCTTCTTCAAATATTTCCAAAGCATCTACTCGGTATACAATAGATAGTATTAGAAGACAGACTCCTTCCTTAGATACTCTTATTCCAGATAATCCAAATCTTCCTTATGATATGAAAGAATTAATAATCAGCATCGCTGACGAAGGTATATATTTTGAGTTACAAAAAGATTATGCAAAAAATATTTTAATTGGATTTATCAGATTGAATGGTGAGACTATAGGTGTTGTGGCTAACCAACCACTTGTATTAGCTGGTTGTTTAGATATTGACTCTAGTAGAAAGGCAGCAAGATTTGTTAGATTTTGTGATGCATTTAATATTCCTATACTCACTCTAGTAGATGTTCCTGGTTTTATGCCAGGCACAGCGCAAGAATATGGTGGAATTATTAAAAATGGAGCCAAATTATTATTTTCTTATGCAGAAGCAACTACTCCAAAAGTAACCTTAATCACAAGAAAAGCTTATGGTGGAGCTTATGATGTCATGAGTTCAAAACATTTAAGAGGTGATGCAAATTATGCTTGGCCTACTGCAGAAATTGCAGTCATGGGAGCAAAAGGTGCGGTAGAAATCCTATATAGGAAAAAAATTGATGACAAGAAGTTTATTGATGAAAAAACACAAGAATATGAAGATAAGTTTGCAAATCCTTTTATAGCAGCTGAAAGAGGGTTTCTAGATGATATAATAATACCTAAAAACACTAGATATAGAATTATTCAAGCTTTTTCAAAATTAAAAGATAAAAAATTAAAGAATCCAAATAAAAAGTTTGGAAATATACCTTTATAAGGACGTAAATGATAAAAAAAATTTTAATTGCTAATAGGGGTGAAATAGCTTGTAGAATAATAAAAACGGCAAAGAAACTTAAAATTAAAACTGTTTCAATTTATTCAGTTTCGGACATTAATGCTGAACATGTACTTATGTCAGATGAGAGTTATTATTTAGGTCCATCAGAGGCTTTTAAGAGTTATTTAAATATACCAAAGATTATTGAAATTTGTAAAAAGGCTGAAGTTGACGCCGTCCATCCAGGGTATGGTTTTTTGTCAGAAAACCCTAATTTTGTAAAAGAGCTATCTGAGAATAAAATTATATTTATTGGTCCATCTGAAAACTCAATAATTTCAATGGGTGATAAAATCAAATCAAAAATGATTGCTGAAAAAGCAAATGTAAATGTTGTTCCAGGATTTATCGGTGAGATAAATAACGTAAATCATGCTAAAGAAATCGCTAAAAAAATTGGCTTTCCAGTGATTGTAAAAGCTAGTGCTGGTGGCGGTGGAAAAGGAATGAGAATTGTTAAAAGTGAAGAAGATGTTGAAGAAGCTTTTTTGAGAGCTTCGAGTGAAGCTAAAAATAGTTTTGGAGATGAAAGGTTATTTGTAGAAAAATATTTGGTCGAGCCTAGGCATATAGAAATACAGATAATTGCAGATAATTACGGAAATGTCGTTTCACTTGGAGAGAGAGAATGCTCAATTCAAAGAAGAAATCAAAAAGTGATAGAGGAGGCTCCATCTTCTTTTTTAGATGAAACGCTGAGAAGAGATATGTCAACGCAAGCCATTATGCTTGCTGAAGAAGTAGAATATTCAAGCGCGGGTACTGTTGAATTTATAGTTGATAAAGATAAAAATTTTTATTTTTTAGAAATGAATACAAGACTTCAAGTTGAACATCCTGTTACAGAAATGATAACAGGACTTGATTTAGTACATGAAATGATCAATGTAGCAAATAATAAAAAATTATCATTCTCTCAAAAAGACATAAAGTTGAATGGTTGGGCTTTTGAAAGTCGTATATATGCAGAAGATCCCTATAAAGGTTTTTTACCTTCAACGGGCAGATTGACAAAGTATAGTCCTCCATTTGAGGATAAATCTATGGATTACGAAATAAGAAATGATACTGGCGTAAAAGAAGGTGATGAGATATCTATTTTTTATGATCCTATGATTGCTAAATTATCAACTTGGGGAAAAGATAGAAAAAGTGCAATTAAATCTATGGAAAAAGCACTGGATGAATTTTGTATTAGTGGATTGAAAAATAATTTATCTTTTCTCTCATCAATATATTTAAATCCTAAATTTGTTGATGGTGACATATCAACTGCTTTTATTGAAAAAGAATTTAAAAATGGATTTAAAGGTCTTCCAATAAAGCAATATAAGAGTTTATTTGAAATAATTATTCTCACTTTAAGCGCAGAAAATGATATCAGAGATCTAAATCTTAAAAAATTTGATAAAAGAACATCTGTGGAGCTGTTTGATTTTTTTGATAACAAAAAATATGTATCAGATGAATTCATTGTAAGATTAGATAACAAAATGTTTGAAATAAGCAAATCAGACGGAAATTTATACTTACTTGATAAAATGTATAATAAATTAAGAGTACATCATCAAATAGATTTTCATACAAATTTAATAAACATTAATATTTATGAAGATAATCAAATATTATTAAGTACTTTTTTAAAATTAAATTATTGCTTTCCTTATTTTCAGATTGATTTTAGAGGATCAGCAGTAAAAGGTATTACGAGAGATTCAGTTAATCTAGAATTATCTAAATTTATGAAAAAAGTTGACGATAAAGAAAATAAAAATAGTTTAATTTGCCCAATGCCTGGAAAGTTAATTGAATTATTTGTAAAAGTTGGAGATAAAATTGAGATCGGACAAAACTTGTGCATAGTTGAAGCAATGAAAATGGAAAATACGTTGGCGTCTTCTTTAAAAGGACATGTAAAAAAAATTAACTTTAAAGTTAACGATCTTTTGAAAGTTGATGATATAGTTATTGAATTTCAGGTATGATTATCAAACTATGAGTAAGAAATATAATATTTTTGATTGGGAAAAAATTGCTTTAGACGAACTAAAAGGAATAAAAACAGATCGATTAATTAAAGAAACTCCTGAGGGCATTAAAGTTAAACCATTATACACTAAAGATGATTTAGAAGATTTAAATCATATGAATTCTTTACCTGGTATTGAACCATTTGTAAGAGGCCCTAAGGCAACAATGTATACTTCTAGACCTTGGACTGTAAGACAATATTCAGGTTTCTCTACAGCTAAAGAATCAAATGAATTTTACAAAAAAAACATTGCAGCTGGACAAAAGGGGTTGTCTATTGCTTTTGATTTAGCAACTCATAGAGGCTACGATTCAGACAATGAAAGAGTTAGTGCTGATGTTGGTAAGGCTGGTGTAGCTATCGATACTGTTGAAGATATGAAAATTCTTTTTGATGGAATACCTCTTGATAAAATGTCTGTATCTATGACCATGAATGGAGCTGTCTTACCTGTGCTCGCAAGTTTTATAGTTGCTGGTGAAGAACAAGGTGTTCCTATTGAACAATTAAGTGGAACAATTCAAAATGATATTTTAAAAGAATTTATGGTTAGGAATACTTATATCTATCCTCCTGAACCTTCAATGAGAATCGTATCAGATATAATTTCTTACACAACTGAAAAAATGCCAAAATTCAATTCAATTTCTATCTCTGGTTATCACATGCAAGAAGCTGGAGCTAATTTAGTCCAAGAATTGGCTTTTACAATATCTGATGGTTTGGAATATATCAGAGCTGCAGTGGATAGAGGTTTGAATGTAGATAAATTTGCTCCTAGGCTATCTTTCTTTTTTGCTATTGGCATGAATTTTTTTATGGAAGCTTCAAAATTAAGAGCTGCTAGATATTTATGGTCTTATTGGGTAAAAAAAATATTTAATAATCAAAACCCTAAATCACAAATTTTAAGAACGCACTGTCAAACATCTGGAGCAAGTCTTCAAGAACAAGATCCTTATAATAATATTGTCAGAACAACGATCGAAGCCTTAGCAGGTGTTCTAGGAGGAACTCAATCTTTGCATACAAACTCATTTGATGAGGCGATAGCATTACCTACTGAATTTTCAGCAAAAATCGCTAGAAATACACAATTAATTCTTCAAAATGAAACAGGGGTAACTGATGTAGTCGATCCTTTGGCAGGAAGCTATTATGTTGAGAATTTAACAAATGAGTTAATTCAGAATGCAAATAAAATTATTGAGAAAATTAATGATATGGGTGGAATGACAAAGGCCATTGAAAGTGGTTTCCCAAAATCAGAAATAGAAAAATCAGCAACTGAGAAACAGGCAAGAATAGAT
The DNA here is from genome assembly GCA_902524215.1 of uncultured SAR116 cluster alpha proteobacterium. Classification (GTDB taxonomy): domain Bacteria; phylum Pseudomonadota; class Alphaproteobacteria; order Puniceispirillales; family Marisalimonadaceae; genus TMED54. The sequence continues at coordinate 47,011 of CABZCK010000003.1, forward strand.
TCTAAAGCAGAAATTATTGTTGGTGTAAATAAATTTAAATCAGATAATTTAGATGAAGTTAATATTCTAGATATTGATAACAATCAAGTTAGAAAAGAACAGATTGAAAAATTAGGTAAGATCAAATCTGAAAGAGATAATAACCTTGTAAATCAGTCTTTAAAAAGAATTACTAATGCAGCTAAAAATAAAAGTGAAAATCTGCTTTCATTATTTGTTGAAGCTATGAGAAATAGAGCAACAGTAGGTGAAACATCTTTTGCACTAGAAAAAGTATATACTCGCTATGAAACGAAACAATCTATAGTTACTGAAGTTTATGCAGATACTTTTGATGATCAAAATGAACTAGAAAAAATTAAAATTTCTTTAGATAAATTTAAGCAGATAGATAATGAAACTATAACTATATACATGGCCAAGTTAGGACAAGATGGACATGACAGAGGAGCTAAAGTTATTTCATCTGCTTTTTCTGATTTTGGAATAAATGTTGAAGTAGGCAATTTATTTCAATCTCCTGCTGAGGCAGTAGAAGAAGCCCTAAAAAAAAATGCCCATGTGATTGGTGTTTCATCTCTGGCAGCAGGCCATAAAACTCTAATTCCTGATTTAATCAAAGAATTAAAAAAGAGGAAGGCAGACGATATTCTAGTTTTTTGTGGAGGTGTAATACCTAAAAAAGATTATCAATTTCTTTATGATGCTGGAGTGTCTGAGATTTTTGGACCAGGGTCCTCAGTAGTTGATGCAGCTCATAAGGTGATTGAAAATACAACTAATCATTTAAAAAGAATGCATAATTATAGAAAATCTAGGATTGTTTAGAAATGAGATATTCGGAAATTTATAAAGGATGGAGAGATAATCCATTAGAATTTTGGAAAAAAAATGCTGAAGATGTTTCCTGGATTAAATTTCCTGAAAAAATTTTAAAAAAGAAAAGTGACTATTTTTATGAATGGTTCTCAGATGGTATTTTGAACACTTGTTACAATGCTTTAGATAAAAATATTTTAGAAGGAAGAGGAGATCAGGTTGCTATTTATTATGATAGCCCAATAACTAATTCAAAATCAAAACTAACCTTTAATGAATTAAAGTCCAAAGTTGAAAAATTTTCCGGTGCTTTAAAGAAATATAATATATCTAAAGGTGATAGAGTTATAGTTTATATGCCTATGATACCTGAAGCTATTATAGCTGTTTTAGCAATAGCTAGAATAGGAGCTGTGCATTCTGTTGTTTTTGGAGGATTTGCAGCCAAAGAACTAGCAGTAAGAATTGATGATTGTTCACCTAAACTTATTATTTCTGCTTCTTGCGGTATTGAGCCAGGCAGAATTGTTGAGTACAAACCTCTATTGGATGAGGCATTAAAATTGTCAAATCATAAAGTAAAAAACTGTATAATTTTTCAACGAGAACAATTAACAGTAAAATTAAATGCAGGTTTAGATGTTTCTTGGGATGAGGCAATTAAAGATATTAAGCCTGTTGATATAGTTCCAGTAAATGGTAATGACCCATTATATATCTTATATACTTCTGGTACCACAGGACAACCTAAAGGTGTAGTAAGAGATAATGCAGGTCATCTCGTTTCATTAAAATGGTCTATGAAAAATGTTTATAATATGAATCCAGGAGAAGTATTCTGGGCAGCTTCAGATATTGGCTGGGTTGTAGGACATTCCTATATCATATATGCGCCATTATTTCATGGGTGTTCAACGGTTTTATTTGAAGGGAAACCTGTTGGAACTCCAAACGCAGGCACTTTTTGGAGGATTATTAGTGAATATAATGTTAAGTCATTTTTTACTGCTCCTACTGCTTTAAGAGCTGTAAAAAAGGAAGATAATGAAGGTAAATATATTGATAAAGAAAAACTTAAATCATTAGAGACTTTATTTTTAGCAGGAGAAAGAGCTGATCCAGATACTGTGCTGTGGTTAGAAAATAAATTAAATATACCAATAGTTGATCATTGGTGGCAAACAGAGACAGGTTGGCCTATTGCTGCAAATCCAACAGGTATTGAATTGCTACCAATTAAAAAAGGTTCTCCAACAGTTTCTTTGCCAGGGTATGAGATTCATATTTTAGATGATAATGGTAATAAATTATCATCCAGTGAGTTAGGGTCAATATGCATAAAATTACCCCTCCCACCATCTTGTCTTCCAACTCTGTGGGCTGCTGATGACAGGTTTATAGAAGCATATTTATCTAAATTTCCAGGATATTACGAAACAGGTGATGCAGGTTATATTGACGATGATGGTTATATTTTTGTTATGTCAAGAACAGATGATGTAATAAATACAGCAGGTCACAGGCTATCGACTGGTGCAATGGAAGAAGTTATTTCTAACCATTCAGACGTTGCTGAGTGCGCTGTTGTTGGCGTTAAAGATGAATTAAAAGGAGAAGTGCCAGTAGGATTGGCTTGTTTGAATGCTGGTTGTAACAGAGAACATTCTAAAATTTGTAATGAAATTATTGATTTGATTAGAAAAGAAATCGGCCCTGTAGCTTCTTTTAAAAAAGTAGCTATTGTTCAAGCTCTTCCAAAAACAAGATCTGGTAAAATACTAAGAAAAACAATTAGAAGTATAATTAATAAGGAACAATGGACCATGCCACCAACAGTCGAAAATCCTAATGTGTTTGATGATTGTAAAATTGCTTTGAAGCATTTTAAAATAATTTAAATTTTTAGAACAAATTTACCAAAATGATCACCTTTTTCTAGAGCTTTATGCGCAAATGAAACTTTTGATAAACCGAAACATTTTTGAATTATTGGCACTACTTGTCTTTTTTCTAAAAAAGGCCATACATGTTTAATTAAACTTCTAACATATGAAGCTTTAATTTTATCTTCTTGCGGTCTCAGAGTTGATCCTGTAATAGTATATCTTTTTCTCATTAGATATCCAAAATTCAACCTTCCTTTTACCCCCCCTTGTACGGCGATTATCACTAACCTACCATCTTCTGATAGACATTTTAAATTTTTTTCTACATAGTCTCCAGCGACCATGTCCAATATCAAGTTAACGCCTTTTTCTTTTGTTAACAAATTTATTTTTTTTTCGAAATTTCCTTTTTTATAATTAATACATTCAATAGCACCAAGTTTTTTTACTGCGGCACATTTTTTTGAAGAACCTGCTGTTGCATAAACGTTAGCTCCAAAAATTTTAGCAAGTTGTATCGCTGTTGTACCAATACCACTAGCACCTCCATGAATTAAAATGCTTTCATTTTTTTTTAGACCGCCTCTCAAAAATACATTACTCCAGACCGTAATAAAAGTTTCAGGTATACATGCTGCTTCTTCTAGGCTTATTTTTTTTGGTATGGGCATACAATGATCTTGATTAACAGCAACATACTCAGCATAACCTCCACCATGACATAAAGCACAAATTTTCGAGCCTACCGGATATTTAGTAGCAGATTTTTCTCTGTCTACAACTATACCAGAAACCTCAAGACCAGGAATGTCACTAGCTGTTTTTGGAACAGGATAATTTCCTTCTCTTTGAAGAATATCAGGCCTATTAACTCCTGCATAATGGACCTTTATAAGTATTTCACCTTTTTTTAACTTAGGGATATTTCTAAGTTTTAATTTCAAATTCTCAGGACCACCAAACTTTACAATTTCAATAGCTTTCATTATGTCACTTGGTTTTTTTAATTTATTCAATTTTATCTCTTTATAAATTATTAAAAATTATCATTAATTTTAAAAGACTAATTCATTTTAAAATTAATAGTCAAAAAAATGCCTGATTTAATCAAATTATAGTCATTTTAATATATGATATTAACACTATATCAAAAAGAATTAAAAGGAGATTTAAATGGAAGCAGGTATTTTTTTATTATATTCATTGTTTGCGATAAATGATACAGATATAAAAAATTTTCTAATTGAAGCAAATAAACATAATACTATTGAATATCAATTTGTAAGAGCTACGCCATGTAAAACTGGTATGTATAAAGATAGCTACGTACTAGCGCCAACTGGTAAAATTCTACTTAAACAAAAATCAGATGATGGTTCTGTTGGGAAAATTTGTAATAACTAATAAATTTATTTTTGTTTAATTTTATTCATCATAAGTCTGAGGGCATTTAATTTTATAAAGCCTTCAGCGTCATGATGGTTATAATTAAACGAACCTTCTTCAAAGGTTACTAAGTCAGCATCATAAAGAGAATTTACAGATTTTCTTCCCGTAATTATTACGTTTCCCTTATATAATTTTGCTTTTACTACTCCATTAACATTTTTTTGGCTTTCATCAATTGCTTTTTGAAGCATCTGTCTTTCTGGAGAAAACCAAAAACCATTATAAATCAATTCAGCATATTTAGGCATTAACTCATCTTTAAGATGAGCTGCACCTTTATCTAGAGTAATTGATTCCATTGCTCTTCTCATATGAAATAAAATAGTACCTCCTGGGGTTTCGTAAATACCTCTAGATTTCATTCCAACAAAACGGTTTTCTACAATATCGATTCGTCCTATACCATTTTCACCACCTAAAATATTTAATTGATGAAGCATTTCAGCAGGCGATAATTTTTTTCCATTTAATTCTACAGGGTCTCCTTTATCAAATCTAAGCTTGATTTCATAGACTTCATCTTTTGCATCTATAGGTGACTTAGTGCGTGAAAATACTAATTCACTTGGTTCTATCCATGGGTCCTCTAAAATTTTTCCTTCAGCTGAGATATGTAATAAATTAGCGTCAATACTAAATGGAGCCTCACCTCTTTTGTCCTTTGAAACTACAATTTGATTTTTTTCAGCATATTCTATTAATTTAGTTCTACTTGAAAGATCCCACTCTCTCCAAGGTGCAATAATTTTAATATTTGGGTTTAAACTTAAGTAAGTGAGCTCAAATCTTACTTGGTCATTACCTTTTCCGGTTGCGCCATGAGATACAGCCTCAGCGTTGACTTCTTTGGCAATTTCAATTTGTCGTTTTGCAATTAGAGGTCTTGCAATAGATGTTCCTAATAAGTAAACGCCTTCGTATAAAGCATTGGCTCTGAACATTGGAAAAACATAATTTTTAACAAAATCTTCTTTAAGATTTTCTATGAAAATTTGTTTAACACCATGTTGTTTTGCCTTCTGTCTTGCAGGTTCAACTTCTTCACCCTGCCCAATATCAGCTGTAAAAGTAATTACTTCACAATTATATTTTTCTTTTAGCCATTTTAATATTACAGAAGTATCTAATCCTCCTGAATAAGCTAGTACGACTTTTTTAATATCCATAATTATATCTTTAGTTGATAAGAACTAAATTATAAAGTTTTTTTATAAATGAAAAATTAAAATTATCAAAAAATCCCAAAATTATAAGTGTTTGTCCAAGTAAAAAATGTTCTGCTATTACCACTAACAAGGATTTATTTTGCATATAATTAAACGTGAATAATAAGTTACCAAAAAATGAAAATAATAATATGGAGATATCAAAATAAATTATATGGCAGAAGCAAAATACTAAAGAGTTTAGAAAAAGTATTTCATTCTTATTAAAATAGTATTCATATCTATGAAAGAATAAAAACCGAAAAATTAATTCTTGTGGCACAACTGAAAAAAACAAGTAAAACAATATTAAGATAGAGATTAAAAAATATTTTTCAAAATCCAGTTCATTAGTAAAAAAATCTTTTCCAAAAAATATAATCAATGAAGCGACTAAAAAAAAATCAAAAAGAATAAAATATAAGAAGGATTTTGTTTTTTTGGGAAAAATGATTTCTTTAATCTTATTTTTAAAGCGAAAAATTATCAATATGCTTGTTACTAGAAGCATAATGATAATAAAAGGTTGAAGTCGTAATAATATAATTAAAATGAAGAACAAAAATGTAATCAAAAATATTTCTATTAATTTTTGTTTTTTTCTGTTCATTTTATTCATTTGTCAATATTAGTACATTTAGATGAATAATTTAAAGCACACAAAAATTAAATATATTTCTATTACGATTGGTCTGCTTGGCCTTATACCTTATGGACTTCCAATAATGGAAAAAAATGGTTTAGTAGATTTTTTTGAAATTAAAACTATAGATCTCACTATTTGGTATGGAATAACTATATTGTGTTTCTTAAGTGGTGTTTACTGGGGCTTATCAATTAATATCCATATTAAAAATAATTCAAAATTAAATTATCTATTGCCAGCATTGTCAATTATTCCTTTTATGTTTGCTATCACAGCGGTAATAGTTTCAAATTATTTAAATATTATATTTCTTGTTGTAGGTTTTTTAATTTGTCAAATCTTAGATGAGATATTATTTCAATATAAAGTCTATTTAAATTGGTATATTCTATTAAGAAGATTTTTGACTGTAGTGGTTGTAACATTGATGATTTATTATTATATTAATCTCAGTGATGTTTAATCAGCTAAACAAAATATTATTTACCCTAATCTTGATAATATCATTTGTGAGTACTACTTCCGCAAAAACTAAATTTATTGGCACACATAAAGACTGGACAGCCTACTCAAATAAAGAAAAAAATGGTAAAACTTGTTTTATAGCTTCTGAACCACTTAAGTCTTCTGGAAAATATAATAAAAGTAATAGAGGTAAAACTTATGTCTTTGTAACTAATGTAAAAAATGGAACAAATCATGAGATTTCAGTTGTCGCAGGTTTTAATTATAAAAAAAATACTAAGGTCAAATTTACTATAGATAAAAATACTACTTTATTATTTCCAGTTGACGACAGAGCATGGTCAGAATCTCCTAAAATTGACAAAATATTAGTTAGAAAAATGAAAAAGGGAAATAAATTGATTATTGAAGGAACATCATCTCCTGGTAATGTAATTACAGATCATTATTCCTTAAGTGGTTTTACAAAAGCGCTATCTTTAATAGACAAAAATTGTTCATAATTTTTCATGCAAAGACAAAACATTATTGATTTATCTCTAATTGAATTAGAAAATTTTTGTTTAGAATTAGGATTAAAACATTTTAAAGCTAAACAAATTTGGAATTGGATATACTGTTTTGGAAAAATTAATTTTCAAGAAATGACAAATCTAGATAAAAAGACTAGAGCATTGCTAAATGAATGTTCATTCATATTTAGGCCGAAAATAAATAGTGTTCATAAAAGTAAAGATGGAACAATAAAATGGTTATTAGAGATGGATGATAAAAGTTTAATAGAAACTGTTTTTATTCCACAAGGTAAGCGAGGAACAATTTGTATTTCTAGCCAAGTTGGGTGTACATTGAGTTGTACATTTTGTAATACTGGCACTCAAAAATTAGTTAGAAACCTATCTACTTACGAAATTTTAGGACAAATTTTTACTGTTATTGACCATTTAAATGATTGGCCAATGGGTAAGACAAATAGAAAAGTTACTAATCTGGTTATGATGGGGATGGGTGAACCTTTACTGAATTACGAAAATGTTAAAAAAGCGCTTAAGATAGTTATGTCTTCAAACGGCTTATGTATTTCAAAAAGAAGGATAACAATGTCTACTTCAGGGATTGTGCCAATGATTGAGCAATGTGGAAAAGATCTTGATGTTAATTTAGCAATTTCTCTTCATGCTGTTGATGACAAACTTAGAAATGAATTAGTACCAATAAATAAAAAATACAATATTTCAACTCTTTTACAAGCGTGTAAAAAATACCCAAGTTTATCTAATTCTAGAAGAATAACATGGGAATATGTAATGTTAAAAGATGTTAATGATAGAAAAGAGGATGCTATCAATTTGTTAAATTTAATTAAAGGAATACCCTCAAAAATTAATTTGATTCCTTTTAATCCTTGGCCTGGAACTTTTTATGAAACATCTACTTCAGAACAAATTAAACTTTTTTCTAATATTATTATGAAAGCTGGCTATCCTACTCCAATAAGATCAACAAGAGGTGATGATATATTGGCTGCTTGTGGTCAACTTAAATCAAAAACTGAAAAAAGAAAAAAATCTCTATTATCCTCTATTCATTAATATTTATTATAAATTTATCAATATTTTTAGCGCATGATGTTCTTGCTTTCATAAACTTTAATAACTATATTAATAAAAAAACAAATAAAAAGGATAAATTATGAATGATAATCGTTTCATGTCGAGTTCTCAAGCGCAAGCTGCTCAGATTGATGTTGGTCTAAGATCATACATGCTAGGCGTGTATAATCATATGACTACAGCACTTGCATTAACTGGTTTATTGGCATTAGGATTAAACTTTCTATCAGTTTCTAATGGTCAGTTGACACCAATAGGAGAACTTTTCTTCTTAAGCCCTCTTAAATGGGTAGTTATATTAGCACCTTTAGGAATGGTATTTTACATTTCAGCTAAATTACAAAGTATCAGCTCACAAAAAGCTAGAAATCTTTTTTATATATATGCAGGTCTGATGGGCTTGTCTCTATCATCACTTTTATTAGTCTACACTGGAGAATCAGTTGTAAGGGTATTCTTTATAACTGCAGCATCTTTTGCTGGTTTGTCAATATATGGATATACTACAAAAAAGTCCTTAAGTGGACTTGGATCATTTCTTATTATGGGCGTTTTTGGTCTTATAATAGCACAAATTGTCAATATATTCCTAGCTTCATCAGGTTTAGATTTTATGATTTCAATTATTGGAGTATTAATTTTTGCTGGCCTTACAGCTTATGATACTCAGAAGATTAAGAATATGTATTATGCCGCTGACGATAGTGAAACAGCAGGTAAAAAATCTATAATAGGTGCCTTAACTTTATACTTAGATTTTATTTTGATGTTTCAGTTTTTATTATCATTACTTGGTAATCGTGAGTAATTAATATAAAAATAAAACCCATCCTATATCGATGGGTTTTATTTTACATTATTTTTTTTAATTCATTTAAAAATTTTTCTGAAGAAGGTTTAGTTACACTAGAAAACCAAGATGATAACTTCCCATTTTTACTTATCAGATACTTATAAAAGTTCCATTTTGGAAGTGATAAATATCCAGCTTCCTTTTCAACCCAATTAAAAAAAGGATGTCGGTTTTTTCCTTTAACTTTAGTTATAGTAGTAATAGGAAAAGAAATATTAAAATTTACTTCACAGAATTCTTTAACCTTTTTGTTATTTTTAAATTCCTGACCTCCAAAATCATTAGATGGAATTGCTATAATAACAAGTCCCTTTTTGTTAAATTTTTGATAAAGGTTTTCTAATTGTTCATATTGATAAGTAAAACCGCAAAATGAAGCTGAATTTACAACTATAATCGGTTTATTTTTGAATTCTTTTAATGAAATAATATTTCCATCAATACTCTCAAAACTTAAATCAAAAAAGTCAGAATTTGCTGGAGAAGTGATGCTCATAAAAAAAGTAAATATCATAATTAAAAAACTTTTACTAATCATACCAAATCTTTTTAAAAAAATTACATATTAGTTGATCTGAAAAATTAGAAACTATATTATTTCTTAATTTAGTTAAAGTACTAATTCCAAAAGACATTCCAACTATATTTGAAATAGATTTTAGTTTTCTTTTTTTTTCACAAGTATTTATTGAGAAATCTTCAAAAATTTCATCATATGAATTAGTATTTTCTACTAAAAATTTTAGATAATTTGCATCTTCGATTATTTTATTTCCTACTTGGGCTAAATGGGGTTCAAAAGAAAATCCAGCGTCTCCAAATAGCAAAATATTATTTCTGTGAATTGTTTGAATTTCGTCTTCGAAAAAATAAAAATAACCTTTATTCCACTCTATTGTAGAAAATTTTGAAATGCTTTTTAGTTTACCTAATATTTCATTTGAGTCTTGAAAGCGCCTGTTAGGAATAAAAACATAATTAATGTACGTTTTGTTATTATTAATAAATGGATAAGAAACAAAATGTCCATAATTTGAAAAATTTAATTCAAGTGTTTTTTGTTTTAATAATAATTGTTTTTTATCATCTGATACTCCACGAAAAACTTGTTTTTTGTCTATTTTAGTAGTACCACATACATATTTCCTAGTAATACCATTAACTCCATCGCAACCAATTATTATATCAGCTGTGATATACTCATTATTATCCATCAAAACTTCAAACTTCCCAGGTTTTCTTTGGATAAAGCCAACACATGACTTGTTTATTTCACTTATTTGAATATTTCTCTTTACATTTTTAATCAAAAAATTAATTAACATTTCTCTACTTACAGAAAAATATTTTAAATCGAATTCATTAAAATAAAAATTTTTCAAGTTTTTAGTTTTATTATTATTATAACTATTTATTTGGAACTTAATTATTTCATGAACAATTTTTTTAACCTCATTATTTTCAGTCAATTCTTTTAGGGCTTTGAAACCGTTAGGAGATAATTGCTGAGCTCCAAATGTTTTATATTTATATCCTATTATTGTAATATTAACTTTTTTATTTATAAATGCATTAGCAACAGACCATGCAGATAAACTATTACCGATTATTAAAATCTTCTTCATTAAACTAATTTAAATAATTAATTTAAAATAAACAGAAAAAATAGAATTTTTTTTATTTTTTTCTTGGCAATAAACAAATAATTGTTAAATTAATTTTTTTTAACTGTTACATATTATCACAAATACAAAGAATGATCTCTGACCAACTGAAAAAAATAGGCATAACTAATCCTCTTGAGATAATATATAACCCTTCATTTGATAAATTATATGAAGAGGAAACTCTTTCAGAATTAACTGGTTACGAAAAATCTCAAAAAACAGAATATGGGGCATTGAACGTAAAAACTGGAATTTATACTGGTAGGTCTCCTAAAGATAAATATATAGTTAAAGACAAAACCACAGAAGATAATTTTTGGTGGACGTCAAATGATAGAAAAAATGATAATAAACCAATTTCACAAGAAGTTTGGGAAAATTTAAAATTCAACGTAACAAACCAATTATCAAACAAAAAATTATATGTAATTGATGCGTTTTGTGGAGCAAACAAAGATACATGTTTAAAAGTTAGATTTGTTATGGAAGTAGCCTGGCAAGCTCATTTTGTGAAAAATATGTTTATCAGACCTTCGGAACAAGAACTTAAAAATTTTGTTCCAGATTTTCATGTAATAAATGGATCTAAGACTACTAATAAAGATTTTAAAAAACATAATATGAATTCTGAAACATTTATAGCCTTTAACTTAACCGAAAGGATACAACTTATCGGGGGGACTTGGTACGGAGGAGAGATGAAAAAGGGTATGTTTGCCGTCATGAATTATTTGTTACCTCAAAAAGGTATAGCCTCAATGCATTGCTCTGCAAATAAAGGTATTAACGACGATACAGTTGCTTTATTTTTTGGATTGTCTGGAACTGGAAAAACAACTTTATCTACAGACCCTAAAAGAAGTTTAATCGGCGATGATGAACATGGCTGGGATGATGATGGAATATTTAATTTTGAAGGGGGCTGTTATGCCAAAACAGTTAATTTAGATCCTAAGAAAGAACCTGAAATTTTTAAAGCTATAAAAAAAGATGCTCTTTTAGAAAATGTAATTGTCGATAATAACGGTAAAGTAGACTATGATGATATATCTCTAACTGAAAATACCAGAGTATCCTATCCGATTTATCATATAGATAATATAGTTCAACCAATTTCAAAAGGTGGTCATGCTAATAAAGTTATATTTTTAACTGCAGATGCATTTGGCGTTCTTCCAGCTGTATCTATATTGAGTAATGAAGAAGCTCAATATCATTTTCTTTCTGGTTTTACAGCAAAATTAGCTGGAACAGAAAGAGGCGTAGATAAACCAACACCAACTTTTTCTGCTTGTTTTGGCAAAGCTTTTTTAACATTACATCCAACAAAATATGCTGAAGTCCTCTCAAAAAGAATGAAAATGAATAGTTCTAAAGCATATCTTGTGAATACTGGTTGGAATGGGAGAGGTGAAAGAATTTCATTAAAAAATACTCGTTCAATAATTGATAACATATTAAATAACAAAATTGACAGTGTTCCTACAACTAAAATTCCAATTTTTAATTTAGAGATACCAACCGAATTAAATGATATTGATTCTAACATATTCGATCCAAGAAAAAGTTGGGCCTCAGATATAAATTGGGAGAATAAAGCAATAGAATTAGCAAAATTATTTATTGCCAACTTTGATCAATTTTGTGATAGCGAAAATGGAAAAAATTTAGTAAAATTTGGTCCACAAGTTTAATTTATACATCTACTATTTATGAAAATTATTTTATTTGTTTTACTATTCGTTAGTGCACAAATTGAAGTATATGCTCAACAAAAACAGTCTAAAAAAAGTTGGGCTAGTAGACAAACGCCTGTTGAAGTTATAGAAGCAAAAAAGACTAAATTATATAGTTTGGTACCTTCATACGGAAGAATTATTTCGTTAGAACCTTATTCAATTATTTCAAAAATAAATGAAGAAGTAAAAAAAATATACGTGCTTGAAGGTGCTAATGTTTTAAAAGGGCAAAAACTAATTGAGTTAGAAAACAAAAATATAAAAAGGTTAATTGCTAGATATGAAGCTGAAATTTTGTATAGTAAAGATAATCTAAAATTCTTAAATGAAGAATTAGCCATAATAAACGATAAACTTAAAAGGTTTTTAAATTTAAAAGAAAATAAAGTCATTTCTAATGATTTATTTGATGACTTGAGAATTAAGAAAATAAATTTAAATAAACAGGTCTCAAAAATTGAATTTGACTTGAAAAGATTATTTTATTTACTTTTATCAAGTAAAGATGATTTGAATAACACAGTAATTAAATCACCTATTAATGGCAATCTTATCAAACTTAATGTTAAATTGGGTTCGGTACTAAATAAAGGAGTAAACATTGGTTCCATTTTAGATCCTCAAAATAATGAAATAGAGACATCTATAAGATCTGATTTAGCATCGAAGTTACAACCAGAGTTTCCAGTGCAAATTATTGTCAATGATAAAATTTTAAATTCTCAAATAAGAGCTATAATTGCATCTGAAAATATTAAAACTGGCTCAAGATTACTAAAAATAAAAATACCAAAATCCCTACCAATGGAATTTAATTTTCCAAACAAACGAATTCAATTAAGAGTTCCAATAAATGATGGTAAATCTAGAATAATCATACCTAAAGATGGCTTAATTGCAGATGGCATTGAAAAGTTAGTTTACATAGTAGAGAAAAACAAAGTTAAAAGAAAAAAGGTTATAATTGGACAATCATTTAAAGATCAAATTGAAATAAAATTAGGAGTAAATGAAGGTGATTTAGTTGTCGTAAAAGGTAATGAAAATATCAGACCAAATCAATCTGTAAAAGTTAAGAAAAACAAAAAATGAAAAACTTTATAAGGCTTTGTATTCTTAATCCAGTAGCTATTTTAGCTTTAGTTATATTGACTGTAGTTTTTGGTATAGTTGCTCTTAAAGAAATCCCAATACAAATGACTCCAGACATAGACAAACCAATTCTTCAGGTTCGTGTGTCTTGGCAAGGTGCTTCACCAGATGATATCGAAAGAGAGATTATCACAAGATTAGAGAGATCAATAAGCTCCTTATCAGGTGTTGAAAAAATAGAATCGGATAGTAGATACGGTTCGGGTAGAGTTACTCTCACTTATAATATTGGTGAAAATATAGATAATGCTACAATTAAATTGTTGAATAGAATTTCAACAATTAATGGACTTCCCGAAGAGGCTTCAAAACCTGTGGTGAGGACATCTAATTCAGAAGACAGTCCTATATCAAGATTAGTTTTAATCAAAACAAAAGACTCTAAAATCGGTAAAATGACCACTTTAGGTGATTTAGTTGAATTTGAGATAATAGAAAATTTATCAAGAATTGAAGGCGTTTCTGAAATTACATTTAGAGGAGGTAGTAAAAAAGAATTAAAAATTAGTGTAGATATGCAAAAACTTGCTAATTTTGGTATAAATATAAATAGTTTAGTTAATTCACTTAAAAGTAGTTCTGCTCAATTAACAGCAGGAGAATTAATTGAAGGAAAAAGAACATATACTCTTAGAGCTGAATCTATTTCCTACACACCTGAGAGCGCAGAGAAAATTATAATTAAAACTGATAGTTCAACGAGTATAAGTAGCACGTCAGTGAAGTTAGGTGATGTAGCTGACACTTTTATATCTTATAAAGATCCAACAAGCTTTAGAAGAATTAATGGAGAAGATGCTATAACGTTTGCAGTTTTAAGAGAGCCTGGAGCAAATGTTGTTAAAACGATGAATTTATTAAATAAGGAAATTGAAAACTTAAATAAGACAAACTTAAACAATAAAGGTTTAGATTTGTACAATGTCTATGATGAAACAGTCTATATAAATAATGCAATCGATTTAGTTCAACAAAATATAATTATTGGAGGGATCCTGGCAATTTGTATTTTGATGATTTTCTTAAGGAATTTAAGACCTACCCTTATAATTATGTTTGCTATACCAGTTTCCGTTGTGGGTACATTCGTTATGATATCCTCTTTAGGACTTTCAATTAATGTAATATCACTTGCAGGTTTGGCTTTTGCTGTCGGAATGGTTGTTGACGCTTCAATTGTAAGTCAAGAAAATATTTATAGACTTAATCAAACTGGTTTAAATTCAGAAAAAGCGTCTTTAAATGGTGCATTGCAAGTCTGGAAGCCAATTTTAGGTTCTGCTCTAACCACGGTTGTCGTTTTTATACCAGTTTTAATGATTGACCTTCCAATTGGACAGTTGTTTAGGGATATCGCAGTAGCTATATCAGTTTCAGTAATCATTTCTGTTTTAGTATCTTTAACATTAATACCAACCATGGCTAATCTTTCTTTACGAAAACAGAATCTTAATAAGCTTAAAATTATTAGGATACCAGCTATTGATAATTTATCTCTAAGGTTTAGAAAAGTGATTTTAAATTATATTGAATGGTCACTCCAATCATCAAAAAGAGGTTTAAGCATAATATTTAGCATAATAATAATATCATTTATTTTTGTTTTTTCTTTTATTCCTCCCTTAGATTATTTGCCAGACGGAAATAGAAATTTTGTATTTGCAAGAATAATTGTTCCTCCAGGTTATAATAAAGAGGCTACGCTTGATATAGCTAAGGCAATGGAAAAATCAGCTCAACCGTTATGGGAAAAGAAAATTGATGTTGAAGGTGAAAAACCAAAAATATCAAGGTTCTTTTTTGTTGCTTATTCGGGAGGAGCTTTTGCCGGTGCAACAACAGAAAATGCAAAAAGAGTTAAAGAAATATTACCAATTTTAACCAAACCTGTCAGAGCTCAACCTGGTGCAAGGGCTTTTGCACAACAAGCATCACTTTTTGGAAGATCTGTAGGTGGCTCTAGATCTATTAGAATTAACATCACAGGACCTTCTTTAAACGATATAAGACCTATTGCACAAAATTTATTTAGAGGGATAAGAAAAGAGTTTCCTCCGTCAGAAGGTCATCAAGTAAGATCCATACCAACATTAAATAATGGTGTTCCTCAGGTTATTATAAAACCAAATAATTTAAAATTGTCAGAGTATGGCATTTCAGCAAGAGAATTTGCAACTGTTTTGGATGTGTATAATGATGGATTGAGGGTGTCTGAAATTCCATTTGAAGGAAGATTAATTGATATGACATTGTTATCAAATAAAAGTAATCTAAATAAAATTGATGATCTAGAGAATTTTTCTTTTGTTACAAAAAGTGGTGAAAATATTACACTATCACAAGTAGCTGATTTAGAAATTGTCGGTCTACCTAACCAAATAAAACGTCTTTCAGGTAAAAGAGTTTTATCTATTCAATTAAGACCAAATGAAGAGATTTCATTAGAAGAATCTATTAAGATTTTAAATGAAAAATTAATTTATCCCCTTAATAGTAAACTTCCTAAAAGTGTATTCATTAATATATCGGGAGCTGCAAGCGAATTGGAAAGAACATGGAATAGTATGCAGCAAAATGTTTTGATCGCAATGTTTGTAATTTTTATTCTTTTAACGATTTTGATGAAATCATTTACTCTTCCTTTAATAGTCTTAGTTATTGTTCCTACTGCTGCAGTAGGAGGAATTATAGCATTAATAATTATAAACTTGTTTATTAAACAACCGTTAGACATGTTAACTATGCTAGGTTTCATAATATTAACAGGTGTTGTTGTTAACAATTCAATTTTAATGGTGGAGCAAACAGTTTGGCATAAAAAGCATGAAAACTTAACACTTAAATATTGTATCATAGAAGCTACTAAGAATAGAATTAGACCTATTTTTATGTCTACACTAACCAGTTTATTCGGCTTAATGCCTTTACTTCTGTTTCCAGGTGCAGGTTCTGAGCTTTATAGAGGAATTGGTGCGGTTATTTTTGGAGGTTTAACTATGTCAACATTACTAACATTTTTTATGATACCTCCATTATTAATGATAGCCCTGAGACATCAGAAAAGTAATTAAATTTAATAATTTAATTTTTTATTTAGTAGTTTTGCTTTTAATAACTCATATTTTGTATCTATGTCAAAAATGGTTCCATAGCTACATGGCACGTGAATAAAATCTTTAGAGGGCAAAAACTTTCTAGCACCTTCATCTCTTTTTAGATTTTTTAACAAATTAAAATAGATCTTTGGAATTATCAAAGGGTTTCCAATTTGCTTTTTATAACATGGGGAAATGATTTTATTTTTTTTTTGAACAAAAGTATTAATTAGTTTTTTAAAATCTTTTTTAGAAATTAAAGGCATATCTCCTGGAATAAACATTATTCCATTTTTATTTATTTTTTTTTTTAAAATAAATGATACTGAGCTCCCTAAACCATTTTTATAATTTTTATTATAAAAAACTTTTACATCATATTTATTTAATTTTTTTTTAAGGGAATTATAATTATCTCCACCAATTACAACTATGTTGTTTTGACTTGAATCAATTTCAATTAATCGATCTAAAATAGTTTCAATAAGAGTTTTTCCATTAATTTTTTCTAAGATTTTATTTTTTAATCCAAATCTTTTACTTAATCCAGCAGCTAAAACAACCTTTATGATTTTATTATTTTTCAAAAATTCCTTCTTACTTGTATAATTTCAGCCATAATAGAAAGGGCAATTTCTTGTGGTGTTTTAGATGAAATATTTAATCCAATTGGCGCATGAATTTTACTAATTTGTTCTAAATTATAACCTTCCTTTTTTAGTCTCTCAATTCTACTTGCATGAGTTTTTTTACTCCCAAGGGAACCAATATAACCAACCTTAGAATTTAAAGCTATTTTTAATGCAAGATCATCTATTTTTGGATCATGGGTCAATGTAACTATATTGTCTGAAAAATTAAAATTATAATTTTTTAATGCAACATCTGGCCATTCGCTAATAATTAAATCATTTGGGAATCTTTTTTTATTTGCAAAATATTCTCTTGGGTCAATTATTATCACTTCATATTCACATATATTTGCTAATGAGGAAAGTGCTTGTGATAGATGAACTCCTCCTATTATAAAAAGACGCGGTTTTGGATCGATTATATGATAAAAAATATTTTCTTTGTGATCTAAATAACTAGTCTTATTTTGTTCTTTATCTAATTTTGAAATAATTTCTCTTTTTCCAGTTTTACAATCTGCTTTAATTATAACTCTTTCTCTTTTTTTAATCATATTTTTTGTTTTGATAATAATTTTGTCATCATTTTCTAATGGGTTTATTAATATTTTTAAATTGCCACCGCATGCTAATCCAACTTCCCATGCTAAATCATTTGTGATACCATAATCCTTGATTCTATGCTTTTTGTCTTTCAATGAATCAAGAGCTTCTGTTATTACAGAGTTTTCTACACATCCTCCAGATACAGAACCTATAATTTCACCAGTCTCGTTAATAGCCATTTGACCACCAACTTGTCTAGGAGCACTTCCCCAAGTAGAAATAACAGTTGCAATTGCAACTTTATTTTTTTCTTTTAACCAGTTAAAAGTTGGTGTGATAATATCATCTAAATTATTCATATTTTATTTTCATTAATTTTTTGTTATATTAATTTAATACTATCATTAATTAATTATTACAAACAAGGCTGTTTATAAATGTTAAATCAAACAAATGCTGTAAATACTGAAACTTGGGTTGGAAACCTTATTAATAAGAATATAGAAAACATAAATGTAAAAATATTCTTTTCAATATTTACAGTTTTTTTAGGAAGCTTATTACTGATTGTTTCTGCAAAAATTAAAGTTCCTCTTTATCCTGTTCCAATGACTCTACAACCTATGGCAGTTTTAATGATTGCGATATTGTTTGGAAGAAATCTGGCAACTCTAACAGTGGGATTATATATTTTTAAAGGTATTATAGGATTACCTGTTTTTGCATTTGGGGGCGGTCTAATGTATTTAATGGGTCCAACCGGAGGATTCATTTTAGGTTTTTTTGTTAGTGCGTTCATAATAGGGTATTTAGCTGATCGTGGATGGGGAAAAAAGATCTCTTTATCAATTATTTCAATGTTGATAGGTTTGGTTATAATTTACACTTTAGGGATTTTCCAATTAGCTCTTTTAAAAGGATTTAATTTTGCTTTATTAAAAGGCTTTTATCCCTTTTTGTTAGGTGATTTTTATAAATTGCTATTAGCTGGAATTATTGCTCCTTATTTTTGGAAAATATCTAAATAACTTAAACTATAACTTTTTAAAATATGAATGTTAAAGCATTAGAAGCTTTTAATTTTTTATCAGAAAATCTTAATTCTCATTTGATTGACACGCGATCAGATTTAGAATGGAAGACAACTGGAATACCAGATTTGTCATCTATAAATAAAGAAACTCATTTAGTTAATTGGGGTCCAGTTTTAGATCAATCTTTTTTTGAAAAATTTCAAAGATTTCTTTTATTTAAATTTAATCAAAAAGATAGTCTTTTCTTTATATGTAGATCTGGCTCAAGGTCATTAATGGCAGCACAATTTGCAATTAAATTTGGTTTCAAAAAAAGTTTTAATATAAGTGAAGGATTTTATAATGATAATGATCAAAACTGGATTAAAAATTTACCAATAAAATTTATTTAAGCATCATTAACAAAATTTTTAGTATTTTTAGAACTATCAACTTGTGAGTTATCAATTAAATCTTCTAGTGCATCTTCAAAAGCTAGAAGTTCAATATTTTCGTTAAGTTCAATATTATCAATTAAATAATCTTCAGGTGCAGTATCTTCATTATGTTTAACATTTACAGCGATTATAGCTGCAATTGTAGACATAACTTGTTTATTTTTTTTCTTAAAATTATTGAAATTGATAATATTGGAATTTGTTTTATTATATTTAGTTTTAGCAGACATTAGTATACCTTCTTAGTTTTATACACAATTTACATTAATTACAATATATTATTATAGATCAATTATTGACCAACTCTTCGAATAATTATTCTTCCTGAAGGTTTATTATTAACATTTTCAACCGTTCTTGTTGCAAGACTATAAAGGTTTGTTTCAATACCAAAATTGTCAACAACTGCAACTCTTGTTCTTATCTGATAACCAACTAAAACTTGATTAAGATTAAGTGATGGGCCGCTAACACTGTTAAGAGCAATCCAATTACGTCCATCTTTTGATTTTTCCCAACTTATATTTATTGAAGCTATCCCATCTTCGTCCGATAATGAATTTGAAATTGCCTTTAGAGTTGCGCCCTCTCTTGGAAGACCATTTATTGTAACATCTCCCTGGACAGGATCATCTAAATTATCAATAGATTCTGATGGACTAGTGTATAATACCTCTCTGGTACCATGACTATCAACATATGAAACAACGGCTCTAAAGGAATAGTTTACATGTTCTTGTTGTAATCTTAAAACTTCTCCGGTTCCTGATGAGAAAGCTTCCCAATCAGACTGTGATGAGGATCTTTGCCATGAAATTTCAAATCCGCCTATTCCATCTTCATCTGAAATACTTGATGTATCAACAACAAGAGCACTATCTTCAACTGGTGTTCCTATAAGTCTAGCAGAACCAGTAGGCTTATCATTAACATTTTTTACTGAAGATGATGGTGGGCTAATTAATGTTTCTAAATTCCCTTGACCATCAACATATGAAATTACAACTCTTAATTTCTTACCAACATGAATTTCTCTTGGTGTGAATGATTGGCTTACTTCTTTACTTATATTTTTCCAAGAATTTCCTGTATCTGATATTTGCCATTGAACACTTACTTGACCCATACCATCTGAGTCAATAACTGATGACAAATCAACAATTAATGGTTCATCTTCAACTGCTGAAAATCCAGAAACAGTCGAATCTTCAGTTTTGTTAGGAGTTTTTATATCTGATGTTTTTTTACTTTTATTTGAATTTATGCTTTTGTTTTTTGTTTTGTAAACTTTACTATGATTATGTTGTTTAATATTAGATTTAGTTTGATAAACTTTTTTATCTTTAATACTTGGGTCTCCACCCGCAATTGAAAAATTAAAAGTCGTACTTGTAATAGTTAGTATAGCTGCTAATGAAGTATATTCACATAATTTAGCTAATAATTTACGCATTATTATCTCCAAACTTATAATATAAAATATTATATTATTCTATAAAATAAGATATTTTTATTTTTAATCAACAAAATATTTATTTATCAAAATTTTTAATTATTTCATCTATTTCTTTGATTTGCTTATTAAGACTTAATTTAATATTGTTTAATTGATTAATGATTTTAATATTACCATTGTTTTTAGTAACATTTTGATCATCTGGTACAATTTTTGTTAAAACCATACTAAATTCGTCTTTAGAGTTTAAATCTAAGTTTTTAGCAAATTTTTCTATATTTAATAATTCTTCTTCTAATTTATCAAACTTGTTTTCTTCAGATTTAAGCATTATAATACCTTTCATTAATATTCATAGGTTTTGAAAAAATGTCAATATTAGATTCAATCAAAAATAGTATATTTATACCAATTCATCCATCAGGGTTACCGTTTATTATAATATTTTGTTTAATAACCTTAATAATTGGTTGGATTTGGTCTCCTTTGTTCTTCATTGGATTAATTTTAACCTTATGGTGTATATACTTTTTTAGAAACCCCGAAAGGATTGTTCCAAAAAACATCAATAATAATTTAGTCATAGCTCCAGCTGATGGAAAAATTATTGAAATTGAAGAGATTACTCCTGATGAAGAAATCGGCTTGCCAAAAAATAAATATATGAAAATTGGAATTTTTATGAACGTTTTCAATGTTCATGTAAATAGATCACCAATGTCTGGAACAATATATAAAAGAAATTACATACCTGGTCTATTTATTAACGCAAGCTTAGATAAAGCATCTAAAGAAAATGAAAGATTATCCATAGTAATGAATGTTAATAATAGGATTAAGATAGCTTTTGTACAAATTGCGGGGCTATTAGCAAGAAGAATTGTAAATGATGCTCAGGAAGGAAATAAACTTGTTACTGGTCAAATCTTTGGGATAATTAGATTTGGAAGTAAAGTGGATGTTTATATTCCAATAGGATCAAAAATTAATGTTTTACAAGGACAAACTTCAATTGCTGGAGAAACTATTCTTGCTGAGATAGCGTCAAAAAAAAAATAAATTATGAAAATTAAAGGTATTAAATTAGCTAGAAAAGCTTTTTCTGATCGACCAAAAAAATTTTCAATAACATGGCTTTTACCAAATTTTCTTACTATATGTGCCTTGATTTTTGGTTTGCAAGCTTTTTACCATGCGATGTTAGAAAATTGGAATTTGGTTATAATTTTTATAATTATTGCTGCTGTTTTTGATTTATTAGATGGAAGAGTGGCAAGACTATTAAAGTCAACAAGTAACTTTGGCATGTATTTGGATTCATTATCTGATTTTGTTGTATTTGGAACAATACCTCCAATCACAATTTATTTTTGGATGGGAGGAACTCAAAATAAATATTTGTGGATTGTGGCTGTACTTTTTATTATTTGTGCTGCATTAAGGCTTGCTAGATTTAACTCTGAACTTTCAGATAAACCTTCATATGCTAAAAATTATTTCAGCGGAATTCCTACTCCTGCTGCGGCATTTTTAGCTCTTTTACCAATAACAGGTTTAGAAATTTTTAATCTAAATGAATTTAAAACAGAATTTTATATCAGTATTTGGATTTCATTAATTTCTATTGGAATGGTTAGTAATTTACCAACATTTTCTGGAAAAGTAATGCTTGTACCTAGAACATTTGTAATACCCTTTTTAATTCTTCTTGGAATTTTAAGTCATTATATAATTAGTGATCCAACTAAAGGTTTTACTCTTTTGGTGCTAGTCTATATTATATCAATATTTATATCACCTATATTCTATTATAGATTAAGATCAAGGTTTGAAAAAAATAATAAAAACGATTAATTATTAAATAAGTCTTTCCAAGAAGGTTTGTCTCCTATGCTTATAGCTTCAAATATTGCTCGGTTACACGCTCTAGAAAATGTATCAGAAGCTATAGTACTAATTATAGTAAAGTCTAATTTGTTAATTTCTTCAGCTAATTGACTATTTTCATCAGCAGTTGAAATTGCAAAAATTGTATCACCGTCCATAGGGGTATGAGATGGATGAATTGATCTTGATATTGAACCATGACACATAACTGACATTCTTTTTAGCTGAATTCTATTTAATGGAGCATTTGTAGCAACAATCCCAATAACAGTATTTAGTTGTTGAAAATTATTTGAAATTCTTTTTGCTCTTATTTTACCATCAAATTTTTCTTTTGGTAAGGTTAATCCACCTAATTCGTTATTTATTTCAAGATAACCTGACAAAAAATTTGGACCATCGTTTAAAAGAGGGTTTCCTACAGCGTTATTAATAACTAAAGAACCAACTTTAATTTTTTTTCCATTACTCAACTCTACTTCACTTGATGCTGAACCTTGGCCACCTTTTACAGTTGCGGTATTTGCTCCATATCCAGCACCTTTAGATCCTAGTGAAAAATTATCTGAAAGATTTTTATAAGCTTCATTTGCTAAAAATCTCCAAATTGATACATTATTTTCCCAATAATGATTTGTTTTTATTAAATCAAATATGACAGCAGATGAAACCAAAGGTATAGAGTGATCTTTAACTCTGTACCCCTTTCCATCTTCAAGCAAAAGTTTTTGAACCTCAGAACTTGCATCAAGACCAAATGCTGATCCTCCTGATAAAACAATAGCATCAATTCTTCCAATAGAACTTTCAAGTTTAAGAATTTCTGTTTCTCTTGTTCCAGCTCCACCACCTCTTACATCGACGGAAGCTGTAAAAGGACGAGGTCCAGATAATACGGTTACACCGGTAGAAAATTTATGGTCTTCTGCACAACCAACTAAAATTCCTTCAATATCTGTAATTAAATTTTTCATTTAATTTTTACAATTTATCCGCCTGTTACGGACATGTGTCTATTAGAAGATACATTAATTCCACTTTTTGAGATATTAAAGTCGTGTCCTTTAGGTTTCTTTGAAATGGCTTTTATAAGACTATCTTTTAAATAGGATGAACCTTTATTTCTTAAAATATATTTTAAATCCACATGATCATCTTGACCTAAACACATGTATAAAATTCCAGTACAAGTTAATCTTACTCGGTTACAACTTTCGCAGAAATTATGAGTCAATGGAGTTATAAAACCTAAGTCAATTTTTTTACCTTCTATTTTGTAATAACTAGCTGGTCCACCAGTTTTTTTTGGAATATTTGTTAGTTTAAATGATTTAGATAGTTTTTCTTTTAAATCTGATAATGGTAAGTATTGATTAAACCTATTTTCGCTTCCTATGTCTCCCATCGGCATTACTTCTATTAGCGTCATATCATATTCGTTGTATGAACACCATTCAATCATTTCGATAATTTGTTTTTCATTAAAATCCTTTAATACAACAGTATTTATTTTTACTTTAATTCCAACACTTTTTGCTTTTTCAATTCCAGTTAATACTTTGTTTAAATCTCCCCATCTAGTAATTTCTCTAAATTTATTTGGATCTAAATGATCAAGGGATACGTTTACCCTATTAACTCCATTTTCTTTTAAAAAAAGTGCATACTTCTCAAGTTGACTTCCGTTAGTTGTTAAAGTCAATTCGTGTAACCCATTTCCAATTTTTTTCCCCAAGTTTTTAATTAAATTTAATATCCCTTTTCTAACCAATGGTTCACCGCCTGTAAGTCTAATTTTTTTAGTACCAAGCTTTATGAATACATTGCAGATTGTTTCTAATTCTTCTAAAGAAAGAATATCTTTTTTGGGAAGAAAAGTCATATTTTCAGACATACAATAAGTACATCTAAAATCACACCTATCAGTGACTGATACTCTCAAATAATTTATTTCTCTTCCAAATGGATCAATCAGTTGATTTGACAAAATTTATCCTTTAATTAACAAAAAAATAATTTAACCTAATTTTATATAATATTAACATTAACTATACATAATAAATATATATGCAAAAAAGAAAAATTCATACAAAATCTCCAACTTTAGATATCCCTCCTAAACAAATAGTTTTTTTTCTACACGGATACGGTGCAGATGGAGCAGATCTGATAGATCTTTCATCACCATTTTCGCTGGTTTTACCTTATGCAAAATTTATTTCTCCAGATGCCCCTTTTGATTGTAAAATGTCACCAATGGGTAAAGAATGGTTTCCAATAGAAGACATTCCAAATGGTGCAATAAAAGCATCAAATGAATTATTAAATTTAATTAAAGTTGAGTGTGATAAGGAAAATTTAAAATTTGGCAATGTCTTATTAATTGGGTTTTCGCAAGGTGCAATGATGAGCATTCAAAGTTTATTATTGAGTGACCATAATTTTCTAGGGATTGTTGGTTATTCAGGTGGAACTTCCCAAGAGAATATAAATGCGTCAAAACATTTAATTTATAAAAATGTACATAGAAATTCTTCAACACCTATATTATTAGTCCATGGAGAAGAAGATGATGTTGTGCCATTTAGCTCTTTAGAACATGCAAAAAAATTATTAACTGAAATTGGATTTGACGTTAAAACAGTAAATAGACCTGGATTAGCTCATGGGATAGATCCAGATGGTATTTCTGCTGGTATGGATTTTGTAAAAAATATAATCAAATTTTAAAGTAGATTTAACAAAACTGAAATAATTGTTGTAAATAGTAAAATATTGCTTTTAAATTTAATAAATATATGCTTAATTTTTCACCTACTCTTGTATTAAATGCAGATTATCAACCTCTAAGCTATTACCCACTTTCTTTATGGTCATGGCAAGACTCTGTAAAAGCAGTTTTTTTGAATAGAGTTAATATCGTTGCAGAATATGATCAAGTAATTAATTCTCCTAATTTCTCTCTAAAGTTGCCAAGTGTGATTGCTTTAAAAGAATATATATCAGCAAAAAAAGACCCTGCTTTTACAAGGTTTAATGTTTTTTTAAGAGATAAATTTACATGTCAATATTGCGGAATAAGGAAAAAAATTAAAGATCTAACTTTTGATCATATAATACCGAGATCTCATGGAGGAAAAACTAATTGGCTAAATGTAGTTTCAGCTTGTAGAAGTTGTAATTTCAAAAAAGGAAATAAATCCTTGAGGAACTCAGGATTAAAATTAAGAATTAAACCACATATAGCATCTGATGTAATATTAAAAAACAATGGTAGATTATTTCCTCCAAATTTTTTGCATGAGACTTGGATGGACTTTTTGTATTGGGATACAGAACTTACTAAAAATTAAATTTTTTCTGAAATTTTAATAGCTACTTTACAACCAGACTGAACAACAAATTTTAAAAATTTATATCCAGGTGTATCTTGTCCATCATGTTCAATTGCAATATCCTTATGTTCTAATTCGTCATCTCTAAACTTAAGAAGCTTCTTTTTAAGACTTTTATATTTTTGTTCCGTCAATTGATCTGCTTGTTCTTCGTAATGCTTTCCGATTACTTCTTCAACAGCAATTGTACAGGCCATTGCTGCTTTTTTACCCATTGCAGCAGATATAACACCTAATCCGTAACCAGCGAGATTCCAAATAGGTAACATAACAGTTGGCCTAACCTGATGCTTATTTAATAGATCATGAAAAGTATCTAGATGTTCTTTTTCTTGATCTTTCATATGTTGTATCATTGGCCCAACATCAGTTTTTCCTAAAACTTTTAATTGACCTTCATATATTTTGGCAGCACCAACTTCTCCGGCATGATCAACTCGTAAAATTTTATCTAGTTTATTCTTCATTTTGACACCTTATAAGTTTTATATAGTAAATATGATAAAATAATAAAGATACCCAAAGAGAATATTCCATTCCATCCAGCTAAACTAATATTAACAATTTCAAATTGTGTTTCATCACATCTAATAGGACTTTTTGCTAACAATTGATCTAGAGTATTTTCATTAAAAATTAGATTTGAACTACATTCTGAAAATCCTTTCCAAAATTTTTTTTCGATACCAAAGTGATAAAAAGCTAAAATGGAGCTGCCTAACCAAAGTAAATTTAAAATCGATAACATAATAAACTTTAAGTTAGAAAATATAGATAACGGAAAAACTAATAAACTTAAAATTAAAATAGAGATGTGGATAATTCTTTGTTTAATACACAAATCACAAGGTAAAAGAGAAAGATAAAATTCTAAAAAAAATGCTCCAAGAAGTAACCCTGAAGATACAAGTAAAGATAAGCTTGCATTTAAGTTATTTGATATAGTTTTCATTTTTAAACAAATATTAAATATAACATTATAAGAATTAATCCGCATAAAGATGAAATTATAAAAGTATGTTTTTTCAAAAGATAAATACCTTTTTCACCAAAATTTTTAACAATCAAACTTACCAAAAAAAATCTTAATCCTCTTCCAATCAAGGACATAACAAAAAAGGCTGCAATGTTGATATGAAAAACTCCACTTGTAACTGAAATTATTTTAAATGGTAAAGGTGTAAATGCTCCTAAAAAAATTATTAAAATGCCGTGATCATCAAAAGCCTCTCTCACAGCATTAAAGCTATCATATTTAATCCATGGAATAATAGTAAATAATTCTTCAATTTCTTCTCCTATAATATATCCCAAAAACCAACCAATTATTCCACCAAATACAGAAGCTAATGTACAAAAAATAGTTAATTGTATATATTTTTCTTTATTATTTAAAACTAATATTGCTAACAAAGGATCGACTGGAATAGGAAAAAAAATAGCTTCAATAAAAGAAATAAAATAAAGTAACACTCTTGCATATATTGATTTAGATTGTTGAATTATTTTTTCAAAAAAAGAGCTATCTAGAATTTTGATTTTAGTTTTCACATTCGTATAATTATACTAATATAAAATTTGTTAAAGGATAATATTTGGGGATATGGTGAAATTGGTAAACACGCTGGTCTCAAAAACCAGTGCCGCAAGGCTTCCCGGTTCGATTCCGGGTATCCCTACCAAAAACTAAATTAAAATAATATTGATTTTTTTGAATATGAATTTTGTTGATCTAAATTTTATTGAAAAATGTATTTCTCAGTTAGCAAAATACACTGATAAAGATAGACCTTTTACTCGATTAGTTTTTAGTGAAGAATTTATTCAAGGTAGAGCTTGGTTAACTCAAAAGTTTAAAGAACTTAATTTACTTACTAAAGTAGATGATGCAGGTAATTTAGTTGGAATCTACAAATCAAGTATTAATGCTTCTAAAAAAATATTAATTGGATCTCATATAGATACAGTAGCTTATGGTGGTAAATATGACGGTATTGCAGGAGTTGTTTCAGGCCTTGCAATTATAAAATCTTTATCAGATTACAATATTAAATTACCCTTTGACATTGAAGTTTATGATTATCTTGGTGAAGAACTCAATGATTGGAATATCTCTTGTATTGGTTCCAGGGGAATATGTGGCGCTTTGAGTGAAGGAATGCTTAATAGTAAAAATTCAAAAGGAATTTTGCTAAAGGACGAAATTGATAGGATTGGAGGCAACACTGAAAATATCAATAAATTATCAAATCAATTTCAAAATGTTTTAGCATGTTTTGAACTTCATATAGAACAAGGTACAATCCTAGAAAATAAAGGAATTGATATTGGGGTAGTAGAATCGATGCCCAACATATCAAGACATAAAATTTTAATTCAAGGTCAAGCTGGACATAGCGGAACAACTTTGATGGAAAATAGAAAAGATGCTCTAGTTATAGCATCTAAATTGATAATGTCTATTAATAGGTTAGCAAAAGAAATCTCACAAAAAGATAATAGACATTTTGTGGCAACAGTTGGGAAAATTGAAGTCTCTCCAAATTATGTAACAATTATACCTTCTGACGTAGAGTTTATAATTGACTTACGAGTTGTTAATGAAACATCAAGGAAACTTTTTTTAAATCAATTAAACAAAGAAATTATAAAATTAAAAAAATTGGAAAATTTAAAAATTAATTTTCAAAATCTTATGAATTCACCTTACGTAGAAATGAACAAAACTATTAATGAAAGTTTAAAAAAATCAGCAAATGATTTAAACTTTACATTTATGTTGATGGATAGTGGTGCTGGACATGATACAGCTCATTTAGCTAAAGTTTCAAAAGCATCAATAATTTTCATTCCATGTCAAAATGGTTTAAGTCATTGCCCAGAGGAATTTACAAAAAGTATTAATATTAAAAAAGGTTCGGAGGTAATTTTAAGAAGTATTTTAGACTTAAAAGAAAATTATAATTAAATAATATAATAACTTAATAAAATTACTTTACAAAACTTATTTCTTTAACAATTAATTTTGCATCGTAGTCTTTTCCTAGGGCTACTATTGCAATTGACACAATATTATTAGGGTTAATCCTTTTTGGTAAAAGATATCCAAATTGTTTGAAATCGCTTAAAGGTAAAACAAAGCTTTTAAAATTATTTTCAACAACAAATGATGACTGATAATATTGCCATGGTAAAACAGTAAAAGTTGTTCTTAGATGTATAAAATATTTCTCATAATTTCCTTTTGCAATAATCGTTACTTTTTTTACGTTATTCAAGTTAACATCATTTAAATTTCTTCTTATTTGAATGAAACCACCATTATTTTTTGTAGATACATTGCCAGTTAAAATTACAGCGTCATCATCACCTATTTTTTGATAATTAAATTGACCTTGAGAAACACCGCCCATAACTTGATCTGTTATAATCTTCCAGTTTGTATCTGTGGTGAATTTATCAGTAAAAACAATTTCTGAATGTGATTTAAAACTCATAGACAGAATAAATATAATGAAAAAAATTTTTTTATACATTATTTTACAAAATTTTAATTAAGTTTGAAATTTCTTTATCTTTAATATTGATTTCTTCCAAACTTTTTGCAGTATTTTTTAAATATTCTGAACAGCTTCCTAAAAAACCTGATGCTTTTGAAATTAAATTTATTTTTTTATAATAGCATTTTTCTCCAAAATAATTTTTATGATTTTTATCAACTGTAAAAGCTATTGCTTTAACTCTTCTTCCATTGCTTAAGTGAGCATTTAGTAATTTTGGAACATAAGCTTTAGTAACCATTTCTCTCTTGAAAAGAATATCTATATTTTTTAAAGCATTTCCTTTATTTAGTTTAAATAAGATCCCTTTACATGAGCCACCTTTATCTAAACCAAGCATTAATCCTGGGTTTTCATAAGATCCTCGTCCAAGTTTTGTTAACATACAAAAACTTCTGTGAAACCCGTATATTTTCCCAAAAACTTGTTTCTCAAAATCAATGGTAGGGTTCCATAATAAAGAACCATATGCGAAAACATATAAGTTTTTATTTTTAACTAATGGAGGTAAAATTTTATTTCTTTCTTCAATAAGTTCTTCGTCAGTTAAGACCTTGTCACTTCCATCAATTTTACTTATAATTTCCCTAATATAACCATCATTTATATTATTTTTGGTAAGCTTTATTTTTCCATCATTAAGTTTTTTAGTTATTTTCATTTTTTAGAAGGTATTGTGTTAATTACTCTATGAGGATATGGAATTTCAATTCCAGCTTCATCAAGCGCAGGCTTTAATTTTCTCATCAAATCTGTATATAAATTATACCAATCATTGGTATTTGCGTACAATCTCAATCTCACAGTAATTGCACTATCATCATAGCTCATAACAAGAAATTGAGGGTCCTTTGGTTTTCTTAACACTCTTTTGTCATCAGCTAATTTTAAAAGAGTTTGAGATGCTAGTTCAAGATCAGTGTCATAGTGAATTCCAATATCAACATCAATTCTTCGAGTATCATAATGGGAATGATTTTTTATTGTATTATTCCAAATACTTGAATTTGGAATTGATACAAAAACATTATCAAAAGTGTTGATAATTGTTGTAAATAGCCCAACCTCCTTAATTGTTCCGGAAATATCAGTTGTTTCAACCCAATCACCACTCTTGAAAGGTCTAAGCAGTAAAAGCATAACACCAGCTGCTACGTTTGATAATGTTCCTTGTAAAGCGAGACCAATAGCTAAACCAGCAGCACCTAAAACGGCAATAATTGATGTTGTTTGAACGCCAAACTGGCCAAGAACTGCAATAATCGTCAGTACGATTATACCATATCTAACAACATTACCAATTACGGGCACGATAAGAGGATCTAGTTTTTTAAATTTTTCTAGATTATTTCTTACAATTCTTCCAAGTTTGCCAGCTAAATAGAAACCTAGAATTAATATTAATGCGGCGCCAATTATTTGTCCTGTGTAAGAAACAGAAATTTCGATAAAATTTTGAATAAGATTGCTCAAAATTTCCATGTCTAATTCAAAATTATTTTTATTCACTTTTTCCTCTAAAAGAGTTAATAAAACAATACAAATAATTATATACTATACATAATAAGATATTTTATATAACTAAAAATTTTGCAAGTAATTGACAATGAAATTAATAGATATTCATATTTCTAAAGACAAAGTTTTTTATACTAAAAACTATAATTCTAAAATTGTAGCAGCAATCGGTAATTTTGATGGATTACATAAAGGGCATGAAAAACTTTTAAAACTTTCAAAAAAAGATGCAGCTAATCTTAATTTACCTTTTGGTATAGTTACCTTTGATCCTCATCCAAGAGACTTTTTTTTAAAATCACAATCTAATTTTTTATTAACGGATTTTTTAGAAAAAAAAAGATTATTTCAAAATTTAGGAATAGATTATCTCTTTAAAATAAAATTTAATGATGATTTAAGAATATTGAAGCCAGAAAATTTTGTTGAATTAATTTTAAAAAATACAATTAATACAGATTGTATTTATGCAGGTGAAAATTTTAGATTTGGAAAAAATAGAGAAGGTTCATTTGCAGATAAAGTACTTTTTCAAAGATTTAATATCGATTCTAAAACTTGTAAATTGCACAAAAATAAAAATGACCAAATAGTCAGCTCACAAATAATTAGAAAATCAATCTTAAGTTTAGATTTTAAATTAGTTAAATCTTGTTTAGGTCGAAATTGGGCTTTGACTGGTAATGTTAAAAAAGGGGATCAAAATGGAAGAAAACTTGGTTTCGCGACTGCAAATTTAGAATTATTAAAAACCTTAGAACCTAGATATGGAGTTTATTT
This sequence comes from uncultured SAR116 cluster alpha proteobacterium, assembly GCA_902524215.1. Classification (GTDB taxonomy): domain Bacteria; phylum Pseudomonadota; class Alphaproteobacteria; order Puniceispirillales; family Marisalimonadaceae; genus TMED54. Next base: position 78,845 of record CABZCK010000003.1, read on the forward strand.
TACTAGAACACGAATCATGAAGCAGGATGGTAGTGACTTTACTTCTGAATATATGCCATCAATTACAAATTTTGGAATTAGACCAACATTAGATGGGCAAAAAAAACTTTTCGAAACACATATTCTTGATTACGAAAATTATTTCAAAGAAAAAGATATTTATGATCATAGAATTTATGTTGAAGTATTAGATTTTTTAAGAGATGAAAAAAAATTTAATTCTTTTGAAGACTTGAAGGGTCAAATATCTAAGGATGTGGAAACTGCAAAACTTTTTCATAAAAATAAATAATGAAATTAATTCTAAAAATGGTATTTAGTTAATAATTAACTAAAGGTTTTTAAAATGTCTGAATATAAAGATACTGTATTTTTACCTAAAACAAATTTCTCTATGAGGGCGGGACTTCCAAAGAAAGAACCAGAGATTTTAAAGTTTTGGAAAGAAATAGACATTTATTCGAAATTAAGAAGTGCAAGAAAAGGTAAAGAATTATTTGTGCTGCATGACGGCCCACCATATGCAAATGGTAATCTTCACATCGGTCATGCATTAAACAAGATATTAAAAGACATAATCAATAGATCTCAATCGATGCTTGGCAAAGACGCCAATTATGTTCCAGGATGGGATTGTCATGGCCTACCGATCGAATGGAAAATAGAAGAAAATTATAGAAAGAAAAAAAAGAATAAAGATGAAATTCCTATTATAGATTTTAGAAAAGAGTGTAGAGAATTTGCTGATAAATGGATGAATATTCAAAGTAAAGAATTTGAACGATTAGGTGTTTGTGGTGATTGGAAGGATCCCTACTCAACAATGAAATTTGAATCTGAAGCAAAAATAATGTCAGAAATTGGTAAATTTTTAATGAATGGAGGACTTTATAGAGGTGTTAAGCCAGTTATGTGGTCCACAGTAGAAAAAACTGCCTTAGCTGAAGCTGAAATTGAGTATCATGAACATAGAAGTACTACAATTTATGTAAGGTTTCCTATTTATAAAACTGAAATTGAAGATTTAAAAAATTCAAACATTATCATTTGGACAACTACACCTTGGACCATTCCGGGTAATAGAGCTGTTGCCTACAAAGCTGATCTTAAATATTTGCTTATCGAAGTTTTATCAACAAGTGAAGATTCTATTGCTAAAATATCTGATAAAGTAATTGTTGCAGAAGAATTATTGGATAGTTTCATTGAAGATACTTTTATTGAAAAGTTTAATGTTACATCAAAAATAGAAGGAAAAGAACTAGAAGGAACAATTTTAAAACATCCTTTGAATAAACAAGGTTATGATTTTGATGTACCTTTATTAGAAGCTAATTTTGTTACTACTGAACAAGGGACAGGTTTTGTCCATATAGCACCTGGTCATGGAGCAGATGATTTTGAGCTGGGAAGAAAGCATTCTCTACCAACGCTTGAGACTGTAGAAGATGATGGCTATTTAAAAGAAACATTGCCATTATTTGGTGGATTGCACGTTCTTCGAGATAATGAAAAAATGGCAGATATTTTATCTGAAAATGAATGTCTTATTGGTAGAGGAACTATTAATCACTCTTATCCACATAGCTGGAGGTCTAAAGCACCTTTAATTTTTAGAACTACACCGCAGTGGTTTATATCTATGAATGAAAATGATTTAAGAAAAAAATCATTAAAAAGTATTTCAGAAACAAATTTTTTTCCATCCCAAGGCGCAAACCGTTTATCAAGTATGATAAAGAATAGACCTGATTGGTGTATATCAAGGCAAAGAGCTTGGGGCGTCCCAATTGGAATTTTTTATAATAAAACATCACTTGAGCCTTTAAGAGATCAAGAAGTTTTAGATAGAGTTATAAAATCTTTTAAAGAGCACGGAGCGGATGCATGGTATAAATTTGATGCTTCTTTTTATCTAGGTGAAAAGTATAAACCAGAAGATTACATAAAAGTTACAGATATTGCTGATGTCTGGTTTGATTCTGGTTCTACACATACATATGTCTTAGAAGATAGGAATGATCTTAAATGGCCTGCTTCCTTATATTTAGAGGGCACAGATCAGCATAGAGGCTGGTTTCATTCTTCATTGTTAGAATCTTGTGGTACTCGAGGTGTCGCTCCTTTTGAATCAGTTTTAACTCATGGATTTGTGTTAGATGAAAATGGGCGAAAAATGTCTAAGTCATTAGGAAATGTAACCTCACCGCAAGATGTTTTGAAGGAGTATGGTGCTGATATTTTAAGATTATGGGTTATAGGTTCAGATTACTATGACGATTTAAGAATTGGTAAAGAAATTTTAGTAAGACATGCCGATCATTATAGAAGACTTAGAAATACTTTAAGATATCTTTTAGGAGCTTTAAGTGATTTTGATAAAATAGAAACTATAGGTTATTCAGAAATGCCTGAGATTGAAAGATGGGTTTTAAATAAAGTTTATGAATTATCAAAAAAAATAAATAAATTAACTCAAAATTATCAACTTGGGGACATTTATAGAGAAGTTTATGATTTTTGTAATGATGACTTATCTTCATTTTATTTTGATATTAGAAAAGACACTTTATATTGTTCAAGCTATGATAGCGTTGAAAGAAGATCATACAGAACAGTTTTGGATATTTTATTTAAGTGTATTTGCACATGGTTGGCACCAATACTTTGTTTTACAACTGAAGAAGCATGGAAAACTCAAAATATCGATAAAAATGAATCTGTTCATTTAAAAGAATACTTCAAACCTAGTGATCTTTGGAAAGATGACACCCTGTCAAAAAAATGGGAAATTATTAGAAATTTAAGATTAACGGTAACAAATAAAATTGAAGAGAAAAGAAGAGAAGGTTTGATAGGTTCAAGTTTAGAAGCTGTGATAAATTTGAAGGTTACCACTAATTATTTCAAAAATTTAAGCAATTTAAATTTATCAGAAATATTTATATGTTCTAAAGTTGAGTGTAAAGTTTTTAATGATCTAAAAAATGACGAAGTTAGAGTTGATTGTGGAAAAGTGTCTGGTTTAAAATGTGAGAGATGTTGGAAAATTTCAGATGATGTAAATATTGATACTGTATTATGTCCAAGATGCACAGATGTAGTTAACACTTTAAAATAATATGAGTATTAGAAAATTTATAATGGGTGTAATTTTAATTTTATCCACAACAATATTTATAGACCAATTAACGAAATATATAGCGCTTATAGTTTTATTTAAAGAGCAACAAATTTTAATAATAAATCCTTATTTAAATTTTAGACCAGTTTGGAATGATGGTATTTCTTTTGGAATGCTTCAGGGATATGGTAATACTGGCAGAGTTACGTTTATAATAATAGCCTCTATTATAAGCTTGTGTATTATAAAATTTTCTAAAAAACTAAATATCATTGGTTTTACTGGCTATAATATGATCGCTGGTGGAGCTATTGGCAATATTTTAGATAGAGTAGTTCATGGTAAAGTTGTAGATTTTATTGATGTTCATTATAAAGAATATCATTGGCCGGCATTTAACATGGCAGATAGTTTTATTTTTATAGGTGTGTTATTATTTATATATAATGAGTTAATGGTTTTAAGGGGTAGAAAAAATGTTTAATTTTATTTTAGATTTAAGAAAATTAAGTATATTTGTATTACTTATATTCTTAAGCTTTCTTAGTTCAGGATGTTCAGATTTTAGACAAGCTATTGGAAAAGAAAAATTTATTCCAAATGAATATTCATTTTTAAATACACCCAAGCTTATTATGCCACCAGAATTTGCTAATACAGATAATATTATTGAAAAAGGAAATTCTATTAATAAAACACCTGAATTAAGTTTAAAAAATAAAGATAATAAATCAGGATTTGAAACTTTTTTTAATTTTAATTTAGTGCCTAAAGACATAAGAAAAATGGTTGATGATGAAAATTTAGGTATTAGTAGCAGTCAACGAACTGGCCTAGACGTTCTTTTTGGTAATAACCCAAAAATTGGGGTTTATCTAGATTCTGAAAAAGAATCGTTAAGAATTAAAAATAATAAAGAAAAGTCTCTTTTATCCAACCCTTCACCTTCTATAAATACAACTGATGATAAGAAGATATTAATTAAATAAGAAAACTATGGAGATTAGAACACTTCCTGATTTTTTAATTAATCAAATTGCAGCTGGAGAAGTAATAGAAAGACCTGCATTTATAATAAAAGAGCTTATTGAAAATGCAATAGATGCAGGGGCTACAGAAATCAACATAATTATTAAGGATGCAGGCAAAAAAGAAATCATTGTTTTCGATAATGGAATAGGTATGACGCCTGATCAATTAAAACTATCCATACAAAGACATGCTACATCAAAGCTTCCTAGAAATAATTTAAATGATATAAGTTTTCTTGGATTTAGAGGTGAGGCATTACCCTCTATTGCATCTATAAGTGAATTAAAAATAGAAAGTTGTAAAAAAGAATTAGATCAAGGTTGGTGTCTTAAATTAAAAAATAATCAGCTTATCAAATTCAGTCCTTCTCCTATTAAATCTGGTACTAAAATAACTGTTAATAATGTATTTGAAAATGTGCCAGCAAGATTAAAATTTTTAAAATCTAATAAAGTTGAAAATAAAAATTCATTACAAATTATAAAAAAACTAGCCTTAGGTCATCCAGAGATAAAATTTTTATATAAATTTGAAGAAAATTTAAGTCATGTTTACAGAAAAGAAAATTTAAACACAGAAGGTTTTAAACAAAGAATTTTAGAGGTTTTTCAAGATGAGTTTTTTCCAAATTCATTGCTTGTTGAAAATAAGATTCAATCTGATCTAGGTGATATAAAGTTGAGAGGATTTATCAGTATTCCAAGTTATAATAAAGTGAATCAAAGTTATCAATTTTTATTTGTAAATGGAAGACCAGTTCAAGATAGAGGCTTATCTGCAGTCATTAGACTATCATATAGAGACACTTTGCCTAGGGGAAGATATCCTCTATATTGTTTAATGCTAGATCTTTCAAATGATCAAATTGATGTAAATGTTCATCCTACAAAATTAGAAGTCAAGTTTCAAAATTACGAATTTTTAAAAAGTTTTGTAATAAACTCAATAACAAAAGCATTACAAATTAAAAATAACAATAAGATAAGTAAGACTTTCAACATTTCAGAAATAAGTGACAATATTCCATCACATAAAAGTGAATTAGAAGAACAAACCTTTCTTGATACTTTAAACGCAAACCCTAAAATTAAGACTTTATATGATCAAGAAAAGGATGAGTTTTTAAAAAAAACTACAGAATACCCATTAGGATCTGCTTTATATCAGTTTAAGAAAAATTTCATTATTTCTATTACCTCTGAAGATATTTTGTTAATTGATCAACATGCTGCGCATGAAAGAATATTATTTGAAAAAATGAAAAAAAATATTTCCACACAAAATGCAATTAAGCAAATTTTATTAATTCCTATAAACATAAATATGGATCAAACTAAAATTAAAACATTATTTGAATATAATGACTTATTAAAAAAAATTGGATTAGAAATTGAAAAATTTGGTGAAAAGTCCATTCTTATTCGAGAAGTACCATCTCTATTAATAAATTATAATGTTAAACAAATTATAATTGATTTATGTGATGATTTAATGGAAATAGGAATGCCAAAAAGTCTTGATGAAAAAATTAATTTAATTTTAGGAAACATATGTTGTCATAAATCAATAAGGTCAGGAAGAATATTAAATATCGAAGAAATGAACGCTTTGCTAAGAGAAATGGAAGTTACTCCAAACTCAGGTCAGTGTAATCATGGAAGGCCTACTTCTATAGCTTTGTCTGTAACACAAATTGAAAAGTTATTTGAGAGGATCTAGTAACTTTTTAAAACACTGTAAGTAAGATGAACCAATTTTTTTTGAAAATATTGGTTCTAAATTAAGTTTATCTATATTTAATAATTTATCTGTTTCAACTAATATAAGACCCTTATTATTTAAAATTTTGTTATCTAAAATAATTTTTAAAACAGTTGAATAAATATTTGAACTATATGGTGGGTCAAAATAAATGAAATCAAATTGAGGTAATACTAATTTTGCTATCTTGGTAATATCTTGCTTTAACACAAATAAGTTTTTACCAAGTTCAATATTTAATTCTATTTTAGATAAATTTTTATTGATTAAATTTATTGCATTTTGATTTTTATCAATCATGTATACTTTTTTTGCCCCCCTGGAAAAAGCTTCAATTCCAATTCCACCTGATCCAGAGCATAAATCTAGAAAATATTTTCCATCAATATTACTTGAATACTTTTCCGAATTGATGATTGAGAATAAAGACTCTTTAAACCTATCAGTAGTAGGTCTTATTGAAAAGTTTTTAGGAATATTTAACTTATGACCCTTAAATTTGCCTGAAATAATTCTCATAAAATATTTAAGATTATAGTAATTTATTAAAATTTTTATATTTAAGTTCAGTTAACTGTCCAGGTTTAAGGTCTTTCAAATTGAATGGACCGTAAGATATTCTGATAAGTCTATTTACTGTGCAACCAAAATGATCCATTATTTTTCTTATTTCCCGATTTTTACCTTCGTATAGTCTCATAGTTAGCCATCTATTTTTCCCTTTTTCTTCTTCTAGTTCTAATTCGATAGGTTTGTATTTGATACTATTCACTATAATTCCATTATTAAGTTTATCTTTGATTTTATTATCAATTGTTCCAAAAATTCTTACTTTATAAGTTCTTTGAAATTTATTTTGAGGTAATTCAAGTTTTCGAGCAAAGTCGCCATTATTTGTTAATAACAATAATCCTTCAGAATTATAATCAAGTCTTCCAATAGATATTAGTCTTTTATTAAATTTTAATTTTATTTCATCAAAAATGTTTGGTCTTCCTTGTGCATCCTTTGTTGTTACTAGAAAGCCTTTTTTTTTATAATATAACCAAAGTTTAACCTTTTCTTTTTCTTTTAACTTTTGGTTATTAACTTCAATAATATCTTTTTTTGTAACATTAATATTACAATTTTTAATAACATTACCATTTAACTTAACACATCCATTTTTAATTAAACGCTCAGCTTCTCGTCTCGAGCATATGCCTGAATTAGCAATTTTTTTTGCTATTCTTTCATTAATTAAATTATCGACCATTATTAAGTTTATTATTAACTAATTCACTTTTACAGTATTAATTAGTTTAAATTAGAGGGGCTTTCAATGTTAAAGTATGATGATTTTATGAAACTAGCTTTAAATGAAGCAAAAAAATGTTTACGAAAAAAAGAAATTCCAGTTGGAGCAATTATCGTTGACGAATATAAAAATATTATTTCAAAAGGATATAATAAAGTTGAAGAAAAAAATAATCCATTATTTCACGCTGAAAAAATAGCAATTGATAAAGCTCTTTTAAAAACTAATAAAAGATACTTAGATAATTGTGATATTTGGGTAACATTACAGCCCTGTGAAATGTGCATGGGAATGATAAAACAAGTAAGAATTAAAAGGTTGTATTATGGAGCAAGTATTCCTCACAGTAGTATAAAAAATAAAATTAATAATATAGTATGTAGTGAGATATATTCAGGGATACGAGAGGATGAATGTTCCAAATTAATAAAAGATTTCTTTAAAAAAATAAGGTCAGATTGATAATTTACCTATATCTTTTCTGTAAAAACCTTCGGACCAATTTATTTTATCTATAGTTGTATAAGCTTTTTTTCTGCAACTTTCGATTGTGTCTGAAATTGACGTTATACATAAAACTCTACCACCAGTAGCGATTAATTCATTTTTACTATTAAGACTAGTTCCCGCATGAAAAATAATGATATCATCATTATTATCGGACGAAGAAATATTTGGTATGATTTTATTTTTTTCAAATTCATTTGGGTATCCTCTATTAGCGAGTACAACTGTTATTGCTTTTTTATTTTTAAGTTTAATTAAACAGTTTTTTAAATCTTTATCTAATGATTTCAGCATAATTTCTAATATGTCTGTATCAAGTAATGGAAGAATGACTTGTGCTTCAGGATCTCCAAAACGACAATTATATTCAATAAGTTTTGGCCCATCATCAGTAATCATAACTCCAATATATAAAATCCCTTCATAATTTTTATTTTCTAGATGCATACCTTTAATTGTTGGCTCAACAATGTCTTTAATTATTTTTTGAAGTATTTTTTGATTTAGAGCTGGTGCTGGCGAAATCGCTCCCATTCCTCCAGTATTTGGTCCTCGGTCATTATCAAAAGCTCGCTTATGATCTTGTGCTGTTCCTAAAAGCTTAAAATCATATCCATCTGATACAACAAAAATACTAGCTTCTCTTCCAGATATTCTTTCTTCAATAAGAATTTTCGAACTAGATTGTCCAAACTTTTTATTATTCAACATTTCTTCGCATGCTAGTTGTGCCTGTTCTTTATTATTACAAACAATAACACCTTTACCTGCTGCCAACCCATCTGCTTTTACTACGCAGTAACCATTGAGTTTTTCTACTTCAGCTAATGCCAATTCAATATCAGTAAAATAATTAAATGTTGGTTGAGGTATATTATATTTTTTACAAAAATTTCTAGAAAATGTTTTTGAACCCTCAAGCATAGCTGCTTCAGCAGTAGGTCCAAATGCTTTGATACCAATATCATTAAGTTTATTTTTAAGTCCCTTGACAAGAGGCACTTCTGGTCCAATGATCACTAGATTAGCTTCAATTAATTTTGCTAAATTACTAAGTGCTTCTATATCATCCACGGGAATATTTTTGCATTCACCAAGTTTTTGCATTCCTGGATTTCCAGGAGCAATAAATAATTTACTTGTAAGAGGTGAATTTTTTATAGCTCTTGCAATTGCATGTTCTCTTCCACCACTTCCAATTAACAAAATAATCATATTTTTATTTCCAAAATTGTTTTTATTTCTAAAAATATGACATAGAATTTATAAATGCCAACAAATTTTAATTTAAATAATTCTGTTTTTTCTGTGTCCGATATTTCTGATTCAATCAAGAAATTGGTAGAACAAAATTTTTCATCAATTAAAATAAAAGGTGAAATTTCAAAGCCATCCTTTCCTGCATCAGGTCATATTTACTTCAATTTAAAAGATCAAAATTCAATAATTTCCGCAGTTATTTGGAGATATAATTCTACTAAAATAAATATAAACCTCGAAGATGGTTTAGAGATAATATGTACAGGGAAACTTACAACTTTTTCTGGTCAGTCTAAATATCAAATTATTATTGAATCAATAGAAATTTCAGGAGAAGGAGCTTTATTAAAGCTTTTTGAGGAAAGAAAAAGAAAATTTCTTAAATTGGGTTACTTTGAAAACAATCAAAAACAGAGATTACCTTTTTTACCTAGATCCTTAGCTATTATTACAAGTAAATCAGGTGCTGTAATTCAAGACATGATTAATAGAGTATTAGATAGATTTCCTTTAAAGATTTATTTGTTTTCTGTAAGTGTACAGGGCATTAATTCATCTAATGAAATTTCAAATGCAATAAAAAAGATAAATAAACTTAAGTCTGACAAAATTCTTCACGATGTTGATGCTATAATTATAGCTAGAGGAGGTGGGAGTGTTGAAGATCTTTGGGGGTTTAATGAAGAGAATGTTATAATATCGACATTTGAAAGTAAAATTCCTATAATTTCTGCTATTGGGCATGAAACTGATGTAACATTAATTGACTATGTTGCTGATTTGAGAGCACCAACACCCTCTGCGGCCATTGAATTATGTCTTCCTGTTGCAAAAGAATTAAAAAGAAAAATATTTGAATTTAATTCAAGGAGATATGTTGCTTATCAAAATAATTTAGAAAATTTAAAAAATTTATTATCTAAGATGAAATTAACTAGGCCAAAAGATTTATTAAATCATAAAATACAAAGCTATGATTTTATTCTAATGAACATGTTTAATTTAATGAATAAAAAAATTAAAGATATTGAGAATATATTTTATACTAACTCTAATTTGCTAAAACCACCCATCATTTTAATTAATAATTTAGAGCATAAATTCAATTTGTTAACATTAAAGTTTCTCAATTCATTTAAAAAGATAATTGATAGTAAAGAATTAAAATTAATTACAACATTAAAATTAATGGAAGCAAATAGTTTTCAAAAAACTTTAGAAAAGGGATTTGCTATAGTGCTTGATAATGAAAATAATATAATAAAAAAATATGATGATGCAAAAGGCTATCAAGAAGGTAAAGTTCAGTTTATTGATGGAATAAGAAAAATAACATTTAAAAATTAAATAATTATTTCCCCCATCTTCTGTGAGCCCAAAGCCATTGCTCAGGCTTCTCAATTATCCATTGCTCTGTTCTTTTAGAAATTAATTCAGTTAATTTGTAGACAGCATTATCATTTTTAATACTTTTTGGTAATTTGATTTCATCTTCAATAGTTAATTTAAAATTAAGTAAGTTTAACCTTTCAACTCTTACCATAAAAATGGGAACATTCCATTTAAGCGACATTATTGCTGCAGCTTGTGGAGTTGGTGTTTTTTTTCCAAAAAAAGGGACCATAATACCTTCTCTTAAAATTTGATCATTTGTTAATCCAATTACTTCACCTTTCTTTAATTTATTTGCCATTCCAATAGCAGCTGTACGTCCCTTTTTAAAAAAATCAGCATTAATTTTACTATTCCTCGAAAATTGTAATTTATTTAATATCCAATTATTGATTGGTCTATAAACAAAACTTACTCGTCTTCCAGACATCTCTCCAACTCGCAATAAAAACTCCCAATTTGCTAAATGAGCTCCAATTAAAATAGCTGGACCTTTTTGAATTTTCTTGTGACCTGAAATTAAAATTTTTTTTGATGAAATAATCTTATCTATATGAGGAAGTTCTCCGATTATTTGACCAAAATTAAACCAGAATCTCTTTGAAATTTTAATTTTTTCTGCTTCTTTTTTTTGGGGGAAAGCAATATTTAAATTATTTAGAACTCTTTTTTGATATTTGGTAAATGGAGCAATTAAATATACTAAAGATCCGCAAATTAATGAAGAAATCTTAAATGGTAGAATTTTTAATATTAAAAAAATAGGGAGTATAATTGATGCAACTATAGGGTCATGAATATATCTATCAATTTTTTTTTTTATTCTAAAAGATAATGGATCAGTCATTTAATTTATTTTTTAGTAATGATTTTAAGCTAATTAAATCTTGTTTATCAAATTCAATTTTCATTTTAAGACAATTAATTTTTAAATGAAATTTTTTTGGTATTTTAACAAAATCTTTCTCAGTAGTGATTAATTTAAGGTTATTTTCATTTGCAAGTTTTATAAGGTCAGCTATTTCATTTTCTTTATAATTATGATGATCCTCAAATTCTTTTGTTAAAGCTATATTGTAATTAGCGCTTTTAAGAGTATTAAAAAATTTTACGTTATTACCTAAGCCAGAGAAAGCTAAATATTTTTTTTTTACAGAAACTTTATTAACTTTTATATAACTATTCAAAATATCTTTTTTTAAAATATTATGATTTTTTTTAAAATTTCGATTTCCAGTTAAAATAATTTTGTTTATATTTTTTTTGCATGAATTTAATGATTGTCTTAAAGGTCCTGAAGGTAAACAAAACTCATTTCCAAATAATGATTTTCTATCAACGGTCAAAAAACATAAATCTTTTCCTATTGAATAATTTTGTAAGCCATCATCCATAACTATAATATCATAAATTTTCTTTTTTGAGTTTAATTTCTCAATATATTTGACACCTTCTAACTTATTCTTTGATACAACTGTTGGTCCAATATTTTTTAAAATTATAGCTTCATCTCCAAATAGGATAACATCATTATTAGCTATACATGGTTTAGAAATTTTACCTTTATAGCCGGAAGTCAAAAATATGGGATTATGCCCCATTTTTTTTAGAATTTTAAATATAAATATTGATATCGGTGTTTTTCCAGTTCCACCTACATTTATGTTACCTACACATATTATTTTGAGATGAGAAGTGTAAGGTTTTGTCATAAGAAATTTTAATTTGTCTATAATGATCCATAATAAAGAAAAAGGGTAAAGCATTAAGGAAATTAATTTGTATTGTAATGAGTTTGAGTACCACAAATTATAAAAAAAAGTCATTTAATTACACTTCTATTCTTGAACATTTCTAAAAGATAATCGCTAGCTTCATCTGCTCTTAATTGAGCGTAACTACAAGCATTTAGAGCATTTTTGCCCATATCCTCTAGTATTAATGGTTGATTAAGTAATGAAATTACTTTTTCAATAAAAACATTTTTAAATTCAGGTGAGTTTTCAATTTTAATTGCACCCCCTGACCAAGCTAAATCATTGATTTGGGCATCACATTTTTCTGTGTAAGGCCCCATAATTACAGCCTTTCCTAAACTAGCTGCCTCTATAGGATTGTGACCTCCAATTTTTTTAACTAAAGAGCCAGCTACAAAAACAAGATTAGAAATTTCAATTAATGATCCCATTTCTCCCATAGTATCTGCCAAATAAAAAAAATCGCTTTGAGAAGGCAATTCATCATTGCTTCTACATTTAATATCATATCCAGCACTTAATATAATTTTTTTTATATCTTTTCCTCTTTCAATATGCCGAGGAGTAATGATAATAATTATATTATCATTTCCTTTACTTCTTAAATTATTTGCAAGCCTAATTAGAATTTCTTCTTCGCCAGGATGAGTCGATGCAGCTAAAAAAATTTTTTTATTTTTTAAACAACTTTTTAATTTTAATATGTATTCAATATTAACTTGTGGTTTTTCAGCAATAGATTTTAAACTTGTTAAACTTTTTACTTTTTTTGAGCCTAATGACTTAAATAATTCAGCATTTGATGGATCAACAGCCAAAACAAGATCAATTTTTGTAAAAACTTTTTTAGCTAACCCTCTTCCTAATCCTCGCCAAAATCTAGAAGATTTTATGGACATTTGAGATGATGCTAAAATTAAGGGAATTTTTTTAACTGATGATCTATAAATTAAATTTGGCCAAAAGTCTGATTCTACAAATATGGCCATTTCTGGCTTCCAAAAGTCTAAAAATTTGTTTACGAACTTTGGGTTATCTAGAGGATTAAATTGATGTGTTCCTGGGAACCCATTTTTAATTTTATTATTGACAAAGTTTGATGAAGTAACTGTATTTGTTGTAATTAAGAAATGGAAATTCTTTTTATCAAATCCGTTTTTTAACATTGAGTTTGCTAAGGCAAGAGCAGCAACTGATTCTCCAACACTTGAGCCATGTATCCAAATGATTTTTTTATTTTCTTTTCTTATATGACATTTACCAAATCTTTCATTAAGCCTTGATTTAATTTCTTTCCCTTTTTCAACTCTGAAATTAAGGTAACTAATTAAAAAATAATCAATTAATTTCCATAAAAAATTATAAAACGCATAGGTCATTTATTTAACTTTTTTATTAAAATTATAATTTTCTACTTCTTTTGTAAGTTTATCAAATTCATTTTGAATTGAATTCTTAATTTTAAAGAGTTTTTTTGCTGTAACTTCCCTTTTAACATGAATGGGCTCACCAAAAATATAAACACCTTTTGAAAAAGGAAATGGTATTATAAAGTTATCCCATGAATTCAAAAGTTTATGATTTTTAACTTTCCAAAATAAAGGTACAATTGGAGCTCCAGTTGTTTGTGCAAGTTTGATTATCCCATCTTTTACTATTTCTTTTGGACCTTTTGGTCCATCTGGTGTTATTGCTATACTTTCTCCATTTTCAATAGCTTTAATCATTTTTATAAATGCGCTAACACCTTTTTTTTTGGAGGAGCCATAAATTATTTTCATATTTATTAATTTAAATAAAATATCAGTCATCATACCATCAGAATGAGATGATTGAAGAGCATTTATTTCTAATTTTTTTGTTGGTAATAAATATGGTCCACAATAAAGTCTATTATGCCAAGTGCAAAAAATAACAGGTTCTTTTTTTTTATAATGATAACTATTTGGTTTTTTTAGTT
>CABZCK010000004.1 GCA_902524215.1 uncultured SAR116 cluster alpha proteobacterium
TCTAAATTAAATTTTGTAAAAAATAATTTTGTTGATAAGACAAATTTTGGTTTTAAATTTTTTATATTTGTATCTTTAACTATATTTTTAGTTTTTTTAAAATTTTTTTTAAAACCAATTACAAAAAGTAAAAGTCAAAAAATAATCCAAATTTTTCATAAATTACTTTTGTGGCTTTTAAGTATAAATGTCGAGGTAATAGGCCAAAGAAATTTAAATAATCTTCCAATACTTTATGTGTCAAATCATATTTCATATTTAGATATTCCTATCTTAGGTTCCATCATAAATGGTAGATTTATTGCAAAAAGTGAGATTGCTAACTGGCCAATTATGGGTTACTTATCTAAAGTAGGTAATACAATATTTATTAATAGAAATTTAAGTTTTCTAAAAATAAATAAATCAATAATTTTGGACTATATTTCTAGGGGCGATAATATTATTTTATTCCCTGAGGGGACTACATCTGATGGAATAAGAGTTCTTAGTTTCAAGTCGAGTTTGCTGACTTCTTTGGAACAAAAAAATATTTTAATTCAGCCAATTGTCATAAATTATAAAAGTATTAATGGAATGCCTTTAAACAGATGGTTAAAGCCTATTATTGCTTGGTATGGTGATATGGATTTAAAACCACACTTAATTAATACATTAAAATTATTTTCAATAAATGTTAAAATAACATTTTTGCAACCTCTTAATGGAAAAGATTTTACAAATAGAAAAGATATGACATCTAGTTTACATCGTGCTATGGATAAAATTTATTCAAATGAATTAAATAATACTTTGTGAGATTAATTAATATTATGAAAAAATTATTTATTAAAACATATGGTTGTCAAATGAATTTTTATGACAGTGATCATATGTCTAATTTGTTAAAAGATCATGGTTATAAAACATCTGAGCAGATAGAGCAAGCTGATTTAGTAATATTGAACACATGCCATATTAGAGATAAGGCAGCTGAGAAAATGTATTCTGATTTAGGAAGAATAAAGAAAATTTATGAAAGCAATAATTTAACAAAACCAATTATTGCTGTCGCCGGTTGTGTTGCGCAAGCTGAGGGAAAAGAGATTACTAAAAGATCACCGTGGGTGGATTTAGTTGTTGGTCCGCAAGCCTATACTGATCTTCCTAAATTACTTAAAAAGATAAATAACTATCCCAAGAAAAGAGAAATTAATCTTAAATTTCCTGAAATTCCAAAATTCGATTTTCTAAATTTTGACAAAAAAGTAAGTAAAGTTTCAGATTATGTAACAATACAAGAAGGTTGTGATAAGTTTTGCTCTTTTTGTGTTGTTCCGTACACAAGAGGTCCAGAATATTCCAGATCAAGAAAATCTATTCTGGAAGAGATTAAAATAATGGCTCAAAATGGCGTAAAAGAAATTATATTACTTGGTCAGAATGTAAATGCTTGGAAAGATGATTCAAATGAAAGTAAAACATATAATTTAGGGTCTTTAATAGAAGATATTGCAAAAATCGATGACATTCTATCTATACGTTATACAACGTCACATCCTCTTGATATGGATTTAGACTTAATTAAAGCACATAAAAACATTAAAAAATTAATGCCTTATTTACATTTGCCAATTCAATCAGGCTCGGACAATATTTTAAAAAAAATGAATAGAAAGCATACTTCTAATGAATATTTAAAAATAATTGAATTAGTTAGAAAATACTGTGAAAACATTGCAATCTCCTCAGATTTTATAGTAGGTCATCCTGGTGAAACTCATGAAGATCATAAAAAAACACTAGACATTATAAATGAAGTTGAGTTTGCAAGTTCATATTCTTTCATGTACTCCTCAAGACCTGGAACAAAATCTTCAGAACTTGATGAAATAGTAGATGAAAATGAAAAAAAAATTAGACTTCTCGAAATACAAAATAGTCTTAACCGTCATCAATTAATTTTTAATAAAAACATGGAGAATTTAGATTTTCCTATTCTAATAACAAATAAAAACAAAAATAATCAATTTTTGGGAAGATCTCCCTATAATCAAACTGTATATGTTAATGAAGAAAATTTACCAGTTAAAAAATCTTCTGAAAAAATAATTGGTTCAATGTTAAATGTTAAAATCATAAAATCGAATCAAAATAGTTTATTAGGTAATTTTACAAATAATGTTTAAAACAAGGGATAGAGATAATAAATCATTAGATCATAAAAAAAACTCACAAGTCGAATTAATTTTTAACTCTAATGATCACTTGAAAATATTGTTAGGTGAAAATTCGAAAAATATAGATAAGCTTAATCAGATTTTAGACGTGGAAATAAGTTTTTTTGGGAATAAATTACTAATTTTCGGTGAGAAGCAAAATGTAGAATTAGCTGAAAATTTGATAAATAAAGTATATGATATCATACTATTGAATAAAAATAACAATCACAGCATAGATTTTTCAATTTTTGAATCTGAGTACAAAATGTTAAAAAACCAAAATTCTGTCGATACTCCCTCAAAAATATTAAATTCTATCGATACATGGAAAAAAACTATTTATCCAAAAAGTGATGGGCAAAAAAGATATATACAAGCTATCAATGAATATGATGTAATATTTGGTCTTGGCCCAGCTGGAACTGGCAAGTCTTACTTAGCGGTTGCTAAGGCTGTGCAATTTTTAAAAAAAGGTGATATCGACAAAATAATTCTATCTAGACCAGCTGTAGAAGCTGGAGAGAATTTAGGTTTTTTACCTGGTGATATGAAAGATAAAGTTGATCCATATCTGAGGCCAATATATGACGCTTTATATGAAATGATTCCTTTTGAGCTAGTTGAAAAAAAAATACAAGAAGGGATAATTGAAATTGCTCCAGTTGCTTTTATGAGAGGTAGAACTTTTAAAAATTCATTTATAATTATTGATGAAGCTCAAAATACATCATCTATTCAGATGAAGATGATACTAACTCGTTTAGGTCATGGATCAAAAATGATTATTAATGGAGACTTAACTCAGATTGATATAAAATATTTAAACGATTCAGGATTAAGAACAGCTAAAACGAAACTTACTAACTTAAAAACAATTAAATTTGCAAATTTAAATAAAAAAGATGTTGTGCGGCATAAAATAGTTTCGGAAATTATAAGTGCTTATGAAAAGTGATAATTTTTTGTCAAGCAAAAGAATGCGATCAGAAAAGGTAAGTTTGTATAAAAACAAAAAATTTACTTTGGAATTTAAATTTAAACATTTAGATTTTTATAATGAAATTTATTATTTACGAAAAATAAAGAAATTTGATTTGATTTTGTCAAATGTTAATAAATACATAAGTTCATTTTTAAAAAAAAATATTTTAAGTTTTTCTATTTTACTTACTAATGATGAGGAAATTAAACATATCAACCTAAAATATAGAAACTTAAATAAGCCTACAAATGTATTGTCTTTTAAGTCCATAATTGATGAGAATAATTATTTTAAAAATACTGAGAAAGAAATTCATTTAGGTGAAATAATTATATCCATGGAAAGAATTTTTAGTGAATCAAAGACAAATAATATTTTATTTACAGACCACTTTATACATATTTTTTTACACGCAATTTTACATATCTTAGGTTATGATCATGAAATAGATAGTGATAGAGAAAAGATGGAAAACATCGAAATTTTAATATTAAACGATTTAGGGATTAAAAATCCATATGCTTAAATTTCTTAATTTTTTAAATTTAACTTTTAAAGAAAAAAAAAATGTGCAGTCTTTTCATTCAAATGACGATCTTGAACAATTCGTATCACGAAGAATTAATTCAAAACTTGAGGTAAATAAAACACAAAAACATGAAAATGAATTATTAAAAAATTTAGCCGGACTTAGAGGAATAACAGCTATAGATGTGATGGTTCCTAGGGTTGATATAGTAACTGTATCGATGTCAGACAATTTTAATAATATCATTAATCAGTTAACAAAGGCTAATCATAGCAGAGTACCAGTTACTGGACAAACAAAAGATGACATAGTTGGCATCATTCATATAAAAGATGTTTTAGCAAATATTAATTCGAAGAAAAAAAAACCCATAAAACATCTTCTCAAAGATCCAATTTTTATAGCTCCATCAATTAGCTTGTTAGATTTGTTGCATGAGATGAGACTCAAAAAGAGACATATGGCATTAGTCGTAGATGAATATGGCGGTATTGATGGATTGGTAACCATTGAAGATTTAGTTGAAGAACTTGTTGGAGAAATTGAAGATGAACACGATGAAACTTCTGAAATTAAAATAGAAAAGTTAAATGCAAATACAATCATTGTAGAGGCAAGAGCAACACTTGATTTTCTTAAAGAAAAACTAAATTTACAATTATCTAAATTTAAAAATGAAGAATTTGAAACATTGGGAGGATATTTAATAAGTCTATCAGGTAGAGTACCAATAAAAGGTGAGGTCATTAGAGATATAGATAACAAAATAGAATTTGAAATACTAAACTCAGATAAAAGAAAAATAATTAAGGTTAAAATTAAAGGCTTAAAAATATTAAATGAGAGTTAATCAATTGTTAATACAGATTCCTACTTACTTTTTACTAGGAAGTTTAGCAACTTTTTTTTTAGAACCTTATAAAGTTTATCCTCTAATATTTTGTTTTTCATTCGCGATATTCGGAATTTGTAAAAATAATAAATTAACAGAAGTATTCATCCTAGCATTTTCATTTGCTTTTGGTTGGTTTTGCCTCGGCTTATATTGGATTTCAAATGCATTTTTAGTTAAATCAGATTTTTATATTTTTTTGATGCCTATTGCCATAACATTACTTCCATTATTTTTGTCGTTAATTTGGGGGTTAGCTTTTATTACTGCAAAACTAATTTCATCAAAAATTGGAGAAATTCATATTAATACTATTATATTTTTGTCAATTTTTGAATATTTAAGAGGTGAATTGTTTAAATTCCCATGGTTAATGCCAGGATATTTTTTTTCATCTGAAGAGGTTTTAATACAAGGATATTCTTTTATTGGTTCCTATTCTATGAATATTGTATTTTTTTTTATTACCATATTTCCAATATTAATTATTAGATATAAAAAACTATCAATAATGCCAATATTCCTATTATTAACTCCAACTATATTATTGTTTATAAAATCCTTTGATAGATATATTAACAAAACCACTTCTGTTTTTAATGAATCTCATTTAATAAATGTTATTCAACCAAATATAAAGCAAGAAATTAAATGGAAAAAATCGTTGAAATCTGATCATCATCAAAAATTAACTGATTTATCTAAATTAAAAAATAATGATAATAATCTACTTTCAATATTAAATATTTGGCCTGAAACAGCTTTTTTGGGAATATATCCAAGAGATAAAAAATTGCTACAAGATTTATCTCAAAAATTATTAAACCCAAAAAAAAATGAATTTTTATTTACTGGTTTAATATCCAAACATAAACATGATTATTTTAATTCTGCTTTACTAATAAATTCAAAAGCGCAAATAAAAAATATTTATAATAAAAATATTCTCGTTCCTTTTGGTGAATTTATACCATTCAGGAATATATTACCAAGGTTTAACTTTTTTGAAAATAAAATTGATTTCTCAAAAGGTTATAAGATAAATGCTATCACAATTAACAACTATTACAATTTCGTTCCTTTGATATGTTATGAAATTTTATTTAGCGACCTAATTTTTAAGTCTTTAGATCAAAAAACATCTGTTATTATTAATATAACAAACGATGCCTGGTTTGGAAACTCTATTGGTCCGATACAACATTTTCAGTTTGCTAAAATAAGAGCAGTAGAATTTGGGATTCCCGTAGTTAGGGTTGCAAATACAGGTTATACTGGTTTAATAAATCCTTATGGACAAGTTTTAAAAAAACTAAATTTAAATGAGGAGGGGACTTTATCTTTTAAATTGATAAAAAATTCAAATGAGACTATATTTAGAAAATATGGTGATTTCATATTTGTAATTATAATGTTATTAACTTTTTTAGTTAATGTATTATTCAAAAAAATTTTCTTAAAATAGGAGTGTTAATGAGAAGCTATTTATTCACATCTGAATCAGTTTCAGAAGGTCATCCAGACAAAATTAGTGATCTTATTTCAGATACAGTAGTTGACTTAATGATTGGCAAAGATCCTTACAGCAGAGTGGCATGTGAAACGCTTGTAACAACTAATAAAGTCGTTATTGCCGGAGAGTATAGATTAGATTCAGATAGAACAAATTTATTTAAAGAGATTGAAGAAAAGATAAGATTATCAATAAAAAAAATAGGATATGAACAATCTGGGTTTCATTGGGAAAAACTTAAAATCGAAAATTATCTTCATAATCAATCAAGCGATATTGCAATTGGTGTTGATCAAAGTGAAAATAAAGAAGAAGGTGCAGGGGATCAAGGCTTAATGTTCGGATATGCTGTTGATGAAACTGAGAGTTATATGCCAGCTCCAATATATTATTCGCACTTAATCTTAAAGGAAATGTCTGATATGCGTCATTCTGGAAAAGCGGATTTCTTGGGACCAGACAGTAAATCTCAACTAACTATAGAATATGAAGGTAATAAACCAATTGGTGCAAAAAAAATAGTAGTTTCTACACAGCATGAAGAAGATTATAATCAAAAAGATTTAAAAGAATTTATTATTGGTATTATTAAAAAAGTTCTTCCGAAAGAATGGTCTTATAATAGCGATGATATCTTAGTTAATCCAACTGGCAGGTTTGTGATTGGAGGTCCAGATGGAGACACTGGACTAACAGGAAGAAAGATAATAGTTGATACTTATGGTGGATCAGCTCAACATGGGGGTGGTGCATTTTCAGGTAAAGATCCAACCAAAGTCGATCGATCTGCAGCATATATGACAAGATATTTGGCCAAAAATGTGGTTGCTTCTAAATTAGCTTCTAAATGTAGTATTCAAATAGCTTATGCAATAGGTGTATCTAAACCATTATCTTTCTATGTTAATACTTTTGGAACAGGAATAGTTGATGACCAATTCATAGAAGACTGTATAAAGAAAAATGTAGATTTATCACCTAGTGGTATTAGAAAAATGCTTAAATTAAATAATCCAATTTATGTCCCAACATCTTCATATGGTCATTTTGGACGAACACCAAATGAATTGTTAAAAGGATCGTTCACTTGGGAGAAAACAGATCTTGTTGAAATGTTGAAAAAGGAGTTATAAAATCGATTGTTCCAAAGAAATAAAAATTTATTTTATGGTCGTCGAAAAGGTAGGAGAATTTCTTTAACTAACTCAAAGATTTTTGAGCATTACAGTCATAAATTTTATTTACAAGAAGAGCAGATTCATAAAATTAAACTTAATGAACACAGAAAAAATATCTTAGAAATAGGCTTTGGAAACGGTGACAATTTAGTGCATATGTCTTTAAACAAACCATATGATTTTTTTATTGGATGTGATGCTTACTATAATGGATGTATTAAATTACTAAAGCAAATTGTAGATAAAAACATTAATAATGTCAAAATTTGGCCTGACGATATTAATTTAATTATGAAAAAGTTTAAAAGGAATTTTTTTGATTTAATTTTAATATTGCAACCTGATCCATGGCAGAAAAAAAAACATAGAAGAAGAAGATTGATACAACAAAAATTTCTTGATGATATTAGTCAGATTTTGAAAAACCAGGGTGAACTAATCATTTCAACAGATCACGAAGAAATGAAAAGTTGGGTATTAGAGCAATTCCATATAAGAGATGATTTTAAGTGGATGAAAAATGGATATCATTATAAAAACGCAAAACCAGAATGGATTATTGATACTAAGTATACAAATAAAGCATTGAAAAATAACAAAGTAGTAAATTGGTTTTTTTTTAAAAAAAATTAAATTTTTATTTCAAATTATACTCTTATAAGTTATTACTAGGAAAAATTAAGGTTAGAATATATGTAAGAGGTTTTTTAAATGGAAAATATTCCAAGAATAGAACTTATCCAAGTAGCTGAAACTGTTGCTAGAGAAAAGTTAATTGATAAAGAAGATGTTATTCTAGCTATGGAAGATGCTATTCAAAAGGCTGCTAGATTTAAATATGGTCTAGAAAGAGATATTAGAGCTACTATAAATAGAAATAATGGAGCAATCTCTATTGAACAATATACGCATGTGGTTGAAGTGGTAGAGGATGAAGCAACACAAATGTCTTTAGTAGAAGCTCTTAGAAGAGATGAATCATTGAAAATAGGTGACTACCATAAAATGATATTACCTCCTTTTGATTTTGGAAGAATAGCTGCTCAAAGTGCAAAACAAGTTATTTCACAAAAAGTAAGAGATGCAGAGAGATTACGTCAATATAATCAATTTAAAGATAGAGTTGGTGAGATAATATTAGGTACTGTAAAAAGGTTTGATAATTTTTCTGTTACACTTGACATTGGTAAAGCAGAAGGTGTGATTAGAAAAGATGAAATGATCCCTAGAGAACAATTAAAGCCAGGTGACAGAGTTAGAACATATATACTTAATGTAAGTGAAGAAACACGTGGACCACAAATTTTTCTTTCACGATCATGCAATGAATTTTTAAGTTTATTATTTACTCAAGAAGTTCCTGAGATTTATGACGGGATAATTGAAGTTAAAAGTGTTGCTAGAGAACCTGGTAGCAGAGCTAAAATAAGTGTTTATTCAAAAGATAATACTATTGATCCGGTTGGAGCTTGTGTTGGAATGAGAGGATCAAGAGTTCAAGCAGTTGTGAATGAGTTACAAGGTGAAAAAATTGAAATTATACCTTGGTCAGATGATCCAGTTACTTTTGTGATTAATTCTTTAGCACCTGCTGTACCATCTAAAGTAATTATGGATGAAGAAGCCGGTAGAATGGAAGTAATAGTTCCTGATGATCAGTTATCACTTGCGATTGGAAGAAGAGGTCAAAACGTTAGACTAGCTTCTGATCTTAGTAAATGGTATATAGATGTAATTTCTGAGAGCGTTGACTCCGATAAAAGACAAGAAGAAATTAGTGAAAGGACAAAAATTTTTATTGAAGCTCTGGATGTTGATGACGTAATAGCTCATTTGATAGTCGCAGAAGGTTATACCTCAATTGAAGAGATTTCAAATTCATCCATAGATGAATTAAATAATATAGAAGGTTTTGATGAAGATTTGTCATTAGAGCTAAAAGAAAGAGCACAAAATTACGTTAAGCTTGAAAATGAAAATATAGAATTAAAACTTAAGTCAAGCGGAATCGAAAATAAATTATATGAATTTAAATATTTATCTAAATCTAATATTCTGACATTAGTTGAAAATAACATAAAAACTTTGGATGATCTTGCAAATTTAGATAGTGAAGAACTTTTTACATTACTAGGCGAAAAAGTATTTAATAATGAAAATGAAGCTGGAGAGGTCATAATGGAAGCTCGAAAGCATTGGTTTGAAGATGATAAAATTAAGTAAAAAATTATAATGACTGAAAATAATTCAAAAGAACGAAAAAAATTAAGTTTATCAGGTGGTAAATTAACACTAAAATCTAATTTAAACCCTAATAAGATTCCTTCAAGTGTTACAACGAATGCAAGATCTGGTCGTAATACAGTCCAAGTTGAGGTAAAAAGACCAAAAAGACATTTCGATAATAAAATAACACCTAAATACGAAAAAAATGATATCAGTACCACATTAAGCGCCGAGCAAATCGCAAAAAGAAGTAAAGAACTCAAAGATGGCCTTGCTAGAACTGCTGCTTTAGCAGAAAATGAAGTCAATAAACCAAAAAATGATTTGAAATCAAAAAATTTTAATAAAATAGATGAAGATAAAAATAATGAAATAATAATAAACAAAGATTTTTCATCCTTGAGTTCACATAATAAGTTGCATGAAGATAAAAAACCGGATGATAATAAATTTTCAAAAAAATCATCAAATAAAGACACCTTTAAGGAGAATACAAAAAGAGTTACTCTTAATAAGGGTTATGAAAAAAAAAGAGAAGGTAAACTTACTATTGCTAGAGCTTTAGATAGTGAAAATGTAAGGTTTCGTTCACTTGCATCTATAAAACGTCGAAGAGAAAAAGTAAAATTGCAATCGGAAGTTTCTACACCTTCAATTAAACAAATTAGAGATGTAATAATACCAGATACTATTTTGGTATCTGAATTAGCAAATAGAATGTCTGAAAAAACTGCTGATGTTGTAAGAGAGTTAATGAAAAATGGCATAATGGCCACAGCTGCGCAAGTAATAGATGCAGATACTGCAGAGTTAATAACCACTGAATTTGGTCACAAAGTAAAGCGTGTTTCAGATTCTGATATAGAGTTAGACTTAGTAAACAACAAAAAAATCTCTGAAAATCTTGTTCCAAGACCTCCAGTTGTAACTATTATGGGACATGTAGATCATGGAAAAACATCTTTATTAGATGCCTTGAGAGAAACTAATGTTGCTAATAGTGAAGCTGGTGGAATTACTCAACACATTGGTGCATATCAAATTAAAACCAAGAATGGCAATCTTATATCATTTATAGATACACCAGGACATGAGGCTTTTTCAGAAATGAGAGCAAGAGGTGCTAACATTACTGATATAGTAATATTGGTGGTGGCTGCTGATGATGGAATTAAGCAACAAACTATAGAAGCAATCAATCATGCTAAATCTGCTGAAGCTCCAATTATTGTAGCTGTAAATAAGTGTGATAAACCTGATGTGGACCCTCAGAAGGTTAAAAATGAATTGCTACAACATGAATTAATTCCAGAGGATATGGGTGGTGATATTCAATGTATTAATGTATCAGCTTTGAAGAAAACAGGACTTAATAATTTAACAGACGCTATTGAATTGCAAGCTGAAATACTAGAATTAAAGAGTGATCCTAATTGTCCAGCTTCTGGCGTAGTTATAGAATCAAAAATTGAAAAGGGCAAAGGTTCAGTAATTACTTTATTGGTAGAAACAGGTACAATTAGAGTAGGTGATATTATCGTTGTTGGCACTGAAAATGGAAAAGTTAGAGCGCTAATTAATGATTTAGGTGAAAGGGTTAATGAAGCCATGCCTTCAACTCCTATAGAAGTTTTGGGTCTTTCTGGGACACCAATTGCTGGAGACATTGCTAATGTAGTAGAGAGCGAATCAAAAGCAAGGGAAGTTGCAGAATATAGATCTAGAAAATTTAAAGAAAAAGAAGCAGCACTCTCATCCAGAGGAACAGTCGAACAAATGTTGGCCAATATTCAATCAGGTGAAATTACAGAATTACCCGTTGTTATAAAAACAGATGTTCATGGATCATTAGAAGCAATTAGAGTGGCATTAAATAAATTAGGCGATGAAAAAATTAAAGTTAAAATTTTGATAGGCTCGGTTGGTCCAATCAACGAATCTGATATTTCTTTAGCTGTGGCATCCTCAGCTTTAGTTTTTGGTTTTAATGTAAGAGCAATACCACAAGCTAGGGAAATTGCTAAAAGAGATATGGTTGAAATTAGATATCACTCTATAATTTATGAACTTATAGAGGATGCTAAAAATGGTCTTGCTGGAATGTTAGATCCTGATCTTCAAGAAGAATTTATTGGGTACGCTGAGATTAAGCAAGTATTTAATATTTCAAATTTTGGAAAAATTGCAGGATGTGCTGTAACGGAAGGCATTATTAAAAGAGGTTGTAGTTTTAGACTTTTAAGAGAAAATACTGTTGTTCATGAAGGAAAACTTAAAACTTTGCAAAGATTTAAAGATGAAGTCAAAGAAGTTAAATTTGGACTAGAGTGTGGAATGGGTTTAGAAAATTTTAATGATATTAAAGTTGGTGATGTCATGGAATGTTTTGAAGTTAAAGAAATAAAAAAAATATTATAATTAATCAATGAACCATAAAAGACAACCTTCAAATAGACAACTAAAAGTTGGACAGCAAATAAGATTTTTAATATCAAATTTTTTTATTAAGGAGGACTTTATCTTTGAGACCTTTGATAGCAAGAATTTGACTATTGTAGATGTTATATTAAGTCCTGATCTCAAAAATGCTAAAATATTTATTTCAACAAATTCAGTTTCTGCAAATAAAGTTTTAATTAATGAACTAAACAATAAGTCTAAGCTAATACAAACAAAGATAGCATCAAATTTGACTTCAAAATTTACTCCAAAAATAAAGTTTTTCTTTGATAACTCATTTGAATATTCAAATAAAATAAATAATATTTTAGAAACCATCAAATAGGCAAGAAATGAAAGTTAATGGTTGGCTTCTTGTTGATAAACCAGAAGGAATATCTTCACGAAAAGTAGTTAATTTGATTTCCAACTCTCTCTCTATCAAAAAAGTTGGTCATGCAGGAACTTTAGATCCAATGGCTTCAGGTTTATTGCCTATAGCTATTGGAGAGGCAACTAAGACTATTGGAGTAATTCAACAGTTTAAAAAACACTATGAATTTACAATAAAGTGGGGAGAAAAGACATCTACTGATGATAAAATGGGGACCATAATTTCAAGTACTACTAAAAGACCAAACTTAGAGACTATTAATAAGAATATAAAAAATTTTATAGGTAAAATTGAACAAATACCCCCAAAATTTTCAGCTATAAAATTTAATGGTAAAAGAGCTTACTTGTTAGCAAGAAATAATCTAAATTTTTCATTAAATCCAAGAACTGTTTTCATTGAAACTTTCCGAATAAAAAAATATCTTGATGAAAGCCATTGTTCTTTTGAATGTATATGTTCAAAAGGTACTTATATAAGATCCTTAGGAAGAGATTTAGGTGAGGCAATGAATTGTTTTGGTCATTTATATGAGTTAAGAAGAACTCATATTGGTAATTTTTCAACTAAATGTGCGATTTTACTGGATTTATCAAAAAAATTAATACATAGTTCAGCAATTTTAAAAAACATTTTACCTATTGAGAAAGTTTTAGAAAGTTTACCTTTTATAAACCTAACAGAAAAGCATGAGATAGCTTTAAGAAATGGACAAAGAATTTGTTTAGATGAATTAATTGAAAATGAACATAAAAAAAATTTTTTTTTAAATAAAAGTAATGATACTTATATGATATGTAAGAACAATAATAGACCCATATGTTTTTTTAAAATAGATAATAATTTTATTAAACCAACTAGAGTGTTTAATTTGTAAAGAGGGAAGTATGTCAATCACAAAAGAAAAAAAATCAAAATTAATTAAAGAGTATAAGATAAATGAAAAAGATACAGGATCAGCTGATGTTCAAGTTGCTATTCTATCTGAAAAGATTAAGTCTCTTACAGAACATTTGAAAGAACACCACAAAGATTACATCTCTAGACGTGGATTGTTAAGCATGGTTGGGAAAAGAAGAAACTTACTTTCTTATATAAAGAATAAAAGTGAAACCAGATACAGTGATTTAATTAAATCACTTGGGTTAAGAAGATAAATATTTAATTCAATCCAGAAATAGGTAGTGATATGTTTGAAGTTTTTCGAAAAGAAGTGAAATTTGGCGGTAAAAAATTAATATTTGAAACTGGTAAAATTGCTAGGCAAGCTGATGGCGCTGTAGTTGTCACTCATGGTGGGACAACGATTTTATGTACAGTAACGGCAGCTAAAAGTAACTCTGAAGCTGATTTTTTCCCACTTACAGTTAATTATCAAGAAAAAGCTTTTTCAGCTGGAAAAATACCAGGAGGGTTTTTTAAGAGAGAAGGTCGTCCATCAGAAAAAGAAACATTAACTTCAAGGTTAATTGATAGACCAATAAGACCATTATTTCACAAAAATTTTAAACGTGAAACTCAAATTATAGCAACTGTCCTTGAGTACGATTTTGAGAATGATCCTGATATAGTTGCAATTATTGCAGCATCTGCTGCACTAACTTTATCTGGATTGCCGTTTATGGGACCTATTGGAGCATGCAGAGTTGGTTGGGATGGGAAAAAATATATATTAAACCCAAAAATTGATAAGGAAAATAACCATTTGCTTGATTTAGTTGTTGCTGGAACAAATGATGGCGTATTAATGGTTGAATCAGAAGCTAGTGAGTTAAACGAAAAAATTATGCTTGGTGCAGTCGACTTTGGTCATAAAGAATTGAAAGCTGTAATAAAAGGTATTATTGAATTAGCTGAAGTTGCAGCTAAGGAACCAATATCAATTGAAGAAGAAATTCCAGGAGAAAAAAATTATATTAAATTAATTACTGGTTTTAAAAAAGAAATAGAGAAAGCTTACAAAATCGAAGAAAAAGCATCAAGATACGGTGAATTAGACAAAATAAAAGAAAAAATAAAAAAAGATCATGATGAAGAAATTAATTTAAACTTATTTTCTGACGTTTTTAAAAAAGTAGAAGCTGATATTGTAAGATCCTCAATTTTAAAAACTAAAAAAAGAATTGATGGAAGAGATAATAAAACTGTTAGAAATATAGTTGCAGAAGTAGGCACGTTCCCAAGAACACATGGGTCGTCTTTATTTACTAGAGGTGAAACACAAGCTCTTGTTGTTACAACACTTGGCTCTTCCCAGGATTTGCAAATAATTGATGGTCTTGACGGAGATTATAAAGAAAGATTTATGTTACATTATAATTTTCCTCCTTTTTCAGTTGGTGAGGTTGGAAGAACGGGATCGCCAGGAAGGAGAGAAATTGGTCACGGTAAACTTGCTTGGAGAGCTATCAACCCTTTACTACCTTCAACAGAAGAGTTTCCATATACAATGAGAGTAGTTTCTGACATCACTGAATCAAATGGATCTTCATCTATGGCTACAGTTTGTGGCACCTCGCTGGCATTAATGGATGCTGGTGTTCCATTAAAAAAACCAGTTGCCGGTATAGCTATGGGTCTAATTAAGGAAGATAAAGACTTTGTAGTACTTTCTGATATTTTAGGAGATGAAGATCACTTAGGCGATATGGACTTTAAGGTTGCTGGAACAGATAAAGGTATCACGAGTTTACAAATGGATATAAAAATCACATCTATAACTAGTAAAATAATGAAAGTTGCGCTTGATCAGGCTTTAGTTGGAAGAAATCATATTCTTAAAGAGATGAAAAAAGCAATCTCAAAACCAAGGACAACTTTGGCAGAAAATGCTCCTAAAATAAAAATTCTAAAAATTAAAGTCGACAAAATTAAGGAGATTATAGGACCATCTGGAAAAGTTATTAAGGATATATGTGAAGTATCTTCGTCAAAAATTGATATAGATGACAAGGGTGTCTTGAAAATAGCATCACCAAATGATGAAAGTTTGGAAATGGCTTTAAAAAGAATTAATGATATAATAGTAGAACCAGAAAAAGGTGTAATATACACTGGTAAAGTAGTTAAGACTGTTGATTTTGGTGCTTTTGTTAATTTTTTAGGTTCTAAAGATGGATTAGTTCACATTTCAGAATTACAAGAAGAACGAACCAATAAAACAACTGATGTTTGTGAAGAAGGTGATGAAGTTAAAGTTATGGTTATTGGATTTGATGATAGGGGTAAGGTAAAACTGTCAATGAAAAGAGTTGATCAGGAAACAGGAGAGAGTTTACAATGAAAAAACATTATGAATTAAAGATGAATTGGGTTAAATCAGAAAAAATTGGCAAAGTTGGTTTAATTACTTTAAATCATGAAAATTCTTTAAATCCACTCTCTGCGGGTTTTGTAGAGGCTATTTATCTTTCTTGTAAAAAATTTGATGAAGATAAAGACATAAATTGTATTGTTTTGACAGGGTCAAAAAAAGCTTTTGCTGCAGGCGCAGACTTGAAAGAAATGTTACCGCTTACTTTTGCTGAAATTTCTGAAACCAGATATATTGAAAAAAATTGGTCCTACTTTTCCTACATTCAAAAACCCTTAATAGCTGCTGTTCAAGGATTTGCTTTAGGTGGAGGATGTGAGCTTGCAATGGCCTGTGATTTTATTTTAGCCTCTGATGATGCAAAGTTTGGGCAACCAGAAATTAATGTAGGCGCTATTCCTGGAGCTGGTGGAAGTCAAAGAATGCCACGTTTTATAGGTAAATCAAAGGCTATGTATGCTATTTTAACTGGAGATATGATAGATGCTCATGAAGCTGAGAAATGTGGTTTGGTTGCTAAGGTATTTAATGGAGAAAGTTTTAACGAAGAAGTTTTAAAAGTCGCACATAAAATAGCTAGTAAGTCTACTGCGTTAGCAAGGTTAGCTAAAGAAACTGTAAATGTAAGTTATGAAACAACTCTAAACGAAGGCTTGAGAGCTGAAAGAGCTGTTTTCATGTCAACTTTTTCATTAGAAGATCATAAAGAGGGAATGGAAGCATTTTCTGAAAAAAGAAAGCCTAATTGGAAAAATAAATAATTAAATCTTAACTAAATCTTGATTAGGTATACCTACAACTTTTAACCCACCATCTACATAATGAGTAAGACCTGTCACACCACTCGATATGTCTGATAAAAGATAAAGAGCTGCATTTCCAACTTGTTCGAGGTCAGGATTTTTTTTTAATGGAGCAACTTTTTCAGAGTATTTGTAAACATGCCTTGCTCCAGAAATCGCTGCACCTGCAATAGTCTTCATGGGTCCGGCTGAGATTGCATTAACTCTAATGTTATTTTTCCCTAAATCTACTGATAGATATTTAACAGATGTTTCTAATGCTGCTTTTGCTACACCCATAACATTATAATTTGGAGTGGTTTTGTTTGATCCTGCATAGGTAAGAGTTAGCAATGATCCTCCATTTCTCATAATCTTTGAAGCAGATTTTGCTACTCTGGTAAAACTATAAGTTGAGATGTCAAGTGTACTTAAAAAATTTGTTCTTGAGGTTTCAATGTATTTTCCCTTAAGTTCATCTTTGTCAGAATATGCTAAGGCGTGAACAACAAAATCTAAATCCCCAATATCTTTTTTTATATTTTTAATTAAATTTTCAATAGAGTATTCATTTTTAAGATCTAATGAAACATCACATTTATATAAATTTTTACAGTTTATTTTTTCTGATAAGGGTATAATTCTTTTTTTTAAACTGTCATTTTGGTAAGTTAAAATAACATTGGCATTATTTAAAAACAGTTCATTTGCTATTCCCCATGCAATGGATCTTTCATTGGCAACACCCATTATTAGACCGGTTTTTCCTGCCATTAAGTTCATAATTAACTTTCTGAGAGTTTTGAAAGTATGAGGGTTGCGTTTGTACCGCCAAAACCAAATGAATTTGATAATGCTGTATTAATATTTATATTATCAATTGTTTTTCTAGGTACATCAATATTTTCAATTATCGGATCTGGTGTTTCTATATTTGAGGAACCGGATATAAAATTATTATTCATCATTATAAGAGTATATATTGCTTCGTGAACACCAGTAGCTCCTAATGAGTGACCTGTTAATGACTTTGTACTTGTCACTTTAGGTAAATATCCCTTATTTGAAAAAACTTTTTTTATTGCTTCTATTTCTTGAACATCTCCAACTGGTGTACTTGTACCGTGAGCATTAATATAATCAATTTTTAAGTTTGTATTTTTCAATGCGTTTTTCATACACCTAACAGCACCTTCTCCACTAGGTGCTACCATGTCGTGTCCGTCTGAGTTTGCAAAGTGACCTAAGACTTCTCCATAAATTTTAGCATCCCTTTTTTTTGCATGTTCATATTCTTCGAGTACTATAATGCCACCACCGCCTGAGATAACAAAACCATCTCTATTAGCATCATATGGTCTAGATGCTTTTTGAGGAGTATCGTTATATTTGCTAGACAATGCTCCCATTGAATCAAATAAAACAGATAAAGTCCAATCTAGTTCTTCTCCACCACCAGCAAAAACAATATTTTGATTACCATATTTTATATTATCAACTCCCACTCCAATACAATGAGCAGATGTTGAACATGCAGAAGTTATTGAATAATTAAGACCTTTTATTTTAAACATTGTAGAAAGACAAGCGGAAATACTTGAGCTCATACACTTCGGAACCATAAACGGCCCTACTCTTTTTGGACCTTTCTCTCTAGTAATATCAAATGATTTTAATAAATTAACTGTACTTGGCCCACCAGCACCTGCAATTAATCCAGTTAAAGGGTTTGATATTAATTCATCATTAAGATTTGCATCTTTAATTGCTTCCTTCATTGCTATAGCAGTGTAAGCAGCACCATCACCCATAAATCTTAGGTCTTTTTTATCTAAAAAGTCTTCAAAATTTATATCAATGTCTCCATGAACATTACTTCTAAAGCCAAGATCAGAATAATCTTTGCTAAAGCTAATTCCGGACTTATTAAAATATAAGGAATCTTTCACTTCTTTTTTATTATTACCAATTGGACTAACAATACCAATACCGGTAATAACTACTCTTCTTTGTTCAATCATTTGTCTACCTAATTATCTTTTCTCATCTTGAAAGAGACCAACTCTTATATCAAAGGCTTCAAATACAATTTGACTATCACACAGAACTTTTCCGTCAGCGATACCAAGCATAAGCTTTCTATTAATTATTTTTTTAAAATCTAATACATATTCAACTTTTTTTGCAATTGGTAAAACTTGACCTGAAAATTTTACGTTACCGACAGATAATGCCCTACCTTTACCTCTTCCTCCCATAATACCAAGACAAAATCCAAGTAGTTGCCAAAGACCATCCATCCCTAAGCAGCCAGGCATCACAGGATCATTTTCAAAGTGACATTCAAAAAACCATTTATCAGGAGTAATATTATATTCTGCGTGAGCCAAGCCTTTATTATAATTTCCACCTTCTTCTGATATATTAACTATTTTATCAAACATAAGCATAGGGGGTAATGGTAATCTTGGAAAATCTATCCCAGCAAGCTTACCTTTTGCACAAGCTATTAATTCTTCGTAATTGAACTTATTTTTAAGTATCGACAAAATTATTCCCTTATAGTAACTATTGAATTATTTTATTATAATATAATTTGATCCCCATAGAAACTTTTTTATATACCATCCTGAGAATTTCCTGGTATTTAAAGTTATTTTACACCAATAAAGTTTACATTTCACAATTGAAACATTCACATTATCATATAAAAATGCAATTTTTTTAGATGACAGCTGAGGTTTTTTTCTTAAATAATCTGGTTTTAATGTAATAGTTCTTTGTTTCATTGTTATTTGAGACTTATGTATCCATCCAACTGTATTTTTACTTGTTAAAACCTTTCTCCAATGTTCAAATTTATCCACAACTAGTAATGGGACATTTTTTTTTATGAAAATAAGCTTTATGGGATAGTTTTTACCAGGTCCATATCTTAAATTAGCCTTTGAAGTTTTAATTGACACTAACTTAGGTAAATCTTCAGCTAATACAATATTTGGTAAATAAGAGTAACTATAAAATAAAATTAAAACGCACAATTTAAAATAAAAATTCATTTGCAAATATTACAATTTAAATTTTTTTTTATCTTTATTTTAGTAATTTCTTGCTTAATACAATCGTACAATAATAAATTTCCAGCTAAAGAATTTTTAGTGAATGATTTTTCTTTTTTAAAAGAATTTTGAATAAATATCTCTCTAATTGTTTCAGTTACTTGAAGACTTGAAATTAAATTTGTAACTGGGCCTATTATTCCAACCTCTCTACAATTTAAATTAGTATCTTGATGCTGATTTTGCGGGAAAATACATTCATAACATGGTGAATTTTTAAATTTTCCACTTTTAAATACAGCTAATTGCCCTTCGAACTGAGTTGCTGATGCAGATATTAGAGTTTTATCATTCTTATGAGCTGATAAATTAGCATTATATTTAGTTTCAATATTATCTGAGCAATCGATTATAATATCGTATTTATCTATAGGAAATTTATTATCAAACTTATTAACAATAGACTTAATTTTTAAATTAGGATTTAAGTTTAAACAATAATCTCTTAACTTAGTGGATTTAGAAAGGCCTAAATTATTGATTGAAAATGCTATTTGTCTATTTAAATTAGATAATTCAATATTATCATGATCGCATATGTCAATATACCCTATGCCAGCGGCAGAACAATAAATAGCTGTAGGGTTACCTAAACCTCCTGCTCCAATTATCAAAACTTTACTTTTTAGAAGTATAGATTGGCCCTCTTCTTCTATCTCAGGCATTATTAGCTGACTTGCATATCTTTTTAAGTCATTTTCATCAAGCATTATTGTTTACTCTAATCCTGTTGAACCAAATCCTTTGGATGATCTTTTAGTCTCAAAAATATTTACACTACCTAATTTAAGGTGCACCTTAACAATCGGAGAAAAAACAATTTGACCAATTCTCATACTTGGTTTAATTACAAATGTTTCAGAAGAATGGTTAATTAAAATAACTTTAATTTCACCTCTATAATCCGAGTCAATTGTTCCTGGCGAGTTTAATATTGTAACTCCATGATTTAGGGCCAAGCCAGACCTTGGCCTTACTTGACCTTCATAGCCTCTAGGTATTTTCAGTTTGATTCCGGTCGGTACTAAAAATATCTCATTTTGTTTTAAATTTATAGGATTATTTATATCCGCAACTATATCTAATCCTGACGAATTATCTGAATGATATTTTGGAAGATTAAAATTCTCAGACTGTGATACTTTTTCTATTATAATTTTCAGCATTCATTTCTTGGTACAATTTTAAACTTTTTGAAATTATTAAATTTGCAATTTCGTGTTTTTTTAGTTTTTCAGTTTCTTGTATATTATAATATTTATCGATAATAAATATTTTGTTGAATTCTTTTCCAAAAATTGAATTTTCATCTTCAATTAAATTGGCAATTATCATGTCTAATTGTTTTTCTTGTAGTTTTTTTCTGGCATTATGAATTAAATTTTTCGTTTCTGCTGCAAATCCGATAACTAACTTTGGTCTTTTTTTATTTTTGCTTACAAATTTAACAATATCAGGATTACTTTCTAATTTAAAAATAATGTTATTTTTTTTTTTAAGTTTATCATTATTTGACACTTTTTTATTTTCTGGGGTATAAGGTATTAATTTCCAGTCACAAACTGCAGCACAACTTATAAAAATATCACAATCAATATTATTTTCTACTTGTGAAAGCATTTCTTTTGCAGATGAAACTTCAACATATTTATTTACATTTGGTTTATTAATATTTGTTGGACCACTTATTAGAGTTACATTTGCTCCAAGTTTTAAAAATTCTTCTGCCAATGCATAACCCTGTTTTCCTGAGGAATTGTTAGAGACATATCTTATAGGATCAATTTTTTCTTGAGTAGGACCTGCGGTTATTAAAATTTTTAGTTGACTTTTAAATTTAATATTGCTCATTTTCTCTTTTTCTAAAAGATAAGTTCTCGTAAATGAATATATTTTATCTATCTCTGGTAGTCTGCCAGTGCCATTTTCACCACATGCCATCATGCCTGATTCTGGATTAATTAAATTTATACCTCTTTGCTTTAAAATTTTTAAATTATCTTGAGTAGCTTTATTTTCCCACATATAAGGGTTCATGGAGGGAGCTATGAGAATTTTACTTTCAGAAGCTAAAATAACATTTGATCCTAAATCATCTGCAATTCCATGACTTATTTTAGCCATGAAATTTGCTGTACATGGAGCAACTAAAATTAAATCCTTATTTCTAGCTAAATTTATGTGATTCATATTCTCGTTTTCATCAGAGGAAAATAATTCTGTAAAACATTTTTTATTAATTAAGCTTGTCACTAACAAAGGAGAAATAAATTTTTGAGCAGATTTTGTTAATATAACTTCAATATCATAGTTGTTTTTGTGATATAATCTTATTAAATCTAGAACTTTGTAACAAGATACACCTCCCGAAATAATAACCAATATGCTAAATTTTGATTTTTTTTGTTTTGAATTAATAATATTATTATCTATATTTTCTTTGTAAATATCTAAATTTCTCTCTTTAAGTAAGATATGAATTAGTCTCAAATAAGACTTTGGTATTTTATTTTTTTTTTTCCAATTTGATATAGTTGATGGATTTGTTTTAAGTAATTTTGAAACAGAGCCTGTACCACCAAGTTTGAAAATTAATTCAGGTATGTTAGTGAAATTATTCATTTAATTCTCAAAAATTAAAAAATTTATTAAGTAATCTATCAATTTTTTGAAATATTTCAACTAATTCTTTTGAAAAGAATCTTTTATTATTGATTTTTTCAAAAAAGAAATCATATCTCATATTTTTGCTGATCCATTCTTCCATTAATGGTTCTGTAGTTTGCCAAATATTTGCTTTAGGGTTAATTTGCCTAGCAATGCCCTCTGCCATTATCATAGATTTTTGTAGTAAACAAAACTTAGCTTGAATTTTAATATTAAATTTTCTAGATAATGCAAGAATTTCACCAAATAAATGACCCATTGAAACATCCCCAATAGGTTTATTTAAAATAGGTGTAGTTAAAATTCTAATTTCTTGAGATAATTTTTGCAGATCTGTATCTTTATCAAGCATTCCATTTTCTTGATGAAGTTTAGCAATTTTATAGAATTGTTTATTTAAAAGAAAATTAAAAAGTTTTGCCAAAAATTTTCTATCATTTAAATTTAGATAACCCATTATACCAAAATCTATTGCTATAATTTTTCCTGATCGATTAATAAAAATGTTTCCAGGGTGTAAATCACCATGAAAAAAACCATCTCTAAATGTTTGATAGAAAAAAATTTCAGAGGCAACCATTGTTAGTCTTTTTAAATTAATATTTTGTTTTAAATTTTTAATTTGATCTATTCTAATGCCGTCAATAAATTCACTTATCAATATTTTTTTTGTTGTATATTTCCAATGAATTTCAGGTGTATCAAATAGCTCATAGTCAACAAAGTTTTCTCTAAGTTGTTCAGAGTTAGAAGCTTCTAATCTAAGATCTATCTCGTCAAGTGAACTATGAGCAAATGTGGCTATAATTTCTTTAAGACTTAATCTTTTACAATTAGTTGAAAAAAATTCTAATATATTACAAATTCCATAAAATAATTTAAAATCCTTAAATAGTGTTTGCTCAATATTTGGCCTTAAAACTTTTATTGCTACTTCTTTACCGTTTTTAAGAATGCCTTTATGGACTTGAGCTACGGAAGCAGCTGCAATAGGTTTTTTCTCAAAAAAATTAAATAATTCATCTATTTTTTTATTAGTTTCTTCTTCAATTATTTTAATTGCAATTCTATCTGAAAAAGGAGGAAGTTTATCTTGTAATGATATTAATCTGTTAGTTATATCTAAACCAAATATATCTGGTCTAGTTGATAATGCTTGCCCAAGCTTAACAAAACCTGGACCAATTTCACCTAAATTATCAAGAAATTCACTATCATTTTTTTTTTTTTCAAAAACAAACTTGAAAAAATTAAGTGTTTTTTGATATTTTTTATTTATTATATTAAATCTATTGATTTCAGTCACTAAACCGTTCCTGACTAGAATGTATAATACAAAAATAAATCTTGAAACAATAAGTGGATATTCATAAAATTTTGGTACAATAATCTTAATATTTTTCATTAAAATTTCCACCCAGAATGAAGTGAAGCTATACCTTGTGATAAATTTTTATATTTGACTCTCTCAAATTTGGATTTAACAAACATTAATGACAGTTCATCTTGATCAGGAAACATTCTTATAGATTCAATTAAATATTTATATGCTTCTTCATTATTTGTTATAATTTTACCTAATTTTGGAATGATTTTGAATGACCATAAATCATATAATTTCTTTATAATATTATCATTAACCAAACTAAATTCTAAACAAATAAACCTACCACCTGGTTTTAACACTCTATATATTTCATTAAGCGCTAATTGTCTGTTAGTTATATTTCTTAATCCAAAAGCTATTGTTATTCTATCATAAGTATCATTTTTTATAGGAAGTTTTTCACAATTTCCAACAATATATCGTATTTTAGGATTATTTGATTTTCCATTAATTAACATGTTGTAATTAATATCTATAATGTCTGCTGAAAAACCGCCAGATTTCATAAAAAGTTTTGCAATATCTCCAGTACCGCCTGCAATGTCTAGTAAAGACTGATTTGATTGTGGCGCAATCCAATTTATTAATTCTTGTTTCCATAACCTATGAAAACCTAAACTTGATAAATCATTCATTAAATCGTATTTGGAAGATACAGAGTTGAAAATATTATTTACTAATTCTTCTTTCTTATTTATGTTGACTTTTTTAAAACCAAAATCAATTTTTTTTAAACTTTTTCTCATTATTAAATTATAAACGAAAATGCCAGAATTACCAGAAGTTGAAACATCTAAAAGATACATAGAGCAATTCTTGTTAAATGCAAAAATTTTAAATATTCAGTCTTATGTTTGTAAATTAAGATGGGAAATAAATCCTTATATAAAAAAAATTTTCAATAATACAACAATTCTTAAAATAGATCGCCTTGGAAAATATATTTTGATAAATACGTCAAACAAAAATACTTTAATTTTACATCTTGGAATGAGTGGATACTTAAGTATAAATGATGAAAATTCTAAAAGAATTAAACATGATCATATAATTTTAAATTTTGTAAGAGCAAATGGAGAGAGGAAAAGCTTGATATTGAATGATCAAAGAAGATTTGGACATATCGATTTTTATTGTACGTTCAGTTTAAAAAAACATTTTCTTATAAAAAATCTTGGTATAGATGGCTTAAGTAAAAGCTTAAAGTATAACTTAATAAAAAAAAAATTTTCTATGAAAACAACTCTTATCAAAAATGCTATGTTAGATCAAAAAATTATATGTGGAATAGGTAATATTTACGCTTCTGAAATTTTATTTTATTCCAAAATTAATCCTTTAAAAAAAGTTAATTCTTTAAGTAAAAATGAGATAAATGCATTGTTACTTAATATCAAAATTGTTCTTTCAAAAGCAGTTTTAAATGGTGGAACTACAATAAAAGATTATAAACAGCCAAATGGAAAAGTTGGATATTTCAAACAAAAATTAAAAGTTTATGGTAGAGACAAATTAAAATGTTTTGATTGTAATGGTATTATACTTAAGTTAAATATTAACAAAAGAGCAACATATATATGTCCAGTATGTCAAAAAAATTAATAAAAAAGTTAAGTACTTTTATATTATGTTTTATTTTATCACTTTACTTAACAATCCAATTTTCTTTAGGAGAGTATAAATTTAAAATTCAAAACTGGGTAGAAGACATTCCTATTTTACCAAGTTTAATAGAAAATAAAAGAGATGTCGTGGAATTTGACTCCTCTAATGGTAAAATTATTTCAATATCTTTTGGAATTAAAACTTTATCAAAAAATAAAATTTTATCATTTTATAGAGATTTTTTTCAACAAGTAAAATGGGAAAAAGTTGAAAATAAGAATATTTGGAGAGAAAAAAATAATCAATTTAAAAAAAAGATTTTTAAAATTGAAAATTTAAAGGATAATGTTTTAACCATTAAAATTATTGTCGAGAATTTTTAACTTGACATTTTAACTTTTAAAATGTAGCGATACTGAAAAAAGGTATCTTATGGCTAACCACAAATCTGCAAAAAAAAGAATTAGAAGAAATGAAAAATTTCAATTAATTAATAAAATTAGAAAGACAAGGGTCAGAACATTTATTAAAAAAGTTGAAAATTTGATTGAAAAAAAAGACAAAAAAAATGCTCAATTAGCTTTTATTGAAGCTCAGCCTGAAATGCATAGATCAGTTGGAAAAGGTGTTTTTAAAAAAAATACCATTTCAAGAAAGTTATCTAGATTATCTAATAAGATTAAATTGTTAAAATAAATTTTTAATTATACCATTTTTTATATATAGAAACGATTCGCTAATTTAAGAATTAGAAAACTATTTTATTTTAAATCAAGTCATCAAAAATTCGATTTATGACAGATATATTTTTCAGAAGTAATTTTTTTATAATCTTTTAAGAATCGTAACAAAATCAATAATGTATGAATATATCTTAATATAATTTTGAAATTTTACTTCATAGAGTCAAAACATATAAATTAAATTTTTCTTAAAATTAAAAATTTTTTAAAAATTTTAAATAATATAAGTAATTGTTTTATTTCAATAAATTTATAAAAAATGAAAATCAATAAATATTTTTTTTTTTTTAAGCCATATCAATTGCTTTACTTGGCAAATAAGTTTTAATAAAACCCAAGGTTTTAAAATGGCAGAAGAAATACTTAAAAAATCAAAAGAAAACGTTGTTTCATGGTCAACAGTTCAACATGATCTTAAAGATGATTTTAAAAGTATTATTTGGAATTCATGGATAAAGCCTTTAGTTTTTGTAGAGTTTTCAAACTTTACCCTAACAATTCAAACACCCTCAGATTTAGTTAAAAATAGGATTGACAATCAATATTATGACAAAATTTTTTTAAGGGCAAAAAGAGTTTTTATAGGTTTAAATAAGATTAGATTTACTGTTCATAATGACAAAAGTTTTATTCAAAAAACAAATAAGTATAAATCAGAAGATGAAAATCAAACATTGTCGTCAATATCTTTCACAGATAACACCTCTAAAAGTTTAAATAAAAATTATACATTTGAAAAATTTGTTTTAGATCAATCTAACGAACTTGCTTACTTCTCAGCGCAAAGAATTAGTCAAGAGTTCAATTTAGACTATAATCCATTTTATATTTATGGGAATGTGGGTATTGGAAAAACTCATTTATTAAATGCAATTGCATGGAATATAAAAAAAAATAACAAGAAAAAATTTATATACATTTCAGCTGAAAGATTTATGTATCAATTTATTAAATCTTTAAAAATGAATGAAACTATTCGTTTTAAAGACCAATTTCGATCTATTGATGTTTTGATGATAGATGATCTTCAATTTATAAGTGGAAAAAAGTCTACTCAAGAAGAGTTTTTTCACCTCTTGAATGATCTAATCGATAATAAAAAACAAGTTATAATCACAGCTGATAAATCCCCTTCTAATATTGATAATCTTGATTATAAAATAAGATCTAGACTATCTGGAGGTCTTGTTGTTGATATATTGCCAACAACATTTGAATTAAGAAAGAAAATTATTAGAAATAAAGTTTCTATTAAAAATATACATTTAGAGAGAAACCTTATAAATTTTTTAGCTGAAAATATTTTTAAAAGTATAAGAGAATTGGAAGGAGCTATAAATAAAATAATTCTATATTCTGATGTAACGAAGTCGCAATTAAACATCGAAAATGCAAAGACTATTCTTGCTGATTACATGGAAATAAATAATAAAAAAATAACAGTTAAAGATGTTCAACTGGAAGTTTCTAAATATTATAATCTTGAATTTCATGAACTTTGTTCCAAAAATAGATCAAGACACATTGCTAAACCGAGACAGATCGCAATGTTTTTATCTAAAAAATTCACTGATTCTTCCTACCCAGAAATTGGCAAGCTATTTGGTGGTAAAGATCATGCTACAGTCATACATGGGGTAAATAAAATAAAAGCTTCAAGTGAAACTGATAGAAAAATTAAACAA
Source organism: uncultured SAR116 cluster alpha proteobacterium (assembly GCA_902524215.1). Lineage (GTDB taxonomy): Bacteria > Pseudomonadota > Alphaproteobacteria > Puniceispirillales > Marisalimonadaceae > TMED54. Next base: position 27,656 of record CABZCK010000004.1, read on the forward strand.
GATTTAGATAATATAATTTTAAGTTTAAAAACTGATTAATTGTATATACTATATATATGTAAAAATTTGCTGATTTACAAAATTAATGCTATATTTTGTATTGAATTAAAAATCTAAGATATAAAAATAAATATAATTAATTTATGGAAAATGAAATGAAATTTGCAATTGTTAAAACAGATTTAATCAAACCTCTAAGTCATATTAATTCAGTGGTCGAGAGAAAAAATGCAATAGCTATTTTATCTAATCTAGTAATTGAAGCAGTTGGTAAAGAAATTAGTTTTATAGCTACTGATATGGAAATAGATCTTAAAGAGACAATTTCAGCAAATATAATATTAGATGGAAAAATCACAGTTCCAGCACACACTTTACACGACATCGTAAAAAAATTTCCTGATGGCTCGGAAATTTTAATATATGTTAACGACAATAATTTAATATTAGAATGTGGCAAATCAAAATTCACTCTTCCTACTTTACCTTTTGATGACTTCCCAATTGTAACTGAAATATCTGAGGGAAAAGAATTTTCAATTAGTTCTGAAGATATGAAAAATTTAATTGATAATACAAAGTTTGCAATTTCTTTAGAAGAAACAAGATACTATCTAAATGGTATTTATGTCCATCAAGACGAAGAAGATAAGAACTTCATTAAAGGAGTAGCCACAGATGGACATAGGTTAGCTCAAGTTAAACTTAAACTTCCAGAGGGTGCAGATGGAATTCCATCAATTATTATTCCTAGAAAAACAGTCAACGAGTTAAGAAAGTTATTAGAAGAAACAGATGGAGACATAATTGTTAAGGTCTCAAAGAATAAAATTAAATTTACTGTAAATAATTGTATTTTAACTTCAAAATTGATTGATGGAACATTTCCTGACTATCAAAGAGTAATACCAAAAGAAAATAATAATAAATTGGAAGTTTTAACAAAAAATTTTAAAGACGCAGTAGATAGAGTATCTACTATATCTATAGAGAAAACTAGAGCAGTTAAGCTCGAAATAAATAATAACTCATTAATTTTAAGAGTAAACAATAGTGAAATTGGAAATGCAATTGAAGAACTTACAATTGAATTTGAAGGAGAACAACTTGCGATAGGTTTTAACTCTAAATATTTATTAGATATTACAAATCAAATTCAAGGTGATAAAATTCATTTTTCATTATCAGACTCCTCTTCACCAGCTTTGATTACAGATGAACAACAAGAAGGTATAATTTTTGTTTTGATGCCCATGAGGGTATAAAATTATTAATTTAATGAATACAACCCAAGTAAATAAAAATATAAATCTTGTAAGTAACAAGCAACTGTTTGTTAAAAAAATCAAAGCAAGTTATTTTAGAAATTATACAAATTTAGAATTAGATCTATCTTCTGAGAATGTTGTTTTGTTTGGTCTTAATGGAGTTGGTAAGACTAATATATTAGAAGCTGTCTCTTATCTAACATCAGGAAGAGGTATAAGAAAAGCAAAATCAAAAGATCTAACCTTTAAAAAATTTGATAATAGTTCACATGAAGATATTTATTGGGGAGTTCATGCCAGTGTTTTTGTAACAAATAAAATATTTGATATAGGAACTGGTATTCGTAAGAATTATAATTCTAGATTAGTAAAAATCAATGATGAATGTGTAAAACAGACTGAATTATCAAAATTAACAAAAATTTCTTGGATTACCCCACAAATGCTCCTTCTTTTTCATAGTGGAATGCAGGAAAAAAGAAGATTTATTGATAGATTAATAAATATAGCAAATCCAACTCATGTGAGGCTACTATATAGATATGAATTCCTAATGAAAGAAAGAGTTAAAATTATTAATAATTACAATGATAATCAAATGTGGATAGATGCTATTGAATGTGAAATTATTAATTTATCGATAAAAATCATAGAAAGTAGGAAAAAGTTTGTTTTAGATATGAAAAATATCTTATTTAAATCTAATTTAAATAATGAAGATGTTTTCTCCGATATATATTTAGAAATTAATGGAAAAGCAGAAGAATTATTAGATAGTTTAGGTGAAGAAAAATACCATTCCCAAATAATGGACATTTTAAGAAAAAACAGAAATAATGGTATTAGTTCTTTTATTGGTCCTCACAAATCTGAAATATTTATTTTTAAAAAAGAAAGCAAACAAGAGATAACATTTTGTTCTACCGGAGAACAAAAAATCATGCTAATTTCTTTAGTGTTTAAACACTGTGACTTAATGGAGTCCATATATAAAAAAACACCAATCCTGCTACTAGATGATATTATAGAAAATCTCGACGAAATTCATAAGAGAGCTTTATTTGAAAAGACATCTCAACATAATTCACAATGTTGGTTTACTTGTACAAATTCTAATGCTTTTGAAAATTATCCTGTTTCATACAAATCGATTGATGTTAATAAATTACAGAAAAATTTTTCAAAAAAAAGTGAGTTGAAATATGCCTAATGAACCAATTAATAAAAGTAAAAACAATGAAAATTATGATGCAGAATCTATTAAAGTTTTAAGAGGTTTAGATGCAGTTAGAAAAAGACCTGGCATGTACATTGGTGATACTGACGATGGATCGGGATTACATCATATGGTGTATGAAGTTTTAGATAATTCAATTGATGAATCACTTGCGGGCTTTTGCAAAAACATTAATGTTGCTCTGTTATCTGATGGTTCTGTTAAGATTTCAGATGATGGTAGGGGTATACCTGTGGATCTACATCCGGAAGAAGGTATTTCTGCGGCAGAAGTCATTATGACACAACTTCACGCTGGAGGAAAATTTGATAATAATTCTTATAAAGTATCTGGAGGACTGCATGGTGTAGGTGTATCTGTAGTTAATGCACTATCAGAATTTCTTCTATTAACTATAAGTAGAAATGGAAAGAAGTATTTTGTTAAATTTATTAATGGTAATTCTGAAAATCCTTTAAAAATTATTGGGGAATCCGAAATTACTGGTACAGAAATTATTTTTAAGCCAAGTTCTAATATTTTTTCAACTGTTACATTTGATTTTAAAGTTTTAGAACATAGGCTTCGCGAGCTTGCATTTTTAAATAGTGGTGTAACAATAAATTTAATTGATGAAAGAAGCTCTGAAAACAAAAAACTTCAATTCAGCTATGAAGGAGGTTTGAAACAATATATAAAACATATCAATAAATCTAGAAATAGATTTCATGAAACAATAATTACATTTCATCAAAAAGAAGATATTTCGATGGAGGTTGCTCTTGAGTGGACTGATGTTTTTCATGAAACTTCCTTATGTTTTACAAATAACATCCCTCAAAGAGATGGCGGCACTCATCTTGCAGGTTTTAGAGCTGCATTGACAAGGGTAATAAATAATTATTCAAACAACTTTGGTTTTTCTAAAAAAGAAAAAATTCAACTAACTGGAGATGACTGCAGAGAAGGTTTATCTTCCATAATATCATTAAAGTTACCTGATCCTAAATTTTCTAGTCAAACAAAAGACAAACTAGTTTCAAGTGAAGTTAGACCAATTGTTGAACAATGTATAAATGAATCATTATCACAATGGTTTGAAGAAAATCCAGCTGACGCTAAAAAAATTATCAATAAAGTTTATGAAGCAGCTACTGCAAGAGAAGCAGCAAGAAAAGCTAAAGAGTTAACCAGAAGAAAAGGAGTATTAGATATAGCAAGCTTACCTGGAAAACTTGCAGATTGTCAGGAGAAAGATCCTGAGAAAGCAGAAATATTTTTAGTTGAAGGTGATTCTGCAGGTGGATCTGCAAAACAAGGCCGCGATAGATTAAATCAAGCAATTTTACCACTTAGAGGAAAGATATTAAATGTTGAAAGATCTAGAATTGATAAAATGTTATCTTCGTCAGAAATTGGTACGCTAATCACAGCAATAGGAGCTGGCGTAGGAAATGCAGAGTTAAATTTAGAAAAATCACGTTATCATAAGATAATAATTATGACAGATGCTGATGTTGATGGAAGTCATATTAGAACTTTACTTCTTACATTCTTTTTTCGTCATATGAGACCTCTGTTAGATGCTGGCTATCTTTATATTGCACAGCCGCCACTTTTTAAAATTAAGTTGAATAAATCGGAAATATATATAAAAGATCAAAATCATTTGGATGATTTTTTAATAAAAAATGGAATAAAAAATTGTTATTTGACAATTGGTAACAATGAAACAATGATTGAGAATGATCTAAATAATTTCGTTGAAAAATGTATTATTCTCAACAAATTTATAAGCTCACTTGCTCGTAAAATTGGTGGTAAAGAAGTTATAACAAGTTTATCAAATTTAGGCTTATTAAATAAAAATATTTTTGAAGGTTTAGAAAAAATTGATATTATTTCGAATTATTTAAATAGATTTAATCCTGTTAATAAGTATTGGGATGTCAATTTAGATACATCAAAAAAATCTATACTATTTGAAAAGACTTATCGTGGTGTATCAGAAAAGTTTAATTTAAAATTTGAAGATCTCAACAATAAAGAAGTAAACGAGATTAACAATCTGTCTGAAAATTTTAAAATTTTTAAAGAAAATGTAAAATTAGTCTTCGAAAATGAAAAGCTATCTATTCATTCTTCCTTACATTTGGTAGATCTTATTTTAGAAAAAGGAAAAAAAGGCGCTCAGATTAGCAGATATAAAGGACTAGGTGAGATGAATCCCGATCAACTTTGGGAGACAACCCTTGATCCAAATTCAAGAACCTTGGTACAGGTCAAAATAGAACAGGAAATAAATGCTGAAGAAACCTTTTCAACACTTATGGGTGAGGTGGTAGAACCTAGAAGAAATTTTATTCAAGAGAATGCACTAAATGTTTCAAATCTAGATATATAAAATATTAACTTAGATTGTCAGTTCTTAGTAAAATATCTGAAATTAATAATGATGAGAATGCACTTAATGTCCATCCTAAATGTCCGTGTCCAGTATTGTAAAAAATTCCAGGTAATTTACCTCTTCCAATTTTAGGCATCATACTAGGGGTCATGGGTCTTAATCCTGCCCAAGGTCTATAATGTTCTGTTGACACTTTTGGGAAAAGTTTGTTACTCCATTTGATTAATGGAAGTATCCTGTCTTCTCTTATGTCCTTATTATAACCATTAAATTCGGCAGTGCCAGCTATTCTAAACCTATTCGTACCAAGCCTACTTGAAACAATTTTAGCTCCATCATCTAAAAGTGAAACTTCTGGTGCACTACTTTGGCTAATTTTATCATTTAGATCAATTGTTATGGAATATCCTTTAACAGGATATATATTTACGTTATCTCCTAATTTAGAAGCTATATGTTTACTTGATACACCAGCACAAATAACTGTTGAATCAAAAGTATCAATATTTTTAGTATTTTGAGTACTAAATTTTAATTCAATTATATTATGTTTATGAACAATATCATTAATTGAGGTGTTATAATTAAATTTTACATTGTTTTTTTTACAAATTTCAGCTAATTGGGTACAAAAAAGGTGTATATCGCCAGACATATCACTTTTTGTAAAAAAGCCACCAAAAAAATTCTCTAAATTAATTGTAGGCTCAATTTTTTGAATTTCTTTATTGTTAAGTGGCTCTCTTTTTAAACCAGCTTTTGTTAGCCATTTATTAACTCTTAATCCATGTTTAAAATTTTCTTTTGTATTGCAAAGATGTAAAATACCTTTTTCTTTAAAGTCAAAATTAATGTTTTCTTCTTTTAATATCTCTTTCAATATATTTCCACTCTCGATTGCCATTTTTACAGTAGTAATTGTATTTTTTTCATGATTTTTCACATTTGATAAAAAACTTAAAAACCATCCTAGTTTATGTAAGGAAGGTTTTAGATTAATTGAGAGGGGAGCATCTTTTTTAAAAATCCACTGCATTCCTTGGTAAATAGTTTTCCAATTTGTCCAAACTTCACCATTACATGCTGATAGTTGTCCGCCATTAGCATAACTTGTTTCCATTCCTGCATACTTTTGTTTATCAAAAACAGTTACATCGTAACCTTTTTTCATTAATTGATATGCTGTTGTTACGCCTGTTATGCCAGCGCCGATAATTGCTATTTTTTTCATAAAAACTCCATGACAAATCAAGCCCTAATCTGTCATGTGTACCTGAGAGATTAACTTATTATATAAGCTTACTCCTTCGGTGGACATAAAAATATGCCTCTCTCCAGATTGTCAACTCTTTACGATACTTTTACCTGAGAGTTTCTAGGGTAGTTGCTCCTTCGGCGGTTATTTAAAACGCTCTCACGCAAAGAGGAAATGACAGTTTATAATAATTCCAACTACAAAAATAATCAAACTAATTTTTTTTCTTAGTAATTTTTTCTATTGGGCCGTTTTGGTTTATCCAGTCATCAATGCCATTTTCTAAGTTCAAAACATTAGTTAAACCCATCTCCAAAGCTGTTTTAGTAGACAATGACGATCGCCATCCAGAAGCACAATAAAATATAAATTTATTTTTAGTATTGAAGTAATCTTTATAATAAGGACTTTTAGGGTCAATCCAGAACTCTAACATACCCCTTGGTACGTGCTTAGCATTTTTTATTTTACCACTTTTCTCTAGTTCTCTAATGTCTCTTAAATCTATAAAAATTGTTTTATCATCATTATGCAATTTTAGAGCATTTATAAAGTCAATATTTTTGATTTTTTGTTTAGCTTCTTCAACTAAAGAAAAACAAGATTTAATTGCCATTTTTTTAGTTTCCAATAGATTAAAATATATAATCTAATATAAATAAATAATGACAAATAACAATCAACAATTTTTAATTCAACATGAAGTGTTTAATAAAAATTTTATCTTTCCAGCTGTTAAAAATATGAATTCTCAACAGGTTATATCATTATATGAAAATTTTAAAACAATTTTACCTCACTCTCAAAAAAACTCTCGAGATTTAAAAATCAGAAGAAATTTAAGTGATATTTTGGATGAATTTGATGTTTTATTTTTAGATGCATTCGGAGTTATAAATATAGGGGATCAGTTAATACCACCCATAATTGAGACCTTAAATATTGCTAGAGATAAGGGTATATATGTAATCATTCTAACGAATGGTGCCACTTATTGTTCTGAAAAAAAAATTAATCAATTTTATAATCTTGGATTAGAGTTTTCTTATGATGAAATTATATCGAGTCGAGATGCAACAGAAAGATTTTTATCTATTCATCTTAATTCATCTAAAATAGGTGTCCTTGGTAATAAAGACAAAAAACTAAACATTAAAAACTGTACAACAATAGATTTAGTGAAAGATATTGAATTATTTGACGAAATGGACTCTTTTATTTTTTTAGGTACAAGTTATTGGGACTCAGACTTTCAAGATTTATTAAAAGATACATTGTCCTCAAATCCAAGACCATTTTTTGTTTCCAACCCAGATATTGTTGCGCCTCACAAGGATCATTTTAGTATGGAACCAGGTTATTTTACATTAAAATTAATAAATGAAGGTATTAATTTACCATTATGGTTTGGCAAACCTTTTTCAACAATTTTTGAAATGGCTTTAGAAAAAGTGCAGTTTATTTCAGGATCTTCAATTAACATGTCAAGAATTGGAATGGTAGGAGATACTTTGCATACGGATATTTTGGGCGCCAACTCAATCGGAATTAAATCAATTTTAATGACAAATTTTGGTTTATTGAAAAATCAAAATATTGCATCTGTTATTAAAAAGACTGGTATTATACCAGATTATTTAATTGAAGGTCCTTAAAGTGAATAAAAGAAAATCTATTTTAGTTACATCTGGATCAAAAAGGTTAGGAAAGCATATCTCTAAATTTTTTGTAATGAATGATTGGGATTTAATTCTGCATTATAATAATTCAAAAGAAGAAGCAGAAGAAACAGCAAATGAATTATCGCGTTACTCAAAAAATATAAAATTATATCAAGCAGACTTTACAAATTATAATGATGTTAAAAATTTAGTAGAAAACTTACTGTCAAAAGACAAAGATTGGATAGGTCTAGTAAATAATGCTGGATTATTTGAATATGATACAGGTATAGATTTTAAAATAGAAAAATTAAATCAACATATGTCTATTAATTTTTCTACACCTGCATTACTTATCCAAGCACTTTTTAAGAATATAACTAAAAACTGTATTGAAAAAAGTAAAAATAATATGGTTATAAATATAATTGATGCTAAAATCGAAGGTCTAAATCCAGATTATTATTCTTATACTTTGTCAAAGTTAGCAATGTCAGGATTGACAAAGATGTCAGCCTTATCTTATGCACCAGATTTAAGAGTAAATGCAATTGCTCCTGGAATAATATTACCTGCAGAGAATCAAAATAATGCTGAGTTCAAAAATTCTCATAAAAAAAATATTTTAAATAGTTCTGCAACAATAGATGATTTATATTTAGCTCTTGATTTTTTGACTAATTCAAACTCTGTTACTGGTCACATTTCATTATTAGATGGAGGAGCACATCTAGCTCCTCCCGTAAGAGATGTTGCTATTAAATAAGGTAAAATATTAATGTTTAAGAAAATTCTTATTGAAAATTTAACTTGTAATGCTTCTGTTGGAGTTTATGAAAACGAAAAATTAAATAAACAAAAAATAATAATTAACTTGGAAATTGTACTTGTTAAATCCATAAAAACTCATACTGATAATCTTAAAGATGTAGCTGATTATGGAAAATTTAGAAGAATTGTATTAGATATTATCAATTCCAAGCATTTTAATTTAATTGAGACGCTAGCTGATAACTTAATTAAAAAAATAGGAGCTTTTGAAAAAGTTGAAAATATTAAATTAAAAATTACAAAGCCTGATGTTTTTGAGGATTGTTCTGTTTCATATGAAATTAGTGATTATCCTTAAGTTTTCTAAAATGTTTAAAAGTTTCTGCACTATTTAATTTTTCAACATCATTTGCAATTTTAAAATTAATATCATTATATCTTAAAAATGGATTTAATTTTTTTTCTTGTCCAAGAAAAAAAGGTATGGTTGGTTTATTTTGCTTTCTTAAGTTTGTAATTTCTTTAATACAAGTATCTAACTCTTCAATATTATTGTAAATCAAACTTTTGCAAAAGTTTGCATTTGATAATGTATACTCATGACCACAATACACAAGTGTATCATCAGGTAAATTTATAATTTTGTCTAAACTGTTTTTCATTTGTTCAAAAGTTCCATCAAATATTCTTCCACATCCAAGTCTAAACAAAGTATCTCCAGAAAAAAGTGTTTTTAAACTCTCAATGTAATAACATATGTGACCAATAGTGTGGCCAGGAGTGTGAAAAACTATAGCCTTTTCTCCAATAATATCAATTTCATCTCCATCTAAAACATAATGATCACAATTTTGTATATTATTTTTGTCATATTTTGGAGCAATAAGTTTACAGTTATATTTTTCTAATAATTCTTGATTGCCAGCGATGTGGTCGTTATGGTGGTGTGTATTAAATATATGCGTTAAATTCCAATTATTTTTTTCAAGTAGATCAATAACAGGTTGTGCTTCTCCAGGATCAATTGCTGCTGTTTGTTTATTAATAGGATTATTCAAGACATAAATATAGTTGTCACTTAATGCTTTTATGATTTCAATTTGAGTCATAATATAATTATCCTTAGGAAAAAATTATGTTATCAATAAATATATATCATACAAACTTATAATTAATTTTACCATGGAAGAATTAGAAAAACTTAGAAAAGAAATAGACCAACTTGATAAGATGATAGCTGAGTTAATTTCCAAAAGACAAGGACTTTCAAATAAAATTTTAAAAGCTAAAGGAGGGAAGTTTACTTATGATCCAGTAAGAGAAAGGAAAGTGATGGAAAAAATTTTCTCTTATGATATCGATTCTAAACTTGCAGAAAGAATATGGAGACAAATTATTGCTTATAATCTGTCAACACAAAAAAAATTAAAAATTGGATACATTGGAGCGGACAAGCTTTCTTTAGCAGCTTATGAAAGTTATTTTGGTCCATATTTTGAAATTAGAGATTTTAAAAATTTTATTAAGTTAAATGAAGGAATAAATAAAAAAATTATTGATGTAGCAATAATAGAAAAATCACAATTTGACCTAAATAAAATTAATTCTAAAATAAAAATTGTGTCTGAATTCCCATTAAATGAATACTTTCACAAAAAAAAGTATTTAATTTTGAAATAACTTAGGTTAGAAAAAAATATGTTTTTAGAACCAAAAGAATCAATTTTAAATTTAGATGCCTATAAACCAAATTTTGGTTCATCTAATTTGAAAAAATTAATTAGACTTTCTGCGAATGAAAATGCTTTAGGGTACTCTCCAAGAATTGATAAAGAGTTGAAGATTAAAAGTTTTAATCGGTATCCTCCACAACATAGTGAAGAACTGATTAAAACAATTAGTAAAATTAATAATTTAGACCAAAATAAACTTATTCTTGGCAATGGTTCTGACGATTTAATCTCTGTAATTGCTCAAACATTTTTAAAACCTGGAGACGAAGCAATTTACACAGAATATGGGTTTTTACAATTTCCACAATCCATAACTGTAGCTGGAGGAATTAAAAAAATTGCCAAAGACATTAATTTTCATGTAAGTATTGATAATATATTAAACTTAATAACAGATAAAACTCGTTTAATATTTCTTGCTAATGCTAACAATCCGACAGGGACATTTATTAGTAAAAGTGAAGTTTATAGGTTAATTAACAATATACCAGAAAATATATTGTTAGTTTATGACGCAGCTTATGCAGAATATATTCGAAATGATGATTATATAGATGGATCTGAATTAGTTGAAAATTTTAATAACGTTATAATGTTAAGAACTTTTTCAAAATTACATGGACTTGCAGGCTTGAGACTAGGTTGGGGTTATAGTAATAGTAAAATAATAAATTTTTTAATGGCAGTTAGAGGTCCTTTTAGTGTCAATTCTATAGCCATTGAAGCTGGAATTATTGCCATGAAAGACATTGATTTTCAAAACCATTGCTTTGATTTTAATTTAAAATCGATGAAATTTATGGAAATTGAATTAGGTAAATTAGGTGTAAAATATGTAAAGTCTTCGACTAACTTTATTCTTATAAATTTATCAGATCAAGATAAATCTTCAACAAAAAATGCTGTATTATTTTTTAAAAAAAATGGTGTGTTAGTTCGCGAAATGAATGTTTATAATTTACCAAATTACATTAGAGTATCTTTAGGATCTGAAGAAGAAAATAATTATTTCTTGAAATTACTTAAAAAATTTATCACACAAAATGATAATCGATAAAAAAATAGTAACTATCATCGGCTTAGGTTTAATAGGTAGTTCTATATTAAAAGCATTTAATTATTATTTAAAAAATAAATTTTACATAAAAGTTTATGATAATAATCTTGAACACCTTAAAGTTGTTAAGTCATTTAAAATAGCAGATGAAATTTGTAACTCTGTCGAGCAATCTGTAAAAGAATCAGATTTAGTAATTTTAGCTATTCCTGTAGGTGTAATGGCAGATGTAGGAAAATTAATTTCACCAAATCTAAAAAAGGGAGCAATTTTAACAGATACTGGGTCAACAAAAATTTCCGTAATCCGAGATCTTTCATCATTAATACCTGAAGATGTATTTCTAGTTCCTTCACACCCTTTAGCAGGAACTGAGTATTCTGGACCTAAAGCAGGTTTTTATAATTTATTTGAAGGCCGATATTGGATTATAATTAGTAAAAAGAACGATAAAAATGGAAAGTATCTAGAAAATTTGTTTAAAAATTTTGGTTCTAAAGTTGAGTTCATGGATGAATTTTATCATGATAAAGTACTTGCAATAACTTCACATTTGCCTCATTTAATCGCTTATTCAATTGTTGACACGGCTAATAATTTAGAGAGTGATTTAAAAAATGATGTTATTAGATATTCAGCAACTGGATTCAGAGACTTCACTAGATTAGCATCTTCAGATCCGACCATGTGGAGAGATGTTTTTTTAAATAATGCTGAAGCAGTATTAGAAATGCTACAAAGATTTAATGAAGATCTTTCAGCATTACAAAAATTAATTAGGAAAAAAAATTCTAACGAATTATATAATTTTTTCAAAAATTCTAAAGAAATAAGAAGTAAAATTATTGAAGCAAAACAACATTTACCAGAAGTATCAAAATTGAAGTAAATTTATTCTAAAATATGTTAATTTATATTTAAAATACTCAGAAATATAATTTATTTTTTTTTTCCACCATATTTTATTTTCGTCAATAAATACATAAGGTATGATTTTAATATTTTTAAAAATACTTTTAAACTCTAACATAGCCCTTGGCATATGGTAATTATTTGTTAGTAAAACAAATGAATTTATTCCTTTTGATTTAACCCATTTTAAGCTCTCTACGGCATTTGAAAAAGTATTTCTAGAGACACCTTCTATTTGAATGCAACATTCAATAATTTTTTCATTATTTATGTTTTTTTTAGTAAGTTTTATCAATGTTTTTTTATTAAAACCTTTTCCTACTCCGCTAATAAACAAATTTTTATTTTTGCTTTTAATTTGAAAAAAAATTTGAAGAGATTTCTTTACTCTATTATCACCTCCAGTTAAGACAATAAAATTATTATTAAAGTTTAAATTATTATTATAATTTAAGATTTTCTTATAGAAAATTAAATAATCAATCACTAATATTATTAAGAGTGTGACAACTAGAAAAAGATATTTTTTTTTAATCATTTGATTTAGTTAATTATTTGGAAAGACATATTTTTTACTATATAGTAATATATTATTCAGGTTAAATATTATGTTAGAAAAATGTTTAAAGTGTAATACTTTATTTGAAGTTGATGAAAGTTTAATTACTCCAAAGCTAAAATTATTTAAGTGTAGTGTATGTGATAATGAATGGCCTTTTTTAAATAGTAAAAATCCTAAAAAAAAAATACCAGAAAATTTATCTGATGAAAAACTACGTAAAGATCTTGATGCGATTAGGACAGAAATAGAGAAGAAAACTGATATATTAAGTAATGGAGTGAAAACGCAGTCTAAAGAAAAGTTAACTAAAGGAAAAAATCAAAATTATAATACTAAGAAAAAAACTGTTGCTCAAATTGCTGAAGAAATAGCTGAAGCTAGTGTAAAAAATAGAGAACAAAAAATAATTAAGAATAAAAAACAGATCTATAATAAAACCTCAAACGTTGAAACCCTCAAAAATGTTCATTCAAAGCAGAAAAGTGTTGCAATTCCTTTGATTATTTTTATTTCTATTCTCTTCATAAGTAGTACTGTCTACTTTAGAAATAATGTTATAAGTTTTAGTCATTCTTATTTTCCGAATTTTGTAGAAAAGAATTTTCATAAAGTATTTGGTTTATTTAAACGAGTTAAAATACCATTTTATGCGGATTTTAAAAATTTAGAGATAGAAAATTTTGGTGCAGTTTATGAAGGTAAGTCAGTAAAGTTTTTTGGTAATATAAAAAACAATTCAAAATACTCTATATTAACACCTACATTAAAAGTAATCATGACAACAGAAGATGGCAAAATACTTGCGGAAACTATTATAAAATCAACGCAAACATTTATTTCATCTAACAATTTTATTAAAATTAATCATTTAATTCTAACTAATCAAAAATATAATAATGCCACAATTCGTGCCACTATTATGAAAGAAATTGAGAGTTCAAGTTAGAAATTTGGTATTATGTCAAGTTTAAGTATTTGATCTATTTCTTCTCTTTTTCGAAGCAAAATTTCTTTATTATCAAATATAAACACCTCAGCGGCACTTGGTCTACTGTTATAATTTGATCTCATTACACTTCCATATGCGCCGCAGGTCATAATTGCTAGAACCTCATTCTTCTTTGTTTCTTGTAAATTAAAATCAATACCTAAAAAATCACCTGTTTCACAAATTGGTCCAACTATATCATATTTTTTTGAAGATCTATTACTCTTAATTTTAATAGGCTTAATCGAATGAGTTGCATTGTAAAGAGTAGGCCTAATTAAATTATTCATGGCAGCATCTACAATCAAAAAGTTTTTAAGATTAGTTGATTTTGTCCTAATTACTCTAGTTAATAAAATCCCTGATTCAGCAATTAACGACCTTCCCGGTTCTACACTCAATTGAAAATCTTCATTTCTAAAAACTTCATTTAAAGCTTTACTAAATGACTTATAATCAAGTGAATTTTTCATTGTATAATCAATTCCAAATCCACCTCCTAAATCTAAATGATTAACTTCGTAACCAAGACTTCTCAATTCTATTGCCAAATTTTTAATTTTTAAAAAAGTCTGGAAAAACACATCATAATCAAATAATTGTGATCCTACATGTATTGCTAATCCAAAAGGATTTACAAAGGAAGCTTCATTTATTAATTTATAAGCATTTACAATGTCATCATAGATTATTCCAAACTTAGAGTTTTCATCACCGGTTGATATTTTTTTATGGGTTTTAGCATTTATGTCAAGATTTACTCTTATTGCAACATTTACTCTCTTTTTAATATTTTTTGAAATTTCAATTATATCTTTTAATTCTTCAATTGATTCTGCATTTAATTGTTTAATATTTTGACCAATAGCAAACTCTATCTCATCTTTTTGTTTTCCAACACCCGAAAAAATAATATCTTCCGGTTTAACTGAAACTGCTAAGCATCTTTTTAATTCACCAATCGATACTACATCAGCCCCTGCACCTAGATTATTTATATATTTAATTATTCCAAGATTATCATTTGATTTAACAGCAAAATGAATTTTTCCATTAAGAGGATCCATAATATTTTTAAGCAAATAGAAAGAATTTTTAATTAAATTTGAATCATATATAAATGTTGGGGTCCCATAGTGATCTGCCAATTTTATTAAACTTTTATTTTGAAGAAATAATTCTCCTGATTTGCGATAGTATCCAATTCTTTGCATTTTATTTTTTTGTTGAAATTATTTTTATTGATGGTGGAATAGGGTCTGCTTTTTTACCACATCCATAAGAAAAAATACTTAAAACTATCAATAAAAAAAATAGAGTATTTAATTGGTTTAATTTTGACATAACTTTATAGATATCTCCTTTTTGCTTCTGATATTGCTTTTAAAACCAATCTTGGAGAAGTTCCACCAAATGATGATTTTTTTAATATTGATGAACTAATACTTATTGATTTAATAATATTATTATCAATTTTAGGTTCAATGGATCTTAAATCTTCTAAAGATAATTCATCAAGTGAGTAATCTTTTTTTTCAGCAAGAAGAATTATTTTACCAGTAATTTTATGAGCATCTCTGAAAGGAATATTTAAATATGTTACCAAATAATCAGCTAGATCAGTTGCAGTTGGAAAACCTTTTTGTAAGGCTTTAAGCATTTTCTTTTTATTAATTTTTAAAGATTTAATAATACCAATCATATTTAATAGACAATCTTTAATATTTCCAGATGAATCAAATACTGGTTCTTTATCTTCTTGTAAATCTTTACTATAGGCAAGAGGTAACCCTTTTAATAAAGTTGTTAAATTAATTAAATTTCCTAGAAGTCTATTAGATTTTCCTCTAATAAGTTCAGCTGCATCAGGATTTCTTTTTTGTGGCATGATACTTGATCCAGTAGTATATTCTTCATTAATTATAATGAAATTAAAACCGTTTGATGACCATAGAATAAGCTCTTCAGCAATTCTAGATAAATTCACGCCAATCAAACAAAGTACTGATAAATATTCAACAGCAAAATCACGACTTGAGACAGAATCAATAGAGTTTCGTGTAGGTGAAGAAAAGTTTAATTTCTTTGCTACAAAATTTCTATCTATAGGGTAACTTGTTCCTGCAAGTGCAGCTGAGCCAAGAGGGCACTCATTCATTCTGTTCTTACAATCTTGAATCCTTGCTCTGTCTCTTCCAAACATTTCTACATAGGCTAGAAGATGATGTCCAAAGGTGATAGGTTGAGCAACTTGCAAATGAGTATAACCTGGCATTAATGTCTCATAATTATCTTCAGCTTGAATAATTAAATTTTCTTGCAGTTGCCTTAAAAGCTCTGAAACGGTATCTAAATCACTTCTTATCCACATCTTAAAGTCGGTAACCACTTGATCATTTCTTGAACGTGCAGTATGTAATTTTTTTCCGGATTCACCAATTAATTCAATTAACCTACTCTCAATATTCATGTGAATATCTTCTAGTTCAATTTTGAATTTAAATTTATCAGTTTCAATTTCTTTTTTAATTTTAAGAAGACCACTTTTAATTTTTAAAAAATCTTTTTTTAAAATAATCTTTTGTTTTGATAACATTTCAGCATGAGCTATTGATCCTTCAATATCTTGAGTATATAAATTTTTGTCAAAACTGATTGAAGAATTAAACTTAATCAAGTTATCACTTGATTCTCCTTCAAATCTTCCACCCCAAATAGTGCTTTTTAAACTTTTTTTTCTTTTTGACATTATATTATCTTTATAATTTTTTTAATTATCATATATATAAATCAAAAAAGAGAAACAATATTGTTAATTAGTCTGAAATATTTAATAATTTTATTAATTATCCTCCCATTTCCATCACAATCAAATTCTTTATTTCAAAAAATAGATATAAAATTGAATAACAACATAATCTTAAATGACGAAAAGAACATTGAAAAAAAAATATTTAATATCTTTGACTTAAACTCAAAATACGTTGTTAACTTCTGGGCCACCTGGTGTATCCCATGTAAAAAAGAATTGCCGGACTTAAAAAAAATGAAAATAGATAATAAAGATTTAAAAGTTATTATTATTTCAATAGATAAAAAACCAATTAAGGATCAATTAAATTTTTTAAAAGAAAATAAAGTAAATAAATTAACTACTTATTTTGATCAAAATATGACCTTTTTCAAAAGTCTAAAACTTAGAGGTATACCTACAACTTTATTAATCAAAAAGCAAAAGATAATAGCAAAAAAAGAGGGTATCTTTAGTTATAATCAAAATTCATTAGAACAAATTAATAACTTTTTTAATTAAGTTTACTTTCCATCTCAGGGACTGCTTTAAATAAATCCTCAGCTAAGCCATAGTCAGAGATTGAAAAAATAGGTGCTTCTTCATCCTTATTAATTCCTATTATAACTTTACTATCTTTCATTCCTGCCAGGTGTTGTATTGCACCTGAGATACCTACGGCTATGTAAAGATTTGGAGCAACAATTTTTCCAGTTTGACCAACCTGCCAGTCATTTGGCACGTATCCAGCATCGACTGCAGCCCTACTTGCTCCCATGGCAGCACCAAGTTTATCAGCCAATTTTTCTAATATCTGAAAGTTTTCTGCAGATCCTAACCCTCTTCCACCTGATACAACTATATCAGCTGAAGTTAATTCAGGCCTTTCACTTTTAGTTAGTTCAGAATTTAAATATTTTGTCAGGTTATTAGTTGTTAAACTTCCAATTTCTTTAATCTCAATAACATTGTCATCGCTGGTTTCTGCTTCTTCAAATGCTGTAGATCTGATAGTTATAATATTTATTTTATTTTTACTCTTACAAGTCGCAATGGCATTCCCAGCATAAATTGGTCTTTTAAATGTTTGCTTATCAACGATTTCAATAACATCTGGAATTATCATAGTATCAAGTAATCCTGCTAGTCTTGGCGCTACATTTTTTCCATTAGAAGTGTTAGAAAATAAAATATTCGTGTAGTCTTTAAAATTTTTTGCAATAAAATTTGCTGAATCTTCAGCTAATTGGTTTTTAAAAGCAACGTTTTCATTAATAAAAATATTATTAATACTTTTAATATGAATTAATTCATTACAAATATCTTTACAACTATCGCTTAAAACTAATAAATCTACATTTTCAAGTTTTATAGCAGCTTTTATAGTATTTAATGTCGATTTTTCTAATTTATTATTATTATGATCAACTACCACTAACGTTTTCATATTTACCTCTAACTTATATTACTTTAGCTTCATTTTTTAATTTTTCAATCATCTCATCAACTGATTTTACCATTATGCCAGCTTCTCTGGATTTTGGTTCTTCAACTTTTAAGATTTCTAACCTCGGTTCAATGTCGATATTTAAATCTTCAACTTTTATTTCATCAATTGGTTTTCTTTTTGCTTTCATAATGTTTGGCAAACTTGCATATCGTGGTTCATTCAACCTCAAGTCAGTTGTTACAATCGCTGGCAAATTAACTTCAATATTTTCTATGCCCCCGTCAATTTCTCTACCAACTTTTATTTTTTTATCTTGTATTTCTAATTTACTTGCAAAAGTTGCTTGACCCCAGCTCAGCATTGCTGAAAGCATTTGTCCAGTAGCATTCATATCATCATCAATTGCTTGTTTGCCCATAATCACAAGATCAGGTTTGATTTTATTGCATATTGACGTTAGGATTTTAGCAACAGATAATGGTTCAAGTTTCGATGTACAATTTACAAAAATACCAGAATCAGCTCCCATTGCTAGAGCGTTTCTTATTGTTTCTTGTACTTCTGGTAAGCCTATGGATACTGCAATTATTTCACTGGCAACACCTTTTTCTTTTGATCGAAGAGCTTCCTCTACAGCTATCTCATCAAAAGGGTTCATAGACATTTTTACATTATCTAATTCAACGTCCGTTTCATCTTTTTTAACTCTAACTTTGACGTTATAGTCTATAACTCTTTTAACTGGAACTAGTATCTTCATAAATCATCTCCCATTTCAATTATTGATTTTTTCCTGGAACCCATAATATATCAAATTTTCCATTATCATTTGTTACTCTTGAAACTACAAATAAAAAGTCTGATAATCTGTTGATGTAGATTAATGATTGTTTGTTAATCTTATTTTTTTCAGCAAGTTTTGACATGGATCTCTCAGCTCTTCTTGCTACCGTTCTTGCAATATGAAGCCAGCATGACATTTCAGATCCACCAGGTAAAACAAATGAATTTAATGGTTCTAACTTATTATTAAACTTATCAATCATATTTTCTAAATTTAAAACTTGAGAATTTTTGATTCTTAATGGTTCAAATTTTGGGTTTTCCTCAATTGGTGTAGATAAGTCGGCACCTAAATCAAAGAGGTCATTTTGAATTTTTTTTAAAATCTCAACCAAAAAATTATATTCTTTCTCTTTATTAATACAGTTAATTGAAAGGCCAATAAAAGAATTTAACTCGTCAACATCACCATATGCAGAGGGTCTTGAATCATATTTTTTTACACGAGTACCGTCTGACAAACCAGTTGTCCCATCATCTCCTGTCTTAGTATAAATTTTATTGAGTTTAACCATTATAATATCTCTTGATATATAAGATAAATACAAAAACAATTATTGCAATTGCTTGGAAAATAATTCTATATCTCATAATCAAATTACTTTTGGATTTATTATAATCACCACCTCTACCCATTGTAATAACGCCCCACATTAAAATTCCAAAAACTATTAGAAGACAAATTACTAATATTGAATTTGCGATTATATCATTCATCAAAAATAATCTCTTTAAATTCGTGACTATTTCTTAAGAAACTTGCTTTAACTGTGTTATACATTAAACATGCAATTGTCATAGGACCTACCCCACCAGGCACAGGCGTAATTAAATTAACCTTATTAATAACATCATTAAAATTTACATCACCTAAAATTTTAATTTTATCATTTATTTTTTTTCTATTGATACCAACATCAATTACAGTTGCTTTGTCTTTTACATAACTTTTATCGATAAATTCAGTCATTCCGATTGCAGCAATTAAAATATCAGCTTTTAGTGTAAATTCAGATAAGTTTCTTGTTTTAGAGTGTGTAATTGTAGTTGTACAATTTTCTTTAAGTAGCAATGATTGCATAGGTTTTCCAACAATATTTGATCTACCTACTATTGTAGCATTTAATCCATTAAGTGAGCCTAATTCTTTTTTTAACATGTAAATACACCCTAGAGGTGTACAAGGGATCATTCCGTTATTATTACCTAGAAATAAGCTGCCTAAATTTATTGGATGAAATCCATCCACATCTTTTTTTGGGTCAATTGATAAAATAACTTTATCTTCAGAAATATGCATTGGTAGTGGGAGTTGAACAAGAATTCCATCAATATCTTTTTGCTGATTTAATTTTTTGATTTTATTTAATAATTCTTTTTCGGTTATTGATGAGGGATATACAATTTTCTTTGATATTATTCCAATATTTTCTGCAGTTTTAATTTTATTTTTAACATATATTTCACTAGCGGAGTTTTCTCCGATTAAAATTACGGCTATAGAAGGTTTACGTTTATTAAGTCTTTCAGATTTTAAAACTAATTCTTTGACACTCTCAATTAAGTTTTGAGAATGATTAATTCCATTTATGATTTTCATATTGTCACTTATCAATTGTATTACTCCTAAAAACTTAATCTGTAATCAATTAATAAATTTCTGATGAATGATAAAAGCAATATGACTATTACAGGTGAAAAATCCATTCCACCAATAAATGGAATATATTTTCTAATTTTAACTAATAAAGGTTCGTGAAGTGCAATCAATCCTCTTAATATTAAATCAATAATTCTATTGTATCGATTTACGATTTCGAATTGGACCAGGAGGGTTATTATCACATAAGCTATAAGAGTATATAAATATATGGATATGATTTGATCTATTAATATAAATAAAGCGTTCATAATTGCATAATATTTGTTACAGTATTGATATAAGTTTTAAAATTAAATTTTAAACGGGTGAATATGAAATCTTTATCTTTAATTATTCTATTTATTTTTAATATTATAAATCCTTCATTTAGTAAAACTGGACAAACGAATAATTGGGATCAAATCGTAAACAGTGCTAAAAATCAAACTGTAAAACTTCATGCATGGGGAGGTTCTAAAAATATCAATAATTATATTAATTGGGTTAAAGCAAAAGTTCATGAAGAATATGGTATCAAATTACAACATATAAAAATTAAAGATACATCTGATGCAGTTAAAAAAGTTTTATTCGAGAAAATTGCAAAAAAAAATGATAATGGTTCAGTCGATATCATTTGGATTAATGGAGAGAATTTTTTAACAATGAAAAAAAATAACTTGTTGTTGAATAAGAATTGGATATTGCAATTACCTAATTCGAAATTTATCGATTTTTCTAAATCATCAGCTTACTTCTATGACTTTGGCATCTTTAATGAAGGGAAAGAGATGCCTTGGGGATTATCTCAACTTATTTTTTATTATGATAGTGATCAATTAAAAATTGTTCCAAAAAGCGCATCTCAATTAAAAAATTTCATAAAAAAGAATCCTGGCAGATTTACTTTTCCTCAACCACCTGATTTTATAGGAACAAGTTTTTTGAAACAAATTTTGATAGAAGTATCTAAAGATAAAAAATTCTTTTATGATAAGTATAATCTTAACAATGATAGACATAAATTGTCATTGAATGAATTATGGAATTGGTTTGACGAAATCACACCTTTTTTATGGAAAAGTGGAAAAACATACCCTAATAATTATCTGTCACTTGGTCAACTATTCTCTGATAATGAATTGGACATAGGTTTAACATTCAATATTGCATATCCAAAAAATGAAATTTCAAAAGGAAATTTTAAATCTTCAGTTAAAAGTTTTGTACCAAATATAGGTTCATTAGCTAATACTCATTATCTCACAATTCCTTACAATGCCAAAAATAAAAATGCTTCGAAAGTTGTAATAAATTATATGATTTCACCTGAAGCGCAATTAAAAAAGCAAAACTCAGAAATATGGGGGGATCCTTCAGTTTTATCTTTCGAGAAATTAAACAAAAACCTTAAAAAAGATTTTGAAAATCTTTTAAGTAAATCTACTGATTTAAGTTTTAAAGACTTGGAGAATAAAATTCCTGAACCTCACCCTAGCTGGGTTAAAGTTATTGAAGAAGGCTGGATTGCAAGATATGGATCAATTAATTGAAAGAAAAAAAAATATATTATTATTTTTACTTTTTCTTTTAATATTAAGTGCTATATCTTTTCCAGTAATTTTTGGTACACTAGGTACTATACTTCCATCAATGGGATATTTTTTGGATGTTTCAGATAATTTTACTCTTAAATATTTTTTTTTAACATTTCAGCTTCCTGGGATAGAAAAGTCAATTTATTTATCTATTTCGGTAGGTATTTTATCTACTTTTATTTCTTTGATATTATCTCAAGTTATATTAGCAAAATTATATTTTACAAATTTTTTTTCTAAGTTAAATAAACTTTTATATCCGTTAATTGCTTTTCCTCACATAACCATGGCGGTTGGAATTTCTTTTTTATTTTCATCAAGTGGTTTTTTTATTCGTATAATATCATTAGTTTTTAATTTTGATAGACCTCCAAATTTAGACTTATTTCCAGACAATTATGGTTTTTTTTTAATATTTGGTTTGATATTAAAAGAAACTCCTTTTTTTTTGTTAATATCAATTGGATTTTTAAATAATGTAAAAAGTAAGGAACATTTTTTTTTAGCAAAATCAAAAAACTTTTCTGATTTTACAAGCTGGATTTTTTTTATTTTCCCTTTAATTTATAGAAAGTTAAAAATTACCATATTTGTTGTATTAATTTTTTCGGCAACTGTAATTGATATGTCGTTGATACTTGCTCCAACAACACCGTCAACTATATCAATAAGAATTTTGCAACTTTTTCAACAACCTGAGCTGACTAGTTTTTCAATTGCATCTTGTTTGTCAATTATACAATTATTGATAATTATTTTAATAATATTAACTTGGATAAGTCTCGAAAAATTTACTTGTAAACAACAATATTTAGTTTTTTATAGATATCTTTTGGATAGAAGAAACAATTTTTTTGAAAATATTTTATATTTTGTTTCAATAACTTGTTTTCTAATTTTTATTATTAATATTTTTATATCAATTATCTGGTCTTTAGCAGTTGATTGGAATTTTCCTGATTTATTTCCTAAAAAATTAACTTTAAATAATTATTTAGTATTTTTTAAATTTAATTTTGATAGTTTTCTCAATTCATTATTTTTAGCTGTTTTAGGATCATCAATAAGTTTAATTATAATTATTGCTTGGTCAGAGCTTGTAGAAGCATTAAAGTTTAAAAATAATTTTTTAAATTTTATATTTTACATTCCATTATTAATACCTGAATTAACAATTTTGTTAGGCTTTAATTTTTTTCTTTTAACTAATAATTTTGATAACAAGTTTCTTAACGTTTTATGGATTGAAATTATATATATAATACCATATACGTATTTAATATTTTCTAGTTCTTACAAAAATATTAACAAAAAATATTTAAAAATAGCTCAGTCTTTAAATAAGAGTTATTTAACAATTTTATTTAAAATTAAATTGAATTTAATGTTAAATATAATTTTTCTTAGCTTTGCAATTGGATTTATTATATCTGTAAGTTTATATGCACCAATCTATTTTATAGGTAATGGTGAAATAACGACTCTATCATTAGAAATTATCAACTTACAAACTAGTGGAGATCGAAAAGATTTAGCTGTTGCAACTACACTACAAATGATAATGCCATTATTAATGTTGTTTATTTTCCATTTGAAATCAAAGACATTCATAAAGTGGTCGGCTTAATTATAAATTTAAAAATCTTATAGTAATTTTATAGTTTGATGTTATAAAAATTGTTAAAGGTAATCTTGATGAATAAAGTTCACACTTATAGAACTCATAAATGTAATGAAATTAATAAATCTTTAGTAGGTAAAGCTGTAACTTTATCTGGTTGGGTTCATCGAAAAAGAGATCATGGACAACTGATATTTGTAGATTTAAGAGACCATTATGGCATTTCTCAAATAGTTTCTGACAAACAAAAAGATACTTTTGATATTCTTGAAAAAATTTCTTTGGAATCTGTTATTTCTGTGCATGGAAAAGTTATTGAAAGATCTGCTGAAACTATAAATCATAATATTCCTACGGGTGAAGTAGAGCTCCAAGTTGATAAAATTACTATTTTATCAAATGCAGAAAGTCTACCTTTGCAGGTTAATTCGGATGACGATTATGGAGAAGAAATAAGGTTAAGATATAGATATCTAGATTTGAGAAGAAATAGGCCACATCAAAATATAATTCTGAGATCTCAAATTATTCAAGAGATAAGATCTGAAATGTTAGAGCAGGATTTTATCGAATTTCAAACACCAATTTTAACTGCATCTAGTCCTGAAGGTGCCAGAGATTTTTTAGTACCCTCTAGGATTCATAAAGGTAAATTTTATGCTCTTCCTCAAGCGCCTCAGCAATTTAAGCAACTTGTCATGGTATCAGGTTTTGATAAATACTTTCAAATTGCTCCTTGTTTTAGGGATGAGGATAGTAGAGCGGATAGATCTCCAGGTGAGTTTTATCAATTGGATGTTGAAATGTCATTTGTAGAGCAAGAAGATGTTTTTGAAGCTGTTCAACCAGTAATTTATAATGTTTTTAAAAAATTCACTAAAAAAGAAGTAGTCAAAGATTTTGTTAAAATTACTTTTAAAGATGCAATGTTAAAATATGGAACTGACAAACCTGATATTAGATATGATGTATTTATACAAGATGTAACCGATGTTTTTAAAAATTCTAATTTTAAAATTTTTGCAAGTAATATTGAAAAGGGATCGGTAGTCAGAGGTGTACCAGGTGTAGATTGTGGCAGTCGAGCTTTTGCAGATAAAATGAATAGCTGGGCTCAATCGCAGGGAGCTCCAGGAATGGGGTATATAATTTTCACAGATAATGAAGCAAAAGGTCCAATAGCAAATGCACTCGGTCTTGAAAAAGTTCAAATATTAAAAGAAACATTTAATTTGAATGATGGAGATGCTTTATTTTTCTCATGTGCAATGGAAAAAGAAGCTGCAGATTTAGCAGGTAAGGCAAGAACTAAAATCGCTACTGAAAAAAAAATGATTGATGAAAATCTATTTAAGTTTTGTTGGATTATTGATTATCCAATGTTTGAAAAAAATGAAATTACTGGAGAGATAGACTTTTCTCACAACCCCTTTTCAATGCCGCAGGGCGGGATGAAGTCACTTCTTGAAAAAAACTCATTAGATATTTTAGCATATCAGTATGATCTAGTTTGTAATGGTGTAGAATTATCTTCAGGTGCAATTAGGAATCATATTCCAGAAATTATGTATAAAGCATTTGAAATTGCTGGTCATAATCGTGATGTTGTTGACAATAAATTTGCTGGTATGATTAATGCTTTTAAATTTGGCGCTCCTCCTCATGGAGGAATCGCACCTGGCATAGATAGAATAGTTATGCTTTTGGCTGATGAACCTAATCTGAGAGAGATTGTTTTATTTCCTATGACTGGAAAAGCAGAAGACTTAATGATGGGAGCGCCTTCTGATGTTAATGAAATTCAACTTAAAGAATTAGGTATTAATATTAATAAAAAGAATTAAGTCTTGATATTTAGGGTGTGAATAATTTTTATCATTGTTAGGAATATTAAAACCGCGCCAATTTGGTGCAAACTTGCATTCAAGTTCGGAACATAATTCAAAAGAATATAAATTCCTAGTAAAAATTGTATAATAATTAAAACAATTAAGAATAACAATTCCAGAAATACTTCCTTTTTATATAGATTTTTAACAAAAAAAATTCCAATTGTAATTAATGAGATCAGTCCCAAGTGTCTATGATGAAATTGTGCTGACCCAGGATTTTCGAACGGGTCTAAAAAACCTAAAGAAAGATAATCGATTGGAAAAAAACTATCGTTCATTAAAGGATATGTATTGTACATTAGCCCAGCATCCATTCCAGCTACCAGAGAACCAGCGATAATTGTGATGAATAATATAAGAAAAATGATGAAGTTCAAATCAAATCTAATTTTAGATTTTTTGTTTTTTAGATCTAGAATGAGCCAGAATAATAGAAACAAAATCAGTAGACTATTTCCAAAATGAATAGCCAACCTATATTGAGATACGTCTGGTTTGTCAATCAAACCAGATTTAACCATCCACCAACCTATGAATGCTTGAAGGCAACCAAAAAACAAAATGACTAAAAGTCTTACAGCAATAAATCTTTCTATTTTCTTTGTAACAATCAGATATGTAAATGGTATGATAAAAACAATTCCTATTATTCTTCCCCATAACCTATGAAAATATTCCCAGAAAAAAATAAATTTAAAATCTGAAAGTAGCATTCCTTTATTGTAATAAGAATATTCTGGCGTATTCTTATAGAGGTCAAATACCCTTCCCCATTCTTGATCACTTAAAGGGGGTAAAAATCCAAGAATGGGCCTCCATTCGACCATTGATAAGCCTGAATCTGTAATTCTTGTGATCCCCCCTATAACGATCATGGCTAACACTAATATAAAAATTAATATAAGCCAGATTAAAAGAAATACATGTTGTTTAACTGGATTAGAATTGTAGAACATATTATTAATTTATTTATCAAAAATATTGTTTAAGTAAATATGAATATTTTTTTTTTTTAATCTTGAAACTTTATAATTTACAATTATTTATTTGTTGTACTCATTTAGAGCGTAACTTAAATAATTAGGGAGATAGTAATGAAGTTTAAGCCACTTCACGATAGAGTAGTAGTTGAACGTTTGGACACAGACGAAAAGACTGCTGGTGGAATTATAATCCCAGACTCAGCTCAAGAAAAACCGATGCAAGGTAAAATATTAGCTGTAGGTTCTGGAGCAAGAGATGATTCTGGAAAGATACAACCATTAGATGTCAAGGAAGGTGATACAATACTTTTTGGCAAGTGGTCAGGAACAGAAGTTAAAATTGATGGTAAAGACCTTCTTATTATGAAGGAAAGTGACATCATGGGAATTATAAACTAAATTTAAAATTTTTAATTATTTGAAAGGAAAATATAATGGCTGCTAAAGACGTAAAATTCGGCGGTGACGCAAGACAAAGGATGCTTGAGGGTATTAATGTGCTTGCTGAAGCGGTTAAAGTTACATTAGGACCTAAAGGTAGAAATGTTGTGATGGATAAATCATTTGGTGCTCCAAGAATTTCTAAGGATGGTGTTACTGTAGCTAAAGAAATTGATTTAAAAGATAAATTTCAAAATATGGGAGCTCAGATGGTTAGAGAAGTTGCATCAAAAGCTAATGATGTAGCTGGCGATGGAACAACCACTGCAACTGTTCTTGCTCAAGCTATCGCAACTGAAGGATCAAAAGCAGTAGCTGCTGGCCGAAACCCAATGGATTTAAAAAGGGGTATTGATTTGGCAACTTCTGCCGTTGTATCAGATTTAGAAGGCAGAGCTAGTAAGATCAACACGAATGCTGAAGTCGCACAAGTTGGAACTATATCTGCTAATGGCGAAAAAGAAATAGGTGAAATGATTGCTAAAGCTATGGATAAAGTTGGTAATGAAGGTGTCATAACTGTAGAAGAAGCTAAAAGTTTAGACACTGAGTTGGATGTTGTTGAAGGTATGCAATTCGATAGAGGTTATTTATCACCATATTTTATTACAGATGCTGACAAAATGAAAACCGTATTAGATGATTGTTATATCTTATTGCACGAAAAGAAATTATCTAACTTACAAGAAATGGTACCTCTATTAGAAAAAGTTGTTCAGTCAGGTAAGCCATTGCTAATCATTGCTGAGGATGTTGAAGGTGAAGCATTAGCAACATTAGTTGTAAATAAACTAAGAGGTGGCTTAAAAATTGCTGCGGTTAAAGCTCCTGGATTTGGTGATAGAAGAAAAGCAATGTTAGAAGATATTGCCATACTGACTAAAGGTGAGCTTATATCTGAAGATTTAGGAATAAAGCTAGATAATGTTTCTTTAGAAATGTTAGGTACTGCAAAAAGAATTGAGATAACAAAAGAAGAAACGACGATTATTGATGGTGCTGGTTCTAAAGAAGACATTAGCGCAAGATGCAATCAAATAAGAGCTCAAATCGAAGAAACCACATCTGACTATGATAAAGAAAAACTTCAAGAAAGACTTGCTAAGTTAGCTGGTGGTGTAGCCGTAATTAAAGTTGGTGGAGCTACTGAAGTTGAAGTTAAAGAAAGAAAAGATAGAGTTGATGATGCGATGCATGCTACAAGAGCCGCTGTAGAAGAAGGAATTGTGCCTGGTGGTGGAACAGTCTATATAAAAGCCATTAAAGCGTTATCTAAAGTTAAAGGCGAGAATGAAGATCAAAACGTTGGTGTTGAGATTGTCAAGAAAGCCCTAAAGGCTCCTGCTAAGCAAATTGCAGATAATGCTGGTCAAGATGGTGCTGTAATCGTTGGAAAATTAGAAGAAAACGATGATGCAAATTTTGGTTACAACGCTCAGTCAGGAGAATTCGTCGATCTTGTAAAAGATGGTGTTATAGATCCAACAAAAGTTGTCAGATCAGCTCTGCAAAATGCAGCGTCTGTGGCAGGATTGCTTATTACTACAGAAGCCATGATTGCAGATCAACCGGAGCCTGCGTCTGGATCAGGCGGTGGTGGTATGCCAGATATGGGCGGCATGGGCGGCATGGGCGGCATGGGTGGCATGGGTGGCATGCCTGGAATGATGTAACCCTAATCATATTAAAACTCTAAAAACACCTAATTTTTATTAGGTGTTTTTTTTTGAAACTTTACAATATTTCTTTATTAATAATTTAAATTAGATTAATAGATATTTGAGTAATGACTTTTATAAACGAAAAAATTTCAAATGATTTAAAATCTTGGCCTTTTTTAGAAGCTAAAGTTTTAACTGATAGATTAAAAAAAAATAAAGTATATGATCATATTGATGACGATAAACCAGTGTTGTTTGAAACAGGATATGGTCCGTCAGGATTGCCACATATAGGAACTTTTGGTGAGGTTGCTAGAACTGCTATGGTTCAGAACGCTTTTTATCATCTCACTGGCAAAGCCACAAAGTTAATTTGTTTTTCTGATGATATGGATGGATTTAGAAAAGTTCCTGAAAATGTACCAAATCAAAAAATGCTTAGTGAACATTTAGAAAAACCTCTTACTGATGTTCCAGATCCTTTTGAAAAGTTTGAAAGCTTCGGTTCTTACAATAATAATAAATTAAAAGAATTTTTAGATAAGTTCGGTTTTGATTATCAATTTGTATCTTCGACTGAATGTTACAAATCAGGTCAATTTAATGATGCATTATCAAAAATATTACTTAATTATGATAAAATTAAAAATGTTATTCTGCCAACTTTAGGTGAAGAAAGAAAGAGAACATATAGTCCATTTTTACCAATTTGTTTTCATACAGGGAAAGTCTTACAAGCTAATGTCATAGACATTGATGTGACTAATAATTCAATAAAATACTTCTCTCCTATTAGTAATAAAGAAGAGGAAGTGTCAATTTTAAACGGTAATTGTAAATTACAGTGGAAATGCGACTGGGCTATGAGATGGTATGCACTTGGAGTAGATTATGAAATGGCAGGAAAGGATTTAAGCGAAAGTGTAATTTTGTCAACAAAGATCTTAAATATATTAGGTGGTTTTCAACCTGCTGGATTTTCTTATGAGTTGTTTTTAGACGGGAATGGTCAAAAAATATCAAAATCTAAAGGTAATGGCTTATCGATAGAAGAGTGGTTAGCTTATGGAACAGAAGAATCTTTGTCATTGTTTATGTTCAATAATCCAAAAAGAGCAAAAAAATTATTTTTCGATGTAATTCCCAAAACAATAGATGAGTATTTTTCATTTTTAAGTAAATACAATTCAAACGCTGAATGTGAATATGATAATCCCGTTTGGCATATTCATAAAAGTAATCCTCCTAAAGATGTTTTCCCTGTCTCATTCAATCTGCTATTAAATTTATCTTCAGTATGTAATGCTGACAATTCAAATGACTTGTGGAATTACATTACTAATTATGCACCAGAACTGAAAAAAGGGTTAAACAAAAAATTTGATATGTTAGTGGATCTATCTATTAATTACTATAAAGAAAGAGTTTTACCATTTAAAAATTTTAGATTACCTAGCGGATCTGAAACTAAAAGTATAGAAAGTTTAATAAATTATTTAAAAGACTTAAACAATGAAGTATCTAGTGAAGAAATACAATCTATTGTCTTTAAAGTTGGAAAAGAAAATGGTTATGAAAATCTTAGAGAGTGGTTTTCTTGCCTTTATGAAACAGCTTTAGGGCAATCTAGTGGGCCAAGAATAGGTGGGTTTATTAAATTATATGGAATTAATAAGACTATTAAATTACTAGAAGATGTTCTTAATGGAAATCTTGTTAAATAAATAATGTTCTGGAAGTTTTTTTATAAAATTTTAAGTTTGATAGATCCAGAAAGAGCACATAATTTAACATTAAAAATTATTGAAAATGGTTTTTTACCAAAAATAAAAACAAAATCTTTTCCATTAAAAGTAATGAATATTAAATTTCAAAATCCTATTGGATTAGCAGCTGGTTTTGATAAAAATGGTCAGACTATTAATCAGATACATAAGTTGGGTTTTGGTTTTTTAGAGGTAGGAACAATTACAGTGTTACCTCAAGAAGGTAATCCAAAACCAAGAATATTTAGATTACCTGAAGATAAAGCTATAATTAATAGAAATGGTTTCAATAATGATGGTCTTACTTTAATTAAAAATAGAATAAAATATTTTCGAAAAAATAATAATTCCTCAAATATAAAACTAGGAATAAATATTGGCCCTAATAAGGATTCTTCTGATAGGATTAAAGACTATACTAAATTAATTCATGAATTTTCAAAATATGCTGACTATTTAGCAATTAATATATCATCTCCAAACACTCCAAATTTAAGAAAGTTTCATTCAGATAAAAATTTTAAAAATTTAATTATTTCGATAAAAAAAGAAATTAGTAAGCTTAATAATTGTCCACCCTTATTAATAAAAATTTCTCCAGATTTAAGTGAAACAGAATTAAACAAACTAATTAAAGAAACGATTAAGCATAAATTGCATGGCTTAATAATTTCTAATACAACTATTAAAAGAAATGTTAAATCTCAACACAAAAAAGAAAAAGGTGGCTTATCTGGAAAACCACTTTTTGAGGAATCAACAAAAATATTAATTAAAGCAAGAAAATTTTTAAATAATTATAGTTCTGATATCTCCATTATTGCTACTGGGGGAATCTATGATGGAAAGTCAGCATATATAAAAATTTTATGTGGAGCTGATTTAATTCAACTCTACACTGGAATGGTTTATGAAGGACCTTTAGTTATAAAAAATATTTTAGATCAATTGGATAAATTTAGAGAAAGAGATAATATTAAAAATTGGAGAGATGTTAGAGGATTAGCTAAAAACTTAAATGAAGCTTACAAAATTGTGGAGAATGGGTTAAACAAAAAAAAGTAGGTTAATTTTTACTTTCGCTTGACCATCAATAGAGCTTCCTTTATAAAATCAACAAGGATTAATTATGTCTAAAGTATGTGAAATTTCAGGTAAAAAACCAATGAGTGGTAATAATGTTAGCCATGCCAATAATAGAACAAAAAGAAGATTTATTCCAAATCTGCAAAACGTAAAATTATATAGTGGGACACTACAAAAATACATTAATCTGAATATCACAGTTAGAACTATGAAAACTGTTGAAAAAAATGGTGGATTAGATTCTTACCTGATTAAAACAAGCAATAGAAACTTGGCTGATACAGCTATTAAAATTAAAAAGCAGATTTTAAAAAATAATAATAAGTAAGTTATTGTACATTCTCATCAAATAAATCTGCGAGCTGTTCTGTCATCGCTCCGGCAAGATGTTCTGCGTCAGTAAGAGTTACAGCTTTTTTGTAATACCTTGTAACGTCATGACCAATTCCAATAGCAATTAATTCAACTGGAGATTGATTTTCTATGAAATTAATTATCAGTTTTAAATGTTTTTCAAGGTAGTTGCCACTATTAGCTGACAATGTGGTATCGTCTACTGGAGCTCCATCACTGATAACCATCAAAATTTTTCTTTCTTCATATCTGTGATAAATTCTTTCATGAGCCCATATCAAAGCTTCACCGTCAATATTTTCCTTTAATATACCTTCCCTTAACATTAAACCTAGAGAGTTTTTTGCTCTTCGCCATGGTGCATCTGCTGATTTATAGATAATGTGCCTTAAATCATTAAGTCTACCAGGGTTAGTTACCTTACCTTCATTAATCCATTTTTCTCTAGATTGGCCACCTTTCCAAGCTTTTGTTGTAAAACCTAAAATTTCAACTTTAACGCCACATCTTTCTAATGTTCTCGCTAAAATATCTGCACTTATAGCAGCTATAGTAATTGGCCTACCTCTCATTGAACCTGAGTTGTCTATTAAAATTGAAACGATAGTATCTTTGAATTTTGTGTCTTTCTCAACTTTATATGAAAGTGGAAATAAAGGATTTGAAACAACTCTTGCTAATTTTGCAGCATCAAGCATACCTTCTTCTAAATCAAATTCCCATGTTCTATTTTGTCTTGCTTGTAATTTTCTTTGTAGTTTGTTAGCTAAACGAGCAACAGCTCCTTGAAGATTTTCTAGTTGTTTATCTAATGTTTTCCTTAATCTTAATAATTCGTCATTATCACATAGATCCGTTGCATTTATAATTTCGTCATATTTATTTGTAAAAATTTTATAGGTATTAACCTTGTTATCCAATTGATTTTGATTATTTTGTTGTTTAGAAATTAATTCTTCGTTTCCTTCTCCGTCATTATTTTCGATATCATCATCAGAAAATTCACTTTCATCAGAAGTAGATTCTTTATTTTCTTCTACGCCTGTTTCAATTCCGTCTTCATTTTCTTCTTCACTATCCCCTTGTGATGTATTATTTTGATCATCTGAATTCTCTTCATCATTTCCGTCATTATCTTCATCATCATCAGAGTCACTATTATTATCATCTAAGTCTCCTAATTCAGATTTTAATGCGACAAGGAGATTATTGATATTTTTTCCAAATATCTCTTGGTCATTAATATTTTCTGATAGTTTAGATATAAATTTTCCAACTCTTTTCTCCAACCACGGCTCCCATAAAGACATAGTTTTTTCTGAATTTTCAGGTAAAGGTGAACCAGATAGTTTTTTTCTCAAATACAAATGCATTGCATTTATAAAAGAAGTTGTGTCATCACTTCCTGGTGGAGCAATCAAATTAGTCTCAAATTTTTTTTCTATTAATTTCTGTAAATTTTTTTTAACTCCAAAATATTTGCTACTACCTATTTTTTCAATTCTTGTATCTTCAGCTAAGTTAAAAATTGTAGCAGCTAAATCAGATGATGGCTTCAATTTTGAATGAATTGCTTTATCATGATATTGTAGTTTTAGTGAAATTTCATCTGATTCACCCCTAGTTTTATTAATAATTGTTTTGTCAAAGTCATTAGATTGTTTAGCAATTGTTATTTGTTTTGAATTAAATCTAGTTGTATTTCCAAAAAATTGTATTTCACGATTTTTTAAATTATTCGCAGCAATTGCTTTAATCGTGGCGGCAGTTGCATTTTGAAATTCTGCTATTTTTTTTTCTTTATTCATTTTCTATGATTTCGTTTTCAACTAATACCCTTCCAAAACAACGTTGATAATATTCTGAAACAATTGGTTTTTCTACTTCATCGCATTTATTTAAAAAAGTCATTTTAAAGGCTAAGTCTAAATCTTCGATAATATTAAAATTTTCTGCCCAAGTTATTACAGTTCTTGGTGACATTACAGTAGATAAGTCACCAGCAACAAAACCATTTCGGGTTAATTCAGCTAACGATACCATTTGATTAATTAATTTTTCATTTTTCCCATTAAAGGTTGGAACCTTTGATAGAACAATTTTCTTTTCAATCTCATTTGGCAAATAATTTAAAGCAGAGACAATAGACCATCTATCCATTTGACCTTGATTAATTTGTTGTGTCCCATGATAAAGACCGCTAGTATCTCCCAAACCTACAGTATTTGCTGTGGCAAAAAGTCTAAAATTTTGATGAGGAGTAATGACTTTATTATTATCTAATAATGTTAATTTTCCGCTAGCTTCTAAAATTCTTTGAATTACAAACATAACATCAGGTCTTCCTGCATCATATTCATCAAAAACAAGAGCCACTGGATTTTGAAGAGCCCAAGGTAAAACTCCTTCTTTAAACACAGTAATTTGCTTACCATCCTCAAGTACAATTGCATCTTTCCCAACTAAATCTAAGCGACTAATATGACTATCTAAATTTACTCTAATGCAAGGCCAATTTAATCTTGATGCAACTTGTTCAATATGCGTTGATTTACCAGTGCCATGATATCCTTGTATCATTACCCTTCTATTATAGGAAAAACCTGCAAGGATAGCTTTAGTAGTTACTTCATCAAAGACATAAGATTCATCAAAATCAGGAACAAATTTTGTTTTTTCTTTAAATCCATAAACTTTCATGTTTGAAGAAAATCCGAAAAGTGACTTTGTATTAACTTCTTCTAGTTTTTTTGGAAATGCTTTTTCGTCATTGTCCATATTTCTTGCAAGTCCAACATCATTCATGTGTATCTCCAAATTTTTATATTAATTAATATCTATTGATGGGCTTTTAAAAGATTTTATAATAACTTTGTATGCGTTAGTTATTTTTACAAACATATCACTTGCATTATCTTTTAATTTTAAATTTTTGTCTGGGTGCCATTTTTTCGCCAATGACTTATATTTTTTTTTAACCTCTTCAATGTTTGTTGTTGGATTTAACTCTAATAATTTCCAAGAGGATAGTAATTTGGAATTAACTTTTTTCTTAGAAAATTTTGTATCTTCGATATCATTAAAAAAATTAAAAGGGTCCTTTATTTTTTTGTTAAAGTTACTCGTGCCAAATTTCCAAGATGGTCTGTCCCAAGTTGTTGATTTTCTAATTTCATTTTCAAATTCTTCTTCAGTAAGACCTTCAAAAAAATTCCATGATTTATTGAAATCTCTTATATGTTCAATACAATAATATTTATAACTATTGATATCTTTTCTAGATCTGGGTGCAGGATAAATACCTTCTTGCTTACAATTTAAAAATTCACAAATTTTTTTCATTCTTATCTTTTTAACCTTGATCAGTTATAAATTGATTTTATATTAATCTTACTAATATACAAATAGCATAAATGAATAGAAAAGCAAAAATAACTAATATTTTAAATGAAAATTTTAATCTTTACAGTTGTTTTGTGTCAGATGTGTCAGAATCGCACAAAGGTCATAGTGGGTATATTAAGGGAGAAGAAACACACTTTGAAATTGTTATTATTTCAAACGATTTTGAAAATAAAAATAGATTAGAAAGACATAAAATGGTTAATGATTGTTTAAAAGATGAATTTGAAGCGTCTTTACATTCTATTACTTGTAATTTGATGACCGTTACAGAAAGTAAGAAAAATTAATTTTCATGCCATTTGGGCCATAATCTTTTAACAACTTCACTTTTAGAGTTAAAAGCATGACAAGTTCCAAGAAGTAATGGCTTATCTTGATTTTGGTTTCGTGTAGTTTCATTTTCTTTTTTTTGTTTTGATTTGTAAGGATATATTGTTTGGAAAGCAGCTGTAGCTGCTGAGGATAATAATTCAGTTATATGAGTACAGCCGTTTGTACCACCTATTAATTTTGTTATTTCTCTTTTCCAGCCAGATTTAATTTGCAGTCCAATAATTTTTTTAAAATTTGAGTTTGCATTTTTACAAATAGAATAAGGGCTTTTCTTTGTTTCGGCTTCTGCGTCTACAACATGCAAATTGTCATCAAGAACTAATTTTATTTTCATATGATGTATAGGCTCATCTTTTTTTATAATTCCTCTCTCTTGATTTTTAAAGTTGTAATTCTTAGTATCCAAAAGTTCAGCTTCAATCTCAAAAAGTTTATCATTTCTTACATAGCCTTTTAGGCTTATATTTCTATTATGAAGTAATTTACGTTTTACATTAGCCATTATTTTATTGTTCTTTCCATAGTCTCAACTTAGATAAAAAGTTTTTATCTTTTTGTAATATTCTAACTTTAATTCCAAAAAGTCTAAACTCTTGGCCAGGGTTTGGAATTGTTTTTGTTTCAAAAACAACTAATCCAGCAATAGTGTTATAGTTTTCATCGGGTAAATCCCAAGCAAGAGAACGGTTTAAATCTCTAATTGTAACTGAACCGTCAATGATCAAAGAACCATCAGGTTGAGATTTTACTCCCTCAACATTTATATCAGTTTCATCGTCAATTTCTCCTACAATTTCTTCTAAAATATCTTCTAAAGTTACAATTCCACGAAAATCACCATATTCATTTACCACAATTGCAAAGTGTTCTTTTCTTCCTCTGAAAATTTCTAATTGATCTAAAATTGGAGTTGTTTCCGGTGCAAAATAAGGATCTATTAAAATATTTTTCAGATCAATAGATTTTGTATCTTGAAATTTATTTCTTTGTAAAAATCTAAAAAGTTCTTTTGCATGTAATATACCAATAATATTGTCCTGTGTCCCTGAAAAAACAGGTATTCTAGTATAAGGACTTTCTCCAACGATTTTATAAATATTTGTTGATGAAGAGTTGATGTCAATCATTGTCACTACTCCTCTATGAGTCATGACTTCTTCAATATTTACATCTTCAATATCAATCATACTGGACATTATTTTACCCCGTTCAATAGCTCTTGTTTCTTTTCCAGCATGTAATCTTATCATTCCTTTCAATTCTTCTGTTTTAGCTTCTTCGCTTTCATAATCTGGCCCAGTAATCAATTTTGATAATTTTTCAGTTAGAAAAGTAAGAGGAGTAAAAAATATAATAATTAGATTAATCAAAGGTGAAACTGTGAGTGCAATTTCATCTGCATTTTTTAGAGCATAAGTCTTTGGTATCATTTCGGCAAAAATTACAAGAATTATAGTCAAAATAATCGTAATAACTATTAGTGGCACATTTGTAAAAAATTGTATTGCAAAACTTGTTGCATATACTGAAGCAATTATATTAACAAAATTGTTACCTATAAGAATTGTTCCAATCATTTTATCACGATTTTTTAAAATTTTTTCTATTAATTTTGCCTTTTTATTTCCTTTATTTACAAGTTCATTAATTCGTGCTTCTGATACAGCAGTTAAGGCAGTTTCAGAGCTTGAAAAGAAAGCAGAACAAACTATTAAAAATGCAATAGTTATTAAAAAGATACTCAATTCATTCATTTATTATTTCATTAAAAAATTTTTTCAATGACCTTTCATCTACATTGTTTTTAATTGATGCACTTCCTATTCCATTAGATAAAATAAGTGTAATTTTCCCATTCTTAACTTTTTTATCTAAATAAAATCTACTTAAAAGCTCATTCGGTGTAAATTTCATGTCTTTTATATCCTTTAATTTTGTTGGAAGGCTAAATTTGGAAATTAAAGCTAAACATTTTTCTGCTTCTTTTTTTGGACATAAATTCATAAGAATACTGAGTTTGAATGCACAAGCCATTCCTATTGCCACAGCCTCTCCATGAATTAATTTTTTACTATCATAATTTGCTAAATTTTCAAATGCGTGTGCAAAAGTATGACCAAAATTTAATAAAGCTCTTATTCCTGCTTCTTTAACATCCATAGATACTATCTTTGCTTTAATCTGGCATGATTTAAAAATAATATTTTCAATATATGGACTTTTCAGTTTTTTGATGTTCTGATAATTTTTATCTAGATAATTGAAAAATTTTTTATCAGATACAAAAGAATATTTAATAACTTCTGAAAAGCCTGCTAAAAGCTCTCTTTTAGGAAGTGTTTTTAAAAAACTTGTGTCTATTACAACCCCTTCTGGCTGATAAAAAGTACCAACTAAATTTTTTCCATATTTTGTATTAATTCCAGTTTTACCACCTACTGAGCTATCTACTTGAGAGAGTAGAGTTGTTGGGACATGTATGTATTTTACTCCTCTTAATACAATTGAACTTGCAAAGCCAACTATATCTCCAGTTACGCCTCCACCAATTGAAATAATAATAGAATCTCTATTAATTCTTTTTGATAAAATAAAATTAAGTAGAATTAATAATTTTTCATAATTTTTAAATTTATCTTTTGATTTGATTTTGAAAAAAAAAATTTCAGACTCTAGTTTTTTTGAGAGTTTATTAAAGTTTTCAATTAAATCTTTATGTAATTTTAATTTATAAAAAAACTCGTCATAAATTACGTAAATTTTCTTCCCTTTTAAGATTTGAGAAAAATTATTTTTTAATGTTTTAATGAAATTGTTTCCTATCAATATTGAGTATTTAAATGAATTATTTTCAGTATTAATTGATAATTTTTTAAAGTCAGTCATTAGATACCTTTTATTATTTTATTACATAAATCATCAATAGAAAGATCATATGTATCAATTTTTAAATGTGATTTTTCATAATTTTTAATTCTCTCATTTAATAACATTTCAATATTTTTTTCTATATTTCCTTTAATCATAGGTCTATTAAAACCATAACCAACTCTCTTAATCAAAATTTTAATGTCGGTATTAAGCCAAACTACAGTAGAATTATTTAGAAGAAATTTTCTCGTTTTTTTACTTTCGAAACCACCTCCACCTAAGCTAATTATAGCTTTACAATTTCTTTTTAAGCATTCATTAATTTTTTTAAAAATAATCTCTTCTTCTATTGAACGAAAATATTTTTCTCCAAACTTTTTAAAAATCTGATTTATTTTTAAGTTTTCTTCTGCTTCAATGATTGAATCAATATCAATAAAGTTTATTTCTAATTTCTTAGCCAACATACTTCCACAACTTGTTTTTCCAGAACCCATCATTCCAATTAAAGTAATTAGCTTATTTTTGTTTTTAACTCTATCCATTGATTTTAATTATTATAAATGTATATGATTAAAATTCATTTAAATTAAGTAAAAAAATGTAAAAAAGACAAAAACTTGCCACAATCTTCTCATAACACACTTTTATGAAAATTATAATTTCAATATTTATTTTTTTTGTTTTATGTATTTTTACATATATTTATACATGGGATATACCGGCGCCAAAAAAAGAAGTAAAAAGAGATATAAATATATTAGATTTTAAGAAATAGATTTATGAAATTATTTTTTATTTTATTTTTTATTTTATTTTCAAATTCGGTTTTGTCTCAGTTAGAAAAAAACTCTGAAGATAATTTTATTAATTTAACAAATGATATAAAAGATGTTCAAAAACCTTCAAAAAATCTTTTGAAGAATAATACTATTGACAAATCAAGTGACAATGAAATTAAAAAAATAAGACCTGTTAAAATTGGTAAGCTTGAAATAACCTCTTTAGGTTCAATAGGAGTTGAAACAAATTTAAATAAAAAAATTGGATTAGATTTATGGGGTAATTTTACAGCTAATGATGCAATCAAATACTTGAACATGTTACCAAATAAAAGTTCTAGTAGATCTTATCAAAGATTTTTAAATGAAGTATATGCTAGTACATCTGAACCGCCTAAGGGAAATCCTAATGAAATTTCTCAATTTTTAAAGACAAAATTACAGAAGCTGGCTTTTAATGGTCAAGTTGATTATTTAACTAAAATAATACCTCAATTGCCTGAGAGTGAAAAATGGGAGAGATGGAAGAAATGGTTTATAATTCATCAATTTTTGGTTAAAGACGATATCAATGCTTGTCAAAAAATAAACAACACAATTAAGAATTATGACAACATATTTTGGAAGAAAGCAAATTTATTATGTCTTATTCTTCAAAGAAATTTATCCAAAGCAAATTTCATATTTGATGTAATGCGTTCTCAAAATTTATTAGATAATACATTTGAAATATTAATTGACCAAATTCTAAACGAAAAACAAATAGAAAAGTTTAATTTTAAAAATGAAGCAGTAACTCCACTTAATCTAATTTTACTAGATATAATTAAGTTTCCAATTAATTTTAGTATGATAAAAGATTTTGGGTTTGAATATAAGTTACAATTATCAAATCTAATTTATTTAAAACCTGAGGCCAGAGCATTGCTTATTGATCAAATCACAACGTTCAAAGATATAAATAGAGATTTGTTAATAAAAATATATCAGGACGTCAAATTTGAAAATTCAAATCAAGATGAGATTCTCAAAAGTTTAGATTTGAAACCTAATGGATTAAATAGAGCTAAAGTTTGGTTGAACGCAACTAAACTCAGAGATAGTACTGAAAAAGCAAATTTTATTTTAAAGGGTCTTTTAATTGAAAATAAACATAACAATTCGCAAATAGCTTCAGATCTATATCTTCCCACTTTGATTTCATTAAAAACTAATTCATTGTCTCAATCTCAAACACAGATAATTAATCATTTATATAATCTAAAAAATCCAGAAAAATTAGTTAATGAACCTTTCTCTCAAATTTTATTAAATCCAAAAAACACTGTGTGGAATGAAAGATTTATTTCTCAACACAATGCTTGGAATTTTGTTAATTTCCTTAGCTATTTAGAGATGCAGTCACCTAATATTACTTGGGAGGATAATATTAACATCCCCTCAAATAATTTAAAAAAAATAAATGACAAATTTTCTTTAAATGTTTCTCATAACGAATTTATTTTAAGCAGGGCAATCGCAAATAATATTAAAGAAAAAAACTATTTAAAAGCTATCTTATTAATTGGTAAATTGATAAGCAACAAAGAATTAAAATTCTTGAATTTGACAACATTTCAAGAGATTGATATGTACTTAACTGATCTAGGCTTCCTTACTTTACGTAATGAATTTAGGAACGAAGTTTTATTCAAAAAGTTTTTTTATTCTAAAAATATTTATAATGAATTTTGATAAAAGTAATTTTAATCTTGTAATAGAAAATTTTATTTCAGTAAAAGTTTTAGACAAAGGAATAACTGACAACACGATCATAGCATACAAAAAGGATTTGAATCTATTTATTAATTGGTGCCAAAATAATAGAATTAAATACATTAATGTAAAAAAAGAAAACTTTAACTTTTACATTCATTTTTTAAAAGAGCGCAATGTAAATAGCTCCTCTATAAATAGAAAAATATCGGTTATTAAAAGTTTTTATGATTATTTGCACCAAATAGGTTTGATAAATTTGAATGAATTAAAGACGATAACAACCCAAAAACAAGAAAAAAATTTACCAAAAATTTTATCTGAAAAAGAAATTTTATATCTTATAGACAAATCCAAAGAGATGTATATGGAAAATCCAAGAAAAAATATATCATATTTTAGAATTCAATTAATTCTAGAGATTTTATATTCAACAGGTCTGCGAATTAGTGAGTTGTTAAATATTAGAATAAACCAAGTGGCAAATGTAAAAGATAAGTTGTATATAAATGGTAAAGGTAACAAACAAAGATTAGTAATATTCAATAAAAATGCTTTAGATTTACTTAAAATTTGGATTAGTATAATGATTAAGAATAAAAAAAATAAAAACTCTTATCTTTTTGAAAATATTTACAACACAAAGATTATTTCACGGCAACAAATATATAAAGATTTAAAAAAATTAGCACTTAAAACAAACATTGATTTAGAGAAACTTTCTCCTCATTCGATAAGACATTCCTTCGCTAGTCATATGTTAAATAGAGGTGCTGATTTAAGAAGCATACAAAAGCTTTTAGGTCATTCTGACATATCAACTACAGAAATTTATACGCAAGTCAGACAAAATCGACTAAAAGGTTTAGTGAATAATATACATCCGTTAAGTTATATGTTAAAAGATAAAGGATAATTAAATGATTAAACATTTTTTAACATTTGAAAAAAATATAGCGGATCTAGAAGGAAAAATAGAAGATCTAAAACATATTTCATCAAACTCTGATTTAAATATAGCTGAAGAAATTGGAAAGTTACAAAACAAAGTTGTTGATGAATTAACAGATACATATTCTAATTTAAATCCCTGGCAAAAAGTTCAAGTGGCTAGACATCCAGACAGACCGCAATTTCAAGATGTAATAGGACATTTAATTGACGATTATTTAAGTTTAGGTGGAGATAGATTATTTGGTAATGATAATGCTCTTTCAGGCGGCATAGGTTATTTTAGAGGAAAAAAGGTAATGTTGCTTGGGATTGATAAAGGAAAGAATACCAATGATAGAATTTTTAAGAATTTTGGAATGGCTAGGCCAGAAGGGTACAGGAAAGCAATTAGGTTAATGGAACTAGCTAATAAATTTAGTTTACCTGTACTTTCTTTTATAGATACAGCGGGTGCATATCCAGGTAAAGGAGCTGAAGAAAGAGGGCAAGCTCAAGCTATAGCGTCGTGTATAAATGCATGTTTAAAATTAAAAACACCCATGATATCTACAATTTTAGGAGAAGGAGGCTCTGGAGGAGCTATAGCATTAACTTCTGGAAATGTAATTTTAATGTTTGAACATTCAATTTTTTCAGTAATTTCACCAGAAGGTTGTGCATCTATCTTGTGGCGAGACGCAAGTAAAGCTAGTGAAGCTGCAAAAGCTTTAAAATTAACTGCTAAGGATATGAAAAAATTACATATCATTGATGAAATTATTGAAGAGCCTCTTGGGGGAGCTCATAGAGATAATGATAAATCATTAAAACTTTTAGGAGACACTATTGAATCAAAACTTAATGATTTACTAAAACTTGATCCTCTTGAACTAAAAATAAGCAAACAAAATAAATATCTCAAAATTACATAGTTAAAGTTTTAGTATTTAATTTATTTTATACTTCTTGTTAACATATATTGACGGTATTTTTGACCGAGCTTTTGTGAT
The DNA here is from genome assembly GCA_902524215.1 of uncultured SAR116 cluster alpha proteobacterium. Taxonomy (GTDB): domain Bacteria; phylum Pseudomonadota; class Alphaproteobacteria; order Puniceispirillales; family Marisalimonadaceae; genus TMED54. Next base: position 70,703 of record CABZCK010000004.1, read on the forward strand.
TTCGTTTTTGTCGATATTGCTTATTATTATATTCTTACTTGTTTTAGCGTCTGAAAGTATTTTTCCCCATGGTGAAATTATTGAAGAGTGACCATAAGATCTTCTGTTATTAAAATATTCACCACATTGAGCAGGAGCGACTATATAGCAACCTGTTTCTATAGCTCGGGCTTTTAATAAACTATGCCAATGGTCTTTACCAGTAATATACATGAATACTGATGGAACAGTAATTATGTCAGCTCCATGTATTGCAAGATCTCTAAATAAATTCGGAAACCTTATATCATAGCAAATAGTCATGCCAATTTTGAAATATTTTCCATTTATTTTTAATTCAGCGATTTTTGCAGTTTCACCACTTTCGTAAATTTTGGACTCATTATATACTTGGTTTTTGGATATTTTTACGTCATACATATGTATTTTATCATATTTACAATTAATAATTCCCTTATTATTTATTAAAAAAGATCTGTTAAATAACTTTATTTTTGATTTCTTGTTTTCAAGAGTCTGTAAAGATCCAATTAATATGTTTACATTAAAAGTTTTTGCGGTTTCCTTTATTATCTTTAATGAATAGCTATCCTCTTCATAACTTGCATTAATCATTGTTTCAGATTTGTTTTTATTCAAAAAGGTTGCACATTCAGGCAGCGTAATAAGATCTACATTTTTTTTCACAGCATTATGCACTAAAGGCAGTATTTTTTTTAAAGTCTGTTCTTCAGATTCATAAGCTTTATATTGGATGCATGCCACTCTCATAAATTTTTATATAAATTATTTAATAATTTTGTATATATATACTAATAGTAATTTAAACTTATTTCTATGAAATATCTTGCAAACCAAAATATTTAAAATTGACTTCCAAATAAAAACTTTACAAAGAGCTAGAATGTCTTCTGATTTAGCTAATCATGATTTCTTAATTAAATTAAGTGAAAGCCAAATTTTAAATAAAATTAATAATTTTAATTCATCAGTTGAAGTTTTAATTGAACTTGGTTCAAATAGTAATATTGGAGAATTATATAGTAGAAGTAAAAATTGCTTCTATATTTCATTAGATAATTCGATAGAGTTTTTGAAACTTAACAGCTCTTCAAATAATAAACTTGTTGTTGATAAAAATGATTTGCCTTTTAAACAAAAATCTATATCTGGTGTAATTTCGTGCTTGTATGTAGATAGTACATTCGAAACTGAAAATTTATTTTCTAATATTTATAATATTTTAAATAATAACGGTTTTTTAATATTCTCAATTTTTGGGACAAAAACAATGGAAAATATAAAAGAATGTTTTATAAAAATCGAAGAAAAAAAATATAATGGGGCATCTCTACGCTTTCATCCATTATTTAATTTGGATTTGATAGGGAATACATTAAAAAAAATTGGTTTTAAAAATGTCATTGTAGAAACAGAAATTATTCAAGTTAAATATAATAGTATATTCAAATTAATGCGTGATCTTCGTGGTATGGGCGTAACTAATAAGCTATTGAATAGATCAAAATTTTTTACTCCAAAAAGTCTATTTGATGAAGTAAATGATGATTTGATTAAGAATAATATCCATAAAGAGTTTTTAGTTCCTTTTGAAATATTAACTTTAACTGCCTGGAAAGAAAATTTATAAAAATAAATCTTGTAAACTTGATATTAAACATTTATTTGCGGGTGGCATAATATATTTATTTAAATTATTAGCTTTAACCCATTTTAATTCTGTATGAGATTTACAAATTGGCTCTAAGTTCCATTTTCGGCTGAGAAATAGTAAAATAATAACATTAATATTTTTACTTTTGTAAGTTGAAAAAGCAAATGGGGCAATACAATTCATACTAAGATCAACATTAATTTCTTCTTTTGCTTCGCGAATTAAAGCATCTTCTGCAGTTTCATTCTTTTTTACTTTTCCTCCAGGGAACTCCCATAAGTTTTCAAAAATTTTTCCCATAGGTCTTTTGCCAATAAGTATCTTATTTTCATCATCTATTAAAGCAATTGTTGAAACAAGTTGATTTTTAACTTCTGTAATCTGCATTAATTTGAATATATTGTTCAGTAAGATCACAAGTATAGACAGTCCATTTATGTTTGCCCATACCAATATCAATTGAAATATTTATTTCTTTGTTTTTTAAGTAATAACTGAGATTTTTTTCAGAATATTTTGAATATTTCATTCCATTATTCGTAACCAAATATTTTCCAAATTTAATTTTTATTTTATTTGGATCTACTTGTTCATAAGATTTACCAATTGCCATTACTATTCTTCCCCAGTTAGCATCTTCTCCTGCAATAGCGGTTTTAACTAAAGGAGAATTTGCAACTGAAAAAGCAATTTTTTTGGCTGATGTGATAGACTTAGCCTTTTCTACACTAATTGTTATTATTTTTTTTGCACCTTCTCCATCAATAACAATCTGTTTTGCCAACTCTAGCATAATATTTGAAATACATTGCTTAAAATTATTAAGAAATTTATCAGAAAAATTATTTACCTTTTCATTTTTTAATTGATTTGTTGATATTAACAAACAAGTATCATTTGTTGATGTATCACTATCAACTGTAATTGAATTAAAGGTTTTTTCATTTTCATTAGCTAAAATTTTTTGAAGTACTTTTGAACTTATATTTAAATCAGTGAATATGTATGCCAACATTGTACCCATATTTGGCGCGATCATTCCAGATCCTTTTGCAATTCCAAAAACATTAACTTCAAAATTTTTATATTTAACTTTAGAAATGGCATATTTAGGGAAAGTATCAGTTGTCATTATTGATCTGGCAGCTTCTTCAATAGAGTTCATAAAAGTTGGCTTTTTTGTTTTAATACAAGATATAATTATTGATGGATTTAATTCTTCACCAATTATTCCAGTGGAGGATGAAAAAACTTCATTTTCACTACAACCATAAAGATTTGAAAGAAATTTAGTTATCTTATTTACTGTTTTTGTGCCTTTTGTACCAGTGAAAGCGTTGGCATTGCCTGAGTTCACTACTAAACATCTAACAGAGCTATTTTTTAACTTAACTTTTTTTTTACAATCGATCACAGAAGCACTTGGGGTCTTAGATTTAGTAAATACACCAGAAATTGAAGAAGATTTTGGGCATGATATCAACAATAAATCGGTATTATTTTTTTTAATACCAGATTTAAATATTTTAAAATCAAGTCCATCAATTTGGATTTTTTTAATTGGATCTTTATTTTTAATCATTTTATAGATAAAGATTTATTAATTTATAGAAATTCATTTTAAAAATACCATTTAAATGTAATAAGTAAATAGAATTATAACAAAGGATAACTATGTTTTCTAAAATTGGGAAAGTAATTTTTGGATCTTCAAATGATAGACAGCTGAGTAAATTAAGACCTATAATAAATAAAATAAATGATCTAGAAAAAGAAATCTCAAAGCTTAGTAAAAATAAATTAATAGAAAAGACCAAACTTTTTAGAAATAGAATTTACAACGGTGAAGATTTAGATTCTATTCTTCCAGAAGCTTTTGCAGTTGTAAGAGAAGCTTCTAAAAGAACACTTAAACAAAGACATTTTGATGTGCAACTAGTTGGTGGAATAGTTCTTCACCAAGGTAAAATTGCTGAAATGAAAACAGGAGAAGGAAAAACATTAGTATCAACTCTTCCAAGTTATTTGAACTCTTTATCCAAAAAAGGAGTTCATATTGTGACAGTTAATGACTATCTTGCTAAAAGAGATTCTGAATGGATGGGTCAAATTTATAACTATCTAGAAGTTTCGGTAGGTTGCATAACTAACGAGAAAGAGGACCTAGAAAGAAAATCCGCATATGATTGTGACATTACATATGGGACAAACAATGAGTTTGGTTTTGATTATCTAAGAGATAATATGAAATTTGGAATAAGAGACATGGTTCAAAGACCATTTAATTTTTCTATAATCGATGAAGTTGATTCAATTCTGATTGACGAAGCAAGAACACCATTAATAATATCAGGTCAAACAGAAGATTCTTCAGTTTTGTATCAAAAAATTGATACAATAATTCCTCTATTAACAAAAGAAGATTATGAACTAGATGAAAAACAAAGAACATGTAATTTAACAGAAAATGGAATTTTAAGTATTGAACAATTGCTGGTTGATAACAAGTTAATCGAAAGTGGATCTTTGTACGATGTAAACAATGTAAATCTATTACATCACATAAATCTAGCATTAAAAGCTCACACTTTATTTAAAAAGAATACTCATTATATGGTAAAAAATAATTCTGTTATTATTATTGACGAATTTACTGGAAGAGCAATGGAAGGAAGAAGATTTGGTGATGGTCAACATCAAGCTATTGAGGCTAAGGAAAATGTATTTGTACAGCCAGAAAATCAAACTTTAGCTAGTATTACATTTCAAAATTACTTCAGAATGTATCCAAAATTGTCAGGAATGACAGGTACTGCTTTGACAGAAGAAGGTGAGTTTTCAGAGATTTATGGTCTCGAGGTAATTGAAATTCCAACAAATGAAAAAGTTGAACGTATTGATGAAAACGACGAAATTTATAAAACAAATGAAGAAAGAGACGAAGCTGTCATTAAATTAATTCAGAATTCTTCTCAAAACAATCAACCGGTTTTAGTTGGAACGGTGTCTATAAGCAAATCTGAACAAATTTCAAAATTATTAAAAGACAAAGGTATAAAACATGAAGTATTGAACGCAAAATTTCATGAACAAGAAGCAAAAATTATTGGTTATGCTGGTATTCCTGGTGCAGTAACTATTGCAACAAATATGGCTGGGAGAGGAACAGATATCCAATTAGGAGGAAATTTTGAAATCAGAAAAAAATTAGAAATTCCTGAAGGCACACCTGATGACGATAAAAAAGTTATTGATTTAAAAGAAGATATATCAATTAAAAAAGATCTTGCGCTAAGATCTGGTGGCTTGTTTGTCATTGGAACTGAGAGACATGAAAGCAGACGAATTGATAATCAATTAAGAGGAAGGACTGGAAGACAGGGAGACATTGGAAAGTCAAAATTCTTATTATCTCTACAAGATGACTTAATGAGAATTTTTGGCTCTGAAAAATTAGAGAGCATGCTTAATAAACTAGGTCTTGAAAAAGGAGAGGCTATAATTCATCCATGGATAAACAAAGCTGTTGAAAAAGCACAAGGAAAAGTTGAAGCTCACAACTTTGAAATACGAAAACAACTTCTTAAGTATGATGATGTTATGAACGACCAAAGAAAAGTGATATTTGAACAAAGAAAAGAAATAATGAGTTCAGATGACATAAATTTAATGGTTAAAGATATGAGACTAGAAGTTATTCAAAAGATTGTATCGGATTGTATTCCAGAGAATAGCTATTATTCTGAATGGAATCATGAAAAATTAAAAAAGGATGTTGAAGCTAATTTAAATATTGTTATTTCTGCAAAAGAATGGGTTAAAGAAGATGGCATTATAGAAAAAGAGATAACTGAAAGAATTGAAAAACATTCATCTCATTTTATGGCTCATAAAGTATCAAAAATTGGAAATGATGTTTTTAGAGATGCTGAAAAAAGTATTTTATTGCAAGTATTAGACCAGTGCTGGAAGGATCATTTGTTATATTTAGATCAGCTCAGGCAATCTATTGGTCTTAGAGCATACGGACAAAAGGACCCGTTAAATGAGTACAAAAAAGAAGCTTTTCAACTTTTTGAGATAATGTTATCTAAGATAAGTTTCATGATTACTTCAATTTTATCTAAGGTTGAAATTGGAGTAGATAATAAATCAGATAAACTTGATCCAAACAAAACAAAAGATAATTTTGGAAAGATTTCAAGAAATCAACAATGTCCTTGTGGATCAGGTAAGAAATTTAAACATTGCTGTGGAAAGTTATAACTAAATATTTAAAAAATGATAAAATATAGCCTTAAATGTAGTGAAGATTATTGTAATAATAAGGATCCTTTTGATGGCTGGTTCCAAAACAGTACTTCATTTGAAAAGCAAATTAAAGCTGGTTACATTTCTTGTCCATATTGTGGAAGTTTGAAAATACAAAAAAACTTAATGTCACCATCTGTAAAAAGTAGTAAAGGTGTAAAATCCAAAATTAGTTCGAATAAACTTAAAGACATTCAACTAAATAAAAAGATAAATAAACAAATTGACATGATGGTAGTATTAAGAAACCTTAAAAAAGAAATTCAAAAAAATGCTGAGTTTGTTGGAAACAATTTTGCAAGTGAGGCAAAAGCTATTCACGAAGGTAAATCAAAAGAAAGAGCTATTTATGGGCAAGCAAATTCAAAAGATTTAGAAGAACTAAAAAATAAAAACATTGACGTTATAAATGTTCCTTGGGTCCAGGATGATAACTAAGTAATTTTAATACCAGAAATACCATAATTAACATTTAAAAAATTTGTGAACTTAAAATTTTCAATAATTGGCTTGAACTGACTAGACATACCTAAAATTGGTTTGAAACCAACAATTTCTTCAAAGTGAATTTTGTATTGTTTAGCTTCATCCATGAGGGTTTCAGGACTTACAAATTTTTCAAAATCGTGAATTCCTTTTGGAAGAAGTTTCAAAATATTTTCAGCCATGAATTTAGCAAATATCAGGCTTAATACGGTTTTATTAATAGTGGTTAAAATCAAGATACCTTTATTCTTTAACAATTTAGACACTTCCTCAAAAAATAAGATTCTATTATCGAGGTGCTCAACAACTTCGGAAGCAATAACTAAATCAAATTTTTTTGAAGAATGTTTTTTTACAAATGATGATACATCAGCACTTAAGTATTTGATATCTAACCCAGAATTAAGAGCATGAATTTTAGCTATTTCAATGGAATTTTCTGTGACATCTATGCCAGTAACTGATGCTCCAAGACGAGCTAATCTTTCAGATAATAATCCACCACCACACCCTATATCTAAACATTCAATCTCATTCAATTTGGTTGTTTTGTCAAAATTTTTATATCTTGATACTACTCTATTAATATATTGAATTCTAATATCTGTGAATTTATGTAAAGATTGAAATTTACCATTTTCATCCCACCACTCATTAGATAATTGTGAGAAAGGATCTTTTTTAACATTAAAAGTTGATGTATTCATAAACATTTGTTACACGATTTTATAAAAATAAGCAAAAGAGTATTTAATTGAAATTAATTGTCGCGAAATTTGGTGGAACGTCTGTTGGTACAACAGGTAGAATAAAATCTGTGGCATTAAGGATAAAAGATGAAGTTAGGAATGGTCATAATGTTATTGTTGTAGTTTCAGCTATGGCTGGAGAAACAAACAGATTAATAAAGCTAGTAGAAAGTTTAACAAATAATTATAGAACCAATGAATATGACACAGTCATTTCCTCTGGAGAACAAGTTACATCTGGTTTAGTTGCGATTGCTCTTAATGAATTAGGGATAAAATCAAAATCTTACCAAGGTTGGCAAATACCATTAGAAACTGATAAAAACTTCAGTAAAGCAAGTATAAAAAACATAAAAAAAGATAAAATTTTATGTGATCTGAAAGATGGTTATGTAATTGTTGTTCCAGGGTTTCAAGGTGTGTATAAAAATAGAATAACGACACTCGGAAGAGGAGGCTCTGATACATCAGCTGTAGCATTAGCAGCAGCCTTTGGCGCCCAAAGATGTGATATATATACGGATGTTGATGGTGTTTATACTGCTGACCCAAGAATTGTATCTAATGCCCTTAAATTAGAAAATATAACATTTGAAGAGATGTTAGAACTAGCATCACAAGGTGCAAAAGTTCTACAAACTCGATCTGTGGCTCTAGCAATGAATTATAATGTAAAACTTCAAGTTTTGAGTAGTTTTGAAAATAAATCAGGTACATTTATTATTAATGAGAGGCAAAAAAGTATGGAAGAAACAATTATTAGTGGAATTACATATACCTCAACTGAGGCAAAAATAACTTTATTTAACGTAATCGATAAACCTGGTCAGGCTGCTATGATATTTGGAGCTCT
>CABZCK010000005.1 GCA_902524215.1 uncultured SAR116 cluster alpha proteobacterium
TTGTTAGTCATTTATCTTGCTCTTTAACTGGAGAAAAATATGATGCAAGTGAGACACATAATCTTTCTAAAGTGGGTAAACCACTTTTAGTAAATTATCATTTAGACCAAATTAAAGAAAGAATTACTAAACAAGATATTAGTCAAACTAATCTAAATGGATTATGGAAATATAGTTTTTTACTGCCTGTTAAAAAAGAAAATAGAGTATCATTAAATGAGGTTTTAACTCCTTTGGTAACCCTGGATAATGTTAAAAAGAAGATTGATTTCAACGGTGATATTATAGTTAAAGATGAAAGTTATTTGCCAACAGCTTCCTTTAAGGCGAGAGGTTTATGTTTAGCAGTTTCAATGGCGAAACAACTTGGTATAAAACATATGGCTATACCAACTAATGGAAATGCTGGGGCAGCATTAGCTGCTTATTGTGCAAGGGCAAATATTAAATGTACTGTATTTTGTCCAGAGGATACTCCTGAAATAAATATTAGAGAAATCAATGCACTTGGAGCTGATACTTATCTAGTTAATGGTTTTATCAATGAGTGTGGAAAAATAGTTTTTGAAGGAAAGGAAGAAACTGGGTGGTTTGATGTATCAACTTTAAAAGAGCCTTACAGAATAGAAGGAAAAAAAACTATGGGGCTTGAGCTAGCAGAACAATTTAATTGGGAGTTACCTGATATAATTTTTTATCCAACTGGTGGAGGAACTGGTTTAATAGGTATGTGGAAAGCATTTAATGAATTAGAGGAACTTGGATGGATCTCAAAAAAACCAAGAATGGTTGCTGTTCAATCAGATGGATGTGCACCAATTTATAAAGCGTGGAAAAAAAATAAAGAATTTGCAGATCTTTGGGAAAATCCAAAAACAGTAGCTTCCGGAATTAGAGTTCCAATAGCAGTAGGAGATTTTCTAATTATTAGAGCTTTAAATGAAAGTAATGGATTTTCAATCACAGTTTCTGATGAAGAAATATTAAATGACCGAGATTTTATATCTAAACAAGATGGACTTTTGATGTGTCCTGAAGGAGCTGCTACGTTCTCGGCTTTTAAAAAAGCAATTAAACAAGGACTAGTCTCTAATAATGAAAAAGTTGTTTTGTTTAATTGTGCTTCTGGTCTTAAATATCCATTATCAGATGTAAAATCTTACATCGACAAAAATGTAAAAGTTGATTATTCAAAATTTTAAAATTTTATTTTTTTTGGAATGAAGCTTCCTCCTGCTTTTGATTTTCAAGTGTGAACTCTTGTCCATTTGTAAAATCCGAAACATTTTGAATCCAAGACATATCAAATCCGTCTAAACAACCAACATTAACTCCAAAAGCATTAGGATTTGTTCTTCTTTTATTATGAGTATTTATGCCACAAATTTTACAAAAAAAATGCTTAGCAATTTTTGTGTTCCATTGATAAATACTCAAATAATCTTCTCCACTTTCTAAATGAAATTCATCTTTATTCACAGTTGTCATTACATAACCTTTTCTACGACAATGAGAGCAGTTACATCTTCTAAGTTCTTTTAATTCACAATTAATAGAAAACTTTACTTTTCCACAGTGACATTGACCTTTAATTTGATTTTTAGTCATAAAGATTTTCTCAACTAATATGAATAACCAAACTCATTATTTAATGTATTAGCAAGTTCTGATACTTTATCTTTATTGATAGATTTCAACGGTGGTCTAACATTTAACCACTCACTAATTTTTGTTTTTTTAGCTAAGAGACCTTTTTGTGCAGGTATAGGAGCATAATCTTGAAACAACAACCTTACTTTTGTAACTTTTTTATGTAAATCTTCAGCTTTTTTCCATTCATTACTATGACAAAAATTTATAACTTTTGATATATCACCCCCGTTTAAATTTGCAGTAGCTGATATACATCCTGGAGCTCCAAGCTTTATTGCTTTAATTACTGGTAGCTCTGCACCTGGATAAACAATAAGGTCATCTATCCCTAATAGAGATTTTGTATTTTCCCAGTCGCCTGAACTGTCTTTAATTCCAACGACAATGTCAGGATAAGTTTTTTTAAGTTTTGATACTAAATCAATTGAAAGTCCAACTCCGGAAACTTGAGGTATATGGTATAAATAAATTTTTAGTTTGTTGTGATCAATTTCTTCAATTAATTTTTCAAAATAATCAAATAGACCTTCATCACTCATACCTTTGAAATAAAAAGGTGGTAATGTCATAACACCATGGCAACCTAGATCTAGTGCATGTTTACTAATCATTACAGTATCTGGAAAATTACATAAACCTGTACCAGGAATTAGTTGATCAGCTTTAATACCACTATTTAATAACCCTTCTAGTGCATTCATCCTTTCTTTATTACTTAAAGATAAAGCTTCACCAGTTGTACCAAAAGGAGCTAATCCAGAGCATCCGTTTTCAAGTAAATCACGAGCAAGGTCATTATACATGTTTTGATTAAATTTTAAGTCATTATCGAATGGTGATAGAATGGGTGCAATTAATCCTTTTATCAAAGATACCTCCTAGATGTTATTTCCTTTGTTTTACCATTAATTTAAATTTTGAATACAAAAATTTTTGTGCCAATCCTAAAATTACAACTACAACTGATAATCTAAATAAATGGTGTGTAATTACAAATGCTGGCTCAATATTTAAGAGAAACGCTAGTAGCCCCATTTCATTTACACCACCAGGAGCAAATGCAAGAAAAATAGCAGCTGGTGTTATTTCTGAAATTAATTTTACAATCAAAATAAAAGGTAATAATGATATAATTAAAGTTATAACTACTGAAACTGAATGACCAATATACTTACCAGCAATTTTCCAACTTAATCCATTAAAATTGCTACCAAAGAAACTTCCAGATACCAACTGTGCAAAAATTACCACTGTTATAGACATTTCAATTTTGTAAATTTCAAAAATGCTTATAATTGCACTTAACAATAGTGGTCCAAATAATCTAGGGCCAGGTAATTTTATAATTCTACCAATAAAAATACCTAAATATACTATCACGAATAAAATAATTAAATTAATCAGATCTAAATCCATTATTGGCCAAATAGCTTCTCTCTTAAATGACCCTGGAAACGATATCAAAATTAATGATGGAATTGTAAATACTGTTAAGAAAATTCTAATCATATGTATTATTCCGACTTGTTTAGAATCTGCACCACATTCTTCAGCACCCAAAACCATTTCAAGAAGTCCACCAGGTGAAGCAATAAAAAATGCTTCTGGTTTTTCAATTTTTCTAATTTTATGTAGTACTAGGAATGTAAAAAAAAATGCAAAAGGTATATATATAGCTAACAATAATAGTGTGAAAAACCATGTTTCTACATTATTAAGAATTGATGAATCAAAAGATCCTCCCAACCAAACTCCAAGTACACCAATGAATGGGTTTCTAAATTTTGGTGGTATTAAAACATTGACTTTAAATAAAGCAAAGATTGCTACTAAAAACGCAGGCCCTAAAACCCATGGTAGAGGAAGTAATAAATAGTTAAAAATACTTCCGCCAATAAAGCCAATAAGTAGTGTGTATAATATATATTTTATTGATGTTAATATTTTATTTCTCTAAGTTATTAACGGAAAGTTATTAAGTAACATAATTAAAAAAAAATTAAATGGAAAGAATTCGTTAAATGGATAATCAATTTAGAGTAAATGTCAGGGATGCCGAAATATTAATATCTGAGATTTTTGAAAAAAAAGGTTGTATTAAAGAAGAAGCAAATCTTATTTCTAAAAGATTATGCCTTTCAAACCTAAAAGGCCACGATAGTCACGGGATTGTAAGAGTTCCTCGATATTGTGATTGGGTTGATGAAGGGAAAGTTTTTCCTAATAAACAACATTCTTTAATTTTAGATTCTGGAGCTCTTGCTTTGATAGACGCTAATCAGGGTTTTGGTCAAATAATGGGTGAAAAATCTGTTCAGGAGGGTACTAATAGAGCAAAAAATCATGGAATCGCTCTCATTGGATTGAAAAATTCAGGTCACCTTGGCAGAATTGGCGATTGGTCAGAATTAGCTGCTGACAAAAATTGTGTTTCTTTACATTTTGTTAATGTAAGAGGTAGTTTGTTAGTAGCTCCTTATGGTGGTTCAGATAGACGAGGAAGTACATCTCCACTATCAATTGGAATTCCTGTAAAAGGAAAAGAACATGTAATTTTAGATATGGCAACATCTACTGTTGCTGAGGGCAAAGCTTTAGTTGCTCAAAAAGGTGGTAAAAAATTACCTATGAGTGCTTTAATCGACAACCTAGGAAATCTTACAAATAATACAGAAGCTTTATACGGTAAAATTGGACCAGATGACGTTCCAAATCCAGATAAAGGAGATGGTGCAATAACAGCATTTGGTATGCATAAAGGTTCAGGTATTAATTTTATGATGGAGATTTTAGGTGGGGCACTTACAAGTAATGATACGTGTGCAATAGATCATAAAAATATTAGACCATTTGCAAACGGTATGCTTTCTATTTACATAGATGTCGAAAAGTTTGTTGATGTAGATTATTTCTCAAAAGAAGTTCAGGCTTATTCTAACTTTGTAAGATCATCACCTCCAGCTGAAGGTGTTGAAAAAGTTATGATACCTGGTGATAACGAAAAAAAAATCTATAAAGATAGAATGCAAAACGGAATTCCTATTGCTCAAGAAGCATGGAATTTAATTACGTTAAGAGCAAAAAGTTTAGGTGTTGAAGATTTAAATAGATTTCAAAATGCTATTTTATAAATTGTTAACTTTAGCAAATATTATTGATTAAAATTTAATCAAAAACGATTTAATAATTAAAATAATTAAAATGTTGAGTAAAAAGTAATCACATTAACATCATTATACATTAGTATAACTTCTTTGGTGTGCATATGTTTGAGTTAAGATTTTTTGAAATTTATCGATCTCAAGAGTACTTATCTCTATTACTTGATGGTATCTTGGTAAGCACAGCTCTAACAATATTTGGCGGTATATTCGGATTTGTTATCGCTTTTATATTAGCAGCTTTAATTTATTGGAGAGTTTTCGGCATAAGTTTTATATGTACTTGTTATATAGATTTCATAAGAAATACTCCATTGATTGTACAAATATTTTTTATAACTTTTGGCTTACCAGCTCTTTTTGGTTATGTATGGCCTTTTTGGTGTCACGCTTTATTAGCTTTAACAATTAATTTCTCAGGATATTTTGCAGAAATATTAAGAAGTGGTTACGAGTCAACACCTAAAGGACAAATTGAAGCTGCTTCTGCTTTAAATATAAACAAAAATATAGTTTTTAGAAAAATAATATTGCCACAAACTATTATTAAAATGTTTCCATCATTATCTAGCCAATTCATATTTATTTTTCTAACAACAGGTATAATATCCGAGATAGGAGTCACAGATTTAACACATGCTGGACTTTTTATAGACAGTAGGATTTTTCGATCATTTGAAATATTTATTGTACTTACTTTTCTCTATATAATTATGTCTCTAGTTTACAAATCATGTTTAGAAATAATTTTTAAAATTTCACTTGGTAAAAGAGCTTTGTAATGGAAGATTTATTAATAAACATTTTAGGTAAGCCTGAAGGTATCATTATATCCCAATTAATTGCAGCTTGTAGATTTACGATATACTTATCACTAATTGCTTTTGTAGGTGGTGGAATTTTAGGAATTTTGATTACTTTTTTAAGAATAATTCCAAATAAGCTCTTAAACAAATTAAGTTTTTCTTATGTTTGGTTGTTTCAATCTGTTCCGCTTTTAATGCTTTTATTTTTGTCAGGTTTAGGAGTTCCTAGATTGCTTGGGTATGATATAGATCCTTGGATAGCTGCTACATTATCCTTAGTTATTTTCACATCAGCCTATCTATCTGAAGTTTGGAGAGGCTCAATTATCGCTGTATCTCAAGGTCAATGGGAAGCAGCAAAAAGTATAAATTTAAATTTTACACTAAGCTTAGTTTTGATAATTATACCTCAAGCTTTTAAATATAGTGTAGCACCAACTGTAAGTTTTTTAATACAGATAATTAAAGGAACTTCTTTAGCTTATATCATAGGATTTCAAGATCTTATGTTATTAGGAAAGAGATGGGCAAATGCTCCTGTTCCAGGATCAGAACCTTTTATAATCTTTCCAATTATGGCAGTAATGTATTTCTGTCTTTGTTATCCTCTAGCTGTTTATGCAAAGCATTTAGAGAAAAAAATATTAATAAATAATTAAATTAGTGAAAGGAGAAATTATGTTAAAATTAATTAAATTATTTTTTGTATTCCTCACATTTACTTTAAGTTCTGCATTTGCAGATTTAAGTGATATATTAAAAAAAGGTGAGGTAAAAATTGCAGTACCTGAAGCTTTTCCTCCATTTGGTGCTGTTGGAAAATCTGGCGAGCATGAAGGTTATGATGTCGACGTTGCCAAGTTAATAGCAAAAGATTTGGGTGTGAAGTTAAAGATAGTTCCAGTTGTATCAAAACAAAGAATCCCTTTTTTAGAAACTGATAAAGTTGATTTAGTTATATCCACAATGGGTGCCAATCCAAAGAGAGCGAAATCAATTAATTTTTCAAGTGCTTATGCTCCTTTTTACTCTGGTGTTTTTGCACCGTCCTCCATTAAGATCAATTCATATGCAGATTTAGACGGTTTAACTGTAGGAGTTACAGGTGGAACCTTAGAAGACTTAGAATTGACAAAACGAGCTCCTAAAGGAACAAAAATCACGAGATTTGGAGATAATGCTGCAACTTTAAGCGCTATAAAGTCAAAGCAAGTGCAGGTATTAGTCTCTGGTAATACAGCGGCAGCATCTATAACAGAAAGTGATCCCAACTTTGATTTGCAAAGAAAGTTTATTATTAAAGATAGCCCTTGTTTTATCGGAGTAAAAAAAGGAAACGAAGATCTTTTAAGATGGGTAAATGTTTTTATACTTCATAAAAAATTAGGTGGAGATCTTAACAAAATATCTAATAAATGGTTAGGTCAAGATTTACCACCGTTGCCATCATTATAAATTTGAAAAATATAGCCTAATCTATTAATTTAGATTAGGCATACTTATGATAGAAAAAACAACAATACCAGCTGGTCATGGCAAAGCATTCATTTTAAATAAATCACAAACTATATCTGTTATTAATACATATGGAACACAAGTTGTTGATTGTTGGGCTTTTAATAAAGCGAATACAAATGAATACATGTCAATGGAAGCTAGCAGGGTCTGGTCTCAAAGATTAAATCCTATACTAGGTGACACGTTTGTTACCAATAATAGAAATAAAATTCTTACAATTGTTGAAGATACATCTCCTGGCATTCATGATACTTTCATGGCAGCATGCGATGAAAAAAGATATAAATTATTAGGTGTAAAAAAATATCATAGAAATTGCTGCGATAATCTTGTTGAAGCCCTTAAAGAATATGAAATTAATTATAATAAACCTATACTTGCATCATTTAATATATTTATGAATATAGAGGTACAAGAGGATAAAAAAACATTAAAAACTTTACCTACAGTAACCAGTCCAGGTGATAAAATTACTTTAAGAGCAGAGATGGATTGTTATGTTGTATTTTCATCTTGTCCACAAGATATTGTAAAAATTCAGGGTGAATTTGATAACGAACCAAAAAGTGTTGAAATTGAAATTAATCAAGACGTTCAAACATTTAGTGAAATAAAGACTACAAATACATGGATACCGAATACATAGTTAAGTTTGTTATTCAAATCAAAATAAATTTCGTAATTATTAATTTGATCAATTTTTAATCATTTGTTTTTTCAATTTAGATTTATGGTGCTATAGTAATCTCTTAATTATAGAGTTATCCTACGAAAGGAGAATGTTATGAAAGCATTTAATATATTTATTTCAACTTTAATCTTTTTTATCTCCAGTTTAGCTAATGCAAATGAGAAGATAAAATTTTCACTTGATTGGAAATTTGAGGGGCCATCAGCAATTTTTCTAACAAGTAAAGAAAGAGGATATTATAAAAGTTCAGGTTTAGATGTAACAATTGATTCTGGAAAAGGAAGTAGAGACGCAATTCCGAAAGTAGCTTCAGGAACATATCCATTAGGATTTGCTGATATTAATTCTGTAATTAAATTTTTAGACCAAAACCCAAAAGCTAAAGTAAAAGCTATTATGATGGTATATGATAGACCTCCATTTGCAATAATAGGTAGAAAAAGTCTTGGTGTGGTAAAGCCAAAAGACCTTGAAGGTAAAATTCTTGGAGCTCCTGCTCCAGATGGTGCTTATGCCCAATGGAAATCCTTTGTAAAAGCTAACAATATAAATGCTAGTAAAGTTAAAATTGAAAATGTTGGCTTTCCAGTTCGAGAACCAATGTTAGCTTCTGGAAAAGTTCAAGCAATTACTGGTTTTTCTTTCTCTTCATATATAAATTTGGCAAGTAAAGGTGTATCTGAAGATGATATTAGTTTAATGTTAATGGCTGACTATGGATTAAAATTGTATGGCAATGCAGTGATTGTCAATACAGATTTTGCTAAAGCAAAGCCAAATATTGTAAAAACGTTTCTTTCTACAACTATTAAAGGAATGAAAGAAATGATTGCTGATCCAGCTTCAACAATTCCATATGTTTTAAAATATAACAAAATTGCAAAAGCAAAAACTGAAACTACAAGATTGAAAATGGCGATTAGAGATAATATTGTTACTGATGCAGTAAAAGCTAATGGAATTGGAAGTGTTGACATGAACAGACTAAATGAAAGCATCAAACAATTAAGTGAGACATATAGCTTTAAGACTAAAATGGATGGATCTAAAGTATTTGATGACAGTTATTTACCAGATAGCTTTAAAAGAAAGCTTTAATCTAAATGGCACATGAATTTATTGAAATTAATGATGTTTCAGTAAATTATGAAATAAACAATTTATTAGCAGTATCCGGACTTGATATGAAAATTAAGTCCGGTTCTTTTTCAGCTGTCGTTGGCCCTTCGGGGTGCGGAAAATCTACATTAATGAAAATTTTATCAGGTTTGATAAAACCAACAACTGGAAATGTAAAAATTAATAATTCTGAAGTTACTGGACCACAAAATTTTGTTGGCATGGCTTTTCAAAACCCTGTTATGATGCCATGGAGAAAAACATTAGAAAATGTCTTAATACCATTTGAAATTTTAAAACAAAATAAATCAAAAAAAGAGAATATTGAAGAAGCAATTAAACTTTTAAAAATTGTAGGTTTAGGTGATTTTATCGATTCTTATCCTTGGCAGCTGTCTGGTGGAATGCAACAAAGAGCATCTTTATGTAGAGCTCTAGTTCACAAACCTAAATTATTAGTTTTAGATGAACCTTTCGCTGCTCTTGATGCATTTACAAGAGAAGAATTATGGTGTGTTTTAAGAGATTTGTGGATAGATCATAAATTCACTACCCTTCTTGTGACACATGATCTAAGAGAAGCTGCTTTTTTAGCAGATAAGATATTTGTGATGAGTGCAAGACCAGGAAAAATTACTAATGTTCATAATGTAAATTTTAAACATAAAAGAGATTTAAAAATTACTTATAGTGAAAAATTTGTAAAGTTAACTCAAAATCTTAGAAAAGAAATATCAAATAACAGATCATGAAAAATTTATCACAATCGCAAAAACAAATTTACTATCCAACCATTTATATGATCATATTCTTTTTATTTTGGGAAATATCTTGTTTTATCTTTAAAATCCCAGTTTATTTTTTACCAAGTCCGATAGATATTATTGACGCATTTAGAGAGTTCTCAGAGGCAATAATTGAGAACTCAATTCAAACTTTCTATACGACTTTTGTTGGTTTTGGAATGGCAATTATATTTGGATTAATGATAGGCATATTAATTGGATGGTCTAATAATATTTATGCAGGTCTATACCCTATAATGGTTGGTTTTAACTCCATTCCAAAAGTTGCAGTAGTGCCAATACTAGTTTTATGGTTTGGTATTGGCGATGTTCCTGCAGTTTTAACTGCATTTTTAATTTCTTTTTTTCCAATAGTTGTTAATGTTGCAACTGGTCTAGCTACAATTGAACCTGAACTGGAAGATGTATTAAGAGCTTTAGGTGCTAATCGTTACCAAATCATGACCAAAGTCGGTATACCCAGATCATTACCATATTTTTTTGGATCCTTAAAAATTGCTATTACACTAGCTTTTGTTGGATCAGTTATTTCAGAAACTGTAGCTGCTAATTCTGGAATAGGCCACATGATGTTAACTGCACAATCAAATTTTGAGGTTCCTTTAGTATTCGCAGGCCTAGTTGCACTAGCTATTGAGGGAATTGGTATGTATGCTATTATGGCTTTAATAGAGAAAAAGTTTACATTTTGGGCTCATCGATCTCAATTTGGATCATAAAGCACATGGAGCAAGAAAAATTTTGGAAATTAAAAATCATAATGAAATTTCGGTCAACAATATTACATACAAAGTTGATAGTTTAGATTGTGATATAAATCTACTTGATTGGATAAGAGATAATACCCCTTTTAAAGGAACAAAAGAAGGATGTAATGAGGGGGATTGTGGTGCTTGTTCTGTTTTAGTTTATGATAAAAACGATAAGTTCCCTAAACCTATCAACTCTTGTTTAGTTCGCTTAGGTCAACTTTACAGAAAAAATGTTATAACAGTTGAAGGACTTGGTTCTTCAAAAAAACTTAATCCTGTTCAAAAATCTTTTGTAAAAAATCACGCTTCTCAATGTGGTTATTGTACCCCAGGATTTGTGGTTGCTGGGACTTCAATTTTTTATGAAAATGAGAAAATAGATTATGAAACCATTCATGATGCTTTATCTGGAAATTTATGTAGATGTACAGGATATGTGCCTATAATAAGAGCTTTAATGGATGTAAAAAATTTTGTTCCTCCAAAACTAATCTATAATGATGTAATAACTTCACCAAAGATAAAGATAGGAAATAGCACTTATTTTCATCCTAAAAATCTAAAAGAGTTAAAAAATATTTTATTTAATTTAGATCATTTTCAATTTATTGCTGGAGGTACCGATCTTAATTTAGAAAGAGAAATTTACGATTTAAAGAAAAGTAATCTCGTTTGTCTTGAGAATGTCAATGAATTGAAAAAGGTTTCGATCGATAAAAATAAGATAATTTTAGGTTCATGTGTTTCTCTAGAGGAATTTTTAAAAATTGCAAAAAATAAAATTCCACAAATAATTGAAATTATTAAAAGATTTGGATCTCCTTTGATAAGAAATCAAGCAACTATCGGTGGAAATATTTGTACTTCAAGCCCGATTGGAGATATAGCTCCAATATTATTAACTTTAAGTTCAGAAATAATAACATTTAGCACAAAAGGACGGCGAAAAATACCAATAGAAAAATTTTTCAAAAGTTATAGAAAAAATATATTATACAAAGATGAAATTATTGAAAAAATAATTATTCATTTACCAAAAAAAAATCAAAAATTGTTAAGCTGGAAGTTTTCTAAAAGATATGATCAGGATATATCAACCTTATCAGTATGTATTTTATATGTGTTAGAGAATAATATAATAAAAGAGTTTCAAATTGCTGCTGGGGGAATTGCTGAAAAACCTGTCTTATTAAAAAATATATCAAGGCAAATAATAGGAAAAAGTATAGATACATCTTTTGAAACTTTAATTGCTGATATGAAACAATATATCAATCCAATTTCGGATTTAAGAGGATCTTCTGAATATAGAATTAACACCTTCAAAGGTGTTTTTATAAAACTCAAAAATCATTTAATTAATAAAGTTAATTTACAATCTATAATGGATTAAAATTTAATGAATTATCAAAAAAAAATAAATGTTGGTAAAGATTTTCATCATGACTCGGCTTCCTTGCAAGTCTCAGGTGAGGCTATTTATATAGATGATATGATTAAAAATTCTGAATTGATGCATGCATCACTCGTCACGTCTGACATTGCTTGTGGAACTATTTTGAAGATTGAGTTTTCTAAGTTAAAAGATTTACCTTTTAAAACTTACTTCATTACCGCAAACGATATTCCAGGAAAAAATGATGTAGGGCCTATTTTTTCTGGAGAACCTATATTAGCAGAAAAAGAAATTAGCTATTATGGTCAACCGATCGGAGTTGTTATTGCTGACAGTTTCCAAAAAGCTAAATATGCTTCGAAATTAGTTAAAGTTAAAACAAAAAAAAATAATAAGCCAATTTTAAATGTAAATGATGCTTTTAAAAAAAAGTCCTTTCTTGCCAAACCTCAAGTAATTGAAAATGGAGATGCAGATAAAAGTATAAAAAACTCCTCTAACAAACTAAAAGGAGTATTCACAATTGGTGGGCAAGATCATTTTTATCTTGAAACACATGTTGCTATATCATCAATCGGTGAAAATGACGAATTAACTGTTTGGTCAAGTACTCAACATCCAACCGAGGTCCAACATGGTGTAAGTAAAGTATTAAATATCCCTTATGCTAAAGTTGAATCAAAAACTAGAAGATTAGGTGGCGGATTTGGCGGCAAAGAAAGTCAGGCGACAATTTTTGCTTGTATAAGTGCTTTGGCAACCTATAAATTAAAACATCCTGTAAAATTAAGATTAGACAGAAAAACAGACATGACGGTTAGTGGTAAAAGACATGACTTTCAAGTTAGATATAATGTGGGTTTTTCTGAAAATGGAAAAATTAATGGAATAAAAATTATTTTATTAAGTAATGGTGGAAATGTATTAGATTTGTCTGGTCCAGTTATGACTAGAGCTTTAACTCATCTAGATAACTGTTATTCATTTAAAAACTTTTTTGCAAAAGGATATATTTGTAAAACAAATACAGTTTCAAATACTGCTTTTAGAGGTTTTGGTGGTCCTCAAGGTATGCTTGCAATTGAAAATATTTTAGACGAAATTTCAAAATATCTTAAAAAGCCGTTAAACGATGTCAGAGCAATAAATTATTATAACAAAAAAAATGGTCTTAAAACACCATATGGGCAATTAGTTAAAAATTCAAAGTTGCAAAAAATATTAAATGAGATCGAAAAATTTAGTAATTTTTCTTCACGATTTAAAGAAATACAAACATTTAATGAACACCAAATTAA
This sequence comes from uncultured SAR116 cluster alpha proteobacterium, assembly GCA_902524215.1. Taxonomy (GTDB): domain Bacteria; phylum Pseudomonadota; class Alphaproteobacteria; order Puniceispirillales; family Marisalimonadaceae; genus TMED54. Next base: position 13,201 of record CABZCK010000005.1, read on the forward strand.
AAATGGAAAATCTCTTAGAAAAGGAATAGCAATGATGCCAGCTAAATTTGGAATTTCTTTTAATAAACCATCTTTAAACCAGGCAGGTGCTCTTGTTAATGTATATATGGATGGGTCAATAAGATTAAACCATGGTGGAACTGAAATGGGTCAAGGTTTGTTTATTAAAGTAGCCCAAGTTGTTGCGGAATGTTTTGGTGTAACTTTAGACAAGGTCTTCCTAAGCCCAACCAATACTTCAGAGATTCCAAATACATCTGCAACCGCTGCATCATCTGGATCGGATCTTAATGGTATGGCAGCGTGGAATGCATCTAAAGTTATAAAAAATAGAATGGAAGATTTAGTTATAAAGTTATTTAATGTTAAAAGAAACAATATATTGTTTAGAGATAATCTTGTTTTTTATGGTAATAAAAGCATTTCTTTTAAAGAGCTTTGTTTTAAATGTTGGGAAAATAGGGTTTCATTATCATCAACTGGATTTTACAAAACTCCTAAAATATTTTGGGACCAAGTTAAATTAAAAGGTAGGCCATATTTTTATTATACATGGGGAGCTGCAATTTCCGAAGCTTTAATAGATATAGATACTGGAGAAAATAGAATTTTAAAAGCTCATATAATAGAAGATTGTGGAGAATCCCTTAATCAGTCAATTGATATTGGTCAGATTGAAGGAGGGTTTATACAAGGACTAGGATGGCTAACCTGCGAAGAATTATATTCAAATGAAGATGGAAAAAATCTTACTATTGGGCCTTCAACATATAAAATTCCAGGAAGTAGAGATATACCACTGGAATTTAAAGTCAGACTTCTTAAAAATAGTCCAAATGAAGAAAAAACAATATTTAGGTCAAAAGCGGTCGGAGAACCACCTTTACTTTTAGCTATATCTCAATTTTTAGCTATAAAAAATGCAATAGAAAATTCTGGGAAAAAATCAAATACTTCAACTTTAAATAGTCCAATCACCCCGATGGAACTTTTAAAAGTATTCAATCAATGACTTATCAAGTATGATTAATAGTTTTAAAATTTTAAAATTTAATTTATGAGTACTTTGCTGATCAAAAATGCTTCCTTTGTAGCTACAATGGACAAAAATGAAAATGAACTTAGAGATGTTTCAATTTTTTGTGAAAATGGCGTTATTAAAGAAGTAGGTGATTGTAAAAATATTGTTAAAAATATAGATAAAGTAATTGATGCAAATGATTTAATAGTAATTCCTGGTCTTATAAATACACATCATCATCTTTTTCAAAATCTTACAAGAGTGTATAAACCAGCTCAAAATAAGCCTTTGTTTGGTTGGCTTACAAGTTTGTATCCAATATGGCAAAATATAATTCCTTCTGATATTTACATTTCTTCTTTAATTGGAATTTCAGAAATGGTTTTAACAGGGTGTACAACAACAAGTGATCATTTATATTTATTTCCCAATGGAAGTAAATTAGAAGATCAGATTGAAGCAGCAAAATTAGTGGGGTGTCGTTTTCATGCTGCCAGAGGCTTTATGAGTGTGGGAGAAAGTAAAGGAGGATTACCTCCGGATAGTCTAACTGAGAATGAAAACTTTATTATGAAAGATTGTCAAAGGGTAGTTGAAGAGTTTAATAATCCTGATCCCTTTTCTATGCTAAGAGTTGTACTTGCTCCATGTTCACCATTTTCAGTGAGTGAAAATCTAATGAAAATAACAGCTGAAATGGCAAGAAGTTATAATGTTACACTTCACACCCATTTAGCTGAAAATGATGAAGACATTAAATATTCTATGAAACATTTTAATAAATCTCCTGGAGAATATGCGAAAGATCTAGGATGGTTAGGAGATGATGTATGGCATGCGCATTGTGTAAAGTTAAGTAGATCAGAATCAAAATTATTTTCAAAAACTTGTACAGGTATTGCTCATTGTCCAACTTCGAATATGAGATTAGCTAGTGGAATCGCTCCTGTGAGAGATTGGATAGATTTAGGAGTAAAAGTGGGGTTAGGTGTAGATGGATCTAGTTCAAATGACAGCGGACATCTACTTGCAGAAGCAAGACTAACTATGCTTCTTCAAAGAGTAAAACATGGTGCTGAAAGATTTTCAGCAAGAGAGGCTCTTAAAATAGCTACTAAAGGCGGTGCAGAAACATTGTGCAGAAGAGATATTGGGGAAATTTCAGTTGGAAAAGCAGCAGATTTTGCTATCTATGATTTAAATCAGATTGATATGTCTGGAACATTATCTGATCCAATAGCTGCATTAATATTTTGTGGCCCAATTAAAACAAAATACACAATATGTAATGGCTCGATAATAGCTGAAACCGGACATATGAAAAATTTTGATTTAAACATTTCACTTGAAGATCATAAATTAGCAAGTAAAAGATTGCTAAGTATTTAAATTTATGTACGCATAATCATTTTCATTAAAATTAAATTCAACTAAATTTTCATTGTTACTTTCTTTATTATTAATACGATCAACTATCCAAAAATCCTGCTTTTTAAGAACTAAAAGAGGATGGTGCCATACATTTGTTTTATAAGTTACGCCAAATTCAGAATTAATTTTAAAACACTTTAAACTCTCAAGGTTTGGAGCATTATTTTTTTCTTCTGCTACAACGACTAACCAATCAAAATTTTGAATAGGCAAAAAAGTTTGTGTTGCTAAAGGATGTTTTTCTAATATTTTTATTTCAATTGGAAATTTTCTTGGTTTGCCAGAAAAAATTGAAATATAACTCTCACCATTATTTGTATTAAGATTTAATTTCGAAATTTCACTATGTCTAATAGTTGTACCTTGATTAATAGTAAGTTTTTTGTTTGAATTTGTTTTTTCTATTATATCTCCAAAAGGTAAAAATGCTTCTTGGTTAACAGTTTCTATTGGCAGTTCATTCAACTTGACAAATCTCCAAAAATTCTAAGTCTGGATACACCTCCATCTGGATAAATATTTAGTTTAACATAATTTACTGGGCCGCATTGATTTAAGTCTAAATAAGTGTGTATTTTATCTGCCTCTAATTTTTGTGAAGACAAAATTTCTGTCCAATTTGAAGAAATATCAATTATCTCATCATCAGTCATTTTATCTTTAATTAAAGCACATTGCACTGAAGCTCTATCAGGATAATTTCCTTTGAAATGTGCAGTATCAATCTCTATTTTATTTATGATACCAACGTGAGCTAGTTTAATAATAATCCAATCATTTCCAGGAGTTCTTCGCCTTCTTGTCTCCCATCCATCACCCATAGTTTTACCTCTTCCACTAGAAAGTAAAGCAGATACATCCCCATAATGAGCATTATTGTAAGTTATTATTTTTCCACCTAAATTTAGAGAAGAAAGTTCGTAGTCATTTTTTTTGTTTATATCAAAGTTGTAAATTACTTCTCCATTTAGCCTTAACCTTGCAACACCGCCGTCAGGAAAAATTTGAAATCTTATATAATTGACTATCTCTGATTCTACTTCAAATTTTTGAGAGTGGTCTCCTTTTAATTCAGATTTTTTTAAAATAGATATCCAATTATCATCAAAGTTTGGATTTTCACTTGAATAAATACCCTCTAAGGAAGCATAAGGAGGAAAATTTCCAGTGAAATATGCTGTATCAATTTCTATTTCACTGATTTTTCCAGGTGAACCTAATTTAATAATACACCAATCATTGCCTTCAGTTCTTTTTCTTCTACTTTCCCATCCATCCATCCATTTGCCATGGTCATCATATTTATCTTCAATAAAAACAGGTTCTTTATCATTGAGCATTCTTGAAACATCACCAAAAAAATCATCAGAAAAATCGATGATTTTAGTACCTAATTTAGGTGATGCTAGATTTACAAGTTTTAAAATATTTTCATTCATAACTAATTCCTTAAAATGATGAGAAATCTCTACTCATATATTTGCCAAGATTGTTTACTGTAGTAAAATCTCCATTATCAAAAATTTTATTACCACGTAACCAAGTTTGAACTGGCCATCCTGTTATTTCTAATCCTTCATATGGGGTATAGTCAGAACCATGATTAAGATCATTTTGAGAAATTTTCTTTTTTAAATTTGGATCCCAAAATGTAAGATCCGCATCTGAACCAACTTTTATAACCCCTTTTTGAGGGTACATACCATACATCTTAGCAGGGTTTGTAGAAGTTAATTCTACAAATCTTTTTAGATCAATTTTGTTTTTTGTAACACCTTCTGAAAACAAAATGGGCATTCTTGTCTCTACTCCAGGAATTCCATTTGGTACCCATTTAAATGAAGTTCTTGCACCAGGTCTATCTTTCCCTTGTTTATCTTTAAATCTAAATGGGCAGTGATCTGAGGAGAATATTTCAAATGTACCATCGATTAACCCTGACCAAATGGCTTCTTGACTTTTTTTATCTCTTGGCGGAGGAGAGCAAACATATTTTGCACCTTCAAAGTCCATATTTAAACCTTTGAGGTCATCTTCAGTTAGACAAATGTATTGAGGACATGTTTCTGAAAAAACTTTTATACCTTTATCTTTTGCCCATCTAATTTGGTTTAGCGCTTCTTCTCCTGAAACATGAACAATCATAAGTGGAATATCAACTATTTGAGCATGACTTATAGCTCTGTGTGTAGCTTCTCTTTCAACAATTTGAGGTCTGGTAGGAGCATGATAATAAGGCGCTGTTTTTCCTTCTTTTTCAAACTTATCTGATAAATATTTTATAGAATCATAGCCTTCTGCATGAACCATCACTAAGGTTTTTAATTGTTTTGCAACGTCAAAAACTTCAATTAATTCTTTGTCGTTTAAAACTAAATCATCGTATGTCATAAATACTTTAAAAGACGTATAGCCATCTTTTGACAGGGCCGGTAACTCTTGACCTAAAACTTGAGGAGTTGGGTCGCTAATTATCAAATGAAATGAGGTATCTATATACATATTCCCTTGAGCCTTTTTATGGTAATCCTCAACACATTTTCGTAAGGATTGTCCTTTTATTTGCATGGCAAAAGGTAAAATAGTTGTATTTCCACCTGCAGCTGCAGATTTTGTTGCTGATTGAAAATTGTCAGCCATAATGACATCATCTCCTGATGGCTGATCTACATGGACATGAGGGTCAATGCCTCCAGGTAAAACAATTAGATCACTGGCATTGATTTTAAATTCTGCATTTAGATTTTCATCACCAAGATAAGCTATTTTACCATCTTTAATTCCAATATTTAGGTGACCAATTTCATTTTCAGTAACAACTAAACCATTTTCAATTAGCTTATCTAAATTATTCATTTATCACTCGATATAAAGATTGTTATAAAGATATATAAGGTTAACATGTTTTGATATAATTTTAAATGCAAAGGAAAAATTATTTTAATGCATGATAATAATTCACAAAAGTCGTTTGGAAAACTTGATGTAGAAGTAAAAAATAACGAATTAAAAAAATTTTTTCAAAAGGGCTGTGCAAAATCTTTTATTCCTAAAAATGATAATTCAACTACTGAATTAGTAACATTAAATACAGCGGGAGGTTTAACATCGGGTGATAATTTTGTAACTAATTTTAAATTAAATAACTCAAAGATTTGTATTTCAACCCAAGCAGCTGAAAAAATATATTCTGGTTATGGTTATCCTGCAAGAGTAGAAAATAAAGTAATTGTTGATGATTCAAGTACGCTATTTTGGATGCCTCAAGAATTAATATTATTTAATAACTCGAAGTTAGAAAGAAATTCATATTTTGATTTAAAAACTAATTCAAATTTACTCATTTGTGAAACCATCATTTTTGGAAGAAGATCAATGAATGAAAATATAGAAAATATTTTAATTTCTGATCATTGGGAAATTAAAATTAATGATAAAATTAAGCATTTTGAAACTGTTAATTTTAAAGGCGTTTTAAGAGATTATTTTAAAAACAAATCAGCCCTTTCAAATAATTGTGCTTTTAATTTTATATTTGGTTATGGAGAATCACTTATTAATAAAGCAGAAACAATTGATAAGAATTTACTTAATCATGAAAATACTGATATGGCTATTTCAATTTGGGATGAAAAATTCATCATAAGATCGGTTTCTGAAGATAATTACGATTTAAGAATTGCTCTTCAAAAAATATTGCCTTATTTTTATAATAATGAATTACCAAAAATGTGGAAATTTTAAATGAAATTGTCACCTAGAGAAAAAGAAAAGTTATTAGTTAGTTTGGCTGCCATGGTAGCTAAAGACAGGCTTAAGAGAGGTGTAAAACTTAATTACCCAGAGGCTATTGCCATCATCTCAGATTTTGTTATTGAAGGAGCACGAGATGGCAAATCAGTAGCTGATTTAATGGAAGAGGGTGCTCATGTCGTTAAGAAAGATCAGTGTATGGAGGGAATTAAGGATATGATACAAGAAGTTCAGGTAGAAGCAACATTCCCTGATGGAACTAAATTGGTAACTGTTCATCATCCAATACGATAAGGATTTATAAATGAAACCAGGTGAAATTATTAATAAAGAAGGTTTTATAGAGTTAAATAAAATATCAAATTCTATTACAATTAAAGTTTCTAATAAAGGAGACAGACCTATTCAAGTTGGAAGTCATTATCATTTTGAAGAGGTAAACGAATTTTTAGAATTTGACAGACTTAAATCAAGAGGAAAAAGACTAAACATTCCATCGGGTACAGCTGTTCGATTTGAACCAGGACAAACTAGGGATGTTGAGTTAATCGATTTCCTCGGAGGTCGAAAAATTTATGGATTTAATAAAAAAATAATGGGCTCTTTAAAATGAAGAAAATTACCAGACAATCTTATTCTGATATGTATGGACCAACTACCGGTGATAAAATAAGGTTGGCAGATACAGAACTATTTATAGAAGTTGAAAAAGATCTTACAACATATGGCGAGGAAGTAAAATTTGGTGGTGGAAAAGTAATTCGAGATGGAATGGGGCAATCTCAAGTAACTAATAAAGATGGTGCTGTAGATACAATTATCACTAATGCTCTGATTGTAGATGTAACAGGAATTTATAAAGCAGATGTAGGGTTAAAAGACGGAAAAATAAATAAAATTGGTAAAGGTGGAAACCCAGATACTCAACCAAATGTTGATATAGTCGTTGGTCCTGGCACAGAAGTTATTGCAGGTGAAGGTAAAATTTTAACTGCTGGAGGATTTGATAGTCATATACATTTTATATGCCCACAACAAATAGATGATGCTTTGCATTCTGGATTAACTACTATGTTAGGGGGCGGAACTGGACCAGCTCATGGAACTCTTGCAACAACGTGTACTCCAGGTCCATGGCATATTCAAAGAATGATTCAAGCCTCAGATGCTTTCCCAATGAATTTAGGTTTTGCTGGTAAAGGTAACTCATCATTGCCAGAGGGTTTGAAGGAACAAATCATGGCAGGTGCTTGTGCTCTAAAACTTCATGAAGATTGGGGTACCACTCCAGGAGCAATTGATAATTGTCTATCAATGGCCGATAAATTTGATATACAAGTAATGATTCATACTGATACCTTAAATGAGAGTGGTTTTGTTGAAAATACACTTAAAGCAATCAATAAAAGAATTATTCACGCCTTTCATACTGAGGGTGCAGGTGGTGGGCATGCTCCAGATATTATAAAAGTATGTGGTAAAGAAAATATTATACCATCGTCTACCAACCCAACAAGACCATATACTGTTAATACAATAGAAGAGCATTTAGATATGCTTATGGTTTGTCATCACCTTGACAAATCTATACCTGAAGATGTTGCATTCGCAGAAAGCAGAATTCGAAAAGAAACGATTGCTGCGGAAGATATTCTTCACGATATGGGAGCATTTTCAATAATTGCGTCAGACAGTCAAGCAATGGGCCGAGTAGGTGAAGTAATTATAAGAACATGGCAAACTGCTCATAAAATGAAAGTACAAAGAGGTAAATTGCCTGAAGAACAAGGAGACAATGATAACTTTAGGGTTAAAAGATATATTGCCAAATATACAATTAATCCAGCAATTACACATGGAATTTCAAAGTATATTGGGAGTGTTGAAGAGAAAAAAAGAGGTGATTTAGTATTGTGGGATCCTGCATTTTTTGGAGTAAAACCAGAAATGGTTTTAATTGGAGGCAGTATAGCATGTGCGCAAATGGGAGATCCTAATGCTTCTATACCAACACCTCAACCAGTATATACGCGTCCAATGTTTGGATCTTTTGGAAGATCATTAGAAAAATCTTCAATTATATTTACTAGTGAATTATCTTTAGAAAACGATATTCTGAAAAATAATGATACCAAGAAAGAATTTGTAGCAGTAAAAAATACCAGAAACATATCAAAAAAAGATATGGTTTTTAATAACACATGTCCAAAAATCGAGGTTAATCCAGAAACATATGAAGTTAAGGCTGACGGAAAATTAATTACATGTGAACCTGCTAACATTTTACCAATGGCACAAAGATATTTTATGTATTAAGTCATGGAAATTTGTAATTCAATTTTACATAATACAGGCTTTGCTAGTCATAAAGATTTTATTGAACTTTCTTATGATGAGAGATTTTTAAGAAGAAAAAAATTAACATCTTTTAATGGTATTGAATTTCTTGTAGATTTAAAAAATACAATATCACTTAAAAAAGACGATATGTTCAAGCTAGATAGTGGTTTACTTATAAATGTTAGATATAAAATAGAAGAACTTTTAGAAATTAAGGGAAATAATTTAATGCATTTAATCTGGCATATTGGAAATAGACATATTCCATGTCAAATTGAAGAAAATAGAATTTTAATTCAGAATGATAAAGTCATTGAAGAAATGATATTGAGGTTAAATGGGCAAACAAAAGTAGTTCTAGAAGCATTTGATCCTGAGGGAGGAGCCTACGGAATTGGAAGAACACATGGTCATAGACACTAATTTTTCAGATGATATCAAACAGAATCAAATATTACAGATATGGTTTTCATCATCTTTTCCAATAGGATCATTTGCCTATTCTCACGGATTAGAAGCTATGATAGATAATAAATATATTAAAGATGAAAAAGATATTTTGAAATGTATTGATGTACTGACTAATCATGGCACTTTAAAAAATGATTTTATTTATATAAAAGAAACGTATGAAGGCTATGAATTAAATGATATCGTTCTAGCTAATGCAGCGAGCAAAGAGAGATATTTTGAAACAATCTCTTTAGGCAAATCTTTTAGTAAAATACTCAAGGAAACTTGGGGATTTGATTTAGAACCAAATTTATCTTATCCAATATGTATTGGAAAAGCTGGTTTATATTTTAAGATCCCTTTTGATAAACTTATTACGTTTTATTTTCAGTCATTTATTTCAAATTTAATAAATATTTGTGTAAAGCATATCCCACTAGGACAAAAAATTGGACAGGACTGCCTATTAAAATCAACATCTATTGTTGAAAATTTTTTTAAAAATTCTAAAAAATTAAAATTAAAAGATATCGGTGGGATAACTTATAATTTAGATTTACATAGTATTCATCATGAAAAATTAACATCAAGGATTTATATTTCATGAAAAGTTTCAATGGTCCATTGAGGATAGGTATTGGAGGCCCAGTAGGAGCTGGTAAGACTAGTTTAACTGAGGGCTTATGTAATGCATTATCAAATAAGATATCTATGGCTGTAATTTCAAATGATATTTATACCGTTGAGGATGCAGAATACTTAATGAAAAAACAAGCCTTGCCTGTTGAAAGAATAAAAGGCGTTGAAACTGGTGGATGTCCTCATACTGCAATAAGAGAAGATGCATCAATAAACTTGTTAGCAGTTGATGAAATGAAAAATAAATTTCCAGATCTAGATTTGATTTTGATAGAATCTGGAGGCGACAACTTAGCGGCAACATTTAGTCCGGAACTTGTAGATTTAACTATCTATGTTATTGATGTTGGAATGGGAGGTGATATTCCAAGAAAAGGAGGTCTTGCCTTAAAAAAATCTGATCTTTTAATCATAAATAAAACTGATCTGGCACCATATGTAGATGTTAATCTTGAAGAAATGAAAACTGATGTTGAAAAGACTAGAGATGGTTTACCTTATATTTTTGGTCAAATGAAGAATAAAGTTGGTATAGAAGAAGTTTCAAAGTTTTTAGAATTAGAAGGTGGGTTGAATTGTTTTTAATTAAGTATCATACAATCTATCGCCAGCATCACCCAATCCAGGAACAATAAAACCTTTATCATTTAAATCAAAGTCTTTCTGTGCAGTATAAATCCTATAATTAGGATATTTTGTAATAACATTTTTTATACCAATTTCACTTGATAAAAGAGAAACTATAGATATGTCATTACAATCATAACTATTTAAAATTTGGATGGATTTAATAATACTTCCTCCAGTAGCAAGCATTGGATCACATAAAAATACTTTTCTTTTTGATATATTTTTTGGAAACTTTTCGAAATAAGTTTGAGGTCTTAATGATTTTTCATCTCTAAAAATACCTATATAACCCGTTGAACAATATGGAAAAATTTCAGATAAACCATCAACTATAATTGAGCCCGCTCTTAAGATAGATACAAGGCATGGGTATGGCTCATGAATTTTTATACCTCTATAATTTTCAATTGGTGTTTCAATTTTATGATTATTTACCAATAATTCCTTAAACACTTCAAATCCCATCAAAACAGAAACTTTTTTAGCTAAAGATTTAAATTCACTACTTGATGTATTTTTATTTCGAATAATAGTCATATAGTGATTGATTAATGGATGATCTAAAACTGTAACATTCATAATAATTTAAACTTCAAAATTTTTAAATATACCAGTAAATTTCTTACTTCTTGGCGCTGCAAAGCTATTTCGAGAGGATGTTTTTAAATCTAAATCAACAAATGATTCTGCGAATTTAACAGCAACTGAAATACCTTCAATAACAGGAATATTATATTTTTTTTTCATATTAATAGCAAAATCAGCCATTCCAGCACATCCTAGAACAAAAATTTCAGTATCAGAATTATCTAAAATTTCTTTAATTTTTTCTTCAATCTTTTGCTCAGTTAAATTCAAATTACTCTCTAATTCTAAAACTGGTATATCAACGGAACTTAAAGAAACACAATTATCGTAAAGTCCATAATTTTTTAAATTCTTTTTCAATGCTGGTATTGATCTTTTTAGAGTTGTAATTACTGAAAAATGACCACCTAACATATTTGCGGCATGATAAGAGGCTTCGCCTATGCCAATAACTGGTTTGTCTGTAATGGTTCTGCATGCATCCAATCCCGTGTCATCAAAACATGCAATAATGTATGCGTCATATTCTGGATTAGCTCTTATTTCAGATATAATACCTGGAATGCAAAAGGCTTCATCATAGTAACCTTCAATGCTTTCGGGACCAAATTTAGGATTAATTGAAAATATTTTTGTGTTATTTGATGCAAAAGATTTTGCAACTTTATCGATATTGTTTGTCATCAAATTTGATGTATTTGGATTTATTACGCAAATTTTTTTCAAAATAATAATCTCTCTTTTATTTTTTTCTCATAATCATAAATAAAATTATTGCTATGAATATTGCAAGAAAAGAAATTCCTGTTGTTAAAGTGCCTAGTGCATAAATAACAGGAGTAGTAACTGTCGTTGTAAGACCTTTTAATTCTAGTGGTAATGTGTTTGTTGCTCCCATAACTTGTGATGAACGAGCCAATTCATCATACGATAATGTAAAACCAAAAAGCGCTATTCCAATTACACTAGGTGCTATGATAGGCAAAACAACAAATTTAAACGTTTGCCAAGACGATGCACCAAGATCCATTGATGCTTCCTCAAATGATTTATCAAATCTATTAAAAATCGCAAACATAATTAATAAACCAAAAGGTAGTGTCCAAGTAAGTTGTGCTCCAAGCCCGCTAGAATACATATTTAATGTTGTTTGGAAATCATTGATTATCCATTGAATACTATATTTATCTCCTAAAAATTTTAAGGTTTCGTCAAGAAGTCTAAATTCTAGCGCAATACCAAGACTTAAAATAATTGATGGGACGATTAAACTTGAAACTGTTATAAGAAATAAAAAATTTGCTCCAAAAAATTTTTTTCTAAAAGCCATTCCAGCGGATACAGAAAGTAAGACTGTTAGAACCATTAAAATTAGACCTAGCAATATTGATCTCCTGAATGCTGAGCCAATATCGACATAACCTCCTCCTTCCCAAAGCTTATGGAACCAATGGAATGAGAACCCATTCATAGGAAAAGTTAATCCTCCTTCGGGACCTTGAAAGCTGAGAACCACAATAGTAAAAGTGGGTCCATACAAGAAAATTACAAAAGCTAAAAAAAAGCCCCAACAAAAATAGTAAGATTTTCCTTTTTTATTTAACATTTATAATTCTTTTCTAATATCTATGAATTTGGTCATAGTCCAAATTAAAAGTAGTGTAATTATTAAAAGAATAACAGCATTTGCGGCTGCAGAGGGCAATTGTAAATAACTCATTTCTACTTGAATGATTTTTCCAATTGAAGCTATTTGCTGCCCTCCCATTATTCCAATGGTTAAGAAATCACCCATTACAACAGTTATTACAAAAATTGATCCAATTATAATGCCAGGTTTACATAGTGGAATAATAATATTTGTCAAAATTTGGAAACCATTTGCACCAGAATCATAAGCTGCTTCGATAAGAGATTTGTCTATTCTTATTAAGGAGTTAAATATTGGTACAATCATAAACAATGTATAAAGGTGTACAAAAGCTAAAATGACAGAAAAATGAGAATATAAAAACCACTCTTGAGGCTCATCAATCACACCAGTTGAGATCAAAAAAGAATTGAATAAACCATTTCTTCCAAGAAGTGGTATCCATGAAATCATTCTTATTACATTTGAAGTCCAAAATGGAATTGTACAAATTAAAAACAAGACGATTTGCATTCCTACTGATCTGACATGAAATACTAAAAAATAAGCAACGGTGAATCCAATAATTAATGTAAAAAACCATGCCATAAAACAAAAATAAAAAGTTGATAAATAAGTTTTGAAAGTAACGCAGAGGTCGGTTGAAATTTTAAAGCATTTATTAAAAATATATTTATAATTATCAAAAATAAAATCAGGAATTATGGAATATTCCGTATAATCCCAAAAACTTACTATAATAGTTAAAATAAGAGGTATTATAAAAAAAAATATGAAAATTAGGTAAAATGGCAGGGCCAGTAAAAAATATTTATTAATTTTCATATCTATTTTTTAGATGGAAATTATGTAGAGAGCAATGATTAAATTACTCTCTACATTTAAAAATTAGGAAGCTATCATCTCATTCCATTTTCTGACCATGTATTTGTTTTCATCCATGGTAGCGTTCCAACAAGCAACTGCACCCATACGATCATTATAAGATCCACCGTCTCTTATCTCACCTTTAGACGCAAGTTTTTTTCCAGTTGGTGAAAGTATATCCTGAGCAGCAGGTTTGCCATTCATCCAATAATCCCACTCATATGCTTTCATGTTTTTCTCAGCAGTTGTTAAAACAGCAGAGTAATAACCTTGCCTGTTTAAGTAAGCTCCCATCCAACCTGATAAAAACCAATTGATGTACTCGTAACATATGTCAGCTTGTCTTCCTTTAGCAGTTGAAGGTAGTGCAAAACCAGCTGCCCACGCTCTATAACCTTCTTTAAGTGGTTGATAAATACATGGAATACCTTGTGATCTTACAGCTGTTATTGCTGGAGACCACATTGATTGAATTACGACCTCTCCTGATGCCATTAAATTAACACTTTCATTAAAGTCGCTCCAAAATGCTCTAAATTGACCAGCCTTTTTTGCTTCAGTGAAAATTTTCATAGTTAAGTCAATTTCAGCCTTTGTCATATTACCCTTATCTGGATAAGTATATTCGCCCATGGCTTCAACGACCATTGCAGCATCCATAATTCCAATTGATGGAATATTAAGAATACAAGCTTTACCTTTAAATTCTGGGTTTAATAGTTCGGCCCAAGTATTTATTGGTCTTTTGATAAGATCTGGTCTTATACCAAGAGTATCAGCGTTATATACAGTCGGTATTAAGGTTGCGTATCTGGTAGGTTCTTTAGAAAATTCCGTAGAATTTGGACCCTTAAGGTATAAAACTTTCTTTGGAGCAGTTCCTTGATCACCAATTGTTTTTCCATTTACTTTACCTTCGGTGAACGCAGTTACTACATTACTCCATTCCTTTATCCTATTTGTATCCATTCCTAAAAGACTTCCTGATGGTACAAGTTTGGGCATACTAAAATATTCAGAATCAACAATATCAAAACTGTTTGGTTGTGTAAGAATCGTTTTAACAACTTCATCAGTAGTTTTAGAAATGTATTTAACTTTAATTCCAGTATCCTCAAATAATTTTTTTTCAGGTTCTGATCCCATATTTACAGCGGTACCCAAATATCGAATAGTAGGAGTACCAGAAGCATGTATTGCTGGAAATCCAGTTATTAAGCCAGAACCAAGCGCTGCTCCAGCCAATGCAGTTGTTGACTTAAGCATGCTCCTTCTGGTTATTTTTTTGTTCATTTTTTTAGACATATCAACTCCTTTGTAAAAGTTAAATATATTACAAGTTGACACTAATTTAATCATTAACGATGATCTTGAAGATTTTTTTTATTAATTGATTATTTTTTTTGCATAAATAGTTTAATAAAATTAAGTTATGCTTATAATAAGACTTATTAATACTCATAAAAATTTTTGATACTATATTTTCGAATCGGTTATAAATAATCATGTCTCAACCTCTAGATTTAGAATTAGCAAAACTGCTTAAGAAATATGATAACACCACGGCAGTTAATAACATTGATTTGAAAATTAAAGCTGGATCATATTGTTGTTTGTTGGGACCTTCAGGATGTGGAAAAACTTCAACTCTTCGAATGATTGCTGGTCATGAAGAAATTACAGATGGTGATATACTATTAGGTAATACAATTATAAATGGGTTACCTCCATCTAAAAGAGGTACATCAATGATGTTTCAAAATTACGCTCTTTTCCCGCATTTACATTGTCTTGATAATGTTGCCTTTCCATTAAAAATAAAAGGAGAAACAAAAAAGCAAAGACATGAGAGCGCTGAAAAAATTTTAAACATGGTTCAAATGAATGAGTATTTAATGCGATATCCACATCAGCTTTCAGGAGGTCAACAACAAAGAGTTGCTCTTGCTCGTTCTCTAATTACAAGTCCATCAATTTTATTGTTAGATGAGCCCCTTTCTGCGTTAGACCCATTTTTAAGGATAAAAATGCGATCAGAACTCAAAAATATTCAAAAAAAACTTGGTATTACTTTTATTCATGTAACTCACTCTCAAGAAGAAGCATTGGCATTGGCTGATATAGTTGTTGTTATGAATAATGGACTGATTGAACAGAATGACTCACCTTATACAATTTTTAATAAACCAAAGAATGAATTTGTAGCTAATTTTGTAGGTAGTCATAACGTTATTTCTCAAAACAAGAAAAAATTTGCAATTAGAATGGATCAAATCAAAGTTTCTAAAACTTCTAAAATAAATAATAACACTATGATACTAGATGATTTAGAATTTCAGGGTGAAAATGTAAAATTAATATGTTCAAATAAGACAAATAAGTTACACATTCTTATAGAGGATAAAAAATTTTATAAAGAAAAGTTTGAAATTGGTCAAAACGTCGATGTTCAGTGGGATAAGAACCAAATTCATTTATTGTCATAAATATGAAATAGTTTAGAAAATAAATTATAAAAATTTATTTAAAAATTTTATAATTATTTAGATTAAAGTTCTTTTACAAATCTATGTAGCTTCGATAATATTTTTCTTTCAGATTTTTCTAAGCCAGTAATGTTTCCTGGAGGCATTGCATAAGATACAATTACTTGTGAATAGATATTATCAATATGTTTTATTATATCGTTTACATTTTCAAGATGAATTTTCTTTGGAGCGTGTGTCATATTTTCCCAGAGTGGTTCTTGTGCATGACACATAGAACATTTAGAAACAATTATTTCTTCTGATGCCAATATAAGATCTTTTGGAATTTGTTCTATGATTGCATTTGCTTTTTCATCATTATTTGTAAGATTAGGCTTACCTTTTTCAGACAAATAAACTGAAAATAGAATTATCATTAATACAGGAACCCAAAGCAAGTAAGGAGGTTTCTTTCCAGAATGTTTTATATTGAAAAATTGTCTAATCAATGCACCAGTAATTATTATTAATGAAATTATTATCCAGGAATAATCAGTAGCGTATATTGTTGGGTAGTGATTACTAATCATTATAAATATAACAGGGAGAGTTAAATAATTATTATGTAAAGATCTTTGTTTTGCGTTCATTCCGTGAATCGAATCAGGTTTTTTATTTTTGAGTAAACTCTGCACCACTTTCTTTTGTCCAGGTATTATAATCATTAAAACATTAGCTACCATTATAGTTCCTAACATCGAACCAATTTGCATATAAGCTCCTCGGTGTGAAAAAACTTGAAAATATAACCAACTAAAAAATGTAAATACTAGAAGTATAAAGATTGATAGCATTATGTTATTTTTATTTACTGTTTTCTTACAAATATAATTGTATAAAACCCATCCTAAAATAATTCCAATTAATGAAAGTGAGATAGCTTCTAAATTTGAAAGATCAAATTTTTCAATTTCAATCATATAAAGATCAGCACTAATATAATAAATTAGAATTAAAAGTAAAAATCCAGAAATCCAAGTAGCGTACGCCTCCCATTTGAACCACGTTAGTTGAGATGGAAGTTTATCTGGGGCTACAAGATATTTTACTATTTGGTAGAAGCCTCCACCATGAACTTGCCAAGCTTCACCATGAGCTTCTTTAGGAATATCTTTTCTCTTTAGTAAACTTAAATCTAAAGCAATAAAATAAAAACTTGATCCAATCCATGCTATTCCTGCGATCACATGTAGCCACCTAACTAAAAATTCAGTCCATTCAAGTAAAATATAAGACACTTTAGCTTCCTCTATATGTACTATAACCAAATGGAGAAACTAACAATGGAATATGATAATGACTTTGTTTGTTAATTGAAAAGTCGATACTAATTTTGTCGTAGAAAGAATAATCGGAATTTACAAACTCATTTTTTAAAAAATAATCTTTTACATGGAACACAAGTTGGTAATTCCCAAACTTAAAGTTTTCATCGGAAATTAAAGGTCTGTCGACACGACCATCTTTATTTGTAGTACATTCTAAAATTTTATTTTTAACTTCATTGTTTAAAAAAAATAATTCTATTAAAATATTATGTGCAGGTTTACCAATGCTTGTATCTAATACATGTGTAGTTAACCCAGCCATAAATTTTTATATCATATATGTTGAGGCAAACAAATGGAAAATGAAATTATCAATTTTGAAAATAAAAATTTCAGAAAATCAAAATTTGTATCTTTATTTGAAACGATATACGAGCATTCTGATTGGGTAATTAAAAATGTTATTGAGGATAAATCTAATATTCCAAATACAATAAATGAGCTTAGATCAGCTATGAAAAAAGTTGTAAATAAAAGCTCAGATAATTTAAAACTAAAGTTATTAAGAGCTCATCCAGAACTTGGAATTAAAAAAAATCAATTGTCTAGCCTTACAGAGTCATCTCAAGAAGAACAAAAATCTGCTGGTTTAGATCAGTGTTCAGAAGAAGAATATGAGGAAATTAAATCACTTAACAAATCCTACAAAGAAAAGTTTCAATTTCCATTTATTATAGCGGTTAAAGGATTAAATAGATTAGATATAATTAAATCAATGAAAAAAAGAGTTGATAATAATTATGAGGAAGAATTTTTAACTGCAATTAATGAAGTTCATAAAATTGCTAAAATTAGATTGGATGCCCTAGAGCTTTAGTTTTTTTAAGATTGGTGCATCAAATATTGTAATAGAAGGCAAATCTTTTTCCCATTTATGTATTTCAACTAGAGTAGAATGAGCCGACGGACCCTGACTTAAAGATGAGCAACCAATATCATCAGTTAGAACATTAGGGTTGCCGTGAACGCAAAATGTGTCATCATCAGCTGCAGGATTATACCAAGCACCAACTGGTAGAAATACAATTCCTTCCATTACATCATCAGAAATTTTTATACCTGCTAGGCATGAACCTCTATCATTAAAAACTTTGACAATATCATCATTTTTTAAATTTCTTATTTTTGCGTCATTTGGATTTATTAAAAGTGGCTCTCTACCATGAATTTTAGATTTTTTACTGTGTTTACCGTTATCAAGTTGACTATGTAGTCTATTTTCAGGTTGACCGGAAATTAGATGTAATGGATATTTTTTTGTTATATTTGAGCCTAACCACTCCTTTGGTTCTAACCATTTAGGATGACCAGGGCAATCAGAGTAGTTAAAACTATCTACCTCATCTGAAAAAATTTCAATTTTTTTAGAATGATTTGATAAAGGAAATTTTTCAGGCTTTTTAACAAAATCTTCCATTAATATTTGTTCATGTGTAGGTTTTAAAACTTCAAAGAATCCTCCATTCCAAAATTCATTAAATTCAGGAAGGTAAAAATTATTTTCTTTTGCACTTTCTTTTGCTTCACTCCACAAAGATTTTAGCCATTCTTCTTCATTTTTATTTTCTGTAAATTGTTTTTTAAAACCTAGTTTTTCTGAAATTAAAGAAAATATATCAAAATCATTTTTTGAATTTCCTACAGAATCTATTGCCTTATGCATTGGGGAAACGGTTTGTTCCCAATGTCTGAAACCAATATCATTTCTTTCAAGTGTTGTTGTAGTGGGTAATACTATATCAGCATGTCTTGCAAGGCTATTCCACCATATTTCATTTGTAATAATTGTATCAGGTTTAAATGTGGCTTTTCTTAATTTTGATAAATTCATCTGATGATGAAATGGGTTACCTCCAGCCCAGTAAACTAATTTTATGTTTGGATATGGATATGTTTGACCATTAAATGTAAAGTTTTTTCCAGGATTGAGTAACATGTCTGAATATCTTGCGACTGGAATAAAATCTGTAATCTGATTTTTGAATTGATTCAATGCAGGCCATTTAAAATATTTAACAGGATTCCCAATCCCATTTTCAGCGCTATAACCTAAACCGAAACCACCACCAGGTTGACCAATTTGTCCTATCATTGCTGCTAAAACAACTATCATCCAATGTGGCTGTTCACCATATTGTTGTCTCTGAAGTGACCATGACCCAGAAATAAGAACTTTTTTATCTTGAATTGTAGCTATAATTTTGTGAAAAACTGTTTTATCAAGTCCTGTTATCCTTTGAGCCCATTCAGGGTCCTTTTTTATTCCATCATTATTGCCAAGAAGATAATCTTTAAATTTATCATAACCATGACAATGTGTTTTTAAAAATTTTCGATTGCATAGATTTTTACTTTCTAATAAATAAGCAAGACCAAGCATAAAGGCTGTATCAGTACCCGGTCTGATTTGTAACCACTCGGCATTAACTAATTTATCAGCCTCAAAATTTGTAGGACTTATATTAAAAAATTTTACATTTCTTTTTTTACATTTTTTTAAAAAAGTTTTTGTTGTATGAAAGCCTACACCTCCTGAAGTCACTTGAGAGTTTTTTAATGGCAAACTACCAAACATTAAGATCACATCTGTATTCTTTGAAACACTATTCCAATCAGTATGTTGATCTAAAAATTTTCTATATGACATTCCTATCACGTGTGGAATAATTGTTTCACTTGCTGCATAAGAATATGTGGTTACGGATTTAACATAACCACCAAAACAATTAAAAAAACGGTGTAATTGACTTTGAGCATGATGAAATCTTCCTGCCGATGCCCAACCATACGATCCTGCAAAAATAGATTTATTAGTAAAACTAGTTTTAACTCTGTTTAACTCTTTTGAAACTATATTTGTAGCCTCTGCCCATGAAATTTCAATAAATTCATCAGTTCCTCTTTTTTTTCTAGCTCTATCAGAGGCTACATTATTATTTTCACCTTCATTTAAATAATCATGGTACCAACCAGCTCTAACGCAAGGATTTTGAATTCTTAATTTATCATTTACTGCATCAATCATTCCCTCTGAAATTAGAGAGGGGTTTTCATCTTTCTCATAAGGTTCAAGAGATATAAGTTTTTTATTTTTTACTTTAGGGTAATAACTTCCCCAATGAGCACTTGTTGTTTTAATTTTCATGATTAATTAAATTTCTCTATAATTAATGGTTCTAAAAAACTTGCTATATGAACAGCTTTAATTTTAGATTGGTCTTTGATTTGAGCTCGGCAGGAAGTACCATCAGCTATGACTGTTGGATTTTTATACTTTAAAATAGAGGGAATAAGTTTAGCCATTGCCATCTTTATTGACACCTCATAAGTTTCTTTATTGTACCCAAATGAACCGGCCATTCCACAACAGCTTGTTTCTATATTTTCTAACTGAATTTTTGGAACTCTTTTCAAAATTTCAATAATTGGATTTACAACATCAAAGGCTTTTTGGTGACAATGTCCATGAAGCAAAACTTTATTGTTGTATGGTTTAAAACTGAAATTATGTATTTTTTTAATTAATAATTCTTCAAATGTAAAACTATTTTCTGAAAGTAATTGTGCTTCTTTACTTTTTAACAATGAAGGTAATTCATCTCTAAAAGATAAAATGCATGATGGCTCTAATCCGACAACTGGAATACCTTTTTTTAAATAAGGCACAAATGTTTTTAAAATATTTTCGTATTCATTTTTTGTTTTGTCTATTAATCCATTGGTTAAAAAAGTTTTGCCACAACATAAATGTTTATTATTAATTTTTGGAAGAAAAGGAGAAAATCCCAATTTTTTTAAAACCCTAATTGCAGCTCTTATATTTTCAGGTTCATGGAATCTATTAAAACTATCTGGAAAAATAATTACTGGGTTTTTTATGTTTTTATTAAGTTCTGAAGCTAATTCATTATCTTTAAAATAATTCATTTTAGTTAAAGGAATGTCTCTTTTTGCAGAAATATTAAAGAATGCTTCATTAACAAAATTTAAAATTTTTAATTTTTGTAAAATATTTAAAATTGGATAAAAATAACTCAGGTATTTACTGTATTTTGGTAAGTATGCTATCAATTTTTGTGATAAGGAAAGGCCGTATTTTTCGTGACGTAATCTTTCTATTTCAATTTTCATTTTTGAAATATCAACACTCGTAGGACATTCTTTTTTACATGCTTTGCATGAAACACAAAGTTTCATGGTTTCATACATTTCTTTTGAAGTAAGTGCATCATTTTTAAACTGACCAGTTAAGGCTAATCTAAGAGTGTTAGCTCTTCCTCGTGGTGAATCTTTTTCATCTTTAGTCACTCTGTACGAAGGACACATCACACCATTTTCTAATTTACGGCATGATCCATTATTATTACACATTTCAATAGCGCCTTGAAAACCATCAGATTTTCCTGGCCATGAAGACCAATCCATAACTGTTTTTATGTCCGAGGCTGAGTAAGCAGGAGAATATCGAAATAAATTTCTATCATCCATTTTTGGTGCATCTATGATTTTTTCTGGATTAAAAATTCTATTAGGATCAAATAAATCTTTTGCGTGTCTAAAAATATTATTAATTTTTTTATCAAACATTTTTTCAATGAATTCTGATCTAACAATCCCATCTCCATGTTCGCCTGAAAAAGAGCCTCCAAATTTTTTAACTAAAGTACAAGCTTCTTCTGCAATCATTCTCATTTTTTTAACATCTTCATTAATTTTCATATTTAAAACAGGACGGACGTGCAAACATCCTACTGAAGCGTGAGCGTACCAAGTGCCGTGAACATTGTATTTTTTAAAAATTTTCTTTAAACCATCAGTATATTCAGCTAGGTTCTCAAGATTTACAGCACAATCTTCTACAAAAGAAACAGGTTTACCTTCACTTTTCATAGACATCATTATATTCAATCCAGATTTTCTCATTTCTGTAAGGCGAGATTGATCTTTGTCATTTAGTATTTTTACAACTCCTCCGGTTTTAGCTTTACTATCCCAATTAAAACCTAGGTCTTGCATCATTTTTTCTAATTCATTTAATTTATCTAAGTTTTTAGTTTGATTTTTATCTGCAAACTCAACAACGAGTAATGATGCTGGATTTCCCACGACAATATCTTTAACAGTTTGTTTAAAAATTTGAATGTCATTGGCCAACTTTAACATTGTGTCATCTATTAATTCTACTGAAACTGGATTCAATTTTACAATATGCTGAGCAGCGTCCATTGACTCATAAAATGAAGGAAAATGACATACTCCCATTACTTTTTTACTAGGTAATTCTGATAATTTAAGTTTAATTTTTGTGAAATATCCCAGGGTCCCTTCAGATCCAACTATAAAATGAGATAGGTTTATACCATCACCTTTTTTCCCATTTGGTCTGTAGGACATTGCATCTGGCAAAAGAGCATCTACATTATATCCTGCGACTCTTCGTAATACTTTTGGGAAATCATTTAAAATTACATTCTTATTTTTCTTTACCTTTTCATATAATTTAAAAATGTTATTGTTAAAAACATTCAAATTAGAATTATTTTTTAGTTCATCAATATCTATATCACCGAAACAATATTCTTTTCCGTCATTTAATATTGCTTCAATTGACAATACATTATCTCTCATCATTCCGTATTTAAGAGATCTTCCACCACAGCTATTATTTCCAGCCATTCCTCCAATGGTAGCTCTACTAGATGTTGATACATCTACTGGAAACCAAAGACCAAAGGATTTTAAAAATTTGTTAAGTTCATCTAAAACAATTCCAGGTTCGACAGTACAAGTTTTATTTTTTTCATCAAAATCAATAATCTTATTAAAATATTTTGAATTATCAATTACAAGTGAACGATTAACTGTTTGACCACATTGTGAAGTGCCCCCTCCACGTGGAAGAATTGAAATATTATTATTAAGACAAAAATTAACTGCTTTAATTACATCATCTTTAGATTTAGGAATAAATACAGCTAAGGGTTGAATTTGATAAATTGATGCATCTGTTGAATACCTTCCTTTTGAAAATTCGTCATCATAAAATTCTCCATTGGTAAGGGTTTTTAATTCAGAAAGAGGTACTGGTGCGAAATCTTTTGGCATTTAAAATCTTATGTTTTAAAAAAGGTGTTATTTGTATTTAATACATATATATATATTCTTATAATAGTAAAGATTTAACAAGGATTAATAATGAGTGATCGAAAATACAAACCTGGTAAACATTTTTTACAATTGCCTGGACCATCAAATGTACCAGATAGAATTTTGAATGCTATGTGTTATCCTACAATTGATCATAGAGGCCCAGAGTTTTCAGAGTTGGCATTGAAATGTCTGAGTGGGATCAAAACAATCTTTAAAACAAAGAACCCTGTTATTATTTTTCCAGCATCAGGAACAGGAGCTTGGGAAGCTGCTTTAGTTAATACATTAAATGATGGAGATAATGTTTTAATGGTTGAAACTGGACATTTCGCATCTCTTTGGAACAATATGGCACAAAAATTAGGTCTTAAGGTAGAACTTTTAAAGACAGATTGGAGACAAGGTTTAGATCCTAACGAAATAGAAAAAAGATTAAGGCTTGATACTGATAAAAAAATTAAAGCTGTTTGTATAGTTCATAATGAAACTTCAACAGGATGTATTTCTAATGTAAAAGCTGTTAGGGATATTTTAGATGATTTAAAACATGATGCATTATTAATGGTTGACACAATTTCCGGTTTAGCATCTATAAATTATGAACATGATGAATGGGGTGTTGATATTACTATTTCAGGATCTCAAAAGGGATTAATGCTTCCACCTGGGTTATCATTTAATGCAATTTCTGAAAAAGCAATTAATGTCTCAAACAAATCAACTCTAAAAAAATCTTATTGGGATTGGAATGAACATCTAGAATTTAATAAGACAGGTTTTTTTCCATACACTCCCGCTACAAATCTGATGTTTGGACTCAAAGAAGCTATTGATATGCTTCATGAAGAGGGACTCACTAATGTTTTTAAAAGACATGCAAGGTATTCAAAAGCTACTAGAATAGCTGTTGAGGCATGGGGTTTAGAAGTTTATTGTCAAAATTACGAGAGGTTTTCTGATGTGTTAACTGCAGTATTAGTACCTGAAAACAAAGATGCTGATCAGTTAAGAAAAATTATATTAGAAAATTTTAATATGTCCTTGGGAAATGGTTTATCCAAACTAAAAGGTAAAGTCTTTAGAATTGGTCATCTAGGTGACTTTAATGATATAAGTCTTTTGGGAACATTAAGCGGAGTTGAAATGGGTTTAGATTTAATACAAATACCTATTAGAGAAGCTGGAGTTGAAAAGGCAAGAGAGTACTTAAAAGAAAATTTATAAATATGAGTAAATTTAGTTTTTTTAGCGATTTAGTAAATACTTTATTTAATAAAAAGAATAGAAAAAAAAATTTTGGTTCTCTTTTTGAAAAAAAACAAAACAAGTCTCTTTTAGAATATATTGAAAATGTCAATGATGCTAAAGGAGAGATTTCAGCATTAAATTATTCAGAAGAACTATTGGATTATTTAAGTCAATGTGATCAAAAGACATTAATTAGTTTTTTCGAATATTTGGAAAAAGATTATGATTTAGAAATTAATTCAATAGAAGAAGTTTTAAAAAATTATAACAAGAAAAAAGAATACAACTTTTACAAAGACATAAAAAAGATTTCTGAATCAAAACGCTCAGAGATATTCAGACGTTTGAATTCAACTCAACATGGAACGATTAACTTAGTAAGATTAAGAGAAAAGTTGCTTGAACTTTTAGATAAACATCCAAATTTTCAAAAAATTGATTTTGATTTATCATCTTTATTCAAGGATTGGTTTAATAGAGGTTTTTTGATATTAAAACCAATTGATTGGGAGACACCTGCTAATATTTTAGAAAAAATTATTGAATATGAAGCTGTTCATCAAATAAAATCTTGGGACGAATTAAGATTTAGGTTAGAGCCACATGACAGAAAATGTTTTGCATACTTTCATCCAGCTATGGAAGATGAACCTTTAATATTTATAGAAGTCGCTTTAACTGAAGATATACCTGAAAAAATAAATCAAATTCTTAATCCAGATAGGACAATGATTAATAGTGAAGAAGCGACAACAGCTGTTTTTTATTCAATTTCCAACTGCCAAAAAGGTTTACAAGGAATTTCTTTTGGCAATTTTTTAATAAAGCAGGTTGCCAAAGATTTAAAAAATAATTTTGAAAATTTATCTAAATTTGTGACCTTGTCACCAGTCCCAGGATTTAGTAAGTGGTTAAAATCGAATGATACGACTTTGTTTGATAAAATGTATAATAAATTATCTACTACTAAAATTCAAAAAAATGAAATTATATTGAACGAAAGTATTTTAAAATATTTCTTTATCTCCAAAAGATTAGATTATTTACCAAATGATCCTGTGGCAAGATTTCATATAGGAAATGGAGCAATTTTAGAAAGAATTAATTTTCTATCTGACACTTCTGAAAAAGGATTAGAGCAATCTTTGGGTTTTATGGTTAATTATTTATATAATTTGGAAGAGGTTGAGATAAATCATGAAAAATATGTTGTTGATAAAAAAATTAATACCTCTAAGAGTCTAGAAAAAGAATTTATAAAATTAAATATTGAGATAGGATAAAAATGAAAAAAATTATTTACTTGCTAGCAACTATTTTATTAACTTTTTTTTCTAATAATAGCTTAATTGCTTCTGAAACAAAAGATCAATACTCTTGTAAGCCAAAGCATGCTGCAGCTATTCGTTCTAATGGTATACAAACTTTTAAAATTAAAGGTGATGAAAAACCTGTATTACTCTCTATATATAAAGGTTTTTTAGAAACTAATGATATGAAGTATAAATTATATGAAGCAGGAGGTAGAGCTTTTGCTTTTTCACCTGAAAGAGCTTGGGTGCATTTTCAAGATATTACAGTACTAGATAATGGACAACTTTCTTTTGTTATGGCAGTAAATAGTTCCATTTCTAGATACCTGTGTGATAAAAAATAAAATTAAAAATAATAAAAACTTTTTAACGGTTATCTTATTAATTTTTTTGATAATTGTTTGGAGTTCTGTTTGGTCTTTATTCAAAATAGCACTTGAAGAGATTCCACCATTAAGTTTTAGGGTCATGACAGGGGTGCCTGCAGGAATTTTGTTATTTGTTTTTGTTCTTAATAAAAAAAAATCTTTATTTATTCCCAGAGAAAACTGGAGATCTTTATTACTTATCAGTTTTTTTAATGTTACTTTATGGCAAGTTTTAATGCTTTATGGTCTGTCCTTACTTGGTGGAGGAAGGGCAGCTGTTCTCGCCTACACTATGCCAGTTTGGGCTACAATATCAGCTGGACTAATTGGTTATGAAAAAATCAATTTATCAGTAACTCTTGCTTTAATTTTTGGAATGATAGGAATTTTTTCATTATCAATAGGAATTGGTGTTTTAGATAATATTTTAGGATTGTTTTTAACATTATCAGCAGGTTTATCATGGGGCATTGGTACCATGATAGTAAAATATGGTGGATTCAAATCAGATGGTATGTTGGTAGCTGGTTGGCAACAACTTATTGGTGTATTGCCATTAATTCCCTTTGCTCTTTATTTTGACTTAAATAACTTTGGAAATCCTAATTATATTCATTACCTAATAATTTTTTATGCAATATTTTTTTCAAGTGCATATACCTACTGGGCTTATTTTACTGTTTTACAAAAATTTTCAGTTAATATTACATCTATTTCTGTTATGATGGTTCCTGTTTTAGCAATCTTAATAGATTATTTTTTCATGGGAGTGTTTTTAACAAATTTTGATATAGTTGCTGTCATATTCATTGTTTCAAGTATTTTTATAGCAGCTACAAAACCATTTAATAAAAAATTAGACTAATGTTTTTCCAATAAAATTATGCAAAAAGAAAATTTAATAAAATTCTGTAAAAATATTTTAATAAAATTAAACATGGATGCTGATAAAGCTCATGCTACCTCTGAGACACTAGTTGAAGCTGATATGATGGGACATAGCACTCACGGTGTTAGACTCTTACCAAACTATGTTAGTGATATTGAAAAAGGGATAATGAATATCAATGGAAATTACAAAATAATTTCAGAAAAAAAATCAAACGTAAGAATAGATGGAAAATTACTACCAGGAATTTGGCTTACCCAAGAGGGATTAAAAATTGGAATTGAGAAAGCTAAAGACTTTGGTGTTTCAACTGTAACAATTGGAAATAGTCATCACAATGGAGCACTTGCAGCATATTTAAAAAATATTGTAGATGAAGGTTTTATCGCAATTATAAAAAGTTCTGTTCCTTCAAATTCAACAGTTGCACCTTTCGGTGGTACTGAACCTCTTTTTACTCCAAATCCAATGGCAATAGGTTTTCCAACAAATAATTTGCCTGTAATTATTGATATAAGTGCGTCTATAACGACAAATAATATGATTGCAGAAAAAATTGCAAATAAACAAAAATTTAATTTCAATTGCTTATTAACATCTGAAGGGGTTCCAAGTAATGATCCATTAGAAGTGAGAGATAAAAGTGGAACAGTTCTTCCTGTTGGAGGGATGGAGTATGGGCATAAGGGATATGGTTTAGCTCTAGGAATTGAAGCCTTATCTCAAGGTTTGTCTGGATTTGGAAGAGTAGATAATCCTAAAAGCATGAATTTATCAACATTTATACAAATTATAGATCCTGAATTTTTCTCGGGGTTAGATGAATTTAAAAAACAAATGTCGTACACTGTTTCAAAAGCAAAAAAAAATAAACCTATTCCTGGGAAAACTATATATATACCTGGGGAGAGAGCTTTAATCAAAAGACAAAAAGCTCTGAAAAATGGAATTTTTCTAAGTGAGGTAACTAAATCTTCATTGAAAGAAATAAGTACAAGGTTTAATGAAAATTTTTAATTTCTTACCTAGACCTCCAGTCAATTATTTCAGTAAGAAGGTTAAGAATTTTGTTGATTTTATCCTCACCATATCTTTTTTGAATTGACTTTAAAATTGCTAAATATTCAGGCTTAATCGATTCTAATTTTATTTTTCCTTCATCAGAAATTTCAAGAATAATTTTTCTTTTATCTAATTTATCTTCTTTTTTGATAATGAATTTATTTTCAATAAGTGTATTAATGATCCTAGACAAACTCGGTGATAATATACATGCTTCTGTAGCTAATTGACCAGCAACGCAAGGTCCTTTTTCACCTAACACTCTAAGGACTCTCCATTGCTGTTCGGTAAAATTATGTTTTGCTAACATTGGCCGAAATGACATCATTAAAGATTCACGGGCTCTAAGTAAAGTGATAGTTAAGGATTTTTTTGTTTCAAATAGAGTTATTAAGCTATCTGTTTTTTTATTTTCCTCAGCCATATTTTAATTTTATTAAAAATATGAAAATCGTGCAAATATTAAATAAATTTGCTTGATATGAAAGTTTAACTGTATAAGATTTTTTTTTGTGGAGGAATTGTGATGAAGTTTCAAAATATTACAAAATCAAAAATACTGAACAAAGAAATATCTTTTGGTGTTGGTATAAGGCAAGCACGAACTGTTGATATTGGAAAAATCATGAAAACATGTGGATACGATTGGCTGTTTATTGATTTAGAGCATAATAGTATGGATATTGACATGGCAACTCAGATTTCTATGGCCGCACAAGATACTGGCATTACTCCTATCGTAAGAGTGCCTGATTTTGCTCATCATCATGCAACAAGAGTTTTAGATTGTGGTTCACAAGGTATAGTTTTTCCTCATGTAGACGACAAAGAAACAGCAGAACGTTTAGTCTCTAATTGCCTTTTTCCTCCAAAAGGTCATAGATCAATGACAGGATTACTGCCTCAGTTAGATTTTAAAAAATATCCTGTTGGTGAAGTATCTAAAATAATCAATGACGATATAATTATTGTAGTAATGCTAGAGACACCTAAAGCAATGCATAATGTAGAAGAAATTGCATCTGTTCCTGGAATTGATGTATTACTGGTGGGAACAAATGATCTTTGTATGGAAATGGGAATCCCTGGTGAGTTTAATCATAATGACGTTAAAGAAGCGTATAAAAAAGTTATTCAAGCTTGTAACAATAATAACATTCTACCAGGAATGGGTGGTGTTTATGATGAGACTTTAATGCATGAATACATCGATTTAGGAATGAAGTTTATATTATCTGGATCAGATTTATCTTTTCTAGTAAAAGGTGCTGAGGACCGTTTAAATAATTTAAAAAATAAAGGTTAGATATATGATAGAATCGAATTTATTTTCAGCTTTTAGTCTAAATAATAAAATTTTTAGAAATAGAATTATATTATCACCAATGTGTCAGTATAAAGCAAATAATGGTTTTATAGATGAATGGCATTTACAACATTATTCTAGATTTGCTTTCTCTGGTTTGGGAGGCGCGTTTATTGAAGCAACAGCAGTCTCACCTGAAGGTAGAATAGGTTATGGTTGTACAGGTATATGGAATGATGACCATATTGAAGGATTAAAAAAAATAACCAAAATTTTTAGAGAACATAATTGTAGAAGTGGAATACAATTGGCTCATGCAGGTAGGAAAGCAAGTTTTTTAAGACCATGGGA
Organism: uncultured SAR116 cluster alpha proteobacterium; assembly: GCA_902524215.1. Classification (GTDB taxonomy): domain Bacteria; phylum Pseudomonadota; class Alphaproteobacteria; order Puniceispirillales; family Marisalimonadaceae; genus TMED54. The sequence goes on from CABZCK010000005.1 coordinate 43,117, forward strand.
TGGAGCTAAACCAATTGAAACAAATGATGGTGATGAAAGTAAATGGCAGACAATTGGACCTAGTGCTATTGCGGTAAATGCTGATACTCCAACACCTTTGGAAATGAGTTTAGACGATATCAACAGAGTCAAAGAAGATTTTAAAAATGCAGCTATTAGATCTATTAAAGCTGACTTTGACATGATAGAAATTCATGGTGCGCATGGATATTTATTACATTCATTTTTCTCTCCATTATCAAATAAAAGAACTGATAACTATGGAGGAAGCCTAGAAAATAGAATGCGTTTTGGATTAGAGGTTGTAAAATTAATAAAGTCAATTTTACCTGATGATATTCCATTATTTTTTAGAATATCCTCTGTGGATGGTGCTGAAAATGGAACAAAGTTTGAAGAAAATATATCTTATGCAAGAGAACTTAAAAAAGCTGGTGTTGATATTATCGACTGTTCTTCAGGAGGTATCGGAGGCTCACCTGTTTTAACAAAATCTAAAATTATTCCAGGTTTTCAAGTGCCTTATTCAGAAAGAATTAAGAAAGAAGCTAATATTAATACCATGGCAGTTGGAGCAATAATTGAACCAGATCAAGCTGAAGACATAATAACTAATGGTAGAGCTGATTTAATAGCAATAGGTCGAGAACTTCTTGCTGACACGCAATGGGTTTATAAAGCAGCTACGAAGTTTGGTTTATCTAACTCTAAAGATTTTTTGCCAGATAGTTATTCTTTTTTCTTAAGTAGAAGAGATGATTACCTCGACAGATCTGCAAAACCAGCTTAATCAGTTATTAGGGTTTTTAAAATCATAAAAATCAACAGTTTTTACTAGCTTGTTTTTTTGAGATTCTAATGCTCCTAACTTAGCACTTTCTTGTGTATAATTAATCCAATCTGGGTCTAACCACATTTGCGCTCTCTTCTTTTCTCTATCATCGGCATTTTTGTAAACCCAAATATGAGTATACTCATTAGGATCACCTGTTTCACATACTGCAAACAATAGGGGTTGTCCTAGATTTCTTGATTGTGGCTTTTTCCCCTTTTTTTCATAAAGTTCTAAATGTTTTTTTATAGTTCCTGGTTTGCATCTATAAGTTCTAATATCTAAAAGCATTGTATCCTCAAAAATTAATTATATATTAATTATTTATATATCATCGCTAATTATATGGAAATTATAAAAATTAATACTGTTGAAAAACTATCAATTGATTCTTCTAATACAACCAGATACTTAGGTTATCCAAGAAAAGTCCCTCTATGGAAATTAGAGTTCAAGCTTCCAGAATTGTGTTCCCTTGTAAGAGGAGAAGATAATTCTGACATAAGTTTTGAAATAGAACATTCTAGTGGCGTTGCATTTATACCTTCTTTATCAAATAAAGAAGCAGAGTTTAGGTTAAAAAAAATGTTTCCAGATGTTTTGGAAATTAAAAGTTGTTTAAGAGCATAAAAACATATAAAAAAATTGCATATTTAAATTTAATTTTATATTTTAAATATATACTAAATTAAATAGAGAATATCTCTATAAGACTAACTTGCTCAAGTTTTTTGTTCAAACTAGTCTTAAGTTTAGCATAAACATGTAAAGGAGTTTTTATGCCTAACGGTACAGTAAAATGGTTTAACAAAAAAAAAGGTTATGGTTTTATAGAACCTGAAACTGAAAATGAAAAAGATGTATTTGTTCATATTTCAGCAGTCAAGGAGGCTGGATTATTTAATTTAGATGAAGGCGATAAATTGACTTATGAGCTTGAAACTGGTGAGAATGGTAAAATATCAGCAGTAAAGTTAAGTAAGGCTTAAAAACCAAGTATGAAGGCCTATTGGGTAGCTAGATCTAAAATTATAAACAAAATTAATTATAAAAAATATACAGATTTAGTTCCCGATATTATTAAAAAATATAACGGTAAAATCTTAGCCCGTGGTGGTAACTTTAAAGTTCTAGAAGGTACCGATCAATTTCATAGATTTGTGATTATTGAATTCCCTTCACTAGAGTTTGGGGAAAGATGTTGGTTATCAAAAGAATATCAAAAAGCTTCCTCATTTAGAAAAAATGGATCTGGATTAGTTGATTTAATTTTAGTTGAGTCTGGAGATGCAACTAAATAATGAAACTACACCCAAAATTGAATTCTGAGTTTATAAATGTTCCCGATAGAGGTTTTGGCAAGTCAAAAATTTATACAAGCCATGGTGGGAATGGTCCGCCTTTATTGCTAATTCATGGCAACCCAATGTGTCAACTAACATGGCACAAAATTTTACCAGATCTTATAAAAAATTTTTATATTGTAGCTGTGGATATTCGTGGTTATGGCGATAGTGAAGGCCCAAAAGGAGGTGGAGAAAATCATGTTAATTATTCTTTTAGAGCTATGGGTGATGACTTTAAATTTATCATGGAAAAGCTGGGGTTCGATAAATTCTACGTGGCTGGGCATGATAGAGGCGCTCGGGTGACTCATAGATTATGTTTAGATTATAAAAATAATATCACTAAAGCTGCAGTCATCGACATATTGCCAAATCGACATTTATGGAGAAATGTAAATAAAGATTGGTCAATGGCTTATTGGCACTGGGTATTTATGTTGCAACCTTATGATTTTCCTGAAAAGTTAATGAGCAGTGTTTCGCCCTCCTATTTTATGAAGAAAAAACTATCAAAGCCAGGTGTGGGTTTAGATTTCTGTAAAAAAACATTTAAGGAATATGTGAGATGTTTTAACTGGAAAACTATTTGTGCTTCATGTGAGGATTATAGAGCCTCACCAACTTGTGATTTAGATATGGAAAATAAGGATTTTGAAAATAATAACCACGTTGATTGTCCTTTGTTAGTTTTGTGGGGTAAGAAAAGTCACACAGAAGTTTCTGATGGCAATGTTATAGAAACGTGGAGAAAATATTGTACTAATAAAGTTGTTGGAAGTAGTATAAATGGTGGACATTACATTCAAGAAGAAAATCCAAAAGAAATTATAAAATGGTTTGAACATTTTTTTAGGAGGTAAATTTATGAAGACACTTAAAATTTCAAAAGAAGAAATGTTAAAAAGAGTATCTGTTTTTAAGGACTTAAAGCCTTTGCCGATCCAACTCGATAAAAGTATTCCACAAGAAGGTAAAGATATTGTTTATGCCAGAGAATTACTTTCAATAATTGGCTTAGAGAATAATTCACACAATACGCCAATTAATAAAAATGCTCCGATAACAGGAGCTGCTGGAATTACAATGACTATTGCAAAATGTCCACCTAATCAAGGGCCAGGTTTACATAATCATCAGGCTACTTTTGAAACTTTTACAGTTTTAAAAGGTAAATTTTTAATTGCTTGGAATGACGATGGGTCAGAAGAAATTATATTAAATAAATTAGATACAATTTCAATTCCTCCAGGTGTCTGCAGATCTTTTAAAAATATTTCAAATGAAGAAGGATTGCTTCAAGTCATAATTTCTGGAGGTGTTCACGATATGAATGACATAGCTTTTACAAAAGTTGCAAAAGATCAAATGGAAAAAATTGAATCAAATTTGTCAAAAAAATTTGAAGATGTTGGTTTTAAATTTAATGCAGGATTAAATAATTAATTAGATATATTTTTTAACTTTGTAAGATAATATCCTGAAACAACTATCAGTAAAGATCCTAGGATTGTTGAGTTTTCTGGAACTTCATTATAGATTACATATCCCCAAAATGCAGCTAGTATAAGGGTTATATTTACAAATGGTGAAGCAACTGAGGCGTTAATATATATCAATGATTTAATAAAGAAAAAATGTCCTAAAGTAACTAAGACTCCCATGAGTATCATTAAACAAAGATCAAAGAAAGAAGGGATTTCAAAAAAATAAATCCCAAAAGGGATTGCTAAAAAAGATCCTGAAATTGCTGTATAAATTAAAGTGGTGGATGACTTGTCATTTTTATTTAAGTATTTTGTTGAAATCGTAAATAATGCAAAAAATAATGCTGCTAAAAAAGGAAAAATTATATATAGATTAAAAATTTTAGAACCAGGATTTGCAATAACTATAGCTCCAACTAAACCTATAATAATCAGAAACATTTGTTTATTTGAAACTTTCTCTTTTAAAAAAATAATTGCTAGGATCATAGTCAATATTGGTCCTATCATATAAATTGCTATATGATCTGCAAAAGGAAGAGTAGCTAATCCAGCAAACATACAACATGTTGTTAGCATTAAAAGAGCACCTCTGCCTAGTTGTAATTTAGGCATTTCTGATTTTAACAATTTACTAAAATCTTTATTAAATAATAATATTAAAAAAATTAACTGTGATACATATCTTGTGAATACAATAAAAAGAGGATCATAACGTTGACCTAAGTCTTTAGCTATAAGTTCCATAACTGAAAAAATGAAGTATGTAGCTATTATAAAAAAGAAACCTTTTGATCTATTTGATGAAATTTCAAACAATTTGATAACAGAATTCATATAATGAAATTATATTTATTTAAGTTCAATGCAATAAAAAAGGGTGAATAACTTCACCCTTTTTGTATTTAATCTAGATATGAAGAGGAGGAAGAATATATATCTAGAAAAAAATTTTGTATTTAAGCAGCTTTAGCTTTTGTAGATTTAATTCTACTTATCTTCTTAGTTGGAAAATTTGCAACTTCTTTATAATTGTAAAAATCACCTGTATCTAAAGAAGTTCTTGTTATTCCCATTGCTTCAAGCTCATTGTCTGATAAGAATGCCAAAGCTTGTCTTGTTCTATTAATCGCAATTTTTTCGAAAATAGAAGTTATAATATTTAAAAATCTATTGTTATACATAATTAGTTCCTTTTTAATATACTAAAGATATAATTGTCTCTTATTTAAAAGAGAATACACAATAATAGAAAATAATTATTTCTATTTTGGAAACTATATATAAATATTAAATATATTATTTCTAATTTAGAAAAAATAATATTTGGTAAAATATTAATCAAAATTTAAAATATTAGCTTTGAAACTATTTAAAGCTTGTTGAATTGAATAATTAAATGTTGTTATTATTTTGATAAGGAGAAATTAATGAAAATAACAAAACCATTTTTATTGTGGTGGATACAAGTTGTTACCGTTTGTTTTGCATCTTTTTTTATATACACTTTTAACTGGTTTGAAGCACTTTATGATGCAGATCAAACAAAAATAAGTTTTTTAATAATAATTGTATTTATAGGAGCTACTTTAACTGTAGGTGTTTTAAGCTACAAAAACCTATCTAATAGAAATGTTTTATCTAATTATGTTTGGTTTTCTTCTGAAACCATGGTTACTTTAGGTTTGATTGGAACCGTTGCTGGTTTTCTTTTAATGTTAAGTTCAGCTTTTGATAATCTTGATGTTAAAAATGTTGAGAATGTTCAAGAAGTTATTACAGATATGTCTCTAGGAATGAGTACCGCTTTGTGTACTACTCTAGTTGGTCTTGTATCAAGTGTATTAACAAAAATACAAATGGTAATCTTAGAGAATAACAACCATGAATGACCCAAGATATAGATCATCTTTTGGATTTATAGATTTATTATTTAATCTTCTTATAGGATTTGTTTTTTTGTTCATGTTGGCTTTTATGTTAATAAATCCAGTAGCAAAAAAAGAAACAATTAAACCTAAAGCAGAATACTTTATAATATTAGAATGGGATGGTGAGAAACCTTATGATTTAGATTTGTGGGTAAAAGATAATTTAGGACATGTTGTTAGTTTTAGACGACCAGATGATGCTTTAATTCATCTAGAGAGAGATGATTTGGGTACGATTAATGACACTTATTATGACGCTGATGGTAAATTAGTTTATTTAAAAGAAAATAGAGAAACTGTTGCTATTAGGACTAATGATCCTAGATCTTACCTTGTTACAGTTCACTTTTACAATGCTAGAAAAAATCCTGCACCCTTAATTCATGCATCTGTAAAGCTTATAAAAATTAACCCTTATAGAGAAGAGTTCCACAAAAAACTTTTTTTCAGTCAAGAGGGACAAGAATTGCCTGCAATGACATTTAGAATAGATTATAATCAAAGTGTTCATGTTAAACCAACTGAAGAATTGATAATTAAAGATGAAATTATTAGGAAAGAGGGTGCCTAATTGTTAGATTTTTCAATTAGTGGTGGGCAGTTAATGTTAATATGGGCATTTGCTGGAGCTATTTGTTGTCTTCCTTTTTTTATTAAAAAAAGATGGCAATATTTTGTAACTGTTCCAATTATATTTTTATCAATATATATAAGTTTTATAACAAATTATGAATTTATTGGAAAACCACTTTATGAGAGACCTCCTTCAAAATTTGTTTACCAGTATCATAGTGTAATTTACGAAAAAGGTGAAAGATGGATTATATTATGGGCACTTCAAAATAAAGAAAATAGATTATATAAATTTCCATGGACTGAAGAAAACGAAGATAGTTTAGATCAGGCTAGAAGAAATCAAGAACAATTTGGTATTCCTCAAATGGGTGAAGTAATTCCAAAAAAAGAAGGTGATAGAGATAAGCGTTCTAGAAATAATGAGTTTACTTTAAAAACCTACAAATTTCCATTTCAAGAAATTATGCCAAAATAAAATTATTCAGCCGCTGGGAGAGTTTTTAGATTTTTAATGTAGTTATCTAATTTAGGCCTAATATTTTCAGACATTTGCAATAATGTATTAGACCATAATTCTTTCCAACCATAATGATCATGACCGGTAAGAAGTAATGTTCCAAAAGGTCCGACAATATCAATAAAGTTTATAAGTTTGTCTAAAACTTCTTTTTCAGTACCAATAATTATCAAATCCTTTGCCTTTAGAATTGAAGCTTGTTTTTCTTCTTCAATATTGATTTCAATTTTTGAAATTCCTGAAGCAAGTTTTCCTACAGTATTTAGGTATAAAAAATAGTCTGTAAAAATACCTTCAGGGTCATTTAAGATTTCATTAGCTTGTTGTGATGTTTCAGTGATAAGAACACTTCTTCCAACTCTCCATGAATCATAATCACCTTTTTTTCCACTTTCTCTAGCGCCTTCAAGATATGTTGGCCAGTGAGTTGCAATATCTTCAGCAGGAACAAAATTTCCAGAAATAGGAATCCATCCCTTTTTTCCAGCAAATTTAGCTGTCATCGAATTTGCATTTTTTAGAGAAACTGCGATAGGTGGATGAGGTTTTTGAAATGGTTTTATAAATGTTCCAATTCCAAGTTCTGGAATATAGTTATTTTCAACTTTAAAGTTTATAAAATCACTCTTATAATTGAATGCTTTATTACTGTTCCATATACTTAAAATTGCATCAATGCTGTCTAGCATTGTAAGAGCCCTTGTTTTTCCATCAAGATTATCAAAAAGTTCCCAGTCACTTACTAATCCTCCTGCTCCTATACCAAACAAAAATCTTCCTTTTGATAGATTATCAAATAAAGCTGCATGTCCAGCTACAATAGCTGGGTGTTGTTGAGGAAGTGAAATAACACCTGTTCCAAACTTAATTTTTTTGGTTTCTGAAATTAAACTTGCATTAAATATAAATGGTGATGGCACTGGTTCACCTGAAGAGCTATAATGTTCTCCCATCCAAGCTTCAGAATAATTTAATTTATCTGCTTTTATTACAAGATTTCTATCTTCTTCCAAACAATCAACTAAATTTTTATTAGCTGGATGTATTGGCATCATGAAAATTCCAAGTTTTAACATTAATTCACTATCCCAAATTGATTATAATTTTACCAACGCTTTTTCTTTGTTCAAGTTCAACATGCGCATTTTGAATTTCATCAAAGTTATATTCTTTATGTATTTGAATTTTAATTTTTGATTCATAAACAAGATCAAATAAATCATCAGCATTTTTTTGATATTCATCTATATTTTTTGTATATTCAAGAAGACCTCCAGTAGCAATTGACGCAGATAATGGTCTTAACTTATTGATATCTATTGGATCAATTTTACCAGAGGATATACCATAACTGACTATTCGTCCACGCTTTGCAAGGCAATTTAATCCTTTTTCAAAAGTATCTTTTCCTACGGCATCATAAATTACATCAGCACCATAGTTGTTAGTATATTCTTTTACTTTACCGTCAAAGTTTTCATTTGAATAATTTATCACAAAATCACAACCATTATTTTTTGCAATTGAAGCTTTATAATCATTGCCAACTGTTCCTATTACAGTTGCTCCTATAATTTTAGACCATTGCGTTAAAATTTGCCCTACTCCTCCAGAGGCGGCATGTATAAGAACATAATCTTGATTTTTAACTTCCCATGATTTTTGAGTTAAATATTGAGCAGTCAAACCTTGTAATGTTGATGCAGCAGCAAGTTTTAAATCAATGTTGTTTTTAAGTTTAACCAGACAATTTTCATTTAGAACAAAATATTCAGTGAATGAACCTAAATTCATACAATGTGTAATTTTGTCACCAATTTTAAATCTTTTAACATCCTTTCCCACTTCCTCGATTATACCTGAAGCTTCCATACCAACATTGGTTGGTAACTCTTTAATTTTATAAGAGCCATTTCTTTGATTTATATCTATGTAATTTAAACCTAAATAATGATGTTTGATTAACACTTCATTTGATTTTAGGATTGGTATATTTGTTTCTTCAATTTTCAAAACATCATATGAACCCTGTTCATATATTCTTATTGATTTAGTTTTCATATTGAAATTTTAAGTTAATTTTAGAAAATTTAAAATTATTTTTTTTCCACCTTCTGTTGCAAAAGACTCTGGATGATACTGAATTCCAAAAATTGGTTTACTCTCATGTTCAACTGCCATGATTTCATCTTCATTTGGGTTAAAATCTTTTAATGTGAAGTAACTGTCTTCGTTTTTACAAAAAGCAGTAACTTTTAAACTTTTGGGTAGTTTTAAACAATCGACAATTAATGAATGATATCTCATGATTTCAATTCTTTGAGGAATCTCAGCATGAATTCCTTCTTCATTGTGAATAAGAAAAGAAGATTTTCCATGCATTGGAGATTTAGCATGTATAATTTCACCTCCTAAAACATGAACTATTCCTTGCATTCCTAGACATATCCCTAAAATAGGAATATTTTCATTCCCAAGTTCTTTTATTACTTCTTTACAAATTCCAAAATAACTATCATCAACAGGTGATCCTGGACCAGGTGAAATAATTATTTTATCGAAATTATTTTTTTTAATTTCAGATAAACTAACTTCATCATTTCTTTTTACAATAATGTCGTTTATCTCATTAGAAAATTCTTCATACAAAACTTCACCAGTGAGTTGATAAAGATTAAAAGTGAATGAATCATAATTATCAATTATTAATACTTTCATGTTAAAAACTTTCTAGAACTGATTTCATTGCAGCAAGTTTTCTTTCAATTTCAAGTAGTTCATTTTCAGGAATAGAGTCATGGACTATACCACCACATGTTTGAATAAAACCATTTTTACCTTTAATGAAAATTGATCTTATAGGAATTGCAAAAGTACAATCACCATTGAATCCAAATTGACCAATGGCACCTCCGTATGGACCTCGACCAGAAGTTTCAATTTCATTGATAATCTTCATGGCTTCAATTTTTGGTGCACCAGTTAAAGTTCCAGCTGGAAAATTTGATGCTAATGCAGAAAACATATCATTTTTATCATCAATAATTCCAACAATTTCAGAAGAAATATGTTGAACATGAGAATAACGTTTTATATCCATTAAATTTCTAACTTTTACAGTTCCAAACTTAGCAACTTTTCCTATATCATTTCTATGGAGATCAACTAGCATGTTATGCTCCGCAATCTCTTTAGGGTCATTGAGTAATTCACGTGCAAGCTGGGTATCCTCTCGAGAATTCTTCCCTCTTTTTGTTGTTCCCGCTAATGGATAGGTTTCCATTTCGCCATTTTTTAATCTAAATAAAAGTTCAGGAGAAGCACCAATAATTTTTTGATCTTTAAATTTCAGATAATACATATGTGGAGATGGATTAACAATTCTAAGTTTTTCATAAATTTTAGTAGTGTCTCCATTCACTTCATAAAAACTTTTAAATCCAACTTCACATTGAAATATATAGCCATCAATAATTTTTTCTTTAACTTGTTGTACATGTTTCTTATGTTCATCATTAGTCATTGAGTTATTTAGAAAGCTACAAGACAATTTTGAATTATCTTCAAAGTTTTCATTTAAAATTTTTTCAATCAGATCAAATCTGTCTTCATCATAATAATAGTAAAATATCTCACCTGTAACTTGATCATATACAAGGCCATCTAAAAAAACTCCAAATTTAAATGATTCGAAGTCATCATTATTTTTTATATTTAAACTTGGTTCAAAATAATTAACACAATCATAACCTAAGTAACCGATTAATCCTCCAGCATATTTTTTCGAAATAATATTACTTGGGATTACATCTCTAATTTTATAGTAAGGGTTTTTACATTGTATTTTATCAATCTTACCATTTTTATTTTCTATAATTAGATTTTCATGAGTTGGATAAATTATGTATTTAGGGTCAAATCCTAAAATATGATATCTTGAAATATAACTTTCTTCTCCCAACGATTCAAAGAGAAAACAAGTATCAAATTTTTTTTCAATTTTTTTAAAAAGCCTAAAAAAATTATAGTCTTCAGTTAACTTTTTGTAATTCGGCTTACCAATTAGCTCGATTTTATCCATAGTATTTTTTACTGTAAATATTCTTTTTCTCTTGCTGAAATGATGTTACTAACGACTGAATTGTAAGGTGTTTTAACATTTAACTCTTTTCCTAAAGTTACAACCATTCCATTGATGGAGCTAAGTTCGCATTTTCTTTTTGCCTCAACATCTTGAAGCATTGAAGGTTTAGATAAAGGCATTTTATTTCCAAAATCGATAATATATTTTTCAGTATTATCAAATGAAAAATTAATTTTTTTAATATCACCTAATTTTCTTGCTTCAAGTGCACAGTGAATTGATACTTCTGTCATGTCTTTATCATTTAAAATTTCACCAATGGTTTTTTTAAAAACAGAACAAGGTCCACTGTAAGCTACATTACAAATAAATTTTTCCCAAATTAATTGTTGAATATCTTCAAATCCTTTAGAAGTAAAACCCGCTCTTTCCCAGGCATTAACTATTGTTGTCAATCTATCGGTTAAACCACCGTTTATTTCTCCTATTCTAATCATGCTCATTCCGTTATGATGAGCATGGCCAGGAGCTTTGATTGATGCGCCAAAACCCTGAGCAACTCCTAAGAGAACATTTTCAGTTGGCATGAATTTTTCTATTCTTTCAGCTGCACCTAAGCCATTTTGTATTGTCAAAACAATAGCACTACTTAAATCAAAGTCAGCAAGTTTTGAGGCTACTGATCCAACTGCATCACCTTTTGTAGCAATAATATAAAGGTCTCTGTCCTTGAGTTCGTTAAAATTGGTTGTTGCTCTAATTTTTTTTTCAGTATGATCTCCACTTATACCAGAAACTCTTAAACCATTATTGTTTATGGCATCAACATGTTCATCCCAAATATCATAACATAAGACATCAAAATTATTTTTAGCAAAAAAGGATCCATAAATAGATCCCATTGCACCAGTGCCTATCACGCTAACTTTCATGTCATTCTCCTAATTATTTTTTAATAAAAGTCCCATTGTTAAGTTCTTTCATTGCTTGCATTAATTCTTCATTTGTATTCATAACAATTGGTCCGTGCCAAGCAACTGGTTCTTGTATAGGTGTACCTCCAATAAGAAGGAAACGTACACCATCACTAGAGGTTTTAATTTTAATCTCATCGCCTCTATCAAAATTAATCAAAGTTCTGTTTCCAGTCATATCTTGTATGTTAACTTCCTGTCCATTAATCATTTTTTCAACCATTACGCCTTGTGGTTTTGATGCATATTCAAAATTTGCCGAACCCTCAAAGATATAGGCAAGTACATTTTTGTTAACTTCAATAGGAATAGTTTTAATTTTATTTGCTGGAATAAAAATATCTAAATAAATTGGGTCAGATGATATTCCTTTTACAGGTCCAAAATATCCTCTGTAATTTCCAATTATAATTCTAACTATTGAACCATCATCATCATGAATTTCCTTAATTTCATTAGAAGGAATATCTTGGTAATTTGGTGATGTCATCTTTAATGAAGATGGAAGATTAGCCCATAATTGAAATCCATGCATTTCACCTTTTTCGTTTCCTTTTGGCATTTCTTGATGAAGAATACCTGAGCCAGCAGTCATCCATTGAACATCTCCAGTTTTTAAAGTTCCTACATTTCCTAGACTATCGCCGTGTTCAACATTACCTTTTAAAATATATGTTATTGTCTCTATTCCTCTATGGGGATGCCAAGGAAATCCATTTAAATAATCTTCTTTTTTATTATTTCTAAAATCATCTAGCAGTAAAAAAGGATCTGATAGTGATGTATCTCCAAATCCAAATACTCTATTCAGTTTAACTCCTGCTCCCTCAAGTGTTGGTTGAGAAATTGAAGTTTGCTTAATTGGTCTTATGGTCATACTTTTTTATATAGAATAAATAAAATAAATTAAATATAAATTAATTTTTATAATGGAAATTTTTTTAGAAAATTTATTTACAACTTATTCTAACTTTGATTATTCAGTCTTATTTTATTTGACTGCATTTTTATCTGTCTCAGTTGTAGCTATATCTAAGTCTGGGTTTGGAGGAGGCTTAGGAGGATTGGGTGTTCCTATAATGTTGTTTATACTTCCTGCAAAAATAGTTTTAGCAGTATTTTTACCTTTAATTGTTTTAATGGATCTATGGGTAATTTATGTTTGGCGAAAATTTCCAATTTATAAAATTATTTTAATAATGTGCCTTGGAGGGTTCATTGGACAAATCGCTGGGTGGTATTTTTTTCAATATTTAGATGATCAAACTATCTTATTCATAATTGCATCATTAGCCATAATTACATCATTAAGATATTTTAAAAATTTATATAAAAAAAAAGTCACTAATAAAACAAAAGTGAAAGTTAGTTATAAGAAAGGTGTTGCTTGGTCTTCGTTATCAGGTTTTTCAAGTTTTATTGCGTTATCAGGTGCAATACCTGCTCATATTTTTTTACTACCTTTAAAATTAAAGAGAGAGAATTTTGTAAGCATAATGAGTTTTTATTTCTTTTTTGTGAATTTTACTAAAATACCATTTTTTTGGGAATTAGATATATTTACAATGGAGACAATTGCTATAACTATTTTATTAATTCCTATAATTCCTATTGGAATATTTTTTGGTAAATGGTTAAATTCAAAATTATCAGATAAAATATTTTATCATGTTACCCACATAGCCTTATTCTTATGTGGTATAAATTTATTTATAAAAGGATATTTTTAGGAGAAAATTATGAATAGTGAAATGTTTAATAAAGGCCTTAGCAAAAGAAGAAAAGTTCTTGGTGATGAATATGTTGATAAGGCTCTTGCTACAGCTGATGAATTTGGAGCAGACCTTCAAAAACTAATAACTGAATACGCATGGGGTGAAGTTTGGAATAAGGAAGCACTGTCAGATAAAGAAAGATCAATGATTAATTTAGGAATGATTTCTGCTTTAAATAGACCACATGAGTTAGAATTACATATTAAAGGTGCTTTAAATAATGGACTGACTAAAGAGCAAATAAAAGATATTTTTCTTCAAGTTACTGTTTATTGTGGCGCTCCTGCAGGTATTGATTCAATGAGAATAGCTAGAAAAGTATTTAAAGAATTAAATATATAAATTATGATTGTCTTTTTTTTAACAATTTTTAGAGTTAAGAACATGAAATAGAAAATGTGATTTAAATCTTTTTTAGGAGAGTTATGTCTATTCAAAACGAAAATGATGTTTCAACAATAGATTCAACTAAAGAAGATACTATTAATAATCTTTTTGGACTAACCTCTGAAGTAGAAACAGAAATAAAATTCTGTATTAAAAATAATCATAAAAAAAGACTTCTTTTTCTTTTTGATTTGTTACATCCAGCTGATCAAGCAGATATGTTAGAAAGGCTTTCAAAAGATCAACTTGATAATTGTTTAAGGCTATTATCAAAGAGACTTGATCCGGAAACTTTAGTGTATCTTGAAGATACAGTTCAAGAGGATGTGATTAAAGGAATAGGTCCTAATGCAATTGCAAAGGCTTTACCAGAATTAAATACTGATGACGAAGTCGAAATTTTAGAAAATCTTCAAGAAGATCAAAGAGACACAATCATTAAGAAATTACCAAAAGCTGACAGAATACTTGTTGAAGAAGCATTTACATATCCAGAAAATTCTGCTGGACGTTTGATGCAAAGAGAGTTTTTATCTTTTCCTGAGTTTTGGACTGTTGGACAAACAATAGATCATATGAGGAATAAAGAATTTGTTGAGGATGAAAATTTTTATTCAATATTTATAATCGACCCAGGACAAAGATTATTAGGTGTATTATCTCTTAGTAAATTACTTTCAAATAAAAGGTCTATTAGATTAAAAGATATAATGAATAATAATTTCCATTCAGTTGATGTTGAGATAGACCAAGAAGAAATAGCTTTGTTATTTCAGCAATATGCTCTTGTTGACTTGGCTGTTACAGACAAAGCAAATAGAATTATTGGTGTAATAATATTTGATGATATTGTTGATGTTATCAATGAAGAAGCCGAAGAAGATTTTTTTGGGTTAGGTGGAGTTAGTGATGGTTCTATACGCACATCTATATATAAAACATTAAAAGATAGGTTTTCTTGGTTATCAGTAAATTTAGTAACCGCTATAATAGCCTCAATGGTTATAGGGGTATTTCAAGAAGAAATAGAAAAAATTGTAGCATTAGCTGTTTTGATGCCAATAGTTGCTTCAATGGGAGGTAATGCAGGCACCCAAACTGTAACTGTAGCTGTAAGAGCTTTAGCTACTAGGCAGTTAAGTTATATTAATTTACAAAGATTTGTATTAAGAGAGTCATGGGTTGGAATGTTTAATGGTGTTCTTTTTGCAATATTTTCTTCTATTTTGGCGTTTCTTTGGTTTAATGATTTTCAAATAGCAATAATTATGTCTGCATCTATGATAATAAATCTTTTGTTTGCAGGTATTTTAGGGACATTGATACCTCTTTCTTTAAATAAGTTTAAAATTGATCCAGCAATATCAAGCACAGTTTTGCTTACTACTGCAACAGATGTGATAGGTTTTTTTACATTTTTAGGTCTTGCAGCTTGGGTAATTTTGTAGATTGATTATATATACTAATAGTGAAATACAAAATGAGTACAGTGAATCTAAAAAAATTGGCAGTAGGCATGAGAACAATTGAAGATCTTGAAATGAGATTAAAGTTCAATATAGAAAAAAATGGCGAACTTATTCACATAACAAGGAACAAACCAAAAAGATCAAAAGAATTATGTAATGGAGGATCTTTGTTTTGGGTTATAAACAGAAGAGTTTTAGTAAGGCAAAAGATTTTAAATATTAAACAAATAATTGGAGAGAATAATAAATTTCTCGCTGCCATTTTACTTGAAAATAAAATAATTAAGGTAAGACCTACTCCAATGAAACCTTTTCAAGGTTGGAGATATTATGAAAACAAAGATGTTCCACCTGATCTAACCGATGATGGATTTAATGATGAATTTAACAATGAACTTAGCAAATTAGGACTTTATTAATGTTTAATTGGCTTAAAAAAAATACATTTAAAATAATAATCATAATTGTTGTAATAATCATAATTTTTGTAATTAATTCTTATTTGCAAATGACAAAACCAGTACCTAAGGTAAAAATTCAAAAAGAAAATGAAATAACTGTTAACTCATTAGTAGCTAAACTTGAAGATTATGAGCCTTTTCTTTCAGCTTTTGGACGAGTAAAAACCCAGAGGATAGGAAATTTAAGTTTTGGAGTATCTGGAACAATCTCTTATTTATCAGAAAAATTTGTCAATGGTGGAAAAGTTAAAAAAGGCGAGATTTTAGGTAAATTAGATGAAGAAAAATTTCTATTAATCGTTCAGAGACTTCAAGCAGATATTAAAGAATTAACAAAACAAATTGAATTGAGAAAAAAACAATTGGATAGAAATAAAATAATGCTTGAAAAAAAAGTTATTAGTCCATCTGTTTATGATGAAGAGTTAATTAAATATTCAAAAAGTCAACAAATGTTAAATAATTCAAAAATAAATCTTGGGCTAGCAAAAAAAGATTTGAAGGACGCAACATTATTTGCAAAAAGCAATGGAATTATATCAAATGTTAATGCTCATGAGGGTTTGCTTGTTTCAAGTAGTTCAATGTTAGGAACTTTTAGATCTTTAGATCATGTTGAAATTGAATTTATTGTACCTGCAAAAATTTTTTCTATTTCAGAAAAATTGATTGGGAAAAAAATTGAGGTCTATTGGGAAACAGGTAATGAAAAATTAGTTAGGAAAAATGCAATTATAACTAGGTTTCAAGGCATAATTAATGATGATAGTGGAGGAGGAAAAATATTTGCAAAATTTAGTGATGATAAAAATGATCTGATTCCGCTTGATAGCTTTGTCAAAATTTTATATCCATTAGAAAAATTTGACTCAGTAATAAAAATTCCTGAATCAGCTTTGTTTAATAAACAATTTATATTTGTAATTGAAAACGGAAGAGCAAAAAAAATTAAAGTAAAAGTTATTCACTCTAATATAGGATATTATCTATTAAAAAATGATAATTTGGATGGTTTAGACATAATTTTGAATAGATTTTCTTCAAATATTGAAGGAACCAAAATAAAACAATATTAATTATTAAAAGAGTAAAACTTGATTAAATTTCCTCAATCTTCAATTCTAGCTTTTTTTGTTAAACACAAAACTGCAGCAAATATTATTATGTTTTTAATGTTACTAGCTGGCTTTTTGTCAATAAATAAACTAAATAGACAATTTTTTCCAAATTTTGATGTTGAAACAATATCTGTTTCTATAGAATGGCCTGGAGCAACTGCAGAAGAAGTTGATAACAATATTGTTCAACTATTAGAACCTGACTTACGTCCAATATCTGGTGTTAAAAAGGTGAAATCTAAATCTGTTGAAGGGCTTGGTTATTCAATAATAGAATTTAACTTTGGAACAGACATGCAAAAAGCAATGTCTGATGTGGAAAATGCGATTTCAAGAATTGATTTTCCTGATGACACAAAAAAACCTAAAATTACTAAAGCAGAGTTTTATGACATTGTTACTAGGATAGTTTTATCAGGTAATTTAGATTTATCCCAACTAAGAAGTGAAGCAAAAATATTTAAAGAAAAGTTATTAAATGCTGGAGCTGATAAAGTTGATTTAATTGGGCTGCCAGATGAAGAGATACTCATTCAGATTCCTCAAAGTGAAATATCAAAATTTAAATTATCTTTAAATGAAATTTCAAAATTGATTTCTATAGAATCTAAAGATATTCCGGGTGGAAGTTTTGCAGATGGTTCATTACGTATTAGAACTTCAGGTGACAAAACGTTGGTGGAACATTTTGAAAATTTGCAAATTAAAAGTTTTAACGATGGTGGTAAAATAATTTTAAAAGATATTGCAGAAATCAAGGAAACTTATGATGACTCAAGTATATTACAATATGTAAATGGAAATCCAGCTGTAGAAATTTCAGTCCGTAGAAGTAAAACAAGTGATGCTCTTGATACAGCTGCAATCGTGGAAGAAGAATTAATCAAATTTAAGAAAAATAAATCCAACTTCATAGAGGTAACAACTTACAACACAGCCTCAAATTTAATTCAAGAGAGGATATCTTTATTAGTTAAAAATGGAATTTCAGGATTAATTATTGTTTTAATTGTTTTATTTGTATTTCTTGCTTGGAAAACTGCCATATGGGTTGCACTAGGCATACCAATCGCTTTTTTAGCAACATTTGGTGTCATGTTTTTTTCTGGTCAGTCAATAAATATGATTTCATTATTTGGATTAATAATGGCTTTAGGTATAGTAGTCGACGATGCAATTGTAGTAGGAGAACATTCAAATTATCTAAGAGAAAATAGAAATCTTAATTATAATGATGCACCCATAGTAGCAGCAACTAGAATGTCTGCTCCAGTAATTTGTGCTATGTTAACGACAGTAGGTGCGTTCCTACCTTTATTCTTAATTAAAGGAATAATAGGTCAAATAATCATTGCAATTCCTATGGTGATTTGTGCTGTTTTGATAGCAAGTTTGATTGAATGTTTTTTGGTTTTACCTGCACATTTAGCTCATTTTGATAAAGGCAGTTATTCTCCTGGAAAATTCAGAATTTGGTTTGATAATAAGTTTAAAAATTTTCAAGATGGTATTTTTAAAAAAATAATTACTTACTGTTATGACTATAGATATTTAACTATGGTAACTGTTTTTGGCATGTTTTTTATTTCTATAGGGATGATGAAAAGTAGTAGAGTACAGTTTAGTTTTTTTCCTACACCAGAATCTGACTTAATAATAGCAAACTTTGAGATGTCTCCGGGATCAAAAAAGAAACAAACTTATGAAATGATTGATAGCTTAGAAAAAGGTCTTCAACTTACAAAATTACATTTCAAAAATGATCCAAAGTTAGTCAATTTTAGTATGAGTAATTTTGGAAAATCAACGTCATTTGGGACTGATCAAACAGTTAATAAAAAGGGAAATTATCTTAAGGGTTCAATGGTAGTTGAATTGATAACTGCGGACAAAAGAAAGGTTAGAACAAATGAATTTATTAAAATTTGGAGAAAAAATGTAGAGAAAGTTTCTGGGTTAGATAAACTAATTATTCGAGCTCCACGTGGTGGACCACCAGGAAGAGATGTTGATGTAAGGTTAAAAGGAAATGATTTAGAAACTTTAAAAAATGCATCTAGTGATTTGTTGAAAATTGTGAATACAATTCCAAGTATAAGTGCTGTAAATGATAATTTTGAAGTTGGTGTTCAAGAAAGAGTAGTTGTTTTAAACAATAGAGGTAGAGCCTTAGGTTTTTCTATATCAGAAATCGGATCTCAAATTAGAACAGCAATAAATGGAAAAATTGTTTCAACATTTCCTAGAGGTGATGAAGAAGTTATTGTAAGAGTTAAATTAGATCAAGATGACGTAATTAATGGCAATTTAGAAAATTTAAGGTTGGTTGGTCCCAAAAATAATGTTGTAATGTTGAGTGAAATAGCAGTAATAGAAAATAAAATTCCTTTTTCTTCAATATCTCGTCAAGATGGATTTAGAGAAGTTACCATATCAGGCGATTTAAACTCTTCTCTAGTTAATACAACACAAGCAAGAAACTTCTTATTACAGAATGGACTAGCGGAATTAGCTAAAAAATATAATCTTGATTATCGTTTTGCAGGTAAAGACCTGGAGCAAAAAGAAACTTTTGCAGATATGTTTATTGGCTCAATAATTGGATTGATTATAATTTATATTGTTTTAACTTGGGTTTTTAAATCATGGTTAAGGCCATTTACAATTATGATAATGATTCCTCTATCATTTATAGGTGCAGTTTTTGGGCATTATTTTTTAAATTTGACTATGTCAATTCTTTCTATGTTCGCATTGTTAGCTCTTGCTGGGATAGTAGTAAACAATTCAATAATATTAGTTTCAACAATTGAAAGAAGATTAGATGAATTAATAAAAGGAAATACTATTAATTTAGAGATATTTAAGCAAGCCGTTATATCTGGAGTTATAAATAGATTAAGACCAGTTTTGCTTACATCCCTTACAACAATTGGAGGTTTGTCTGCTCTGATGTTTGAAAAATCTCTACAGGCACAATTTTTAATTCCAATGGCTGCAACTATTGTATTTGGTTTAAGTATTACAGCAATATTAGTTTTAGTTGTAATTCCGTCTATGATGGGTATTGGAAAAGATCTATCATTGTTAATAAAAGGTAGTAAAATAAATTAGAGAAAAAAATGAACTTTAATATTAAAAATTTGAATTTTAACTCATCAGGTTTAATTCCTGCAATTGCACAATGTTCAGAGACTAAAGATATTTTAATGTTGGCATGGATGAATAAAGAATCTATTAGGTTAACAATTGAAACTAAAAATGTAACTTATTTTTCTAGATCAAGAAATAAATTATGGATTAAAGGTGAAACAAGTGGAAATTATCAATATCTCAAAAAAATAAAATCAGATTGTGATAATGATACAATTTTATTAACTGTAAAACAAATAGGTCCTGCATGTCATCTTGGAACAAAAACATGTTTTGATGATGATTGATTTAAGTAAAAATGTATTACCTTCAAATAGAGGTAAAAAACAAAAAATCAGAAAATCTAATAAACGTAAGTTATCAAGTACAAATTGGATAAAAAGACAAATTAATGATCCCTATGTAATTGAAGCTAATAAATTGGGTTATAAATCAAGAGCAGCATTTAAACTACTTCAAATTAATGAAAAATATAATTTTTTAAAAGCGAACAGAAAGGTTATAGATTTAGGCTGTGCACCAGGTGGATGGTTGCAAGTCGCAGTTCAAAAAGTACGTTCTACAGAAAATGAAGTAAAAGTAATAGGTGTTGATATTTTGCCTATAGACAATATTCCAGGATCTAAAACATTTATTGGAGATATCAATGATTCTGCAATAGATAAAAAGTTAATTGATTTTTTAGGCGATTATCCTGATATAATTTTGTCTGATATGGCCGCAAATGTAATTGGTCATAAACAAACAGATCATTTGAGAACAACTCAGTTAATTGAAATTGCACTTGATTTTACTTTAAAAAACTTAAAAAAAAATGGAACATTTTTGGTAAAAACTTTTAAAGGTGGAACTGAAACCGAATTGTTAAATATAATGAAAAAAAAATTTAATTATGTAAAAAATATAAAACCTTTAGCTAGTAGACCAGAATCTGTAGAAAGTTATACACTTTGCCTGGATTTTAAAGGTTGAAATTAGATTCAATATATCTTATTAATTTTTATGATTGAAGAAGCTTTAACTTTTGATGATGTTTTATTACAGCCTTCAGAAAGCTCAATAGGCCCTGGTGATGCTGACGTTAAAACTCAACTTACAAACAAAATACATCTTAATATCCCACTTATTTCTTCTGCGATGGATACTGTTACTGAACATAAACTTGCTATAGCAATTGCACAATTAGGTGGCATTGGTGTCATCCACAAAAATTTTTCAATAGAAAGACAAGCAAAAGAAGTAGAAAAAGTAAAAAAATATGAGTCAGGTATGGTTATTAATCCAATTACAATTTCTCCAGAAAGTTCAATTGAAGATGCTTTTGCTTTAATGGATAAGTATAAAATTAGCGGTATACCTGTAGTTGATGATATTACAAAAAAATTAAATGGTATTTTAACTAATAGAGACTTAAGATTTTCTCAAAATTATAAAGAAAAAGTTACAACTTTAATGACAAAAGATGTTGTTACTGTAAAAAAAAACATTTCACCTAAACAAGCCAAAGAATTACTTCATAAGCATAGAATTGAAAAATTAGTTGTTGTTGACCAACAAAATAGATGTATTGGATTAATTACTGTAAAAGACATTGAAAAATCACAGAAGTTTCCAAATTCTTGTAAAGATAATGATGGAAGATTAAGAGTTGCGGCAGCTACAGGAGTTGGATTAAGTGGTTTAAAAAGAGCTGAAAAATTAATTGAAGCTGGAGTTGACTTATTAGTTGTTGATACTGCACATGGACATAATAAAAAGGTATTAAATACCATTAAAGAACTGTCAAGATTTAGCAACTCTGTTGATATTCTAGGAGGTAATGTTGCAACTCCTGACGGAACAAAAGCTCTTATAGATTCTGGTGCTAATGTAGTAAAAATTGGTATAGGACCAGGTTCAATTTGTACTACAAGAATGATTGCTGGTGTAGGATTGCCTCAACTGACAGCGATAATAGAATGTAGTAAGATTGCAAAGAAAAATAAAATTCCTGTTATAGCAGATGGTGGAATTAAATATTCAGGAGATATAGCAAAAGCGATTGCAGCAGGAGCTAATGGAGTGATGGTTGGATCACTTTTTGCAGGAACTGATGAAGCGCCTGGAGAAGTTTTTTTATACCAGGGAAGATCATATAAGTCCTATAGGGGGATGGGTTCATTGGGAGCAATGGCAAGAGGTTCAGCAGATAGATATTTTCAAGAAGAGATTGAAAAATTAAAATTAGTTCCTGAAGGTATTGAAGGACAAGTTCCTTACAAAGGACCAATAGAAAATGTAATTCATCAATTGGTTGGTGGATTAAAATCAGCAATGGGTTATACAGGAAATATTAATATTGAAAGTATGAAGAAAAATTGCGTTTTTAGAAAAATTACAAATGCTGGTTTAAAAGAAAGTCATGTACATGATGTTATGATTACAAGGGAATCTCCTAATTATCGACAATGACAAAACAAATCAAAGCACTAAATAATAACATAAATGAATGTCTACTTGTTATTGACTTTGGAAGTCAAGTTACCCAATTAATTGCGAGAAGATTAAGAGAACTTAACGTATATTCTAAAATATATCCTTATCAAAATATTAATCAAAAACTTTTAAAAGAATTATCCCCTAAAGCTATTATTTTTTCTGGTGGACCTCGCAGTGTTTTGGATAAAAATAGTCCAAAAGTTTCTAAAATCATTTATAAACTTGGTATTCCAATTTTAGGAATATGTTATGGGCAACAACTTTTAATGTTCCAATTAGGTGGGAAAATTAATTCAAAAGAGAAAAAATCAGAATTTGGGAGAGCATTTATAGAACAAAAAAGAAAATCTAAATTTCTTCATGGTTGGTTTGACAGAAACCTTGAAGAAGTATGGATGAGCCATGGAGATCACGTAAGTGAAATGGCACCTAACTTTAAAGTTTTAGCAACTTCAAAAAATGCACCTTTTGCAGTGGTTGCTGATGAAAGAAGAAATTATTATGGTGTTCAATTTCATCCTGAAGTTTATCATACTCCAAAAGGAAAAATTTTATTTGATAATTTTTTAAATATCTCAGGTTTTAGACGCGATTGGACAATGCAGTCATTTTATGAAGATGCTATTAAAAAAATTAGAAAAAACGCTGGCAATAATAAAGTCATTTGTGCGCTATCAGGTGGAGTTGATAGCTCTGTGACGGCAATTCTTTTACACAAGGCGATTGGTAATAATTTAACCTGTATTTTTGTTAATCATGGATTGCTTAGGAAAAATGAACATTCAGAAGTTTTAAAAATGTTTAAAGATCATTATAAAATACCTTTAATTTATGCTAATGAAAGCAAGCTTTTTTTAGATAAATTAAAAGGTATTACAAGTCCAGAAAAGAAAAGAAAAATAATTGGAAATTTATTTATAAAAGTTTTTCAAAAACATGCAAAGAAAATGAATAACATAAAGTTTTTAGCTCAAGGTACATTATACCCTGATGTAATAGAAAGTGTATCTGTTAATAACGGCCCCTCTGTTACCATAAAATCTCATCATAATGTGGGTGGATTGCCAAAAAAAATGGGTCTTAAATTAATTGAACCTTTAAGAAATCTTTTTAAAGATGAAGTTAGAAAACTTGGAAATGAATTAAACTTACCTAGGACATTTATAAATAGACATCCATTTCCAGGACCTGGATTAGCTATAAGATGTCCAGGAGAAGTAACAATAAAAAAAATTAAAATATTACAAAACATTGATGAAATTTTTATTGACCAAATTAAAAAATATAATCTTTATGATGAAATCTGGCAGGCTTTTGCAGTATTACTACCAACGAAGTCCGTTGGTGTAATGGGAGATAAAAGAACGTATGATTATGCATGTGTTCTAAGAGCAGTAACTTCTGTAGACGGAATGACAGCGGATTATTTTAAATTTGATCAAAATTTTCTTTCTGATACATCAACAAGAATTATAAACGAAGTAAGTGGTGTTAATAGGATTACATATGACATTACCTCAAAACCACCAGGCACTATTGAGTGGGAGTAGTTCCTGTTTCTTAAACCATTGTTTTTATTACGTTTTTTCAATTTTTGTAGTTACAAAGCAGTTACAAAGTCTCAACTGTAACCGCAGTTTTCCAACAAATTCCAAATCTTGTTACAAGAAAAGTTACAAGATTTTTAAACTATGACAGATAATAAGTGCTAGCTGCTTTTTTGCTCTAGTTTCCCTTTGCCGTTATACAACGAGATAACGTCCAAAAAGGAAACAAATATGAGATAATGATTATAGTTAAAAAGGAGTTATTAATGAAAAACGAAATACCAATAATGGACGGCATAGCAAAAATAAAAAGATGTAAAAGGAGTAGTATTTGGCAATTTAGTATGTGGATTAAAAAAGAGAAGAAATATTATAGAGCAACAACAGGTACACGTAACACAGAACAAGCAATTGAATTTGCACAAACTGAAACTGCAAAATTAATTTATCGAAGTGAAACTAAAAAAGAAAAGATTTTTGGAATTACAGTTAGTGAAGGCATTGCAGAGTTTTTAGACTGGAAAAGAAGACAAATTGCTACTAAGCAAATTGTACCTCAACGTTTACAAACTATCATTTCGCATTTAGCACATTTTGAAAAATATTTAGATGGGCAATTTAAGGTAAATGATATCCCCAAAACAATTTTACGTAACAACATTGTTGATGGTGTTGAAAAAAACTACATCGAATATAGAGCAGAGCAAAAGGTTAGTTATACAACTATAAAAAATGAAATGAGTACAATAGGTATGCTTTTTAAATATTGGATTGAGGAAAAAGATTATTTGGAAATGAATGCAATACTAAAACCTGAAATTAAGCAAACATTAATTACTGGTGGAACAACTGCTAACGTTAGAAGACAAACATTTACAGAAAAAGAATATAATAAATTTACTGGAGCAATGAGAAGTTATGTAGCAAAAGGTTGCAAGCAAGAAATATTACAAACAACAAGAAACCCTGTTTGCAAATATAGTGACTATTACAAACGTGAACTTGCTAGACGTTATTTGCTTTTTGCATCAAACACAGGTTTAAGGAGTGGAGAAATAAGACAGTTGAAATGGGAAAGTATCAAGTTTTTTAAAGTACAAGAAGGTGGACATAACACTGAATATAGAATTATGGCTGAAGTTGAGGTTTTGCCAGAAACTAGCAAAGTTAGAAAAGGCAGAACTTTTTATGTTGATGCAACTGAGTTATTAAAATGGAAAGAAGTTTGTAAACACAAAACTGGATATATTTTTAGTATTGATGGCAACTATGAATATAAAAGACAGAATATTAATAAAGCATTTAAGCAAATACTTGAAATGAGTAGTATTGATAAGAAAAGACAAAAAGATTTAGTGCCATATAGTTTAAGACACTATCACATTACACGTGAAGTCAAGCGTGGAAATAATTTTGACAAATTAAGTGTGCAATGTGGAACAAGTATTAGACATATTGAAAATACCTATTTGCACGTTGATAAACAATTAATGTTGGAAACAGCAATGAAAAAGTTTAATGCTGATAAGCAAAGATTTAAGCCAATACCATTAACTTAAAAAATAAATTTTGTAGGATTTAATGAAAAACTTTTTCCTAATGTTATGAGCCAGTTAGAAAAATCATCTCAATTAAAGATGCAAAAATACCTAAAGCTATTAATAAAAAAATAATAGTTGTAAATGAAATTTTTAATATTTTGAAAAATTTTTTCCAAAATGTCTCGTCTTTATTATATTCATCTATACCAGTAAATATTTTAAGGAATTTAATTATCCCAATCTTTTTGTGAAGGAAATAAAGCAAAGTAATTAAAAATAATACAAAAGTAGATAAACCTAACAAAATATCGAAAACATACAATTGCTGTAAAACAAGCGTTACTATTCCAAAAACAGCAATTCCAATTAAAATTTGCCAACTTTCTTCAAATAGTTCTTTAAAAAATTTTGTTATGAACAATAGGATATGTATAAAGGCGTATATACCAACCAAATATATTACAATTTTTGTTATTTCTTCAAACAAACACTTTAACCTTTAAAGTTTGTTTATTAAATCATCAAAACTATGAACAAGAGAATTCCATAAAAAATAAAAGTTTTTTAGTCCTGTTTGGCTTTCAGTCTTTTCTTTTAAAACAAAAATATCGATAGCTTCATTTATAAGATCATTTATTACTCTGTCATGTTTGTTTAAATTTTCTTTAGCAAATTCTTCAGTTTCTTTAATAAGTTTAACAGTATCTCTGGCTTTAGAATTAAAACTAGATACATCACATATCTCTCTACAATAATTTAAATAAAAATCTTTAATTAGATTGTCATAAACTTGAGGTTCAGTTAGTGATTTATTATTAGAACGATAAATTAAGTTCATAAAAATTCTATCCATTAAATATAATGTGGGCACAATTTCATTATCTTCTAAATGAAAATCTGTTTGTTTTCTCTTCTCATAATTACAAAACCTTATTGCCCACACAATAAAATAAATTGTGATAAAAATAGTTTTCCCAGCATCAGTTTTTTTCTCAAAAATATCTAATGCATTGTTATGTATTGCAATATTTTTATAAAGAAGCTTTGTTGTCGAACTGAGTGCTTCAGCTCCTACTTCATCCGTTTTATTTTTAGATTTAAAAAAATTGAACATTAATCTCTACTTACACACACAAAAATCATTTCATTCATTATTAATATTTTTATTAACCAATGTTCCCAAAACTTTTAAGTCTGACCTAATACCCTCAAGTTGATAGATCATCACCCCAACCAATATTAACAAAATTATTCCTATCCAAAACATTTCATTATCCTCCTTGTTTTATTGTAACATCAAGTACACCTCATATTACAACTAAAAATGTTACGAAATTCTGTAACATTTAAGTCTAATCCGTTGTCCTTGTTACAGTCTGACTTTAAACTTTAGAGATAATGTTACAAGGAGTTAGACAATGATAGTTGGATATAAACGTGTAAGTAGCGTTGAACAGAAGTTTGATAGACAAGACTTAGGAGAAATAGAAAAAGTATTTGAGGAAAAGGTAAGTGGAGCAAATACAGAACGTGAGGCACTTGCTGAAATGATTGAATTTGTAAGAGAAGGTGATGAAGTTGTTGTTTTTAGTATTGACAGATTGGCGCGAAACTTACGTGATTTGCAATCAATTATACAACAGTTAAATGAGAATGGTGTTACTGTTCGTTTTCTAAGTGAGAGATTAGTTTTTACGGCTAATACAAATGATGCATTTGCAAAACTGCAATTACAGTTGATGGGAGCATTTGCAGAATTTGAAAGAAACATAATTAGAAAAAGACAGTTAGAAGGTATTGAAAAAGCAAAAGCAAAAGGTGTGTATGCAAATAGAGGCACAACAATTTGTAGAGATAGAGTTAAGGAATTAAAGGCTGATGGATTAAGTAACAGTGCTATAGCACGCACTTTGGAAATTAGCAGAATGAGTGTTTACAGGGTTTTAAAATGAAAAAACAAAGTGAACACAAACTTTATAAAGAACTTAAACGTGAAGTAATACATAAAGAATGGTTATTAAAAAATTTGCCTAAATCTAAACAAGTCAGAAATAATCAAAAACGTATCTTACAGTTATTAACTAAAATAAAATGTGAGTGTAAAACATTTAATTAAGTAATTTTTTAAATTTCTGTAAGATTATCGTGTTTACCTATAAGAACGCCACCAAAATGCTTCTGCAAATAATCATATATTGTTAACTCGCACATTGCCGTAATAAGTTTTACTTCAAAAGTTTCGTTGCCTATTATATTAGGCATTTTTTTCGCTATTTCTTTCGCTTTTGGAAGTAATTCACTATTTTCTTCAATCGTAAATATATTAAACATACAGCAAAAACATAGTCGTGCATGTTCCTTACCTAAAGTGTATCTCCCATCAGCATCCCAGTCTTTTCTAATTTTTTCATTTGTTAGTAGATGAGAATAGAGTTCTATCTCATCTTTGCTTAAACCTAAGTTTCTATAAACATCGAATAAAAAATCAGCATTAGAACTTGAGGTTTTTATTTCTTTATAAAAATAATTTAAATTTAAACTTATAAAATGTTCAACAAAACCACTTATGTAAATATCTTTAAATATATTTGGTGGCAATGTGAATTGCCCAACAGTTTTGTGATATTTTGTATTAAATAAACCTGTTTTAAATGTATTTAAAATAGCATCTGCAAGTTCTTTTGCTTTTTCTTTTTCTTTTTTCTTTCTCGTATTAAAAAACATTTAATAATAATACATAAAAAATAATTAGTTTAATAATTTAAATCACATTGATAAAAAGTTTTCTGACAAAGCACTTTTTATATATTTCTCTGCTTGTGCTTTATATCTACTAAGTGCTTTACCACAACGTTGTTGATATATTTTTCTGTTTCTTGTTTTTTGTAAAGCACTAATCGCACCTTTTAAATCGTCAGCATTAACGTTAATACCTAATTCTCTACAAATAGTTTCGTTATCTTTTTTAATTTCACTATTCATTTTGTAATCATAAACTTTTAATGATTGGTACAAAGTTCTAATTGTTCTTCCTTCTGCAACTTTATATCTAGCAGTACTTTGTTTTCTTGCTCTATCAACTTTCGCAGCATTCTTTTGTAGAATTTGTCTAATACCGCTTCCAATATTTTTATTTGTATTTGTTAAATTTATTTTTACTACAAGTGTGTTGTCAGTATTTTTAAGTTGTGCAATCTCAGTTACTTCTTCTATTGCATCTGTGTTTTCTTCAGCAAACAAATAATAACCTCTGCGTTCTTTATTTGTAGTATTCACAACTTCGTAAAACCATTTGTAGAAATCATCTGCAGTTTCAACTTTGTAAATATTGCCAAAGTCCTTGTACATTTGCTTATGCAGTTTATTTCTAGTTTTTCCACCATTCTTGTGTATTTTTTCAAATTCTTTATTTCTTTTTAAAAATGCAAAGTAAAAATAATATATGCTTCTATATTCGTACTCAATTTCTCTTACTTTGATTCTTTTTCCGCGTGTCTTTTCTCTAACACCTCTACTTGGTGCAGTATATCTTAAAAATACACGGGGTTTTAATGACATAGTTTCGCTTTTAAGTTTTAAATTGAGTAAAACTATAATACGAAACTTGTTTAATAGAAAGCGTTATAAACGCAGTTAATGGGTTTAGTTAAGTTACTGCTTGTTTTGGAGTTTGATAGTTTTGTAGGGCATATATGACGTTGTTAATTAGGTGTTTAGATGGGTTATTTGTGCTAATAGTTCTATTTGCAAGTTCTTGTGCAATTTTACTTTCCAAATAAGTGTATCTGTCTTCTAAATTATATTTTTTTCTTGTTTTATTAATTTTTTCGAGTGCTTTAATTATGTTTACTAATACTTCGTTATTAGCATCTAATTTTCTTGTTTTAATTACACTGTAATATTGAGGGCTACGATTTAAAAAGCGTGTGCTAAAATCAACATTGTTATTTGTAATATTATTTTCTTTTAGTTCAGTATAAATCTTTTCAATAAATGTCATATATTTTAACTCTTTCTTAATATTAATTCTTTTAGTTGCTGTATTTATTTTGATGTTTTTAGATAATAGAAGTTTAAGTCCGTTAAATACTAATTAACAGATGATACAAAACCATTTGTGTAATGCTTTTGAGCCGTTACAAAAGTAACCCAACGTAAGTTGTGCTCGCCATATCTTATCGCCATAAGTTATGTAAAACGTATAAAGTTTATATTACTCTGCTGTTGCATCATACAAACGAAAAATCTGCGTAATTATCTTTTGTTATGTAATTTGCAACAGCAGTCGGTTTGTCAAAGTTATCTATATAAAGTTGTGCGTTTAAGTTGCCTAATTGGAAGTTTAATTTGTGCCATATTCTAAATGCCTGTTTCTTAAATTTTTGATGCCTTATATTATTGATTTTACAAACGGAGTGTGAATGTGTGTTATTGCTTTCGTGTTCTATGTTGTGTACCCAGTGTATCTTGTTACCTTTTGTGCGCCATTTATAGCCATATAATTTTTTATTCAATCGCTTTTCAAACTCATACAATAAAGAGTTTTTAAAAGTAAGGTGGTGCATAAAATTGCGTGTGTTAAAAGTAACTACATAATCAAATGCTATGTTTTTGATAATTTCTCTGTTTTCGAACAACATATTTTCATGTTCTTTTAAAATATCTATTTTATTTTTTTGATGCACATGAACCCCACTTTTAGAAAATTTTTTAGTATATTTTTATTTATGCAAATTAACTAATTCAGTTAGTTTTTTTTAAGTATTTCTTAAGTGCTTGTTTGATTTGTTGTGCTTTTAAATCGTTTATATTTTTAACAATTACTCCGTTTTCGTCTGCTTCAATATCTGCTTCATAGTCGGCTATTTTATCAGAATAATTTTGGGCTTTTTTTGTTCTATTAGTTAAGTTGTTTATTAAATTATTTGGTTTATTCTTTTCTATTAAATCAATTGTCGCACGCATACTGTCTATTTCATTTTTATCGTCTATTTTCTGTTTTACCTTGTTCATAATCTCATTATTAACAGCATTAAAATTTGGAGGTAGAACAGAGTTGTTTGCGTAATACTGCATATTCCAAATTTTAAACATTATTCTACTTAAAATTTCGACTTCTGTTTTACTCAATAGTTTCATATTGCGATTCATAAATTCCAACAAACTATTAAAAGTTTTGCTTAGTTCTATTGCTACTGTGTTTTCCATTTGTAACCCCTTCAACTAATGTATTTAGTTGAAGGGATTAGACTATTAGACATATTGTTCAAAAGTATTTTGATATTTTCTGATGTCTTTTATTGTGTTTTGTAAAGTATCCAAAACTATTGCTTCATCAGTTTCTTCATTTTCACAATCACTATCACTTATTAAGTGTTGTTCTAATTCAAGTACTGTGTCGTTTAATACTTTTGTTATTTTTTTATAATCAAAATTTTTCATTTTATTTTCCTTTCTTATTTTGAGTTATGATTAATAATACTACAAAAGTTGGACTTTATATGAGTATCTGGTTGTGCTACCGCAAAAGGAAACTAGGTTAATTTTAACGATTGGTTTTGGTTACAAACTTTGTTACTTTGTGCGTGATATAGTGCGAAAGAGTAGGGGATTTGTTGATTTTGCGAGTTACAAAGTTACAAGATAGTTACAAAGTCAAAAAAACCATAGTATTATCAATGCTTTACAGGGCAGGAACTATTGAGTGGGAGTGAATAAAAAGTGTTTAAAAACAATAACTTATGGTAAATTTTAAATTACAATTAGAAAATGAATCTTTTTCTTTAATACAAACTAAAACTTCTCATTTTGAAAAATTATACTCTGTTGCTGGTAATCCTGTAATTTGGGAACAACATCCTGAAAATGATAGATGGAAGAGGGAAGTTTTTATTAAATTTTTTCAGATTGCTATGGAAAACACATTGGGTTGTTTTACTATAGTTGATAAAACATTAGATAAATTTATTGGTTCTACAAGATTTTATTCTCATGATAAAATAGATAATTCAATTAGAGTTGGTTATACATTTTTATCAAATGAATATTGGGGCACATCTGTCAATTTACAAATTAAAAAACTTATGTTGGATTATGCATTCAGACACATTGATAAAGTGTATTTTGATATTGGGGAAGAAAACTTTCGGTCAAGAAAAGCAACTGAAAAATTAGGTGCTGTTATGCACAAAAAAAATAGTAATGGTAAACTTATTTATTTATTATTTAAACAGGATTATGTTTTGTAAGATAAATAGGTATCAAAGTAGTTTCAAACTTTTAAAAAAGATAATATAAACAATCGGTTATAGAGATTGGATTATTGAGTGGGAGTGAATAAAAAATATTAAGTTTAAGCAACAAAAATTCACAATATATAATTCTATAAAATTTTAAAATGAAAACTTTGTTAATATTATCTTAATTTAAACTTTAAATTCAAAAGAATATTTGTAAAATGATATATAAATAGTTTGAAGGTTTATTATGGATGATATTACAATAGTTGCTATATTTATTGTGGTAATATTAATACTTTTAATAAAGGGTGTAATAAAAACTTTTAAAAGACAACCAATAGTTGCAATATTATGCATTATTTTTCTTTTCCCAATATACATGATTTGGGCATTTGTAGAAATTTTTACAGGCTCAACACAGAAAAAATTTAATAAAAATTAGATTTAAAGATTTGAAATTCTATATTAAAATTTTAAATATTTTTTTTTATTAAGTATTTTTGAATTCCCTTAAATACTAAATCTTTATTTTGATTAATTATTGTTGCTTTCATACCAATAACCCCTGTAGTTTTTTGAGAAACTAAATTAATGATTTCAAGTTCTGGATATAAAGTATCATTTTTATAAACTGGTTTTAGAAATTTACCACTAATTTCAATCATTCCTAACAAACTTTGTCTTACCTCTGACGGAAAAGTTCCTGCACCAGCTGCTGTTTGAGACATAACTTGCATTCCATGAGCAAGCATATTTTTATGACCTTTTTGTCTAGAAAATTCTACGTTATAGTGAATTGGGTCATTATCTCCAGACACACCTTGAAACATTGAAAAAATCCCACTAGTTTGAGTTCGAGAAGGTAGTATGTACTTGTCTCCAACATTGAAATCTTCAAAATATTTATTTTTGATCATAATAAAATAGTGAACATGAGAATTTCAAATATATTAATTATTATCATTTTTTGTAATTGAGAATTTTTTCATTTTCTCAATTAGAGTAGTTCTTCTAAGCTTTAATATGTCTGCTGCATTAGCAATTTTTCCATTAGTTTTTTCTAAAGCTGCCTCAATTAAAATAATTTCAATATCTTGTAAATGACGTCTAATGTCTATTTCATCATAGAATGTAAACCAATCTTTATAATTATTTGGATGAGGAAGATTATCAACTTTATTTTCTTCGTTATTATCATCAAACTCAACTTCATCCATTAACTCAGATGTTACATCCCAAATTTCATTTTGCTCTTCAATTGTATTTGGAGCTTTTAACCTTAAGAGGTTTTCAGTAATATTTGTACTAGTGACTTCTTGGCCTTGAAAAAGTATGCATGCTCTTTCAATTAAATTTTTTAATTCTCTTACATTACCAGGCCAATTATGTCTTGTTAGTGATGTTATTGCATCATTATTAAATTTAGGTTTAAGATCATCTTCGATGTCCACATTTTTTAACAAATTAAATATTAAGTCAGGTATATCCTCTCTTCTTTCAGCAAGTGATGGAACTTGTATAGGTAACACATTTATTCTAAAAAATAGATCTGCTCTAAATTCTCCATTTTCAACCTTTTTTTCAAGATCTCTATGAGTTGCACATATAAGTCTAAGATCAATTTTAATATCTGCAGATCCTCCAACTCTTTGGATAGTTTTATTTTCAATTGCTCTTAGAAGTTTTGCTTGAAGTGACAATGGCATATCACCTATTTCATCAAGAAACATTGAACCACCACTAGATTGTTCAAACTTACCTTTTCTTAATTTATCTGCACCAGTAAATGATCCTTTTTCGTGACCAAATAGTTCTGACTCCAATAGCTCTGATGGAATTGCAGCGCAATTTACAGTTATTAGAGGTCCGTTTCTTGGAGAAGATTTATGAATTGCTCTTGCAATCACATCTTTTCCAGTTCCAGTTTCTCCAAGTATAAGAGCTGTACTATTAGTTTTGGATATCATCTGAATTAATTTTATTAATTCATCAGTTTGTCGACTTTTTCCTGAAATTAAACTTCTAATATTAAAGTTATTATTCTTTTTGATTTTATGGTCTGATATTTTTGTGACAGATGCCATTTATATGTCAAAATTTTGTATTTTGTTAAAATTAGAACTATAATGTCATAAAAATGACTCAATAAAAAGGTTTTTTTAAAATATTTTTCCAAATATTTGAGTATTAAAATTAAATTTTCAAAAATTTTTGTTTTGGCAAACATCTTGCTTCTCA
>CABZCK010000006.1 GCA_902524215.1 uncultured SAR116 cluster alpha proteobacterium
TTGGGAAAAACATTGGTTAAAAATTCCTCCAAAAGATTTTCACGATTTATTTGCAATGCTTTCGAAAAAAATAATTAAACTAGATGGTGACTTAAAACCATTAATGCAAAACCTTCAATACTTTAAAGACTTAATAGCATCTAATAGAGCAAAAAAATGAACTATTCAAAGATTGAAAAAATTAATGGAAAATATTTAAACCTAAAGATTAACAAACAAACCAACAGAATATTTTTTGAAGAAAATGGAAATGGAATTCCTTTAGTATGTTTGCATACTGCAGGATCAGATTCTAGACAGTTTAGACATTTACTTAATAGTAAAGAAATTACTGAAAATTATAGAGTGATTGCTTTTGATTTACCATGGCATGGAAAATCTGATCCACCAGCTAATCATATGGAAGTAGAATACAAATTAACGACTAAAGCTTACATGAAAATAATTATAAATTTTTGTAAAGTTTTAAATTTAAAAAATCCTGTTGTAATTGGCTGCTCTATGGGAGGAAGAATAGCCCTACATCTAGCTTTGAAATACTCAAGTTTTTTTAAGGCTGTTATTGCTCTTGAGGGTGCTGACAAACTTGAACCCTATTATGATTTATCTTGGCTAAATAGGCCTGATGTTCATGGTGGTGAAATTCAAGCAGCATACGTTTCATCTCAAATTGCTCCACAAACAAATAAAAAAAATAGAGATGAAATTCTCTGGCACTATAAGCAAGGTGGAACTGGAGTTTTCAAAGGTGATTTATATTTTTATTGGGAAGATGGAAATTTTGAAAAATCCTCTCATCTCATTGATACAAAAAAATGTCCTGTTTATTTACTCTCAGGTGAATATGACTGTTCATGCACTCCAGAAAGAACTATTGAAACTGCAAAAAGAATAAAAGGTTCAAAATATAAAATTATGCCAAATATTGGACATTTTCCTATGTCTGAAAACCCAAAGTTATTTTTTTCTTATCTATTACCTTTTTTGAAAGAAATTCAAAAACTATAATTAATTGGCTTTTTCTATGTTTCCACACACACTAATTGCTTGACCAGAAATATTTTTACCTAAATCACTACATAAAAAATAAGCCTGTTCTGCTAAATCTACATGGGTTACAAAACGTCCTAATGATGCTGCTGATAAAATCTCATCTTTCATTTCTTCAAAAGAAATTCCCCTGACTTTTGCTTTTGCTTCAATAACTTTATCTTGTCTTTCACCCTGAACAATTCCTGGTAAAAGCGCGTTAACTCTTATGGCTCTAGGCCCAAGCTCAACAGCCAAACTTTTTGCCATTCCAATTACGCCCCACTTTGTTGCAGCATAAGGTAATCTGTAAGCAAATCCTACTCTTCCAGCAACTGACGCAACAGATAGAATTGCTCCACCATCTTCCATTCTTGGAACAGCAACTCTCATTGTTTCAAAGTGACTTGTTAAATTCACCTGAAGACATTCTTGCCAACCACCAAGTGTCTGTTCACCTACACCTGCCGTTTCGCCTGCTATTCCAGCATTATTAACAATTATATTTAGATGGCCTAAATAATCAAATGCACTCTCTACCATTGAAGAAATCATTTGGGTTTGACTTAAATCACAAAATATTGCTTTTATATTTTGATGTTTCTTATTAACCATATGTACAGCATCTTGATTTATGTCACATACAAAAACTTTAGCTCCTGATTCTTCAAATTTTTTTGCAATTGCATAACCAATTCCGTTAGCTCCAGCCGTAACTAATGCTGTTTTATTTTTTAAAAGATTATTGTAATCCATGTTTAAACAATATTTGTTTTATCTTTACCTTTAAGGTTTAGCATTTGTCTCGCTTCATCGGATGTAGCAACTTCTAATGAGAGACCTTCAAGAATATCCCTAACTCTTTTAACTTGATCTGCATTTTTTTGAGCTAACTTACCTGGGCCATCCCATAATGAATCTTCAAGCCCTACTCTTACATGAGATCCGAGAGATGCACCTGTTGCATTCATCCTCATTTGGGTGGCTCCTGCACCTACAACAGACCACTCATAATCATCACCAAATAATTTATCTGCTGTTTTTTTCATATGTAAAAGGTTATCTGTATCAGCACCAATTCCACCCATAATACCCATAACAAATTGAATGAAGTATGGACCTTTAAGCATTCCTTCTCTGTGGTAGTGATGAAGATTATATATATGCCCAACATCATAACATTCAAACTCAAAACGAGTTCCATTTTCATAACCTAGCGTCATTATATTTTCAATATCTTGAAATGTATTTTTAAATAAAGAAGATTTACTTTTCTCTAGCATTTCAGTTTCCCATTTATGCTGAAATTGATTATGTCTTTTCAACATTGGGAATAGACCGAAATTCATTGTCCCCATATTTAAAGATGCTAATTCAGGCTTAAAATGCATACATGGTTGCATTCTCTCTTCAACAGTCATCTGTGGCCCACCACCAGTTGTTATGTTTATGACTGCGTCACATTCTTTATGAATTGTTGGTAAAAACTTATCAAATTCTGCTGGGTCCTGGGTTGGATGCCCATCTACTTCATCCCTTGCATGAAGATGAAGAATGGCCGCACCAGCTTTATGAGCCTCTAAAGAATGTTCAATAACTTCATCAGCTGTTACTGGAAGATGTTCGGACATTGAAGGTGTATGAATAGCACCTGTTACGGCACAACTTATAATGACTTTCTTTTTCATCTCTTACTCTCCATTTTCAAGTTTAAGTTTTCTTACCAAGGCAATTAATTGGTTTCTTTTTTTAATTCTATTATCTCTATCAGAAGATTTCAATCTAAGTCTTTGTTCTTTTTCTAATTTCAAAATGTAATCATCAGAATAGTTGGGAATACTGTTTTGCTGTTCTGCAAGTTTTTTTATTCCAGGCCTATATCTCGTAAAAGAATCTTTAATTCCGCCAGGTGCATTTAGATCCATTATTTCAAATGGGCCTAAAAATGCCCACCTAATTCCTAAAGCATGTTTTAATGAAATATCAATATCTTCCATAGAAGCATATCCTTCTTCATGAAGCCTGACAGCTTCATTAAGGAGCGCTCCTTGAAGCCTATTTAACACAAAACCCTCAATTTCTTTTTTTAATATAATCGGAATATATTCTGCACTTTGATATATTTTTTTTGCTTTTTCGATTGTAATATCTGAAGTTTGTTTACTAGGGCAAATTTCAACAAAAGGAACAACATGAGGAGGTAAAGCTGGATGTGCGACAATGCATCTATCTTTCTTCTTAATTTTACTACCAATTTCAGAAGGCAATAAATATGAAGATGATGAAGCTAAAATAGTTTCTTTATTGGAAAATTTGTCAAGTTCTACAAAAATATTTTGTTTTTCTTCTAAATTTTCAATAATGCTTTCTTGTATAAGAGTTGCATCTTTACAAATATCTTCAATTGCTTCGCAAATAACTATGTTTAATTTAATTTCATTAAAGCTTATGTCTTTAAGTATCGATAAATCTTCAAAAAGACTTTTAACAGTATTTAAAAAATTTTCTCTAACCTTTGTACTACTATCATAAACAAAAACCTTATATTTATTACTTGAAAAACCAAGTGCCCAACTAGCACCAATTAATCCTCCACCACAAATACCAATTTTATTCATAAATAACTCTTAAAAAAATACCGAGCACTTAGCTCGGTATTTTGTATTTAAAATTTAGATAAGGTTAAAGCTATATCTGGATCCCAGATAACCAAACCAAGACCTATAAGCTGTATAATTACAAAAGGAATAACCCCTCTATAAATACTTACAGTCTTAACCTCTGGAGGCGCTACTCCTTTTAAATAAAATAAAGCAAAGCCAAATGGTGGTGTCAGAAATGATGTTTGAAGATTTATAGCCATCAACACTAAAAACCAAACTAATGTATCTGTTCTACCCTCATAACCAGTTTCTGTTGTAACATGATCTCCAAAATCTAAATTTGCAACTAATGGTGCAAATATAGGAAGGATGATTAATGTAATTTCAACCCAATCAAGAAAAAATCCAAGAAGGAATGTCATTCCCATAAGTAAAAATAACAGGCCCCATGAACCTAACCCAGCTTCTGCAATTAAATCTTCAACTATATAATCTCCACCTAATGATCTAAATACGTATGCAAAACATGTTGCTGATAAAATTATCATAAACACCATTGCAATTGTTAAACCTGAAGAGTGAAGAACACCTTTAAACATTTTGTAATTTAATTTACCAGCAATTATAGCTAATAAACTTGCTCCAAAAGCGCCAACGGCGCCAGCTTCACTAGGAGTTGCCCAGCCTAGTAAAATTGAACCTTTAATTAGTGCGATTAAAAGTACTGGAGGTAAAAAAGCCTTTAATATCATCATAGGCAACTCTCCGCCTTTTACATCAAATGCATTTTCTGGTAATGGAGGAGCAACCTTTTTATCGACTGTAGCCCATCCCCAAATAAATAGCATATAAAGACCAGCTAATATAAGACCCGGTGTTACGCAAGCCATGAATAAGTTACCAACTGAAACCTGCATAATATCAGCCATGATAATTAACATAATACTTGGAGGAATTAAAATTCCTAAAGTACCTGAGGCAGCGATCACACCAGTCGCAAGTGCAGGACTATATTTTTGCTTTAACATTGTTGGCAACGCTAAAGCTGTCATCATAGTAACGGAAGCACCAATAATCCCAGTCATAGCGGCAAGAACTGTACCCATAACTGTTACCGCCATTGCTAAACCACCATTAACTTTTCTAAGTAAAACCTGAGTTGTAAATAAAAGATCGTTAGCAATGCCACTTCTTTCCATCATAATTCCCATAAAGATAAAACATGGTATTGCCACTAATATTAGATTTTCAGCTGAAAACCCCCACATCCTTGGGACGAAGTTGAAAAACTCTGCTAACTTAAAAACTCCAAAACCGTAACCTATCAAACCAAAAGTTACAGCTACACCTCCTAAAATAAACCCAACAGGATAACCTATGAAAAGTAATATTCCCATTGCAAGAAACATAAAGATGGGCAAATACTCTATAATAATGTCGACAAACTCCATAAATCCTCCAGTTATTATCTTTCAACTAAATTATTGCTTTTGTTTTGGTAATAAACAATTTTGATCAGTCTTATAGCGTACTTTATTAAAAACATTAACAAAGTTGATAATAAGACCATCTTTACAAAATTTTTATTACCTATTAATTGATCATAAATAAGATGAGACACTAATATTGAAGGTGCTATTGAAATTAATACACAACACAACATTATGCTTTTCTTAATAGTAAAATGAATTGATGCTAAAACAGATAAAGAAAATACCATCCATATTAAATACACAAACTCAGAAGAACTTTTGTAGTTTAAAAAAGCTGCAAGTCCTATAAAAGAAAAAATAGTTCCAATTAAAACTCCATAAGAAAATAATTCATATTGAGATTGTACTAAAGTCATCTTTTTTGGATTTGTAAAATAAGGAGTTTTATCTTTATGGTAAAGATACTTTGGTACTTTAGAAAAAAAAATTGATTTATTAAGCATATCTACATTCTATCTATCGTACTTAGATCCTCTTAACCCAATAGAATCTTCAGGCCATTCAACAACCATAAGTTTCTTTCCGCCTGATGATGATTTTGTGACGTTTTGATATAAAACTGCGTAAAGCTGAAGCATCACTGAGATACCTGCTAAAAATAAAAAGAAGTAACCAGCTGGTAAAAAACATTTTATTATCCATCGATGTGACAGGCCAACTAATGATGCTGATACTTCACCTATAACATAAGAATCATACATATAAACTAGAGAAAACCATACACAAGTCAGTGTAAAAGGAAGCATAAAAACAATATTTCCCCAAAATTCAATATTAGCTTTAGTTCTGAAATGAAAGTGTTCTCTTAAAAAATCTACCCTAACATGTCTATTGTTAATGTAACCATAACCCAACACGAGACAAAAGACTACTGTATGAAAATGCCACTCTAACTCTTGAAGATATGTTGATTCAAAAATAGAACCAAAATTTTCAACCATAAATATTTGTATAAAGATAAATTTTCTAGCTACAACATCCCACATTGTTATAACTACAAGAGGGACTAATGCCCAGGTTGACAGTTTTGCAACTGCATCGACAAAACCCCTCAAATTATCGCTTGCTTTCATAGCATCCATAAAGCCCTCCAATTTATAGACAATATATATAATTGTTATCATAATCGATTAATGTTGCAAGACTTTAAACAAAAAAAACGCCTGCTAGATTAGCAGGCGTTTAAATCTTAA
The DNA here is from genome assembly GCA_902524215.1 of uncultured SAR116 cluster alpha proteobacterium. Lineage (GTDB taxonomy): Bacteria > Pseudomonadota > Alphaproteobacteria > Puniceispirillales > Marisalimonadaceae > TMED54. The sequence continues at coordinate 6,319 of CABZCK010000006.1, forward strand.
TTTAAGATTAATAAAATCTTAGTTTAAGTAAGCATTTTTCTGCCAGATGCTGTAGTCATCTCTAAAAGCTTGGTAGCTTTTTGTGATCTTAGCAAATAATGGGTCAGAAGCTGACTTTTCTTTAACAACTTCTTCCCAAGCAGCTTTAAGCTTATCGAGATCAGCTTGCTTCCACTTTACAAAAGTAACACCTTTTTTCTCAAGCTCACGCATAGCAGGAACTTGCTTTGCATCTGATCTAACAAGAGCCCACCACATTGTATCTCTACATGCTGTGTTAATAACCTCTTGCTGGTACTTTGACAAACCTTCCCAACCTTTTTTACTCATCAACAACTCACCAATTGATGTTTGCTGATGCCAACCTGGGAAATAGTTAAACTTTGCTAACTGGTAAAAACCATAACTTAAGTCGTGTGTAGGCATTGAAAACTCAGTTGCATCAATAACACCTTTTTCAAGTGCTGGATAAATGTCTCCACCAGCTAATAACTGTGTTGATACACCGATTTTGTTCATAACCATAGCTCCAAGGCCAAAGAATCTCATCTTCATACCTTTTAACTCGTCAACAGAATTGATTCTTTTTCTGAACCAACCTGATGTTTCTGGAGCGTGTGTAAGACAGTTAAGAGCCTTTAATCCGTACTCACCATAGATCTCATCCTTTAACTGCTGGCCTCCACCATACTCAAACCATCCATGATACTCACTTGCACCTGGTCCAAATGGAACAGCTGTAAAGTAAGAAACAGCAGGAATCTTACCTGCGTGATATCCTGGTGTTGTGTAACCTGCGTCTACTGAACCGTTTTTAACAGCATCCCATACTTCTAAAGAAGGTACAAGCGCATTAGGCTCATGGAATCTTAACTGAACTTTACCATCAGATAATGACTTAACTTTATTTGAAAAGTAAACAGCTGATTCTCCGTTAATAGCTACCTGACTACCCCAAGTACTTTGCATCTTCCAACGAAGATTTTTTGCATGACTTGTTACAGCAAGTAAACTAGTAGCTGCTACAGCAGCAGCACCTATTAATAGGCTAGTTTTGAACTTCATGAAATTCCTCCCTAATATTAGTTTATTCAAAAGTTTTAAACTTCTAAAATAAGTGTTAAAAAAAAACCTAGTAAAGGCAAGAGTTTTTAAACAAAAGCACTATTTTTTTTTAAGTTGTTGATTAGTAAATCAATATTTAGGTATTATTTTAATTTAAACAACTAAATATTGATTTTACTCAATTTGCTTTTCGACGATTCGTTCGCGCCAGAAAGTATATAAACCTGCTCCTATAACAATAGTTGATCCAATTAAAATAGCTAAATCTATATTTTCATCAAAAATAAAAATACCAATAAAACTCACAAAAACTAAATGTAAGTAGATAAATGGCTGTAAAAGTGAAGCTTCAGCATTTTGAAATGACTTTATCATTAAATAGTGACCCGCAGCTCCAAGACAACAAACAACTAATATAAAAAAAACATCTATGAAAGCTATTTTAGTTAGAAAAAATGGACCTATTAAAGTTAAGACAATGAACCCTGTTGCGCCAGTGTAAAAAAAACTTGTATCAGAATCATCTTCTTCGGACACATATCGAGTTAAAACTTGATACAATGAAAAAGCAATTGCACAACCAACTGCAATTAGAGAGATGGGATCAAATACTTTTAATCCAGGTCTTAATATTATTAAAATACCAACAAAACCAAAAATAATTGCTGACCATCTTCTCCAACCAAATTTTTCATTAAGTATAATTAGTGAAAAAATTGCTACAATTAGAGGACCACTTGCAAAGATAGCATGAGATTCTATCAGTCCTATTTTTAAAAAACAGTAATGTGCAAAACACATTTCAATAGCTAAAATAGTACCTCTTATTATTTGGATATATTTATATTTGGTTTTTGGTAATTTTATTTTCTTTTCTTTTGGAGCATACGACAAAAAGATCAATAAAGCTCCAAAAAACCAATATCTAAACATGTTTATTGCTATTACGCTGTACTGTTGTGAAAGATATTTTGAAATACCATCCATTATAGAAAGAAGAAAAATAGCTGATATCATCAGCGTTATTCCCAAAGAGACATTATTTTTATATTTAATTTTTATAATATTAATACCAAAAGCTTTCACTTCTACAATTTAATGGCTTAGGTAAGGTAGTTACTTTTTTCCATGATGAGCTCAAAATAAATGGCTTTAATACACCTGTAATTTTATCTAAATGCCAAGCAAAATCTAATCCTTTAAGTGTGTGTTTATCTTCCCAAAGTGAAAAAGATCCTGGTTTTTGGCCTACAACCCTTCCAACAATCATAAATTGTCCAGATACTCTTTTAAAAACTCTTATATCGTTATCACCTTTTTCCATGAAAAAAAATTCAAGTTTTTTCGTTTTATTTTTATCTGTGCATACTAATCCTGTGTAGGGTGGCTTACTATAAGCATTGAATGAAATAAAAACAAAAACTAAAATTAAATATTTGAAAATTTTCAAATCTATTCTCCTAAATTGTTTTTGTAATAATAAATGGTCTTTTCTAACCCAGTTTTTAAATCTGTGAAAGTAAAGTTTTCAAAAAAATCGGTTGGACCATTTCCTAATATCTCTTCAACTATTGGAAGAGAATTTTCATAAAAAGTTATTTTTTTATTTTTTGTAAAGGAGTTTAAATATTCAACTATATTAGCCACCGTCCCCGAAATTCCATTAATATTCATTACTTTTGCACCATCAGGTAAACTTTCTAAAATTTTTAAAACTATACTAGCTATATCTTCGACATAAACAAATCCAGCTCCACCTCCAAATTTAATTTTATACTTTTTGTTTTCAGCAGCTGCTTTACAAGCAAGTGAAATACTAGCTGTACCACCTATTTCTCTTCCAGGCCCATAAACAACAAATGGTCTCAATCCGAATGAATTTAATTTGTTTTCTAAATTATAAGCTCTTGCAATACCTTCTACTGCTAATTTATAAGCGCCATAATGCGTTTCTGGAAAAGGGTTTATTTTATCTTTTTTTCCATAAACTCCACCACTACTTGTATAAACAACAAGATTACATTTAGCTTCTAAAGCAGCTTCAAAAACATTTATAGAACCAACAATATTTACTTGGTTACCTAGTCTTGGATTATTACTACAATCAGGTGTCATCAAACCTACTAAATTTATCAAAACACTATGATCTTTTGCAGTTTTTAAAACAGTTTCATATTCAAGAATATCACCTTCAACAAAGTCGATTTTTTCAATATTCTGGCCAATAATACGATTAAGAAAATCTTTATTAATTTTCTTATCAAATATTGTAATTTGAAAATTGTTATTGAGCAAAAACTTAGTTATCCAACAACCAATAAAGCCTGAACCACCATAAATAACTACTTTCATCTAATAATTACTCACTAAATGTTTGGCACTTTCAGAAATTTCTTTTAAGCAATCTAAACCCTTTGGAAAATGTTTCGAATTAGTTACAAACCCATGAAGTTGATCTTTATAAAGTTTATAAATCACATTATTTCCATAAGATTTTAATCTATTATAGTAAGTGATTCCTTCATCTAACAAAGGATCTAATTCAGCCGCAAAAATAAATGCATTTGGCTGATCTTTTAAGTCTTTTGAAAAAAGTGGAGAGACTTCATAGTTGACCTCATCTTTTCTATCTCTTAAATAATGTTTTGCAAAATAACCGACAGTATTCCCTGTTAAAGTAGCTCCAGACAAATTAAAATCTGAAGATCTCATGGATAATGTAAAATCAACCCAAGGATAAATCAAAATCTGCCCTTTTATTTTAGGAAGCAATTTTTTTGATGAATTTATACTTAGTACTGTAGCTAAATTTCCTCCTGCACTGTCTCCACAAACTATTATATTATTAAAATCACAATTTTCAGATTTTAAAAATTCTAGAGATTTTAGAGCACATTCAGCATCTTTATATGGAATTGGGAATTTATTTTCTGGTGCTAATCTATAATCAACTGCAACAACAATCATTTGACTATATTTTGAAATACACCTGCACGGATAATCATGAGTATCCAAGTTACCCATGACAAATCCTCCTCCATGAAAAAAAAGAATAATTGGAGTTTTTTTATTTTTTTCATTTTGGAAAGGAATATAAACTCTTAAATCTAGTTGATAGTTATCAAAACTTTTAATTTGAGTATCAAAAACTTTTTTTAATTCTGGCCCAATTAAATTATCTAATTTTAGTTGTTTTAATCTTTCTTCTCTTAACTGGGTTGGTAAAAGATCATGATGATTAGGTGCTTCTATTTCTTGTCTTTTTTTTAAATATGAATTTACATCTTTATCTTTAATCATAATAATAAACTCTAACAATAATGATAATATTTAAAAACAATAGATTATCAATAAGAGTATATTTTATTAGGAGAGTTAGTGTATGTCTGATCTTAAAGGAATAATTTCACCATTTACTACGCCGTTTTCAGAAAACGGTGAAATTGATTATAGCCTTGTCAAACCTCAGGTTGATTGGTTGATTGATAACGGTGTACATGGTCTAGCAGCAGGGGGAAGCACTGGAGAAGGACATGTTCTTGATAGAGAAGAATATATAAAATTGATGAAAACTACTGTTGATTCTGTTGATGGAAGAATACCAGTTGTTGCTGGTATTGTAACCAATTCAACATCCGAAGTTATTGCAAGAGGAAAGTCAGTAAAAGATCTAAATGTAAGTGCCTTGCAAATAACTCCTCCACATTATCTTTTTAAACCTGATGATGATGCCATGGTTAATCATTTTAAAGAGATATACGATGAGTGCCAAGTTCCTATTTTAATATATAATGTGGTTCCCTGGTGTTATCTTTCACCAGATTTACTTATTAGAATAATGGATGAAGTTCCTGGTGTATTGGGAGTTAAACAGAGTGCAGGAGATATGAAATTATTTGCAGATCTAATAAGAAGAGCTAATCCAAAAAACCTTATCTTTAGTGCTGTAGATGCTTTACTTATGTCATCTTATCAACTAGGAGCACCAGGTGCTATTGCAGCTATTTTAACTGCCGCTCCTGGTCCATCTGTAAAATTATGGAATGCAGTTCAAAATGAAAATTGGGATGTTGCCCTTGATCTCCACCAAAAATTGATGCCACTTTGGGATGCTATTGGCCTAGATAATATGCCATCTCTATGCAAATATGCTCAAAAGTTACAAGGTTTAAATGCTGGATATGCTAGAAAACCAACCTCACCTGCTACAAAAACTCAAAAAGAAAAAGTTGAAATTGCTTTGAAAGGTTTAGGGTTAATATAATGAAGAATAAAAGTTTTCCTCAAGCAACAAAATCAATAGCTAAAGCAAAGCTTGATTTAAAAGAGTGGGGATATTGCTTACTTAAAGATGCAATCCCTACTGATCTAAATGATGAATTATCAAAAAGATTAGTTGAACAAGCCAATGCTGAAAAAAAACAAAAATTAGCTTATGAAGATGGTAGCAAAGAAAAAAAATGGGGTGAATTTGATAACACCAAAAAAGGTGGAATTAATCAAAGAGTATGGATGCTTCCTAATAAAGGAAGAATTTTTTTAGATGTATTGGATATGCATAATTACACAAATTGTGTTGAAGCTGTATTAGGAAACAAATTTATTCTTTCAAGTTATAATGCAAATATAGCAAAACCCGGGGGTATTGCAATGGACCTCCATACAGATCAATGGTGGAATCCAGACCCAGTAAATAGAGATGAAAAATTTTTACCAATTAGTTCTATAACAAGAAAAAAATTTGATTATAAAGTAAATAAAAATGTAAATAAAAATGATGACTTAATTACAAGACCAGTAGTTTCGAATGTACTTATAATGCTTAATGGAATGTCTTTTGAAAATGGAGGAACATTAGTTGTTCCAGGTTCTCATAAATTTGGAAGGCATCCCGATAAAAACTTAGACAAAAAAATTGTGCCAATTGCAGCTGAAGGTCCACCTGGATGCGCCATCATTACTGATGGAAGATTATGGCATGGAACTGGTGCTAATATAAGTGATAAAGAAAGACTAGCAATTTTAATTACTTTCTGTGGACCGCAATTTAGACCACAAGAAAATTATACTCTTGGACTAAAGAGAAATATATTTAATAAACTATCCGATTATCAGAAGGAACTTCTAGGGTTCAGAGTATGGAATGGCTATGGAAGAATTGGTGATCCAACTGATGATTTTTTAGACATAAATCCAGAATTAATTGGAGAGTTAAAAAATTAATAAATTTTAATCTTAATGAAGTTTTTTCTTGAAAATTTTAAATGGTTATTAGCTTGTTCATTAATGTACTTTTCTTCTTGTTTTGGACAAACATTCTTTATTTCACTTTATGCTAATGAAATAAGGTCCTTTTTCCAGTTGAGTCATGGTGACTGGGGCAGTATCTATGCACTAGGAACTTTAGCATCTGCTTTCATGATGTTAGTTTTAGGTGGATTAGTTGATAAATATGAATTCAAAAAATTACTTATATTAGTTTTTATCAGTTTATCAATTTTATGTTTTACAATGGTATTGAATTCATCTCTTTGGATATTAATAGGTATTATTTTTGGATTAAGGTTTTTTGGTCAAGGTATGTTATTTCATTTGCCCTCTGTCGCAATTGGCCGTTGGTTTGGACAAAACAAAGGTAAAGCAACTTCAATATCTGTACTTGGATTTTCACTTGGAGAAGCAATTTTTCCAATTATTATGACATTTATTATATCATTTGTTGGTTGGAAATTTAGTTGGAGCTTTGGTGGTGTCTTACTTTTGTTAATACTTCCATTTATAGTAACACTTCTAAAAGTTGAAAGGACGCCCAAGTCATCTAGAAATCAAGTTACAGAACAAACTGGACTAAATGATAAGCATTGGACGAGAAAAGAAGTTTTAAAATTTTGGCTCTTTTGGTCAGTTATTATACCTTTATTAATTACACCAATTTTTTCTACTGCATTTTTTTTCTATCAAATGCATTTAATAGATATTAAGAGTTTTGATGTAGTTAAATATTTTTCCATTTTTCCAATATATACAATATCTTCGATGTCTGCTTTGATTTTTTCAGGATGGTTAATCGATAAGCTTGGAGTTTCGAAATTTTTACCATATTACCTTATACCTATGGCATTAGGCTTAATAAGCTTTTCAATTGGAGATAATTATTTTTACGTATTTATAGGGTTTATTTTTCTTGGAATAACTCAAGGGTCAGCTATGACTATAGGCTCAACATTTTGGCCTAATTATTTTGGGACAAAAAACTTAGGTTCTATTCGATCTCTTTCAACATCCTCTATGGTTTTTGGTACAGCCCTTGGTCCAGTTATTGTAGGTCAATTGCTAGATTTAAATGTTTCATATAATTATATTCTATTTGGTATGAGTATTTTAGCTATTGCTTCTTGTATTTCTTTATTTATAACGATGTCTAGAATACCTAATTTAAAATAAGGGGAGGTTGAAATGTTGAATATTTATCTGGCTGGAGAAATTCATTCTGATTGGAGAGATGAAATCATACAACTCACAAAAAAAAATGATTTAAATGTTAATTTTTCTAGCCCAGTAACTGATCATGATGCATCTGATAATTGTGGTGTAGAAATCTTAGGAAATGAAGAAACCCAATTTTGGAAAGATAATAAAGGCGCTAAATTAAATGCAATTAGAACAAGAAAAGAAATTGAAAATTCAGATATCGTTATCGTTAAGTTTGGTGAAAAGTATAAGCAGTGGAATGCTGCTTTTGATGCAGGATACGCAGCCGCGCTAAACAAGTCTCTAATAATCATTCACTCTGACGAACACCAACATGCTTTAAAAGAAGTAGATGCAGCAGCGTTAGCTGTTGTTAAAAATAATGACCAAGTAGTTAAAATTTTAAATTATGTCATTAATGGAAAACTAAATTAAAAATGTTTCATATAATCTTGTTTAATCCTGAGATACCACCAAACACAGGAAATATTATGAGATTATGTTCAAATACAGGATCAAATTTACACTTAATTAAACCACTTGGATTTGACTTAAATAGTAAAAATTTAAAAAGAGCTGCATTAGATTATAGTGAAATATCTAATTTAAAAGTATATGATAGTTTAGAAGATTGTTTATCAGAAAATAAATTTAATAATGTTTTTGCTATTACAAAATTTGGAAAAGAAAATTTATTTTCTCTTAAGTTTGAAATTGATGATGCCTTTTTATTTGGAAATGAAACCTCTGGATTACCCTCAGAAATATTAAACTCCTTTACTACTAAAAACAAACTACGTATACCTATGAAAAAACAAAACAGAAGTCTAAACTTAAGTAATGCTGCAAGCATAGTTTTATATGAAGCATGGAGACAAAATAATTTTAAACTTGCAGAACTATCCTTTAACGGTGAATAATTGATTTTTTCTGATTGGTTATCTATTAGTCTTGTCTGTCTAATTGGCGCAATGTCACCCGGGCCTAGCTTACTTATAGTTTCTTACCAAACAACATCATTTGGTTTAAAAAATGGCATAATATTTTCCTTTGCTCATGGTATAGGAATTTTTTTATATGCTTTTATTACAGCTATAGGTATTGGATTATTATTAATAAAAAGTCCTATTTTATATAACGGTATACAAATAGTTGGAATTGTATTTTTAATTTATTTAAGTTTTCAAATGTTAACTCTTAAAATGGAAAACTCAGTTTTAAAAAATAAAACCGATATATATAAAAATCCATTTTTAGTTGGCATTACAGCTTCAATAGTAAATCCAAAAATTATTCTTTTTTTTTCATCCGTTTTTAGCCAATTCATAAAGCCAGAAATGATCTTTATAGAAAAAATTTATATAGCTTTTCTTGCTTCTCTAATTGACATCGCATGGTACATTTTAGTGTCAGTTTTTATTCAACATAGTCTTTATAAATTTATTAAAAAAAATATCTCAATCTTTATAAAATTGATTGGATTAATACTAGCTTTAACAACAATTATATTAATTAAAAACTTACTTTGATATTTAAGAATTAAACAATTTTTTTAATGCCAATTGAAGTGGAATATTGTCTTTGATTATAATTATTACCCCAACTAATAGTTCCAACACCATTGCAACTAGGACACAATATATCATTTATTCCATTATCATAACCGCAACTTTTACATAGGTATCCAAAGCCAACTTTAGTATTAGCTGCTTGTTTTAAATATGTTCTTACATCATTTGTATTATTTTGTGATGATGCGATCTCCGCTAAGATTTCAAATCCTTCTTTCGGCATTTCACTTTCTTTAATAGTTTCCAAAATACTTTTTGCTTCACCCCATATTTCTTGACTAACTGAAAATTTTGCAACTAATACTTTTGCAAATATTTTATTGTCAGATGACAGAGAATTATTTTTTATAATTTTTTTCGCAAAAGATACTTTTTCACCTGAATTTGAACTTCCAGATCTGTCAACCATTTCAATTAAAACATCGTAATTTGGACTAGAGAAAAAAGTTTTTTTAAGAACATTCATTGACTTAGATCTTACGGAAAAACCTTTAATAATTTTTATTAAATTTAAACATGCTTGAAAATGACCTGGATTAAATTCTAAACACTTAGTTAGATGCTTTTCAGCTCTTTTATTATCTTTATTTAGTATATTCAAACCTTCCAAAAAATTTAATTCAGATAAAATTATATTTAATTGATTATCTGGAAATAGATTTTTTAATAATTTATTTTCACTTAATTCTAATGCTTTTTTAAAATTCTTTAATCTTATTGCAGCTAGAAAAAGAGTTTTTGAAACTTGTTCTGATGAAGGATCAATTTTAAATGCTTCATTTGCATATTCATAAATTTTATCCAAATCTTTTTCTTTTTTCATTAAAGCTAAATAACCTATAAAAGACGTATTTTTTTCATTAGTAAGAGATAACAAATACTTATCAGAATTTTTATTATCATTTTCATTTTTCAAATCATCGATTGTATCAGCATGTTTAAGAATAATTTTTCCTAATTTTTTATCTAGGATACTCTTATTGATCATTCGGGCTTCCAAAGCTGCTTGTTTATGTTCACCATGACTTGCTAATAAATAAGCTTTAACAAGATTTTGTTCTACCTTTTGTCTATTTTTTTTATCTCTTCTAGAGATAGCAGCACTAGGAATATTTATTATCATTAACCATAATCTATCTAAAAAAATTAAGATCAAACTAAAGAAAACTAAAATTAATACTAAATAACTCGTTTCAATTTCTACACCCCAACCCAGCCAATCTATCTTTGTATTACCTTCAGTTTTTGAAATGAGGATAGCAATAAACACTATTAGTAAAAGAGAAACAATTAATTTCAAAAACTTAAAAATCATTTGATTAACCATTTTCCTTTGCTAAAAATAATTTAGATTTAGATATGAAATTTTTCAGACCTACCTTCCAATCATCAGGAAGTTTTTCCAAATAATACAAAACTGATTTCAAATCACCATTTGATGCACTTATCTCAGCTTTAGTAATAAGAGATCTTGGTGAGTTATTATCACCATAATCTCTCAATTTAAAAAATCCTGAAAGTTTATTTATAATATCATTAAATACATTTCTTTCTTTAATGTAATCGAACTGTTCTTTACTTAACAACTTACTTTTTAAATCTTCAAATTCTTGAATTAATTCATCAAGTTTTATATTTTTACGTTCAATAGTTTTTATATCATTATCTTTTTTAATGTTATTATCTTCTGATAAAACATTAGAGTTTGGTTCATTTGATACTTTATTTTTTTCAAAATCTATAACCTTAGAATTTAAATCATTAATTTGTTTTTCAACTTTATTAAGTTTATCAGTAAAAATTTTTGAATTAAAATTTGAGAATTTTTGATTATTAGTAACAAAATCATTTCTGATATTTTCTATTTCTTGTTTAATTTCTTTTTTAAAATTATTAATAACTTTATTTAAATTGTCAGAACTTTTGATAGTTTCTTGGTAAATTTTTTCTTCAAAATCATTAGATGAAAACCATATGAAAAAAAAGATCATTAAAACTATAGAAAGTGAGCTTAACGTTAAAGAAATAATTAAAAACAGCTTCGTATATTTTTCTTTATTTATAGGCGCCATTTCAATAATGGTTTCATCCTTATCTTCTATTGTTTTATTTTTTTGTTTCTTTGTCATTTTTTAATTTGAATCTAAGATCATTTTAACCTCTTTTAAGAAACTTTTCCTAGAATTCTTTTTAAGAATTAAAATGTTTTTCCATCCAAGACTTAGTGCTTCTTCCTTAATATCTGTACTCATACAAAAAATTTTTGATGTTTTTAAAAAATTTTTGAAAGTCTTTAATTTATAAAGAGTTTTAGTAAGTAATTTTATATTTCTTGATGAATTTACAATAAAGGCATTATTACTAAAGCATTCATTTTCATCAATTTGTAAATTCTTTGAAAGATCTCTTAAAGCCATTTCATAAACAATATTTTCCTTTAGAAATCTTTTATTTTCTAATAGTTTTGTTCTTAAAACTCTTTTTCTATGGAGACCACAAAGCCATAGTCCTTTAGAATAAATTTTAGTATTTGAAATGACTAATTCAGATAAACTCTTAGAATTACCCTCTGATACAAAAAAATCATCATAACTATTCTTTTTTAAGGCATTTGCAGTCTCAATTCCAACTACGAATATTTTTGGGATTTTATTATGAATTTTTTTATACAAATTAATAAATCTGACAAAAATTGTAATTGATTTAGCACTAGTTAATAAAATGAAATCATATTTAATTTTATAATTAGGAATAGTTTTATAGTTACATTTAGTAATTGGAAGGGATTTAGACTTAACCCCAATTTTTTCTAAATCTTTAACTGTTTCAAACGCGTCTTTAATTTCTCTAACAACGAATACATTCATAAATATTTACTTATGTTATAATTCTAACAATTTTTTTGCGCCTTTTTTAATTAATTTTTTTGCTAATAATTGACCTGTAGTAATTGCGTCTGTTTTATGGCCTTCAATTTTATCTGTAATCATCTCAGTCCCTTGTGTGTTAATTATATAAGCTTCTATAGATAAAGTTTTATTGTCTATAACATTCGCACTTACAGAAATTGGAGAGTAACAATTTCCATTTATTGTCTTTATAAAACTTCTTTCTGCTTGTGTTTCAAAAAAAGCTTTTTGATCATTAAGAGAAAAAATTATCTCATTTATTTTTTTATTTTTTATTTTATTTAAACATTGTATTGCAATGGCACCCTGACCAGCTGAGGGTGGCATTACTTTAATTGGAATTTTGCATGAGTAATTTATATCTAATCTATTCAACCCTGCTTCAGCTAAAACTAATGCGTCGTATTTATTTTCATTTAATTTTGATATTCTTGACTCAATATTACCTCTGCACAATTTAATAGTAAGATCATTTCGAAAATATTTCAAAAATGCCGTTCTTCTTGGAGAAGTGGTGCCAATAATTGCATTTTTTGGCAAATCTGAAAGACTTTTAAATTTGCCAAGTAGAACATCATTTCTGCTATCTCTGGAATGAATAGCTCCAATGAAAGTATCTTTAGCAATATGAACTTCCATATCTTTTAAAGAATGAACAGCTATATGCGCATCTCCATTTAAAAGACTTCTTTCTAACTCCTTAACAAATAAGCCTTTACCTCCGACCTGGGCAAGAGATTTATTAAGAAGTTTGTCTCCAGTTGTTGAAACTTTAACAACTTCAATTTCAAAAAACTTTTTCAGGCTTTCACATACAATTTCGGTTTGCTTCAAAGCTAAACGAGATGATCTTGAGGCAATTTTTATTTTTTCCATTTTATTAATGACTTTTATTCAATTTGTTTATCAACAATTATAAATTCTATATTTTGAAAATCTTTGTTATAAACATATTTTATATATATAGATTTAAAAATGACAAGCCATCAAAAAGTGAAATATGTACTTGGAGTTGAAACAAGTTGCGATGATACAGCTATTGGCATAATTGATTCATCTAAAAACATAAAAGCGAACATAGTTTTAAATCAAAATAATTATCACAAAGAATTTGGTGGGATTGTTCCAGAAATTGCTGCTAGAGCTCACCTAAGTTTTATTGATATCGCTTTAAAAAAAGCTCTAACAAGAGCTGAAATAAAATTGGAAGAAATTGATCTTTTTTGTTCAACAGGTGGTCCTGGTTTAATTGGAGGATTAATCGTTGGAAATACTTTTTGCAAAACGTTAGCTTGGTCATTTCAAAAACCTTTTTTAGCTATTAATCACCTAGAAGGTCATGCTTTAACAGCTAGACTATTATACGATGATTTGAATTATCCTTTTTTGCTTTTATTAGTTTCAGGCGGTCACACTCAGTTGATAGCTGTTTTGAATTATGGAGAATATTTTAGAATTGGTACGACACTAGATGATTCTGTAGGAGAAACCTTTGACAAAGCTGCAAAAATGATGGGTTTAGATCAGCCAGGTGGACCATCAATTGAAAAATTAAGCAAGGAAGGTGATGAAAATTTCTTCAAGTTTCCAAAACCTTTATATAAATCAAAAAATCCTAATTTTTCTTTTTCGGGATTGAAAACTGCATTCTCAAAAACTGTCAATAATGTAGATATAAATATTAATAAACATAACTTAGCAGCATCATTACAAAAAACAATTTCAGATTGTTTATTAGATAGAACAAAATTAGCAATTAAAATTTATAGACAAATAACTAAATCAAATAAAGTAAACTTAGTAATAGCAGGAGGAGTTGCCGCCAATAAAAAAATCAGAGCAGACTTAAAGAACTTATCTAATAGAGAAGATATTAAATTTTATGTTCCAACTCTTGAATTATGCACTGATAATGGGGCTATGATTGCATGGGCTGGATTTGAAAGATATAATCTTAAAAAAGATACAATGTTCAATTTCAAACCAAGACCAAGGTGGCCATTAGATCCAAATGCTTTTAAAAATAACCCAACCATGAGACTTGTTGGTAAAAAAGGTATAAAAGCTTAATGAAAACTTCAGATAAAATTATTTTTTATGGAGGAGGTGCATGGGGACAAGCTTTAGCGATAGCTTTATCAAATTGTAATGCAAAATCATCAATTTTAGTATCTGAAGAAAAAAGAATGGAGTCTTTAAACAATGGAATAACTAAATGTTTTCCTGATATTATATTTCCAAAAAATATTTACGTTTCAAATGATAAAAGTATATTAAGAGAAGCAGACATTGTTTTCATAACAACACAAAGTTTTAGAGTTCAAGACGCAGTTAATGAAGTAATTTTATCAAATCCAAATGTAAAAATTATTTTAACATCGAAGGGCTTTGCAAATGATAAAGGTAAATTATTTTCTGAAATAATTTCAAAAAAATATCCCAAATTAACTTATGGTATTTTAACGGGACCAACATTCGCAAGTGAAGTAGCTAAAAACTTACCATCAGCTGCGATTATAGCTAGTGATAGTGAAATATTCAGTAAAAATGTATCTACTCTTTTCAGTAATAGTTGCTTACGCCTTTACCCATCAGATGATGTTATTGGAGCATCAGTTTCTGGAGCTATTAAAAATATTTTTGCAATTGGAACAGGTATATCAGATGGATTAAAACTTGGCGAAAATGCAAAGTCAGCAATTATTACTAGAGGAATGGCAGAATTATCACAAATTATACTCAAACTTGGTGGTAAAAAAGAAACGGCTTTTGGATTGGCTGGAATAGGTGATATGATTTTAACATGTAGCTCTCCAACATCAAGAAATATGAAGTATGGATTAGATCTTGCTCAAAACAAAAATAATAAAAATATTCCACTTGTTGAAGGTCTTTATGCTCTTAAATCAGCTAAATATTTGTCAGACTTACATAAGTTAGATACTCCCATTATAAATTCCATTTTTGACTATATATATAATAATAAATCTATTGATAAAATTATTTTAAATCTGTTAAATCGTCCTATTGGAATAGAATTTAAAAATTGAAAGGTTTTTAAAAATGAATTTTTGGCTATTCAAGTCTGAACCAAATACTTGGTCATGGGATGACCAAGTAAAAAAAGGTGAAGTTGGAGAACATTGGGATGGTGTTAGAAATTATCAAGCATCAAATAATATGAAAAAAATGAAAGTAGGAGATCTTGGTTTTTTTTATCATTCGGTTAAAGAAAGAAGAATAATTGGTATTGTTAAGGTAACAAAAGAATATTATCCAGATCATACGGATAAGAAAAATATATTTGGGATGGTTGATTTAGTAGCAGTAAAAAAACTTAATGAATTTGTTACACTTGATCAAATAAAAAATACAAAAGAGTTATTAAATATGCCATTAGTTAAACAAAGTAGATTATCAGTTTCTCCTGTTTCAAAAGCTGAGTGGGAAATAATTTTAAAATTGGGTAAAACTACAATTTAATAAATCTATTTTTCGCCTCTATGAATAAAATATAAATTTCTTGCATATATTAAAACACCTACTGATTGTCCTGCAATAATCACAGGATCTTTTCTCCATATTGCATAAGTTAGCAAAACTAAGCCCCCTGTGATAGAAAAATACCAAAACGCTACAGGAATTACTGACTTTTTAGCATTTTCGCTTGTTATCCATTGAATTAGAAATCGAGCTGCAAATAAACCTTGTCCTCCAAAACCAATGATTACCATTATATTTTCAGGCTTATCCAGCAAAACATCCGACAAGAATGGTAGAAAATAAATAATGATATTTGATACAAAAATTGCAGCTAATTCAATTTTTTCTGATAAAAGTGATATAAAATTCATAAATAGATCCTATTTTTTTATTTCATTAATCTTCAAATTTTTAGGATATCTTTTTAATAACCATATCATACCAATTATATCAAAAATACTAACAAATAATCTTCCAAGATTTGTATAATTAGAACTTCCTTTTGATCTGGGTCGATGATTAACATCATGTTGCAATACTAAAGCTCCTTCTCTAGTTGCTAATGCTGGAAAAAATCTATGCATATGATCGAAATATGGTAGTAGTAAATATAATTTTTTATGAAAAACTTTAATGCCGCAACCTGTATCGGGATGATCATCATTTAGCAAATGTTTTCTAAAAAATTTACCAAATTTAGATGCAAATTTTTTTCCTAGATTATCTTTGCGATTTACTCTAACTCCACCAATCATTAATAAGTTATTTTCAGAATGGTTAGTAAATTTTTCAAGCATGGCAGGTATATCCTTAGGATCGTTTTGACAATCACCATCTAGAGTTACTATTATTTCATATGTTGAATTATGAATACCTGTTTTTAAAGCAGCTGATTGTCCTTTAGAAAAATTGTGATTTAATATTCTCAAATTTTTATTTTCTTTTTTTAAAATTTTTAAAATATTTATAGAGTTATCATTAGAACCATCATTAACAAAAAGGATTTCAAACTTTATTTTATTACATGCTTTGTTAATTTCTCTTGTAAGTTTTTGTATATTCTCAGCTTCATTTTTTATTGGAACTACAATTGAAATATATTGATTTTTTAACATAAATATCTTTTATAATTTTTGCAGTTATTTGGCTACTTTAAAAAAAAGAATTTTTATATTTTGACCTTTAGAATAATTAAAACCTTTAATCTCTCTTAATTTTTTTAATTTAAGATTTAGATTTGAAGAAGAATTAATGAACTCATCTAATTCTCTACCCTCGACTAAAACAAGGTTGTTATTTCCTTCTGCAAGAAAAATGGCCGCTTCATTTGGATCTGATAGAATTATCTTTCCTTTAGCTAAAAAAACTAAACTTGGTTCATGATAACCAGTAACAGATAATTCTTCATAATTAAGTTTTTTAAGTTCGTCAGAAATTATCTTACTTGGAAATAAATATTTTAAACTAGGTAAAATAAAAGTGAAAATGGTGATATAAAAAATTACAGAAAAAAATATTATATAATTTTGAAATTTTATTTCTTTTTTAAAATTAAAAAAATTAAAATTTTTTCCATATATGACTTTGATGTTAACTAAAATTGATAAGATTAAAATCAAAAATGAAATTAAAAACAAAATAGCTATGTAAAGATATTGATGCGTTTTATTTTCATTAAAATTAATTAACAAATAACAAAGAAATAAGCTAAGAATAATGCCACCCAAACTAAATAATAAAGAAAATAAGAAGACTGCATTTTTAGTAATAAAAGATTTTAAATTTAATTTGTTATTCTCAAAATAAATCATTGTGCCAGCCACAATTAAAATTAGTGGAGAAAAAATAGGTAATGGATAATGAAATAATTTTGTAGGAATAAATTCTATTATGATCCAAAAAGGAACAAGCCAGCAAATTAAAAATCTAATGCCTAAATTATTTAAATTATTTTTTACAAAGAAAAAAGCTAATGGAAAAAAAGATGCTAACGGCCAAAAAATTAAACTTGAAATCAAAAAATAATACCCTGGATAACCCCCATGACTTTCTTGTTCGCTGAAAAGTTTTGGTAAAAAATCTTCATTTATTGCTTTTTCAAAAAATAATCCATCTGTAGTTTTTTGTATAATATAAACCCATGGCAAAACAATTATCATAAAACAAATAACACCCCAAAAAGGTCTAATGTTTTTTAATAGATTAATGTCTTTGCTCCATAAAACATAGCTTGATAAAGTGAATATAAAAACGACTAATGAAATTGGTCCTTTAATTAGAAATCCAACACCTAAAACGAGCCACATAGATATTGGTATGATTAAATCAAATAAAATAGATTTCTTTTTATTTAAGATGATTTTTAATAATAAATATTGTTGAAAAGTAATAAATGATAATAACAATGTATCGGTTTTAGCAACATGAGATTCAAATATAAATAATAATGATATCGTTGAAGCACTGACAACAAATAAAGACGCTTTTTGTCCAAATAGAATTTGTGAAAACTTCCATAATACCAAGATTGTTATTAGAGCACCTAGAGTAGATACGTATCTGTATGATGAGATTTTATCTTCACCAAATATATTAGCAAAAATTGATTGTGCCCAGTAAATACCTATTGGTTTTTTAGCTCTAATTTCATCTAAATATTTAATATTTATATAATCATTAGTTTCTATCATTTGATAAGTTGATTGAACAAATCTTGACTCATCTCTATCCAAAGGTGGTATTGTATTCAAGCCAGAAAAAAAAGGAATTAAACAAAAGATAAAAAAAACAATTTTATATGCTAATTTCTTTGGTAAACTTAAATTCTTGATGTTACTTAGCATTTATTAATTTTAACTTTATAGAATGAAAAGACATAACTCACTTAAAGTCTTATACATAAAAATTTAAATTTCAAATGATAATAAATAGAAAAAAAATTTGGGAATTATCTTGGCCAATCATCCTAGCAAATTTTTCTATACCACTTGTTGGATTAGTTGATACATTAATTATGGGACATATGCCATCAAGTGATTATCTGGCAGCTGTAGCTTTAGGTGGAATTATATTCAATTTCATGTATGCTGGACTAAATTTTCTTAGAATGGGCACAACAGGAATAATTGCTCAATATCATGGCCAAAAAAATACTGAAGAAATCTTCTTAGGATTATTAAGACCTATCATTATAGCAATAATAATTGGAATAACTTTATATATTTGCAAAAATATAATTTTTGAAATTTCAAATTATTTTTTTAATCCTTCAGCAAAAATAAAAGAATTTTATAAAGATTATTTATTCATAAGAATGATAGGTTTACCTTTTGGATTGGTGAATATCGTTTTTTTAGGTTGGTATTTCGGAATTCAAAAAACAAAATTTGTTATGATACAACTATTTATAATAAATCTTACAAATATTATTTTTTCAATTTATTTTGCAGTATATCTTGATTTTGGAATAAGCGGTGTTGCCATTGGCAGTTTTATATCTCAGATATGTGGTTTTATTATTTCAATCTATATGTATTTTATTATTGCAAATCCCAATGATTTTAAAAAATTTAAATTTAAAACATTTTTTTTAACTAATAAAATTTCAAGGATATTTAATATAAGTAAAGACTTGTTTATCAGAACAATGTTTTTAGTTTTTGCTCAAGCTTTTCTAATCAAAAAATCTTCAGATCTTGGAGTTAACGAATTAGCATCAATGGAGATTTTATTAGTTCTATTTAGTTTATGCTCATATACAATTGATGCATTTGCTCATTCTGCTGAAACCTTAGTTGGGAACTCTATTGGATCTAGAAATAAAAAAGAATTAAATTCATCTATTTACTTAACTTTTGAAATGGCATTTTTATTTTCTTTTTTTATTGCCATCTTATTATTTTCTTTAAGAGATCTAATTATACTATCTATTACAGACATTGAGCCTTTAAGAAAAATAATTCAAGATCTTTGGATTTTAGTAATTATCACCCCACCAATTTCGGTGCTTGCATTTCAATATGATGGCATATTTGTAGGTTCAACATTAGTAAAAGAAATGAGAAATTCTATCGTAATTTCATGTTTAATTTTTTATATAATTATTGAATTTCTAATCAGTGATATAATTAATTTAAAATACTTATATTCTTCTTTTTTAATTTTTTTGATATTACGAGGAATAATACTCTTTTTATATAACAAAAGAGTGTATAGTTTAATTGATGGATAAATTATGATTGACCTTAATAAAAAAAATGAAACATTTGTAAAAAAAAGCTCAAGAAATAATTCTAAATTATATTTAGTAAATAATTTAAATGACTTGTTAAATTCAAAATTATTTTCAGAAAAACAATTAAAGAATTTTAAAACAAATTATAAATTTAATTCTAATAAACCAATTATTAATTTATTTGATTTTAACCAGAAAAACCTGGTCACAATTGCATATTTAAATCCAAATAAAAATTTTAGAGAAAGTACAATTGATCAAGCTGCCAAAATATGTAATTTACTTGAAGATAGGGTTTGGGATTTGAATATTTTATCTCAATATAATGAAAATGAGGTTTATGAATTTTTATTAGGTTGGGGATTAAGTTTTTATAAATTTAATGTGTTAAAAAAAAATAATGTTAAAAAATCTTTAAATATTCTTTCGTTAAATAATAAATATAAAAATCTAATTGACCCTTGCTCTATTGAACTAAAAGGAATTTACTTAGCAAGAGATTTGATTAACCTTCCAGCAAATTATTTAAATCCTGATCAATATGAAATAGAAATAAAAAAAATTTTTAAAGGTTTAAAATGTGTTGTTCATAAAGGTCGTAAATTTGATGATGAATTTCCACTTATTTCAATGGTAGGAAGATCATCTGAATTTAATCCTAAACTTATAGAAATTAATTGGAAAAACAAAGGTATTAAGAAAGACGAAAATAATGTCACTATCATAGGTAAAGGTATTACCTTTGACAGTGGTGGCCTAGATATTAAACCAAGTGGGGCCATGTTAAACATGAAAAAGGATATGGGAGGTAGTGCAATTGCGATTGGTTTAGCAAAGAGTTTGATAGATTATAATAGCAAAATTAATCTTAGGCTTCTTATACCAATTGCAGAAAATTCGATTTCTCAAAAATCTATGAGACCTATGGACATTAAATTTTCAAGAAATAAAACGCCAATTGAAATTGGAAATACTGATGCAGAAGGACGTTTAATTTTAGCAGATACATTATCCTACGCCCAAGAAGGTAAAATTAATCCTGACCTTATAATTGATTTTGCCACTTTAACTGGAGCAGCAAGAGTAGCTCTTGGTACAGAAGTACCAGTATTCTTTTCAAACAATGAAAACATTTCAAAAAAGCTTTTAGATAATTCAATCACGATGGTTGATCCTGTGTGGCGATTACCTCTTTTTACTCCATACAAAAGATTCCTTGATTCTGAAAATGGTGCTCTTAATAGTACAGGTTTTTCCAGCACAGGTGGCGCAATCACTGCGGCATTATTTTTAGAACAATTCGTTGATAAAAAAATTAATTGGGTTCATTTTGACTTAATGGCTTGGAATCTCACCTCAAGACCAGGGTTCCCAAAAGGAGGAGAAGCAATGAGCTTAAGAACAGTTTTCAAAACGATTAACCAAATGTTTAATTAATTCAAAAATTGAAGAACCTCTTTGAGCAAATCTTTATTGCAAGCTGCAATGACTTTGAATTTCTTTTTTGTTTTAAAATCAAATAATATTTCTGAGCCACTCCAATCAGTTATGGATATTTCCCTAGATTTTAAAATTGGAATAAGCGGCAAAATATCCCATGAATTTAAATTTTCTTCTATGACTAAGTCTATTTTACCTTGTGCAAGTAAGATATAATTATGACAATCACCTGACCATATATTAATTTTCACATTATCAATTATTTTATTAATTTTTTGTAAGTTTAAAAATTCAAATAACTCAGGTGCTGTTGAAGCAAAAATTGCTTTTTTTAAAGTTAAATTTTCTTTCTCTAAAAAACTACAATCATTCCCATTTAAAATTAGTTTATCCTTATACCCTATCCATAACTGATCTAACTCAGGAAAATCAACCATTCCAATAATAGGTTTATTATTTTTCAAGAGACCAATCATTGTTCCCCATAATGGTCTTCCAGACATATATGATTTCGTCCCATCAATTGGATCAATAATCCATGTAAATTCAGATTTTTTATCAATTACTTTTAACTCTTCACCAATAATATTGTGAGAAGGGAAACTATTTGCTAAATATTTTCTAATAAAATTTTCAGCTTCTATATCATATTTTGTAACGGGACTGTCGTCAGTTTTTAGTTTATAATTGTTTTCCAGGTTTGATTTATTTAGTGTAATTTTTCTAACACTTTGACTTATTTCATTAAGACAACTCGTAAAAGAAGAAAAGTTTTCTAAACTCATGAAAATTATTTATTTGGCAGAGGCGCCGGAGCGTTAGATCTTTCTCTTAACCATGCAATGAGATTTGCTCTGTCTTTGGTTTTTTTTAAACCTGCAAAATTCATTTTTGTACCTTTAACATACTCTTTAGGTTTATAAAGAAATTTGTTTAACTCTTCATAAGTCCAATTGCCGTTCAACGCCGCAAACGCCTTGGAGTAACCGTAGTCTGCTTTTCCAATTGGTTTATTAACAATATTGTATAATCCTGGACCTACTTTATTATTTCCTCCGTCAACAAAAACATGACATGCTGTACATTTTTTAGAGACTTTTTCGCCTTCCATAATATTAGCACTTGCTAAAAGGTTAATAATTGGTTCAATTACTGATGCTTCTTTTACTTGAGTGTTTTTTTTATCCACGTTAGCGACTTCAATTGGGTATGCATTTTTCTCTAATGTTTTTGGATTAACTAGAAAACTACCAACTTTACTAAATCCCATTATTAATAACCCAGCACATAAAACTCCGGCTGCAATTTTATTAAATTTCAAAGCATCCATGTTAACTCCACTCAATCAAAATAAGGTATAATATTTTTATATTTCATTATATAAATTTTTCAATTAAATTATTAAAATAAAATAATTTTAATCAAGATTAAATTCTTTATTTCATTTATAGGCATTTAAATTGTCATACAAAAACTTTGCTATTTTAATCCCATCAAGAATAGGATCAACAAGACTTAAAAATAAAGCTTTAATTGAAATAAATAAGAAACCACTCATAGAGCATGTAATTAGAGGGGCAATAAAGTCTAATTTAAATGTGCCTATTATAGTTGCGACAGATACTCAAGATATTGTTAATGTAGCTGAAAGATGCGGACAAATAGGAATTCTTACTAGCAAAGATCATAAAAGTGGATCTGATAGAATTTATGAAGCACTTGAAAAATTTGATCCACAAAAAAAAATAAAAAAAATTATTCATCTGCAAGGTGACTTGCCTAATGTTTCAAAAAAATTAATCATAAGTCTGGGAGATATAATTAAGAGTAATAAATGTATTGCTACTCCAGTTGTTAAAGCAGATAAAAATGAAATTTTAGATGAAAACATTGTTAAATGTGCAGCATCTTTTAAAAACGCAAAACCAAAAATTGGAGAGATTGGAAATGCACTTTATTTTAGTAGATATCCAATTCCTTGGGGAGATAGTATTAAATGGCATCATCTTGGTATTTATGGATGGGATAGATCCATAATTGAAAAATATATAAAACTCAAACCATCAAATTTAGAAATGAGTGAAAAATTAGAGCAATTAAGAGCGCTAGAAGCTGGAATTAACATCAAAATCTTAATTACAAATGAGAAACCTATTGGTATAGATACTATTAGTGATTTAAAAAATTTTAAAAAGAGTATCAATGCTTATTAGTAAAAAGAAATTCAAGATAGCTTTTCAAGGTATGCCTGGAGCTTATTCTAATATGGCCTGTGAAGAATGTTTTCCAAATGCAAAAGCAATTCCCTGTATTTCATTTGAAAACATGTTAGAAATTACAAAAAGGAAAACTTCGGATTTAGCTATGGTACCTATTGAAAATTCAGTAGCAGGCCGTGTTGCAGATATCCACAATCTTATACCAGAAAGTGGACTTCATATAATTGGAGAGCATTATCAAAAAGTAAATCATCAACTTTTAGCCTTAAAAGGTGCAACTCTTAAAACAATTAAAACAGTTAAAAGTCATTCACAAGGTCTTGCACAATGTAGAAGATTGATAAAACAACTTAATTTAGCACCTTTACAGCATATAGATACTGCAGGAGCTGCACATGAATTATCAAAAGGAGATGACATAACTGTAGCAGCAATAGCATCTAAAATGGCTGCAAAAATATATGGATTAAAAATTCTTAAAAAGAATATTGAAGATGAGATTAATAACACAACAAGATTTTTAATTATGTCTAACAAAAAAAGCATACCCAAATACGACAAAAGTAAAGTTTTTGTAACGACTATTGTATTTCAGATGAAATCTGTTCCTGCTGCTCTATACAAAGTTTTAGGTGGGTTTGCTACGAATGGGATTAATCTAACAAAATTAGAAAGTTATATAAGTGGAAAAAATATGAAAGCGGCAAGATTTTATGTAGATGCTGAAGGTCACCCCCACGAAAAAGGTATGCAAAACGCGCTTGATGAAATGAAATTTTATACTCTAGAAGGAAGTATTAAAATACTAGGTTCATATTTAAGAAATATACCAACAAAAATTTAAATATCTTGAAAGTCAAACTAAACTAATACATATTATCTTTGGAGAGCTTCATGGACGTGACTCTTGCTAACCCGGTCAGATTCGAAAGAAAGCAGCCGTAACAATGATAGCGGGTCATGAAGCTTTCTTTTAAGAAAATAAAATGAATTATAAAGTTCTTGCAAGAAAATATAGACCTCAAAATTTCCAAGAATTAATTGGTCAAGATATATTAGTTAACACCCTAAAAAATGCTTTAAATGACGGTAGATTAGCCCACGCTTTTTTATTAACCGGTATAAGAGGAATAGGAAAAACAACTACTGCTAGGATAATAGCCAAAGCTTTTAATTGTGAAGGTAATAACAATAACAAACCAACGTTTAAGATTTGTAATAACTGCGGACCTTGTAAAGCTATTACAAAAGGAAATTCACTTGATGTGATTGAAATTGATGCAGCAAGTAAAACCGGTGTCGATAATATAAGAGAAATCATAGAATCTGTGATGTATTCTACAAACGAAATGCGCTTTAAAATTTATATCATAGATGAAGTGCATATGTTATCTACTGCCGCTTTTAATGCATTATTAAAAACACTTGAAGAACCTCCAAATAATACCAAATTCATATTTGCAACAACTGAGACAAAAAAAATACCTGCTACTATAATTTCTAGATGTCAAAGGTTTGATCTTAAAAGAATTGATCACAAAGTCCTAATAAATCATTTAAAATCTATTTGTGTTAAAGAAGACATTACTATTGATGATGAATCACTCAAACAAATTAGTTCTTCCTCAGAAGGTTCAATGAGAGATGCATTATCTATTTTAGATCAAGTAGCAGCACTTTCAAATAATCAAATTCAAATTACAGAATTAAGACAATTATTAGGAATAAGAAGTAAATTAGATTTTATTAAACTTTATAAATTCTGTTTAGATGCCAAAGCATCAGAAGCTTTAAACTATTATTATCAATTAATTGAAGACTCAGCAAATCCTTCAGATATACTTTATAGTTTAATAAGCATATGTAGTGATGCATGTAAATTCATTGTTAATAATAATCTTATAGATGAACATGTAGACGAATTCAGAAAAATATCAGAACATGGAATCACAAAACTTTTAAGGTCTTGGCAAGTTTTAATTAAAGGACTTGATGAGACAAAAAGTGGAACAAACCAAATAGATATTGTATCTATTATCATTGTAAAGTTAAGTTATACATCCTCAACTCCAATGCCAGAGGAATTAATTAAAAAACTTGATAAAAAAATTTTAAATAATAGCTCTAAGCAAACAAGTACTAAAACAGTTGAAAATAAAAATGTTGATCAAAAAATTACAACTGGTAAAACTTTGGAAAGTAATGAAACATACCAACCTTTTAAGAATGAAGATAAAATAGATAGTAAAAATAAAACAAATATTGAAAATAAAATTTCTCTTAATGATTTTGAAGAGCTACTTACATTTTTAATTGAAAATAGAGAAGCATTATTACATGCACAATTAGTAAATAATGTAGTTATTGATAGTTTCGAACATGGAAAAATTTCAATGAAAATATCTGAAAATTGTACATTTGATGTTATAAAACATTTATCAAAATTTCTTCAGGATAAAACAGGTTTAAAATGGATTATTGAAGAATTGCAAACAACAAACAATAAAACCCACGAAGAAATTAAAGATATTAATTTTGAAAAAAAGAAAAAAGAAATTGAATCAGACCCTATAATAAATGAAGTTAAACAACTTTTTCCAAATGCTGAAGTAAAAGATATAGAATAAATTTAAAATGAATTATGAAAATGAAAATAATTTTCTTGAAACTTTAATAAAAAGAATTTCAAAACTACCTGGATTAGGACCGCGTTCTGCAAGAA
Source organism: uncultured SAR116 cluster alpha proteobacterium (assembly GCA_902524215.1). Classification (GTDB taxonomy): domain Bacteria; phylum Pseudomonadota; class Alphaproteobacteria; order Puniceispirillales; family Marisalimonadaceae; genus TMED54. Next base: position 32,433 of record CABZCK010000006.1, read on the forward strand.
GAATTATATTTTATCTTTTAAAAAATAAAGAAATACATTTAAGACCGATTATTGAGAGTTTAATTCAAGTTGAAAAAAATATAAAAAAATGCAAAGTATGTGGAAATATCGACTTGAACGAGATTTGTTCGATTTGTTCAGATGAAAATAGAAATAAACTATTAATATGTATTGTAGAAAATGTTCCTGATTTATGGGCAGTTGAAAGATCTGGTATATATAAAGGAATGTATCACGTTCTTGGTGGTGTTCTTTCAGCGATTGATGGAATTAATCCTGAGGAACTAAATATTCCTTTGTTAGAAACAAGAATTAAAGAATCTAGAGAAATTGAAATAATTATAGCTATTTCTGCTACACTGGATGGCCAAACAACAGCACATTATTTGTCTAAAGTAGTTAATAAATATGGAAATAAAATTACAAAATTAGCTCATGGTGTACCAGTTGGAGGAGAACTTGATTATTTAGATGATGGAACGATTATTCAAGCTCTTAAAGGTAGAACTCTCTTTGAGTAGTTGTTTAATTAATTATTTTTTTATTGTCACTTTTATCTTCAACGTCAATTGAATTTATCTTGCTTCCACGTAAATAAACTTTTTTTTGTGAAATCTTTGCTAACTCTAAATCCTTTTGAGCTAATTCAAAATGTTTATCAAGTTTGTCAAATCTTTCATTTAAATTATTTAAATCATTTAAAAGCTTATTAACTTCAACCTGTATTTCACTTGCTAGTTTATTCATATTAGCATCTCTAATAATTGCACGAACAGTATTCAAAATAAGCATTAAATTATCAGGTCCAGCTAAATAAACTTTTTTTAACCTACTTTCATCAACAATTTTTGGTAATTTTATATTAATTTCATGATAAATTGATTCACTTGGCAAAAACATTACTGCACTATCAGCAGTTTCTGAAAGATCGATATATTTTGTTGAAATATCATCAATATGTTTCAATACAGAGATTCCAAATTTTTTTAAGAATTCTTTTTTTTCATTTTCATCTTTTGCAGCTACATATGACCTATAATGCTCAAGTGGAAACTTTGAATCGATGCAAATTGGACCCGGTGGATAAGGTAAATTAACCATACAATCTACTCTAAAACCATTTTTAAGAGTATGCTGAAACTTATAAGCATTCTGAGGCAAAGAATCTCTTATCAAGTTCTCAAGTTGAACTTCACCAAATGCTCCACGAAGTTGTTTATTTGATAAAATATTCTTTAAACTGTGAACTTGGGCACTTAACTCATTTAAGTTATTTTGAGCTTTATCTATTACAGCTAATCTTTCTCTTACATCAGACAACGATTTTTGTGTTTTTTCTGTTTGTTCATTTAAACTAGAACCAATATTTTTATTTATGTTATTTATTTTTTCTTCAACAGTTTTGGTTAATAAAATGATCGACCCTTGAATTTCACTTATATTTTTTTGAACATTAATTGAATCATTTACTTGTGTCGAAGTGTTAATTTTATTTTTGAATAACATATAAATAACTAAAAAAAATAAAATTAGAATTATGAAAATTAGTAATAAATCAGAATAACCTTGATTCATTTCTTGCCCTTTCCTGACAATTTACTTATAAAAATTTATTAATAAACTAACTTAGCACTAATATGGCCTTACGAAAAATAATAAAAATGCCAAATAGCTTTTTAAGAAAAAAAGCTTCAGTTGTAGATAAATTAGATAATGATATTAGACATATTTTAGATGATATGCTTGAAACAATGTATAATGCTAATGGTATAGGGTTAGCAGCCACACAAATAGGAATTGACAAAAGATTAGTTGTAATGGATTGTGGATTAAAAATAAATGATGATAATTTCAAACCTAACCCCATCAAAATGATTAATCCAGAAATTACTTTTTTAAGTAAACATTTTAATGAAAGAGAAGAAGGATGCTTGTCAATTCCAGGTCATCACGCGATTGTCAAACGACCAGATAAAGTTATAGTAAATTACAGAGATGAAAGTTTTAAACAAAAAGAATTAGAAGCTGATGATTTATTAGGAGTTTGTATTCAACATGAAATAGATCATTTAAATGGAATATTATTTATAGATCATTTATCGAGGATTAAAAAAGAAATGATTTTAAAAAAAATTAAAAAAGAAAATCTCAACAAAAATAAAAGTTAAATGAATATTTTTTTCATGGGAACACCCGAATTTGCTGTTCCTACTTTAGATATATTAAATAAAAATTATAATATAATCGGCGTTTTTACTCAACCACCTCGTCCATCTGGAAGAGGTATGAAAAAACTAAAATCTTCAATTCAACAATATTCAGAAAAAAATAAATTAAATTTCTACACACCTAATAACCTTAAAAATGATGAAACCTTAAAAATTTTAGTTGGCCTTAATCCAGATTTGATAGTTGTTGTTGCATATGGATTATTAATTCCAGAAGTCATTTTAAAAATACCATCATATGGCTGCATAAACGGTCATGCTAGTTTGTTACCAAAATGGCGAGGAGCAGCTCCTATCCAAAGAGCAATAGAAGCAGGAGATATAAAAACTGGATGTACATCAATGTTAATGGAAAAAGGGTTAGATACAGGACCAATGATTCATAAAAAAGAAATATTAATTAAAATGGAGGATGATGTAATTGATCTTTTTGAAAGTTTATCATTACTTACCGCAGAATGCCTTGACGAAACAATCCAAAGAATATTTTCTGGAGATTCCAAACAAACACCTCAAAATAATTTAGAAGCTTCATACGCTCATAAATTGACTAAAGAAGAAGGACTAATTAACTGGAATAATAACTCGTTAGATATTTACAACAAAATGAGAGCATTTAAAATTTTTCCAGGGACTTTTTTTTACTACAAAAATGATAAAATTGATATAATCGATGGTTACCCTTTAAATAAAACACATAATCAAAATCCAGGAACAATTTTAACAACATCCGATAATATACAAATTGCTTGTAGAAAAGATACTGTTTTCCAAATAAATTCATTAAAAAAATCTGGGAAAAAAAGCATGTCCGCAAAAGAATTTTTAAATGGTCATAATTTAAATGTTGGTGAAGTAATTGATTAGTAATGAAGTTGAAAAAATTAGATTGGCATTATTAATAGAATATAATGGAAAGAATTTAGTTGGATGGCAAAAACAAAATAATGGCAAATCTGTTCAAGGAGAAATAGAAAAAATTGCGAAAATTCTGTTCAAAATTGATTGCCCTATTCAAGGTGCTGGAAGAACCGATGCAGGCGTAAATGCATTAGGACAAGTTGCTCATATTGACATCCCAAAAGTGAATAGGTTTTCTAATAAAAGTAACGTATATATTATAACGGCATTTAACTCTTTATTAATAAAGACTGAGATAAGAATAATTTCTATACAAAATGTATCTTTTGAATTTAATGCAAGATTTTCTGCTATTAAAAGGACTTATAAATATAAATTTTTACTAAGATCTGCTTTTCCTCTTAAGTTAAATGAAAACTTTTGGCATATTAGACAAAAATTAAATATAAATAATATGAAAAAAGCTTCAAAATTTTTAATTGGAAAGCACGATTTTACTAGTTTTCGATCCCGATCTTGCCAAGCTTTAACTCCTACAAAAACTATCGATAGAATTGATTTTGATGTAGAAAGAAAAAAAAACATTTTAACTATTAAGATAGAAGCAAAAAGTTTCTTGCATAATCAGGTTAGAATTATTATAGGGTCACTCGTTAAAGTTGGTTTAGATATTTGGCACCCAAATGAAATCGAAAAAATTCTTAAGCTTAAATCAAGGGATGAAGCTGGTGAAACCGCCCCAGCACACGGTTTATTTTTGACAAAAGTTGAATACCCAAAAAATCTGTTAGAACCAATTTGGCCAATGAACCTTAATATATAAAAAGTTTTGATACTGACCTAGATATTAAGCCAATGCCTCCCTCAGTCAGAACAGACAAAATAATTAATCCAGCGGCTCCCCAACCACTAAAACCAACTTCATCTTTTCCTAACCTCCATAAAGCAAATGTAACAAATATTATTAATGCAAAACCAAAAAATAAAAATATAGAAGCAGGTAAGAATAATCCGAAAAAAGTAAATAATAACATTATAAAAGCTTGAAAAGCTTGTATCCAATTGAAAGGAATTATGAATTTAAAAAAAAGCTTATCTTTGTTTAAGTTTTTAAAAATATAATAAATCAATATTGCAAATAGTGAGATATCTATAACTGTTATTAATAATAGTTTTGGCAAAAGATTTGCCTTCATTGAAATATCAAATGATGCCTTGATGCCATATGAAGCTAAAACTGCTACTAATGCATTAATAAAAAAAACAATCCAACAGCTTTGCCAAAATTTTTCATTATCTAGCTCAAATAAATTATCTACATTACTTTTTCTTATGATAAAATTAAAAGAAGATTTAAAACCATTTTTTATATCAATAAAGGAAGGAGGCGGGCTTATCATATTACTTAGCAAAATATATTTCTAAAAAGTTTTTATAAATTTTCTTTAAGTTATTTATATCATCTACAGAAACTTTTTCATCAATTTTGTGCATAAGCTTTCCAACTAAACCAAATTCTACAACAGGACAAATATCTCTAATAAATCGTGCATCTGAAGTTCCTCCGTTAGTAGATAAATTTGGAACAAGACCTGTTATAGATTTTATTGATCTTTTTAATGATTCTACTAAATGGCCAGGATTTGTATAAAAAGGTTCAGCATTACAAAAATAATCAAATGAATAATTTGAAATATTAAGAGACTCAAATTTTTCAGTAAGCATTTTAGTTAAACTTTTAGAACTATGAAGATTATTAAATCTAATATTAAACTTAACGTTCACTTTTGCAGGAATAATATTATATGAGGGATTTCCAACATCTATAGTTGTAATCATAATAGTAGATGGTTCAAAATTTTCATTTCCTTTGTCTAACTCTACTTCAGAAAGTGGCTTAATTAATTTTAACATTGAGTTTATTGGATTTTCAGCTAGATGGGGATAACCAACGTGACCTTGTATACCATAAACAATTAAATTTCCTGAATAACTACCTCTTCTTCCAATCTTAATCATGTCACCTAACTTATCAGGGTTAGTAGGCTCACCTACAATACAATCATCTATGTTTTCTTCATTACTTTTTAACCATTCAACGACTTTTTTAGTCCCATTTATTGCTTTACCTTCTTCATCCGAAGTTATAATAAAGGAGATGCTACCTAGACTTTCAAATTCATTATTTTCTTCTAAGAACTCTATTGCTGATGAAATAAAAGTTGCAATAGATGATTTCATATCTACTGCACCTCTTCCACAAAGTTGATTGTTTATTATTTCGCCCGAAAATGGTCCAAAAGACCAATCCTCGGAACTTCCTTCAGGTACCACATCAACATGCCCTGCAAAACATAGATTTGGAGAGTTTTTTCCAAATCTTGCGTACAAATTTACAACTTCATCTACTCCCTCACCAAAAGTTAAGATTTTACAATCAAAACCATGATTTTCTAAAACTGACTTAATAAGATTTATAGCCTCTTGTCCATGAGGGGTTATACTTTTAATTTTTATTAAATCTGATGCCAGATTGACAGGATCTAAACTCATCAAATTAATCTCTTAACAAATCATTAACTGAGGTTTTTGATCGTGTTTTAGCATCAACTCTTTTTACTATCACTGCACAATATAAATTTGGTGAATTAGACATTTCACTTTTATTACTTCCAGCCATAGAGCCTGGAACTACTACTGAATATGATGGGACTCTTCCCATATAAATTTCGCCAGTTGATCTATCAACAACTTTTGTAGAAGCACCTATATAAACTCCCATAGACAATACAGAGCCTTCTTCTATAATAACGCCTTCTGCAACTTCAGAACGTGCACCAATAAAACAATTGTCCTCTATAATTACTGGATCGGCTTGTAAAGGTTCTAGAACACCACCGATACCTGCGCCTCCAGACAAATGAACATTTTTACCAATTTGTGCACAAGATCCAACGGTTGCCCAGGTATCTATCATTGCACCCTCATCAACAAAAGCGCCCAAATTGACAAAAGATGGCATTAAAACAACATTTTTATTAATAAAAGCTGAATGTCTTACTATTGAGCCTGGAACTGCTCTAAATCCTGCTTTTTTAAAATCATCAGATGACCAGTTTGAAAATTTTGATTTAACCTTATCCCACCAAACAGAAGGACCACAATCCCAACTTTCAGGCCCACCTTGAATTATTCCCATATCATTTAATCTAAATGAAAGTAATACAGCTTTTTTAGACCACTGATTTACATGCCAATTACTTGAACCAAGAGGTTCAGCAACTCTAAGCTTTCCTGAATCAAGTAAATTTAACGTTTCATTAACAGCGTCTCTTATCTCTCCATTTGTATTTATACTAACTTCTGAAATATTATCAAAAGCCTTATCTATAACATTTTTTAAATCATCTTGATCCATATTATCCTCTCATTTTTATTGTATCTAAAAACTCACTCAAGTTATTAAAACTATAATCGATAAAACTAAAGTTTTTTTTGAAATCTTTTTCATTTATTGAATTTTTCATCCACACAGTCGTAATCCCTAGTTCTTTAGCTGGTATCAAATTTTTAACTGTGTCTTCAAAAAAAATTGTTTTATCTAAATTTTCTTTAGTAAGATTTAAGCATTCTAGTAACTTTTTATATGATCTTTTGTCTGGCTTAGGAATATAGCCTAAATCTTTAATATCAATAATTTGATCAAAATCATCTTCTAATTCTAATATTTTTAAAATTTTTTTAGCATGTTTCGACGTAGCATTGGTAAAAATTATCTTTTTACCTTCTAATATTCTTATCTTTGATATTAATTGATCATTTTTTTTTAATTCCGGATGCTCAACATCATGAACATAATCAAGAAATTCTTCTGGTTCTAATTTTTTTTCGACAATTAAACCCCTTAAAGTTAAGCCATATTTCAAATAATATTCTTTTTGAATTTTTTTAGCCTGATCAATATCTAAAGAATATTTGGACATTATAAAATCAGTTATTCTATTAGAAATTTTTTTAAATAGACCTAAATTAATATCATATAAGGTGTTATCTAAATCAAAGATCCAATTTTGAAAACTATTTTGATAAATCATTTATGTTCAACCATTGATTAAACTAATCTTTAATTAAAGTTCCAACACCTTCTTCGGTGAATAGTTCAACCAAAAGAGAATGTTTTTTTCTACCATCCATTATAACTGCTGCTTCAGCGCCGTCCTGAACTGTTTTAATACAGGTATTAATTTTAGGTATCATTCCTCCATGAACAACATTTTCTTTAATCAATTCCTTACATTTATTTACAGATAACTCTGTGATAATCTTACCTTTACTATCTATTACACCTTCTACATCTGTTAACATCATCATTCGTGTGGCTTTCATTGCCGAGGCAATTGCACCTGCTGCTGTATCCGCATTAATATTATATGAAAGACCATTTTCTCCAATGCCAACCGGTGCAATGACTGGAATCATTTTTTGATTTAACAAAGCTTGAATTACATCTGTGTTAATTTTATTTGGTTCTCCAACAAAACCTAAATCAACAACATTCTCAAGATTGGAATCAGAGTTTTTATCTATTACTGACAATCTCTTTGCAGAAATTAAATTACCATCTTTACCAGATATCCCAACTGCATTTGCCCCCTCATTTGATATTGCTGAGACAATACTTTTATTAATGATGCCACATAAAACCATTTCAACAACATCAATAGTTGCTGCATCAGTAACTCTTAAACCATCTATAAAATTACTTTCAATTTTTAATTTCTTAAGCATTTCTCCAATTTGAGGGCCACCACCATGGACTACTATTGGAAGAATTCCTACCTGTTGTAATAGGGAAATATCTTGAGCAAAAGTCTTTACATATTCTTTTTGCCCCATAGCATGCCCACCAAATTTTATAACTATAACTTTGTTTGAATACCTTCTCATAAAAGGAAGTGTTTCCATTAGGATTTCAGCTTTATCGTTCAAATTATATTGCATATCATTAATATTATCAGTTGTTTTATCCTACATTATAAATAAATCTAATTTTTTGCAAACATTGCTATATATGCTCTCAATTCTTCTAGTCCTGTTTTCTTTTCGCTAGATGTACAAAAGAGATGTGGGTATAGGGTAATCTTATTTTTTAGAGTATTTTTTAAATTAATCATTTTTGAAGAAACTTCTGATTTTTTTATTTTATCAACTTTAGTTATTACACATGTCCATCCTAAGCCTTGTCTTTCAAAAAATTCTATGATCTTATCATCCTCTCTAGTTAATTCTCTTCTTACATCTATCAATAAAAGTATTGTTCTTAAATTTTGTCTTGAAGAAATATAGTCAAAAATTAGATTCCTCCATTCTCTTTGCTCTGTTTTTGATACTTTTGAAAATCCATATCCTGGTAAATCAACAAAATTTAAACTATGTAATTTATTTTCAATTTTAAAAAAATTTAATTGCCTAGTTCTTCCAGGTGTCTTACTAAATTTAGCCAGTTTTTTTTTATTAGTTAAGGAATTGATTAAAGAACTTTTACCTACATTGGATCTTCCAAAAAATGCAACTTCACTTTTATTTTGTGAAGGCAATGTATCAAGAGAGACACATGATTTAATAAATTGACAATCTCCTAAAAAAAGTTTTCTGCCAATTTCTTTATCTTCATCTGAAAATTCAATATTCAACTTTTTTCTTTATTAATTTTTCTAGTAATTATCCATTGTTGAGCAATTGACAAAAGATTGTTCCATGTCCAGTAAATTACTAGTCCTGCTGGAAATGTTGCAAGTAAAAAAGTAAAAACAACTGGCATCCAAGCAAAAATTTTAGCTTGTACAGGATCTGGTGGTTTAGGGTTTAATCTTTGCTGAAGTACCATAGTAGCACCCATCAATAAAGGCCAAATTCCTAGATTCAGAAAATCTGGTAAAAAATCTGTACTATAAGGCAATAATCCAAAAAGGTTAAATATACTTGTTGGATCTAATGCAGATAGGTCTTTTATCCATCCAAAAAATGGTGCTTGTCTCATCTCAATAGATACGAACAAGACTTTATATAAAGCAAAAAAAACAGGAATTTGAACAAGTATTGGCAAACATCCAGCAGCAGGGTTTACCTTTTCTCTTTTATATAAAGCCATCATTTCCATGTTCATTTTCTGTCTATCATTGCCAAATCTCTCTCGCAATTGTTGAAGTTGAGGTGTTAAAACTCTCATTCTAGCCATACTTTTGTATGATTTATTTGCTAATGGGAAAAATACAATTTTTACAACTACTGTAATAGCAAGAATTGCCAACCCAAAATTACCCAATATATTATTAGCCCATGATAAGGCATAGAAAAATGGTTTTGTAAGAAAATAGAACCAACCAAAATCTATAGCTAAATCAAAATTTTTTATTTTTAGATCCTCTTCATATTTATCAAGCAAGTTTAATTTTTTTGCCCCAGAAAATACTCTTGATACAATTTCAATTTCTCCATTTACTGGAATTTTTGAAAGTTCACCTAAAAAATCAGTTTGATATGATGAAGAATTATTAACGTACCTAAAAGTAAAATTTGAATTAATTTGTTGATCTGGAATTAAAGCAGCCATCCAATATTTATCTGTAATACCAATCCAACCACCATTTTCTTCAGTTTTCATGGACATTCCTTTTTGGCCAGTTTCTTTTAAATCCGAATAGCTATGTTCTTTTAATGACCCATCAAAAACACCTAATGGACCCTCATGTAAGACAAAGAAATCAATGGTTTTAGGTTCACCAGATCTTCTTATAAGCCCATAAGGGTATAAGTTAACTGAGTTATTAGTCTCATTTTTAACCTTTTGAATGACTTTAATCATAAAATTATCATCAATTGAAATTATTTGAGAAAATTTTAATCCTTCTCCATTGTTCCATGTTAGTGTCACAGGATTATTAGGATCTAAAGAAGACTTAGAACTCTTCCAAACTGTATTTCCATTTGGAACTTTATTTTTATTTGGTGAACTCCAACCAAATTGAATAAAAAATGGTTCTCTTTCATCAATTTTTTTTAAAAACCTAATCTGATCACTTTCTGGATTAAGAGTTTTTCTATAATTTTTTAAGATTAGATCATCTATCCTTGCTCCAAGCAGTGAAATAGACCCTTGAAGCTCATTATTAATAATATTAACACGATCTATATTTTTTGTCTTCTTTGTGGCTTCTGTCAAAGATGTATCATTCCCTTTTGGCAGTTCAATTGAAGGCTCGTTATTTTTGTCAACTATCTGTTGTTCTTTTTTTACATTTTGTTGAGTTGGTTCGCCAAATAAAATTTGGTATCCAATCAAAACAGACATTGAAAGACAAATTGCTGCAATTAAATTTCTAGTATCTGGATTCATAAAATATTTTCTTTTTTTTCTTTGTTGACTGGATCATAACCACTTCTACCCCATGGATGACATTTTGTTAATCTTTTAATTGCTAAAATACTACCTTTTATGACTCCTTTTTCAGTAATTACTTCATATGCATAATCTGAGCATGATGGTAAGAAACGACAATTATTTCCAAGAAAGGGTGATATTAAAAACTTGTACATTTTTAAAACAGTTAAAATTAAAGTTTTAATTGATTTTTCAAATACATTTACCATTTCAAGATCAACTTACCCTATTAGATTTAAATTTATCTATCAATTCATTCTTTAATTCTCTTACAATTTCTTTTTTACAAATCAATATATAATTAAAACTTAAGTCAAAATATTCATCTTTATATTTTAATAATTCTTTAATAATTGATTTAAGTCTTCTTTTAATTTTATTTCTTACAATGGCTGAACCAATTTTTTTTGTAATAGTAAAACCAAAATGAGGAACTTTATTAATTGTGTTTGATTCAAGTTTTTGAATTATAAAATTTGAAGTATGAATTTTCTTTGAAAATTTATTAGACCTAGTAAATTCAGATCTTTTTTTTATAGTTATTAAGGTCATATAACCTTTTATCTAAGCTGATAATTTTTTTCTTCCTTTTGCACGGCGTCTTCTAATAACATTCCTGCCACCAACGGTTGCCATTCTTGCTCTAAAACCATGCCTTCTTTTTCTTACTAGATTACTTGGCTGAAATGTTCTCTTCATAATAACCTCTTCAGAATTTCTTAATAAAATTAATTAAAATAGTCAACTTTATTATTTATTTGTTTGCTCACTTATTGTTGGTGCAGGTTTCATTTCTAGATCCCATGGAAAATAAATCCAAGTGTCTTGAGATACTTCAGTAATAAAAGTATCAACTTGATCTCTACCAGCAGGTTTCGCATACACTGTAGCATAGTGAGCTTTAGGAAGGATTGGTCTTAAAGCTTTTATTGTTTCACCAGTATCAACCAAATCATCAACTATTAGCCAATTATCACCATCTTGGGCCATTGTTTTATTTTTCAAAAATTCAACATCACTTCTGGATTTTCCTTTATAAGAACTTACACAAACCGTATCAATCAATCTCATATCCAATTCTCTAGCAACAATAGCAGCGGGAACTAATCCACCCCTAGTTACCGCTATGATGCCTTTAAATGAAGATATATCATGCAATCTCCATGCTAGAGCTTTGCTATTTCTATGAATTTCTTCCCAAGAAACGGGAAATGATTTGTCATAACTACTCATACTAATCTCTTATAAATTAATCCTAAAGATTACAGAAAATTTATTTATATAGCAAATTCGTACATATTAGTAAAAAATTTGTTAATTGTTTATTCGATTATTTAAAGAATAAGTGATTTATGATAGATAAAGAGATGTTTAATGATTTTTTTAGTCAATTTGATGTATAAAAGTGGTGGTACTTCTGGTAGCACCAAGATTTTGACTAAAAATGAAGCTAAAAAAGTCAATAAAAACAGTGCGCTCGTAGCTCAGCTGGATAGAGCACTAGACTACGAATCTAGGGGTCAGGGGTTCGAATCCTCTCGAGCGCACCACATTAAATTTAACTAATTACATTTTTGATTTTGTCCTGGACTATCAATCATTTCTTTTTTTCTTATGGGCATTTTGTCAATTAAATGATGAATTTTTTTTAATAACGAGATATCTGATGAATGTCCTTTAACTTGACCATCATAACCTATTAACCAAATTCCATATTTATTTTTATATTTATCAGGGAAAATATAGTTGCTTACTTCATTACCAACAATTTTTATATATTCCAAATTTCTTATTTCATTTTCACACCTATATTTTTTAAAGAAATCGTCCACTTCATTTATAAAATGAATATATTTACCCTTTGTAATAAAAAGAACTATTCTTTTATTCCATGAAAATGATTGGATTTTTTTGTTTAAGTCAATTTTTTCACTCGAATTACAAATATTTGATAATATAATAAAAACCAGAAACAAACATTTTTTTTTAATCATTTCTAAAATCATATTCCTCTAGGACCACACCCCTATTCCCAAAAACTTTTATTAATTGATCTTTTTTCTCATTTCTTTCAATCTCTTGAAAAATTGGTTGGCACTTTTGATATCCTTTATCATCTTCATATTCAAACAAATACCCTAGTCTACTAACACCTTCTTTATTCCAAACCTTTGTAGTAACTATTCTTAAGATGCCATTTGCTTTTAACTTTGGCAAATATTTGTCTTTTATATTATTCCATCTAAATAACTTAAGTTCTAATTCTTTTTCTGATACAAAATCTTGAGTAGTATAATTTATTAATTTAGATTTTTTCATCTGCTTTGCCCTTTAAATTATTTAAGTCTACATTAACAAAGTATATTATATAATGAATGATGTGTGGAATTATTTTTGTTTTTAATTTTCTTTAGTTAAGATTGTGATAATTTTATTTTTGAAAAAATAAGTAAATGGATCTTAAGTTAAATAAATTATCAAAAATACTTGGTTTAGAGATTTTAAATTTAGATTTGAAAAAAGTAATTGATGAAAAGTTAAAAATAAAATTGAATGATCTTTTTGTCGAAAATAAAGTTCTAGTTATAAGAAAACAATTTATGAACGCAAATGAATTCCAGAAAGCAGCAGAAATCTTCGGAAAAGTTTTTAGACAACATAATTCAAAATTTTCTCTTAAAGAAAATCCATTAGTTCATTATATTTCTAATCAAGATAAGTTCTCTGATGGGAAAATATATATTCCTGGCGAAGGTTTTCATACTGACCATAGCAATGATAAAAAACCACCAAAGGCTACTATTTTGTTATCTAAAGAAATACCATCATATGGTGGGGACACACAATTTATAAACATGAACTTACTTTATGAAAACCTTTCTAATGAATTAAAAAATAAAATAAAAAATCTTAAAGCAAAACACGTTTATCAAAGTAAATTTAGTAAAAGAAAATTAATGAACATTAAAAATAAAGATCATAAAAACAATGAGGTTTTTCATCCTTTGGTAAAAATTCATCCTGAAACTGGTTTGAAATCATTATACATAAACCCTATTAGGATTGAACAAATTTCAAATTTCTCAGATGAACAAACTTTAGGTTTAATTAATGAATTAATGGATCATGTGAATTTATTAAAATTTGAATACAGACACAGATGGGAAGTTGGAGATTTTGTTATTTGGGATAATAGAACTTTAATGCACAAAGCAAATGGTGATTATGATATGTCAGAAAAGAGATTTCTTTATAGGCTAATGCTTCAAGATATTTAAAGAAATAATATTTAAACAATTTGATAATGACAAAAAAATTTGTAATTCGTTCAATCAATAATATTGATCAAAGTCTATATGTAGATATATCTAAAGAAACGATAATACCTTTGGATTTGAAGAAAATAGAAGAGATGAAGAAACATATGAAGGATGGTATAAAATTAACATGTAAGAACATGATATTTACTTGACTGAATGAAGAGTCATTTGTTGATGCTTGTAAATATGTTCATTGGTTAAAAGAAAATAACAAGATGACAGATTTGTTAAATAAAATTTAAAAAATTAATTTTAATAAAAAACTTTAAATGTATACTAAATAAAATTATTTCTTGAGGTTTTTATGAGTAAATATTGTCCAAGATGGGTGTACATGACAATTGTTGCTCAAGCTTGTTTTGATTACATTAAATTAGATCTTGGCGCTGGTTTACTTGTAATATCAAATAAATATGACGATGGATTGAAAGAAATTTACGAGGATACAGATTTACCAAAAGTGGACGGTGTCGCTTTAGAGTTTTTAAGAGTATGCAGTGAGCTTAAAATTAACCAAGATACTGAACACGTAATCTCTGACTATTTATATTATAAATTTAATTATGTTAATTTATTTTTAAAAAGAAATTTTCAAAGTTTTGTTAATGATATTAGATTTTCTGATTATCCAAGATACCCTACCGCAGATGATACTGTAAATAACTTTTATAGATTTTCAAAATCTTGGGCAACCAAAAAAAAAATACTCTATGACAAAGCATGGAATTTAAAGACTCAAGATAAGTTTAGTGAATTAAAAAATTTAGCTAATAGACCTTTTTCGGGCGAATTATTGAAAATGCAAGATATCAATAAAGTAGAAGAAAAACTTGCTTCTGTGTGGACAAAAGAATAATTTTTGTATTAATGCAAAATTTTGAATATGTTTAGCCTATTTGCTTTTCATCATTTGTCTAAAACTTGATATAAACGAAGATTTATCTACAGAATTCTTCATTTTTATAACTGCTATTTTATCTTCCAAGTTTTTTGAACTATCTATATAAGAATTTAATAATTTATTTTTTTTAGATTTTAACTTTTGCTCATTTCTTAATTTTTTAAGTTTTAAATTTTCACTTTCCATATTTTATATTACCACACTTTGGATTAATTTTAAAAATACATTTACGTTGTTACAAGCTTTAATATAATAAAAAAATGAAAGAAAAGATCTTTAAAAATTCTGACAAGATTTACTTTTTCCATAATAAAAAGTGTTCAAAATCAAGAAAAATTAAAAAGTATCTCGATGAAAATAATTTGAAATATATTGTTGTGGATTATTTAAATATTTTTCCTAATAAAAATTTCTTAAAAAATGTTCTTGTAAAACTTGAAAATAATTTTGAAGAAATAATTAGGATAAATGAAAAAATATATAAAAATCTTAAGATTGATCAAAAAGCACATACATTTGAAAATATAATGAATTTAGTGATTAAATACCCAGTATTAATGCAAAGACCTATTGTGGCAATTGAAAGAGATAATGAAATAATTGAATCTATTATTTGCCGGCCTACTGAACTTATTAAATCAATATTTAATTAATTTATGAATACAAAACTTCCATGCCCATATTGTTCAAGTTTTAAAGGTTATATTTATGTTCAATCACATTATCAATGTTTAAACTGCAAAACAGTAGTTGATGATTGTTGTAATGGAGAGAACGAAGTCAACATAAACATTAATCAATTTACCGATGATAGAAATAAAAATTAAAACAACTATGCGTATGGTCGTATAATTAGGTATGAGATTTATTATAATATTTTCTTTTTTATTTTTTACTAATTGTAGTTTCACAAACTCAAAATACGCTAGCAATGAGATTGAAACTAGCTCAGTGGTCACAGTAAAGCCTAAAATTGTAAAAGAAAGTGCTTTTGAAAACTTTTACATGTCTGATAAGTTAGAAAAAGAACTAAATAAAATTCAGTTTACATCAACGAGCTATCTAAGGAGTAATAAAGATTGTATAGGTATTATACGACTATCTGTATCTGGAAGTATTGATTATTACCAATTGATCAATACACTAAAGAAACGAGCTTATGATATTGGTGGAAATGCAATAGGTGTGTATGATTACAGAGAAAAAAGAAGGGTCTTTGTGAATCAGCAAGGTTATAAAGTTGAGACTAAAAATAAACTAAAATTAAAAACTGAATATGTTTTAGTTAAAGAAAATCAAAAAGTAGCAAAAATAACCGCTGATGTATTTAAATGTAGAAAATCAACTTAATAATTTAGGAAGAGTTTCAATTAAATTCATAGCTACTGCTGTACCAGTCACAGCGCTTCCTATCATTATAGCTCTATCACCCCACTGCATTCCAACATAAATCCAACCAATTGCACTTAATAAATAAGTAACTTGGCCATATAAAGTGTAGGACGCACTAATCAAAAAAACCCCTAAAACTGCAAGTATCATTGAAAGCCATTTTACATACCAATCCCTAGTACCTGTAGGGGTTGTTGGTTTTACTTCATCATATTCTGCTTGTAACTCTTTAAGTTCTTGGTTTAACCTTTTTTTCTCATTAGCAAGTTCCATAGCCAATCTACCTGCTTTGGTCATTGCTCCCCCAGAAATATCTTCAATTTTTTCATTTGAAATTACTTCAGCATTTTTAGTAGCCATAAAACTCCTCTGTATAAATAATAGAATGTTTATTTAATGATTTAAATTAAAAAGTCAAAAGAAAAATTTAATATATCTAAATCCATCAATTTTCCAATTGCAGCAACAATAATTACACTTGCCCATTGTGGAGTTTTTATTAAAAAAATTATTACAATTGAAATAGTAAGTAAAAACATACTTTGATAATCATTTAAGGAAGTGGTAATTACTGGATTATAGAATGCAGATATAAGTAGACCTACTACACAAGCATTAACTCCAATAAAAAAAGCTTTTACTTTTGGAATATTTCTTAGAACTGACCAATATGGCATAACACCAAAAACCAATAAAAACGAAGGGATAAAAATCATTATTAATGAAATCACACCTACAAGAATTTTATGTTGTGATAAATCCATTGATGCTCCTAAAAAACCAGAAAAAGTAAATAAGGGGCCTGGAATAATTTGAGCTAAACCATAACCAAATAAAAAAGTATCTTTATCAATTAAATTAAAATTAACTATTTCATTTTGTAAGAGTGGTAAAACAACATGCCCTCCTCCAAAAACTAGAGAACCTACTCTAAAAAATTTATCAGAAATTAAAATAATATCAGAATTATACATTTGATTAAAGATTGGAAAAATGAGTAATATGATTACAAATAACAATAAATAAAATAATGGCTTATAATCTATAGATAAGGATATTTGTTTGGCCTTTATTTTTTCATAAAATAAAAAAATTCCCACGACCCCCGAAATTATTATTAAAAGTATTTGATAAGTATTATTTGTAAAAAAAATTAAAATTAATGTGGTAATTATTGTTATTAGAATTTTTTTATAATCATTTAAAAATTGTTTAGACATACCCAAAATTGCTTGAAAGACTATTACAACTACGCATGCCTTAATTCCACTCAAAAGACCATTAGTAAAAAAATCACTATAAAATACTAAACCGTATGCAGATCCAACCATAATTATTGCAGATGGCAAGGTAAAACCTAGCCACGCTAAAAAAGCTCCTAAAGATCCTTTTTGAAGATAGCCTATACACATGCCAACTTGACTAGAAGATGGTCCTGGCAAGAAATTTGAAAAAGAGACAATATCTAAAAAATTCTTATCACCCATCCATTTTTTTTTATTTACAAAATGCTCTCTGAAAAAGCCAATGTGAGCAATTGGGCCCCCAAATGATGTACAGCCCAACTTTAAAAATTCAAAAAAAATTATGAAATAAGTTACTTCATTCAATTGTTCATTTAATTTTTTTTGTTTAGTCATTATAGTAATTGTATCAAGGAGATAAAAATGTATAAATGTAAATTTGTTTTAATTTTATTTTTTATTACTTTTCCATTTTTTTCATACTCAAACGAGAGCGCTACTGGCATAATTAAAGAAAGAATGGAAAAATTTCAAGAAAGCAAAAATCTTATGAGAGCTATAAATAAAAACTTAAGTGATAGTAACTTTAATGTAATTACACAGTCAGCAGAAAAGTTGAATAAATGGGCAAATGAAATGCATGAATTTTTTCCCAAGGGTAGTGAAGCTAGTAGCTCTAATAAAAGTCAAGCTAGTGACGATATATGGTCTAATCCTGAAGGATTTAAAAAAGCGATTAAGACATTTGAAAAAGCTAGCGCAAAATTAATCAAAATATCAAAAAATAAAAATATAGATGATACAGCTTCTTCATTTAGAGAAGTGGCAGCTTCTTGTAAGGGATGTCATCAAAAATTTAGAAATTAATTATTTGAGACTTTATGAAAGGCATAGTATTTTTAGGACAACATAAACTTGAAATACAAGAATTTGAAGATCCAACACCTGGACCAGATGAGGTTATTCTTGAAATTAAGGCATCTGGGATGTGTGGGAGTGACTTAAAAGTTTACAGAGCAGTTGAAGGTCCATCTTCTTTGGGATTAGGAGGTGAAGATAAACAAGTTATTGCTGGCCATGAACCCTGTGGAACCATAGTTGAATTAGGAAAAAACGTAAATAAAAATAACTTCAAAATAGATATGAATGTAATGCAGCATCACTATAAAGGATGTGGAACATGTGTGCATTGTTCAACAGGATGGCAGCAATTATGTGTTGATGGTGTAAAAGAGGTTTTCGGAGTTACAGGTCATGGAGCTCATGCCAAATATATGAAGTGTCCAGCTAATACCCTTGTAAAGCTGCGCGAAGATATTTCATTTAAAAGTGGTGCGGCAATTTCATGTGGGACTGGAACAGCTTGGGGAGCTATAGACAGACTATGTTTAAGATCTCATGAAACATTAGCAGTTTTTGGGTTAGGGCCAGTCGGTTTATCTGCGGTCATGATTGCATCTAGCATGGGAGTAAACGTAATAGCATTAGATACTAATCAAAAAAGATTAAATAGAGCAAAATCATTTGGAGCAGGAAATATATTAAATCCTCTAAAGTTAGACAATGTAGTAGATGCAATTAAAGATTTAACCAAAGGATTAGGTGCTAATGCATCAATTGATGCATCTTCTTCACCTGAGGCGAGGTCTCAAAGTATTAAATGCCTTCGAACTTGGGGAAAAGCATGTTTTGTTGGCGAAGGTGGAGACGTTAATATTGATGTTAGTAATGATCTATTAAGAAAACAAATCACCTTAATAGGAAGTTGGACTTTCTCAAAGCATGGTCAATATGCCTGTGCAGAGTACATTGCCGATAAAAAGTTAAAAGTTGATGAATTATTTACTCACGAGTGGAGACTTAATCAAGCTAAAGAAGCTTATGAATTATTCGACAAACAGTCAGATGGAAAAGGTGTCATTTATCCATCTTAAAATGTTATACTAAATCTTTTTCTTTAAATTTTTCTTGAATGTTAATTAATTTTACAAGTTTTCCAGGTAAAACATTTTCTTTTTTACCTTTTACATAGGTGATTTTTCCTGAAACAATATTTGCTAAGTAACCACTCGTCTTTTGCATTAGTCTACTTCCGCCTGCAGGTAGATCTTTTAACATGTAGGGATCAGAAGAACCAAGGTTTTCAATATCTAATATATTTATATCTGCTTTCAGGCCCTCCTTAATTGCACCTCTATCATATAACCCTATTGCTGATGCGGTATCTGACGTTAATCTTCTTATACTATCTTCCAATGAAAATAACTTTTTATCACGTGTCCAATATGATAAAAGCCAAGTAGGATATCCTGCGTCTAATATAAATCCAACATGAGCACCTCCATCTCCTAATCCCATAATTGTATTAGGATCACTTAACATTTCATGACAAACATCAAAATTATTATCCACAAAATTAACAAGTGGTGCATAAATGAAATTGTTTCCATTGTTCTCTAACATTATATCGTAGGCAAGATCCTCAGGTGTTCTTCCATTATTTTTAGCCATATACTCAATACTCTCTTCAATGTTAGGATCATAATTAGGTGGGGATCCAAATCGATACATATGTCTAAAACTTATTCTATGTATAAGTGGAAAAGTGCTATTCTTTAATCTATCTTCTGAAAGAATTTGTTTTTTAATATCATCTTTTGATAATTCAAAAACTCTCTCTTCATGAGACAAATTTCTTAATTTCTTAAAAGTGTCAGTACCAGAAAAAGGATTTTGACTTCCTTTGAGACCAAATAATAATCCTATTGGTCTTGGTGCAACTACAGGCCTAATTGACAAGCCTTCTTCTTTAGCATCTAAAGACATCTTCATCAAATCTTTCCAGAAATGTGGTCTATCATGCCTTTGTGTTAAGCTAAATACAATTGGACGTCCAGATGCTTTTGATATTCTTTTAAGAACATTAAATTCTGTTTCAGGATCAGGTTCGTTCCAATCAGATACAATCTCCATAAAACCTGCTCCAGCATCCTTCATACCCAAAGCTATTTCTGTTAGCTCGTCTTCATGTGCCCTTAGCGTAGGAGTGTATTCACCTTTTAAACTTTTATGACTAATAGTTCTTGATGTAGAAAAGCCAAATGCACCTGCTAGTATCGCCTCTTTTGTTAGATGACGCATTTTTTTTAAATCTTCTTTGTTTGCTTTCTCATGATTAATCGCTCTTTCACCCATGACGTAAACTCTTAATGCTGCATGGGGTAATAAGGTACAAATATCAATATCTCTTTCTCTTTTTTCTAAAGCGTCTAAATATTCTTTAAAACTTTCCCATTCCCATTTTAATCCTTCATGCATAACTGGGGCAGGTATATCTTCAACTCCCTCCATAAGTTCAACAAGTTTTTCGCGGTCTTGAGGTTTACACGGAGCAAAGCCAACACCACAATTTCCCATCACAACTGTTGATACTCCATGAAGAGAAGAAGGGGCTAACTGGCTATCCCAAATAGCCTGTCCATCGTAATGCGTATGAATATCAACAAAGCCAGGCGAAACTATATGATTTTTTGCGTCAATAATTTTTTTTGCAGATTCATTAATTTTTCCAATTTTTTTAATGGTGCCATCTTTAACACCAATATCAGATAAAAATGGTGGTTTTCCAGTACCATCTATTATTTGTCCATTTTTAATTAATAAATCAAATTCAATTATTTCTCTATTTGAACCATCCATATATAAATTAAATACATAAACTAAACATCAATCAACAAAAAACTAAATAATTTTACTTTTTTCCAATATAGATATTTCATTTTTTGAATATCCAATTTCAGACAAAATATCGTTATTATCTTGTCCAAGTTGAGGTGCTTCTCTTTTAATTTTTCCACCAGTTTCACTTAATCTTGGAAACACATTATGCATGGGTATTTCACCGTCAACTTTTGTATTTAAATTAATTAAAATTTCTCTATCTTTAATATATGGATGTTCTACTAAATCACTAATATCTAATACAGGCCCAACTGTAACTCCATTTTGTTTGAAAATTTCTAATAATTCTTTTTGATTATATTTTGACATAAACTCTTCAATGATTGGATCTAGAATATTTTGATTTTTTACTCTTTTCTCATTATCCAAAAAAAGGTCATTGGCTATAAGGTCTTCTCTTTGGATTACTTTAGCAAGTTTTTCCCACATTGTTTGCATTGAAGCTGAAAGAGATACATATTTATCGTCTTTTGTTTTATAAATATTTCTGGGTGATGCCACGGGACTTTTATTACCCATTTTTTTAGGCAGTTCTCCAGTTATTTTATAATGTGCCGCCCAAGGACCAATAATTGAAAATAGTGGCTCGAATAGAGAAAGATCAATAGTCTGACCTCTAGCCTTTTCATTTTTTTGTGCAAATAATGCAAACATTATCGCAGAAACACCAGATAGTCCTGATATCATATCTGCAAGTGCCGTTGGAGGTAAAAGTGGACCTTGGTTTTCTTCCCCTGTCATTGATGCAAATCCGCTCATTCCTTCTACTAAGGATCCATATCCAGGAAAATTTTTATATAATCCAGTTTGACCCCATCCAGAAATTCTCACAATAATTAAATTAGGATTTAATGAATCAAAAACTTCTTTTGTGTAACCCCATTTTTCTAAAGTGCCAGGAACAAAATTTTCAATAAATACATCTGCAGTTGAAATAAGTTTTTTTAAAATTTCAGTCCCTTGTTTAGTTTTTATATTTAATGATAAGCTTCTTTTATTTCTTGAATAAACATGCCACCAGTGCGAAATTTTATTAACTTTCCAAGTCCTTAAGTCATCACCTTTTTCAGGTCTCTCAACTTTAATGACATCTGCTCCATGATCAGCAAGCATATGTGAAATCATATTCCCCGCAGCTAATCTAGATAGATCTAGAACTCTTATTCCGTCAAGAGAAGACGACATTAGTCAATTACCTCCTCATTTAAATCTTTTTTTAGTTTTCTGAGTGATTTGAGCATATTATTTCTTTTTTGTGCACGTGTGAGTAATTGTTCAGTTGACAATATTTCCCGTCTTTCTTTTTCAAGTTTTATAGCATTAGTTTCAGACCAATCTGGCAAAATTTTATTGTTTTTTTCCATGTTCAAATACATATTTCCATATCTTTGCATGTAATCTTTAATTCCGCCAGGAGCATTAAGATCTATTGTTTCAAAAGGTCCCATGAAAGCCCACCTTAAACCCAGACCATTTCTAACAGTAGAATCAATATGATCTGCACTTGCATAACCTTCGCTATACAATTTTACAGCTTCATTTAATAGAGCTCCTTGCAATCTATTTAAAATAAAACCATCGATTTCTTTTTTTACATAAACAATAGAAAATCCTATTTTACCAAAAATATCTTTTGTTTTATTAATTACTCCTTCAGATGTATTTAAACTAGGAGATATTTCTACACATGGTATTAAATGAGGTGGATTTACTGGATGAGAAATTATACATCTATTTTTACCTTTTAAATTTTTAGTAATTAAAGAAATTGGCATGCCTGAAGATGATGAAGATAAAATGACATTTTCTGGACATGAATTATCTAACTTTGAAAACAGTTCCTGCTTTATTTCAACTATTTCAGGAGAACAATCTTGAATGAATGTACAATTATTACTTAGATAGTTGATATCATGTACAAATTTAATATTTTGAAGGGAGTCTTCAATATTAATTTTATTATCTATGAATTTTAATTCTTCTAAAAATGTTGCAACTCTTTTTTTAAATTCATTCTCAACATTTTTGTTACTATCATAAATTACAACATCAAAACCCTTAGATGAGAAAATAGCAGACCAACTTGAACCAATTAATCCTGCACCAACTATTCCAATCTTTTCCATTTTAATCCTCTCTAAATATTTTATTTTGCAAATTTCTTTTTCTAAATATATATAGAACTATTCTATTATATTATAGAAATATTTTTTGGATTATCATGGGACAACTCTTAAACGGTCAATGGACAAAATCTTCAGTAATTACTAGTGATAAAAGTGGGGCTTTTGTAAGAAAAGAAAGTCAATTTAGAAATTGGATTTCAAAAGAACAAAATTTTAGACCTGAAAGTAATCGATATCACTTATATGTAAGTTATGCGTGTCCATGGGCGCATAGAGTATTGATAATGCGAGAACTTAAAGATCTTAAAGAGCATATTTCTGTAGATGTTGTACATCCTGACATGATGGAAAATGGTTGGTCATTTAATTCAGATTTTGAAAATGCAAATGGAGATACCCTCTACAATAAAAAATATTTATACGAAATTTATCAATTATGTTCTGACAGGATAAGCACAAAAGTCACAGTACCAATTCTATGGGATAAAAAAACTAAACAAATTGTTAATAATGAATCATCTGAAATATTAAGAATTTTTAATTCATCATTCAATGATATCACTAATAATTATAATGACTTTTATCCAGCTAATTTACAAGATGATATTAATAAGATTAATCATGAAGTTTACATTAATATTAATAACGGAGTATACAAAACTGGTTTTGCTAAAACCCAGTCCGCTTATGATGAGGCCGTTAAAAGCGTTTTTAATACCTTAGATAAAGTAGAAGAAAAACTTAATGGCAATAATTATTTAATTGGTAATCAATTAACAGAGGCTGATATTAGACTTGTTACAACGTTATTAAGATTTGATAATGTTTACCATTACCATTTTAAATGTAATTTAAAAAAAATTTCTGATTATAAAAACTTATCTAGGTACTTAGAAAAATTTAAAAAGTTAAACTGTATAAAAAGAACAACTTTTAACGATCATATCAAAAGACATTACTTTTTTTCTCACGAAAGCATTAATCCGACTAGGATAATTCCGATTGGTCCAATTATTCTTTAAGATTTATATTTTAAACAAGCTTTCCCAAAGCTTTCAAATAGTTTTTTATTTAAAAAATTTTCTTTTTTCTCAGGATGATATTCAGCATGCCATTGAACTGATATACTAAAGCTTGGATAGTTTTTAATACTAATAGCTTCGATTAGACCGTCTTCAGAATTTGCTTCAACCGTAAGGTTATTTCCTAATTTATTTATACCCTGTCCATGTAATGAATTAACTATAAAATCGTTTTGATTAATTAATTTTTTAAAGTAGCTATCATCCGTAAAATCAATGCGATGTTTTAATTTAAAGATTTCCTCTAAAGTTGCATCTTCATTTCTAGGCATGCGATGATCAAATTTACCATCTTGTTGGTGTACCCTATAAAATAATGTGCCCCCAAATGAAACATTTATCTCTTGTATCCCTCTACAAATGCCAAAAATAGGCATTTTTTTTGATACACATTTAGGTATAATATGTAAAACAGTTCGGTCTCTATCTGGATCAATTGGCTCATCGGGAGGAAATTCTGCTGCACCGTAATGATGTGGTTCAACATTAGCCCTTCCTCCAGTTAGTAAAACCCCATGAATATTTTCCAATATTTCATCTAGATCATCTATTGAAATACTGGAAGGTATAAGAACAGGAACTACATTTGAAAATTCCATTACAGATTTAACATACCTTTTTCCTGTAGAATGTGATATTTGTCTTCCATTAAAATTAACAATTTCATTTGTTATAATTCCAACAATCGGTTTAGATGCCATTTAAGGTAACCTCTTTTTCACAACCAAGTTTGTCAGCAAGATCAAAAAAATCATTTGCAACGTAATCCCAATTTTCTGATGGTTTCAAGTCTGATTTTTGATTAACACCGTGTTCTTGAGAACGTAATACAAAAGCAGTTTTCAATCCAACCATACGAGCTGATGAAAGGTCACTATTATGCGCAGCTACCATCATACATTCATTTGGATTTAATCCTACTTTTTCACATGCAACCAAATATGCTTCGGGTTGTGGTTTGTAATACCCCACAACTTCAGAGCCTAGTATCATATCCCAATATAGTTCTGAATTTTTAGACATATTTAATATAAGTTCAATATTCCCATTTGACTGTGATGCAACTATAAATTTACTTTTTAATCTTAAAAGACCTTTTGAACTATCTTTCCATCCTGGCAATCTATGCCATGACTTAACCAACCAATCCCAATCTTCATTTGAAAGGATGTCTAAACCATAATTATTTGAGATATTTTTTAAATTTTCATCGTGTAGAATATCTAGTTTTACAAATTCTCTTATTCCAGATCTCACCTTTTCCATAGAAGGCTGATATTCAGCTCGCCAATCATCTGCAAATTGTTTGGAATTTTTTTTAAGGCCGTATTTTTTTGAAATTAACTCAAAATCTTTTGATATGCCAGATCTCCAATCAACAACTGTACCAAAAACGTCAAATAAAAGTGCCTGTATCATAATTGCCTACTAAAGAAAATTTTACTTAACTTCCTTATCATGTTAAATAAATTAGAAATAATTCTATATTCTTAATTCATAATGATAAATATTATTTATAAATCAATTAATAATTTACCACTATCTGTTATTGCTCTTTTGTTTATGGTTGTATCTGGAATGTTTGCAGCATCTATGCATTGTTTAATTAGAGTAGCTGCACTTGAAAGTCATCCATTTCAAATAGCTTTTTTTAGGACTTTGTTTGTTTTGATTATATTTCTCCCTGTTGTTATGAAGGAAGGATTTAAATCACTTTATGTAGTAAATAAAAAGCTTCAATTTTCAAGAGCTATTATTGGAAGTGGTGCAATGTGTTGTATGTTTTACGGTATATCCATTACAGAACTTTCAAAGGCTACCGCGCTAATGTTTACTGTACCAATTTTTTCAACTATTTTAGCTATTTTATTTTTTAAAGAGCAAGTTGGTATTAGAAGATGGACGGCTATGATAGTTGGTTTCATGGGCGCTATAATTGTCATTCGACCCGACATTCAGTTAGGTCTTGGTCCATTATTAATTTTATGTGGTTCATTTATATGGTCAATGTCTTTATTAATAGCAAAAAAATTAACTAAAACTGAAAGTAATATAAGTATGACTTTTTGGCAGGCTGCTGGATTAATTCCTGCTACTTTAATAGTAGCAATACCATTTTGGTCTACTCCTAATTTAGAACAATTATTTTTATTTCTCTTAGTTGCATTAACTGGAACAATGACACATTATTGCTTAAATGCAGCTTTAGCAAAAGCTGATATTTCTTCACTTCTTCCTTTAGATTACTTGCGATTAATCTGGTCAGTGTCCTTAGGATTTATATTTTTCAATGAGGTACCTTTAATTACAATTTGGATTGGATCAGCAATAATAATTTTATCAACTTCTTATATAGCTTATAGGCAAATGAAAAAATCCAAACATCCCCTAATAAACGAATTAAACTCAAACTTATAGAAGTTTATCTTCCTCCAGATATCCTTACAATTGTACCGCACACATAACTTGATTTTTCACTTAGTAACCAAATAACTGTATCTGCAACTTCTTTTGCAAGCCCAACACGACCAAGGGGAACACTTGGCATAAGCCTTTCTACTCTCGATGCATCACCAGCCTTTGCATGAATATCAGTAGCAATTAATCCAGGCGCAACCGCATTTACTCTTATTCCATAAACACCCAACTCTTTTGCCATTCCATACGTTAAAGAATCAACAGCTCCTTTTGACATTGCATAATGAACTAGCTCTCCAGCTCCTCCAATATCAGCAGCTATAGATGTCATATTTACAATGTTACCTTTTTTTTGCTTAATCATAATTTTTGAACTTTCTTGAGCAACATTAAATGCACCAATAACATTTGTATCTATTAACGATTTAAAATCTTTAGGATCTAATTCATGAATTCTAGAAACTGGACCAGTCGTTCCCGCATTATTAAAAACACCATCTAGTGATCCTGCAGTATTAACAAAATTTTCAAACATATCTTTTACGGTGCTGTGATTGGATACGTCACATTTTAATAATATTCCTCCACCACCTAACTGTTTTACTTCAGATAATGTTGCTTTTGCGGCTTTATCATTTGAATTATAATTTATACCAATAAACATACCTTTTTTTGCTGCTTCAAGGGCTGTAGCTTTCCCAATACCTTGGCTTCCTCCTGTTATTAATAAATTTTTCATATAGTCTCCTTTATTTTTTAAATTATTTTTAATAATTTGGACTTAAATGATGATAATATTTCTTTGTTGATAGGTCTTTCGGGAATACCCCCACTCAAAATATTTAATAACTGATTCGCTACAAATTCTGACATTTTTTTTCTACTGTCTACAGTAACCCCAGCCATATGAGGTGTAGCAACAACATTTTTCATTTTTAATAGCTTATGATCAGGATTAGGTGGTTCCTTTTCCCAAACATCTAAACCTGCCCCAGATAGATGTCCATTATTTAAAAAAGTTTCTAAATCGTCTTCATTATGAATAGAACCTCTTGAAGTTGTAATAAAAAGACTACCCTTTTTCATTTTTGAATAAAAATTTTTATCAATAGAATTATGGGTTTCTTTTGTTAGTGGAATATGAACTGAAACTATGTCACTTTTGAAAAGTAATTCATCTAAGTTTGTTTTTTTTGCATTGAATTTGGAAAATCGTTCATTAGTGATATAAGGATCATAAGCAAGGATGTCGCAATTAAATCCATTTTGACAAATTTCTGCCACCCTAGCTCCAGTATTCCCTAGACCTATTAGTCCAACTGTTTTTTTAAATAAATTCCTCCCTATAAAATCTTCTCTTGCTCCACTCCAACCTTTTCTTAATAATAAATCAGTTTCTGTAACCCTTTTTAACAAGTCAAGCATAAACGCTACAGCATGCTCAGCAACTGCTTCAGCATTCCCTCCAGTTTGATTAACTACAAGAACACCTCTTTTAGTACATGCTTCTACATCTATAGTGTCATACCCAGCACCACCAGATGACACTAAAATTAGATTTGGTGTTTTTGATAAAAATTCTTCGTTAACATGAAAAATTTTTGGTACTTCATCACGAGCAGCTGAAACTTGAAAGGCATGAGCTGTTTCTAACTCTTTGAAAGATTGTTCAATATTATTACTTTCAATTTTTACAACTTCTATTTTATTTTGATTTTCTAAAATTGATATACCTTCTTGAGCAGGTAAATTATCTAAATATACAATTTTCACCATTTTATTTATCTGTTTTTATTTTCTTAAGAAATTTATTGTTAAAGTTAGTCTTTATAATATACGGTTAATAATCAATATTTTTTTTAGTTTTAAGATTTATGATCAAAAGAATTCAAATACCTGATATTTTACAACCAGTAAGTCACTATTGTCATGTTGTGGAATCAAATAACATAATTTGGATATCAGGTTTAGTTGGAATGAATTATGATAATTCAATTCCAGAAAATACAAAAGATCAATTTGATATTGCAATGAGAGATTTTGATACTTGTTTAAAAGCTGCTGGTGGAGATTTTTCATCTGTTACAAAGGTCAGAGTTTTTTTAACTAATATAAATGATAGAAAAATTATTAATCCAAAAAGAATTGAATATTTTGGGGAACACAAACCTGCTTCTACTTTATTAGAAGTAAGTGCTTTAGTAGATCCTCGAATGAAAGTTGAAATTGAGGCTGAGGCAATAAAACTTTAATGAACCTAACAAATTTAAATGCGTTTGAAATTTTAAAGTTATTTAACTCCAATAAACTCAGTGTCGTTGAATATGTTTCTGAGTTAATAAGCCACATAAAATTAAGAGAGCCAAGTGTTGAAGCATGGGCTTTTTTAAATGAAGATTTAGTTAAGAATTACGCAAAAACAATTGATGAAAAACGATCTAACAATTTGCAAAAATCTTTTGCCGGGATTCCCATAGGAATAAAAGACATTATTGACACTAGAGACTTTCCAACAGAAAATGGTTCAAAAACTTGTTTAGGTAGAAAACCCAAAGAAGACGCTCACCTTGTAAAATTGTTACGAGAAAATGATATCATTATATTTGGTAAATGCGTCACAACTGAATTTGCATTATCAGCTCCAGGAAAAACAAAAAACCCAAATGACCTTGAATGTACACCTGGTGGTTCTTCATCGGGATCAGCTGCCGCTGTAGCCGACAAAATGATACCAACATCAATTGGAACTCAAACTGGAGGATCAGTTTTAAGACCTGCTTCATTTAATGGAATAATTGGTTTTAAGCCAACTTTTGGATCTATTTCAAGATCAGGTATTTCTCCAATTTCTTATCGATTAGATCATCCGGGAGTTTATGCAAGATGTATTGAGGATATTAGAATTATTTCTAATTTAATCATTTCATATGATGAAAATGATTATGACATGATTAAAAATTTGTCTTTAAAAGAAAATATTGTTGAAAAATCTGATTATAAATTTGCTTTTGTAAAAGGACCTGCGTGGCCTAAAGGTGATGAAGATATGAAGGAAAACTTTGAAGAATTTATAAGCAAAAGCAAATTGAATATTACTGAAATAAATTTACCTGAAACTTTTGATAATGCTCTTCATCATCATGAGATAATAATGAATGGTGGAATATATTCATCTCTAAAAAAAGTTTATAAAGATGATAAAAAAAATTTGCACCCCTATACAATAACTAGAATTGAAAATGGACTTAATCAAAATGCTTCCGATTATGTTGATTCTATTGAGAGTGCGAAAAAAATGAAGTTTGATTTAAATACAATTTTCAAAAAGTTTGATGCAATCATTACTCCAGCAGCTCCTGGTGAAGCACCTAGAGACCTCTCAACAACTGGCAATGCTATGTTTAATGGATATTGGACTATGATGGGTGTTCCTGCGATAAGTTTACCTTTATTAAAAGGAAAGAACTCACTGCCGATAGGCGTCCAAATAATAACTCCGTGGAAGAAAGATAATTTACTTCTTAAGATTTCGGATGCTATATTAAAAGATTATCAATAACTTAACTAATTAAAAACTGATATGGGGCTTTATTTGTAAATAACCATCGATTGCCATTTCAGTTGATAGATATATTAAGAATACTAATCCAACATACGATAACCATTTAAATTTTGTTAAAAGCCTTACAATTGCAGAAGCAAAAATTGCAATTAACAAAATTGAAAATCCAATTCCAAACATGAGTAAATAAGTTTGATCTCTTGCAATTGCAGTAACAGCTATAACATTATCTAAAGACATAGATATATCAGCAATTGTAATTGTAATTAAAGCATTTTTCATGCTCTTACCTTTAACCTTTTCAGTAACATCTTCTTTATTTTTTTCGTCACTTTTTGAAAATTCCTTTATGTCTTGATAAAATTTAAAGCAAACCCAATACAGTAATAAAGCTCCAACAAGAAGCAAACCTGGAATTGTTATTAAATAAGACGCTACTAATGCAAATAGAATACGAAGTATAGCTGCAGCAAGAAGTCCAAAGAAAATGATCTTTCTTCTATCTTTTTCTGCAAATGAAGCAGCAGCCATACCAATTATTAAAGCATTGTCACCTGATAAAACAATATCTGCTAAAACAATTTGTGAAATATCTAAAATAAAATCAATCACAAGCATGAAGTTACAATAATTTAAATCTTTTTAACATTAGTATTTGTATTTAAATTATATTTTTACTAATTTCTAACTAGTGTCAATTTGCACAAAAATTTACTTAACTTGATTATATTAGTAATCAATTATAAAAATTTTATCGGAGAACTTATGTCATATCGGTTTGATTATATTGTTGTAGGTGCTGGATCTGCTGGATGTGCTGTAGCTAACAGATTATCTTTTAATAAAAATAAAACAGTGCTTTTATTAGAAGCAGGAAAATCTAGTCATCCTCTTGCCAGAATTCCAGTTAGTTTTGCATTATTGTTTGATCATCCTACAGCAAATTGGAGATATAGATCTCATGCTGATGAAAAAACATCAAACAGAAACATACCAATTCCAAGAGGTAAATTAGTTGGTGGATCAAGCGCGATTAATGGTTTAGTTTATGTACGCGGTCAAAACTTAGATTATGATATATGGGCTCAAATGGGAAACAAAGGATGGTCATCAGAAGAAGTATTTCCATTTTTTAAAAAATTAGAAAATTATGTAAATCCTTGTGAAGATTTAAGAGGAAAAAAAGGCTTGGTTAATATTTCTCAAGTTACTGATCGAAATCCAATATATGAAGCTATGTTTGAAGCAGGTAAAAAATTAAATATACCATTTAACGAGGATTACAATTCAGGCGATCAAGAAGGGTTTGCTTACACACAAACAACTATATTTAAAGGTAAAAGAATGAGCGCTAAAGTTGCTTATATTGATTCTATAAAAAATAGAAAGAATTTAAATATTTTAACTGAGAGCCTTGTAACTAAAATAATTTTTGAAAACAAAAAAGCTATTGGAATTGAAATATTAAGAAAAGGTAAAATAGAAAAGTATTTTTGTAACGATGAAATTATATTATCTGGTGGAGCAATAAATTCACCACAAATTTTAGAACTTTCTGGAGTTGGCAGACCAGAAATTTTAAAACAAAATGATATTGAAGTTCTTCACGAATTACAAGGAGTAGGCGAGAATTTAACGGATCATTTAGGGCCAAGATTAGTTTATAAAGTAAAAAAACCAGGTCTTTCATACAATGAAAAAGCAAGAGGATTAGGTTTAATAAAACAAGCTCTAAATTATGCCTTTAAACAAGATGGATTTTTAAACTTACCATCCGCACCTGTTTTAGGTTTTTTTAAAACAAGACCTGAGTTAGCATCGCCTGATATTCAAGTACACTTTATTCCTTACAGAGTTGTACTAGATAATGGAAAAAGAACATTAGGGAAAGATCCTAGTATTACTTGTACAGTAAATCAAAATAGACCTGAAAGCCGAGGTAATATTCATATTAAATCTAATAATCCTCAAGAACATCCAAAAATAAATTGTAATTTTCTTGATAATCCACTTGATAGGGAAACTTTAGTAGATGGAGTAAAACTTATTCGTAAAATTATGGGATCTGAAGAAGTTCAGAATTATTGTGGAGAAGAATTACAACCCGGCGATAATTTTTCTTCTGATAAAGATATTCTTCAATTTATTCGAGATAAAGCAGAAACTCTTTATCACCCATCTGGTACCTGTAAAATGGGACAAGATAAATTTTCTGTTGTGGATGAAAAATTAAAAGTTAAAGGTTTAGAAAATTTAAGAGTTGCAGATGCTTCAATCATGCCCACTTTAATTTCTGGCAACACCAATGGTCCATGCATGATGATTGGAGAGAGATGTGCTGAATTTATAATTAATAATAATTAGAGCTTTTTATGAATTTTGAAGAATTTTGGACAAGAGGAGATGTACATGAGAGAGTCAATATTGCTCTTAAAGAAGCTAACCTTTTGGAAAAAAAATTAGAGATTGAAGATTTATTTCCTTTGGATCAGTATCACGCAAGAGGAATAGCGGCAACAACTGAGCTAGCTGATAAACTTAATTTTACTAAAAATTCAACTATCATTGACATAGGATGTGGCTTGGGTGGTCCTGCAAGATATTTCTCAAAAAGGTTCAATTGCAATGTGTATGGAATTGATATAACTGAAGCTTTTATAGAAATAGGTAATTATTTCAATAAACTTACACAAATTGATCACCAAGTTACACTTTTAAAAGGCGATGGAGAAAACTTACCCTATCAAACTGAGTTTTTTGATGGTGCTGTGTCTCAACATGTAACTATGAATATTGAAAATAGAGAACAATTTTTTAATGAAGCTTTCCGTGTTTTAAAAAAAGGAGCTATTTTTGGTTTTAGTGAGCATGGTCTAGGAACTAAAGGTAGTCCAATTTTTCCTTTGCCTTGGGCAGATAATGAAGATATGAGTTTCCTAAAAACCCCCGAATATACAAAAAGTCTTTTGAAAAAAATAGGCTTTAAAAATATAAAAATTATTAGTACAGGAAAAAAATATATATCTGGATATAATTCACTTTTAAAAAAAGGCCAATCTAATGAAAAGCCTACTTTGGGAATACACGTGATTGGTGGTAATTCTATGTTAGAACGTTCTAAGAATTCAATGCAATCCATAATTGAAAATAGAACATACCCATTTGAAATTATATGTAACAGGTAACAAGTATGTATATAAAAAATTTAATATTATTGATAAGTCTTTTTTTTATTTTCAATTGCTCTAAAAATATCAGAGAAATTGAAAGAACTTGGAAAAAAAGTTGTATTAATGAATATAAACATACTGAAGGAAGTATTGATTATAAAAATTGTATGATTATTCAAGAAGAAAATTTTTTAGAAACAATTAAATCAATTGAGTCTTAACTTGAATATTACAGGAAATCAACAATAACCCTTTTATTCATTCTACCTTTATTTTCAACTTTGATTTTTTTTACTTCTCTTATTTCACTTGTGTTATTAACATGCGTGCCGCCACAAGGTTGATAATCAACACCTTTTCCAATATCTATCATTCTAATTTCTCCTTTACCTCTAGGAGGTTGAACAGCCATTGTTCTTACCAAATCAGGTTTTTCATCGAGTTCAGTTTCAGATATACTAGAAATACTTACTTCGTAATTTTGTTTAATTAAGTTGTTTAATCCCTCTAATATTTCTTCTTTATTGGGTTTTGATTCTAAATCAAAATCAAGTCTACCTTTGTTTTCATTAATTTGACCTCCAGTTACTGGTGCAGAAATTAATGAACATAAAAGGTGTAAAGTGGTATGAACCTGCATAATATTAAATCTTCTTTCCCAATCAATTTTACATCCTATTTCATCATCTACACTTAAATTAGAAATGTTTTCTAATACGTGTATTATCTCATTATTTACGTACCTAGTATCCAGCACATCAATTTGTTCATTTCCTATTATAATTTTCCCTTTATCTCCAGGCTGTCCACCGGCTTCTGGATAAAAAATAGTTTGATCTAATATAATGCCATCATCTTCAATTTTTATTATTTTAGAATTACAAGATTTTAAATATGAGTCATTTCTAAACAGTTCTGAAGTCATTATTCACCTTAAATTGTATTTAATTTTTGAAATAATAATGTTATTAATAAAAAGATTTTTCAAATGTTATTTAATTTAAAAGGATTTTTATGAATATATCAGGAAAGAAAATTATTATTTTTGGGGGAACTTCAGGTATTGGAGAAGCAGCTACTAAGATTATGTCTGAAAAAGGTGCTGCAGAAATAATCGCAATTAGTAGAAATCCTGATAAAATGACTAATGTTCCTGAAAATGTAACTCTTGAAAAAATTGATGTTCTTGATGAAGAGGCTTTGAAATCCTTTTTTAAAAATCAAGGTGAATTTGATGTTTTAATAAATTGTGCTACTGGAGGCACAAGAGCTGTTGGACCTTTTCTTAAAATGGATTTAGAAGGATATAGAAGCTCATTTGCAAAACTATGGGGATATACAAATGTCGTTAGATATGGCACAGAGTATCTTGCAAATAATGGAAATATTGTTTTAGTCAGTGGATCGCCTGCAAGAAAGTGTAGACCAGGTCAAATAGCAATTTCATCAGTCGGTGGTGCCGTGGAGGCTTTTGCAAGAGGTATAGCTCCTGAAATTGCCCCTAAAAGAATTAATATTGTATCACCTGGTGTAATTGATACACCAATGAGTCCACTTACAGGTAATGAAAGAGAAGAATTTTATAAAAATGCAACACAAAATAATTTAATTCCAAGAGCCGGCACTTCTGAAGAAGTTGCAAAAGGTATAATATTTGCCATAGAAAATGAATTCATTACAGGAACAACTATAGATGTTGATGGTGGATGGCTAACGTCTTAAATCAACGTTTTTAATTTTACCATTTACATTTGTTATAGCAATTTGTTCGAGTCATATGGCAAAATATAATCATGTATTCAAGAATTTTTTCTTGTTGCTGTTTTTAAATTCTTTTAGAAAAATCTTTTAAATTAGAGTTAATTTTTTCATCCGGTATATGAAATCTGTCAATTATATTATTCCAATCGTCATTTTTATAATCACTTTTAAAAATTTTAAATTCCCTAGTATCAGTAAAGTTTTCATTTAAATTTTCATGAGAATACAACGTTAATAAACATGACCTTTGGTCTATACTTCTTAATTTAGATGCTATTTCAATAACCTTTTCAAAACTCTCATCCAAAAAATATCCTAAAATTAAATCTTTAAGTCTATTATCTGATGAAGATTGTCCTTGCGGAATAGGATCTAAATCAAATGCTTTTTCTAACAATTCCAACCCTTTTTGTATTTTTCCAACTCTAACTAAAACTTCACCAAAACCCGCTAATACTCTTGGGTCATTAGGAACCATTTGAAAAGCTTTTTGACCGTGATCTTCTGCTAAACCATATTCATGGTTACTTAAATATACAGCTGAAAGCATTCTATGACACTCAAAATCATTTTCATTACATTCCAATGCCTTTTGGATATTTTGTTTGGCTTCTTCCATAATTTTTTCAGGATCTTCTAAAAATCCTCTGAACATCGCTTGACCAAGAGTGCAAACTTTCCAGGCATATGCTTGAGCATTATTTGCATCAGCTTCTATTGCTTGGTCAAAATACTTAAGAGCTTCTAAGTTAGATTCTTTTTTAAAATGATGATGTTTTTCCTTCCCTCTGAGAAGATATTCATAAGACGTCATATTTTCAGTAGGTTTTCTTTTAGACCTTTGTAAAGAGCTAATCTCAATTTCTCCAAGAAGTGCAATCGAAATTTTTCTGACAATTTCATCTTGAACATCAAATATGTCCTCTAAAACTCTATCATACTTATTGCTCCAAACAACACTATCATCTTTGGCATCACTTAATTCAATATTAATCCTTACCCTTTTTCCTGAAGCTCTAATACTTCCTGTAACTACAAAGTCTAAATCAAAAGCTTTAGTAAATTCTCCTAAATCTCCATAATTATTTTTATAATTGACTGATGTTTGTCTAGAAAGAATATCAAATTCTCTCATCATCGAAAATTCTGTTATCAAATCTTCTATAATACCATCAACAAGAAAGCCACTATCTTCGTCATTACCTGAATTAGTGAAAGGCAAAATAGCAAATTTTAACTTTTTATTTTTAACGATATTTTTATTTTTCTTTAGTTTTAATTCTATTTCATTATCTGTGTATTGTCCTAAAATTGAAAAAACATCAAATTTATTAGATATATTTTTAAGTTCAATTTCACCTGCCTGAAACAATTTTTCTTTAATTTTATTTTTAATTTGTTGTTGAACAATATTAGAAATTAATATTTGGTCCGGATTACATTTTGCCTCTAATCTTGCTGCAACATTAACACCTGTCCCATATATATTATTTTTTTCAATAATAACGTCATCAACATGAATTCCAACTCTCCAAGAAAGTTTTGGGGTAATATCTGTTTGATCATTCATATTCAAAATTTCTTTTTGAAATTCTATTGATGCTTTAACACTCTCAACAGGACTTTGAAATTCAGCAATAACAGAATCTCCAGCCGTATGAAATATCTTTCCATTATAATCTTCAATCTTCTTATCAATTATTGATCTACAACTATTTAGACTTTTCAGAGTATTTTCTTCATTTTCTTCCATATGTTTGCTGAAAGAAACACAGTCGGTAGCTAGAATTGTGGTTAATTTTCTTTTGATATTTGACATAACTTATTATGTAATATTTTACATATTTTATGAAATAAAAAAACCTATCAGCGATTATCTAGAGGCTTTAATGTTAGAAATTGATTAATTAAACTTCATTTTTTTTAACATTTTAGCCATCTAAATAAATTCATCTAGATATATATATTTTTTAACTAATTTATAACGACAAATGATTTCATCATCATTACAATTAAGCTAAGTGGGTTTATTATTTGTTATTGTAACAAATTGGATTTTATATTGGACAGTCCTTAAATTTAGAACCAACTGTTTCAATAACTTTAGGTATCTCTCCAACAGTATCACATATTTTCAAAATATTTGGACAATCTTTGAAAGGGTCTCCACCACATGCTTCTCTTAATATATCAAAACCCCCAGTTTCTTGAACTGTTCTCACACAAGTAAATATGAATATATCAGCATAAGAGCAGTTATCTCCAGTTATATATGAACCTAAATTCATTTTTTTAATATGATTTTCAAGGTATTGAATTCTTTTATGATGAAGGGTTGTTAGATTTGATATCCCAACTTCTTTCCCACCTTCTGCAAGTGTGTCTGTAAGACGCAAATTTCTCCAAAATGCCTCATTATGACCTGTTATTATGTCGTGAAATGGAGAGAGCACAAAAGAATAATAATCTTGTGCCCATGACCAATACATATTTGATAAAGCTGCATTTTCAGTTGATGTTGGTGTAAGTGGTCCAGGATATTTTGACACTAAATATTGAACAATTGCTGATGAGTCATTTAATTCTATGCCGTTAGAATGATCTTTTAACCATGGTATAGTGCCGAAAGGAGCTTCTGTGTCTTTATCAAAATCTTCTCCCATTGGTTTGCTCATTAAATAATTTGCTTTAATGTCGTGCAAGGCACAAATAATATTTATTTGAAGTCCTCTTCCTACTATAGGTAAATATACAATATCGACATTACTCATTTTTTAAATTCCTTTTAATCTTAATTTATGTGTATAATCTTTCATATATAAAATAAATTTCAAGTTTTTATTATTGTTTTTATTATTAATAAAAGTTTGTCATACCCACTGACGCAAAGATGGTGTCTTCTTATTTTGTAGAGAATTTATCTAAGTTTATTAGAATATGTAATATGCAATCAACAAATATTTCAATAGAAACATATGGTAATATTTCTATAACAGCAAGATTTGATAGCAATTTAGATTTAAAAAATTTTAAAACAAAGTCAAAATCAATCTTTTCTGATGTTCAGGGATCTTTTCATTTAGTTCAAAACTAACTTTTCAGGTATAAATATTCGCTTATGAAACAGAAAATACTTCAACCCAAATTACTCCTAACTAATTTCACATAATTATTTTAATTATTTTGCATAACAATATTAAATTCTAAAGTCTTACAATTTGTCCCATCTTTTGGGTCAGTAGAGTTTTCAAGCTTTCTAATCAAACTTTCTTTTACTGCAAAAACTGTATCAGTTTCCAGATAAGGATCCCCATCTATAAATGCATGTGTTGTTAAGTCAATAAATCCTTCTGCCTTCACCATAAAGTGAATATGAGCAGGTCTAAAGGGATGCCTGCCTAATGAATTTAAAATTTCTCCAACGGGACCATCTGTTGGTACTGGATAATATTGTGGCTTAACTGTTCTAAACAAATAAGTACCATCATTGTCGGTTGTCATCTTGCCTCTTAAATCAACAACACGATTTTCTTTTTGAACATCATATAAACCATCTGGTCCTGACTGCCAAACATCAACAGACGCATTTGAAATTGGGTTACCATTTGAATCTGTTACTTTTCCTTTGACTATACATCTTTCACCTTCAACATGATTTGCAATATTTTCACCTAAAGATATATCTGGAGCTTCAGCATGAAAAGGGCCTAAGACCGTTGATTCTGTTTCGTTTTTGGACTTTCTGTTATTTATAGTATCAATAAGCATTGATATCCCAAGAACATCAGATAAAAGAATAAACTCTTGTCTTCTATCATCACATTTGTGACCAGTCCTAGTTAAAAACTCTATAGCATTTAACCATTCATCAAATGTTGGCTCTGTCTCTTTTACCACTTCATGTAAATGTGTAACTATAGAAGACATTAATTCTTTTAATCTTTCATTTTTAATTGATGAAAAACTTTTTAATACACCTTCCGTTGCTGTTTTTTCATTAAAATCTAACATCTAATTTTCTCCTTAAATTACATTTTGAATTATAGAAAACAATAATCCAAACAATCCTCCAAAAACTCCTCCCCAAACAATAAGCCAACCAAGATGCTTTCTAATCATGTTTTCAATAATAATTTTTATGCCTTGAGGATCTAATTCATCTAGCTTACTATTTAATGCTTTTTCAATTCCAATTTTTACATCTTTAGCGATTGAATTGTCATCATTATTAAATGTTCCATCTAACTTATCTTTAATTATTTCTTTTAATTTATTTATAACAGGATCTTTAATGGGCATTAATGCTTCTCTACCACCAATTATCGATAACATTGAGCCTAACTTAGATGTTTCAATA
The DNA here is from genome assembly GCA_902524215.1 of uncultured SAR116 cluster alpha proteobacterium. Lineage (GTDB taxonomy): Bacteria > Pseudomonadota > Alphaproteobacteria > Puniceispirillales > Marisalimonadaceae > TMED54. The sequence continues at coordinate 72,037 of CABZCK010000006.1, forward strand.
GCTTCTAACAATCCCTCAAAAACTCTATTAAAATCAATCTTTTCGTAAATTTTCTCTGTATCAATTTGTTTGTTCTCAAAAAATTCATTGATTTTATCATCCGAAAATAACTCTTCTAAAACTAGATTTTTAATACCTTCTTTTATATCTAAAAATCTATCAAGAATAACTCCTGACCCGTATAAAAAAGGTACTTTTTCAAAAAGCATTTGGACTGCAAGCCAGTTTGTAACACTACCTGACAAAGCAAAAAACCCGATTGAATAAAATATATTAGAATATTGATTTTGAAAAATATAACCTAATAGAATGAATGAAATAGAGATTAAATTTGTAACCAAAGATTTATTCAACGACATGAACCTTTTTACTCTGTTATAAAATTCATAAGAATTCCAACTTTCCCAATGTCCACCTCAACAACATCTCCAGGTTTCATATAAACTGGAGGATCTCTCCTATCACCTACGCCTCCAGGAGTGCCAGTCACAATTACGTCTCCAATAGTTAATGGTGTGAAAGTAGAAATGTAATTTATTAACCTTGGGATTGGGAAAATCAGGTCTGACAATTTTGCTTTTTGCATTACTTCTCCATTTAATCTAGTTTCAATTGGAAGCTTTGTATAGTCACCTACCTCATCAGATGTAACTAAATATGGACCAAATGGTCCAGTTAGTGGAAAATTCTTTCCTGGTGTAAACTGAGAAGTATGTCTTTGCCAGTCACGAATACTTCCATCGTTATAGCATGAGTACCCTGCAACATGATCTAAAGCCTTTTCTTCAGATATGTTTCTTCCACCCTTTCCAATAACAATCGCTAATTCACCTTCATAATCAAATCTTTCTGAATATTTTGGTTTCAACAATGGTTGCAAGTGACCAGTTTGAGTATTAGCAAAACGAGTGAAAATAGTTGGATTTTCTACATCTGGTCTTCCTGTTTCCTTTTTATGCTCTAGATAATTTAGGCCAACACAAAAGATTTTTTCTGGATCAGGAATGACAGGTAAATAAGTTATTTCACTTAAAGAGATGTCTGGAGTCATTTCTTCATAAATATCTTGGGCCTTTTTTTGCTCATTCTTTTTTAAAAGAGATTTTATTGATGTAACATCGTTTCCAATTCTATCGTTTAACTCA
>CABZCK010000007.1 GCA_902524215.1 uncultured SAR116 cluster alpha proteobacterium
CAATTAATTTTGTTTTGGAAAAAGAAAATGAAAAAGTTGAAATTTTTTCAGATATTAAAGTTATTCTTGATACAATGGATCATGAAGAAAGAATAAAAGTTGTTGAAATGCTCTGGGGAGTAGTATTAGCTGACGGAAACATAGACGATTATGAATCAAATCTAATGAGAAAAATATCCAGCTTACTTCATGTTTCAAGCTTTGAAACAGCAGAAGCTAAAAAACGTGCTATGAATTAAAATTATGTATGAAAAAACTCTTAACTTTGGATTTGACCAAGATATAAATCAATTAAAAGATACTGTATATAAATTTGCTCAAAATGAAATTGCTCCTTTAGCAAAAAAAGTTGATGAAAATAATAAGTTTCCAAATTTTTTATGGGAAAAATTTGGTAAGTTAGGATTATTAGGCATCACAGCTGATGAAGATTATGGAGGCACTGGATTAAACTATTTATCACATTGTATCGTTATGGAAGAAATTAGTCGAGCAAGTGCTTCAATAGGATTATCTTATGGAGCATTTTCAAATCTATGTGTGAATCAAATTAATAGAAATGGAAATCACGAGCAAAAAAATAAGTATTTACCAGAGTTATGCTCTGGAAAAAAAATAGGTGCTTTGGCAATGAGTGAACCAAGCTCTGGTTCTGATGTTGTTTCAATGTCTTTACATGCTGAAAAACAAGGTAATAAAACATATCTATTGAATGGAACTAAAATGTGGATAACAAACGGTCCAGATGCTGATATTCTAATAATATATGCTAAAACAGATCCTACCGCAGGTTCAAAGGGAATAACCGCATTTATAGTTGAAAAGGAAATGATTGGATTTTCTGTAGGGAAAAAAATTGATAAACTTGGAATGCGTGGCTCAAATACATCTGAATTAATATTTGATAATTGTGAAGTACCTGAAGACAATATTTTAGGAAATCCTGGAGATGGCGCATCAATACTAATGAGTGGTTTAGACTTTGAAAGAGTCGTATTGGCTGCAGGCCCTTTGGGTATAATGGCATCAGCACTTGATACTGTAATTCCCTATACACGAGAAAGAAAACAATTTGGAAAATCAATTGGCCAATTTCAATTAATCCAAGGTAAAGTTGCAGATATGTATACTACACTAAATGCTTGTAGATCGTATGTTTATGCAGTCGCTTCTGCTTGTGATAGAGGTGAAACAACAAGAAAAGATGCTGCAGGTTGTATTTTGTATGCCGCCGAAAAAGCTACAACTATTACTTTAGATGCTATTCAAATTTTAGGCGGTAATGGCTATACAAAAGATTATCCAGTTGAAAGATTGTTAAGAGATGCAAAATTATATGAAATAGGTGCAGGAACTTCTGAAATTAGAAGAATGCTAATAGGAAGAGAGATATCAGAGGGAAATTAATATGAGCATCTTAAAATCTAATTTATCATTTACTAATGATAATTTTATAAAAAATAAAAATGATATGCTCTTGAAGATTGATGAAATCAAAAAGGTGAAAGATTTTGCCTTTAAAGGTGGTGTTAAAAAGTTCAATAAAAAAACTTCCAAAGAAAAAAAATTGCTTCCTAGAATGCGAATTACTCAGTTAATTGACAAAAACTCTACTTTTTTAGAATTAGGATCAGTAGCTGGACATGACCTTTACAACAACGAATGTCCTGGAGGTGGCATTATAACAGGCATTGGAAAAATTCATGACTTGAATGTGATGATAATTTGTAATGATTACACAGTAAAAGGGGGTACATATTACCCTATTACTGTGAAAAAACATTTAAGAGCTCAAGAGATTGCAATGCAAAATAACTTACCTTGTATATATCTAGTTGATTCTGGGGGAGCAAATCTTCCAAATCAAGACGAAGTGTTTCCGGATAGAGATCATTTTGGAAGAATTTTTTATAATCAATCAAAAATGTCTTCTAATAATATAATGCAAGTGGCAGTTGTTATGGGAAGTTGTACAGCAGGTGGAGCTTATGTCCCAGCAATGTCTGATGAAACTATAATTGTAAAAAATCAAGGAACTATTTTTTTAGCAGGACCACCTCTAGTAAAAGCAGCAATTGGCGAAAAAATATCAGCAGAGGATTTAGGAGGTGGTAAAGTTCATACAGAAATTTCAGGTGTTGCTGACTATCTTGCCGATGATGATTATCATGCTTTAGAATTAACTCGCCAATGCATTAAAAATGCTAATATTACTCAAAAAAAATTTGATAAAAAAACGAAGTTACCATTATATGATAATGAAGAACTGATAGGAATTGTCCCAAGTGATCTGAAAAAACCATTTGATATAAGTGAAATTATAATGAGGATAATTGATGATTCTGATTTAGATGAATTTAAACCAAATTATGGAAAAACTCTTATAACAGGTTTTGCAAAAATAAACGATATCAGTTGCGGAATAATAGCCAACAATGGCGTTTTATTTTCTGAGAGTGCACAAAAAGGAACTCATTTTATTCAACTTTGTAGTAAGAGAAAAATACCTATTATATTTTTTCAAAATATTACTGGTTTTATGGTTGGAAAACAAGCTGAGCATACTGGAATTGCTAAGAATGGCGCTAAATTAATTAATGCTGTTTCAAATTCAAATTCTCCCAAAATAACAGTCATCGTAGGTGGCAGTTTTGGAGCTGGTAATTATGGTATGTGTGGAAGAGCGTTTCAGCCTAATTTTTTATGGATTTGGCCAAGTTCAAAAATATCAGTCATGGGTGGAGAGCAAGCTGCAAATGTTTTACTTCAGCTTAAAAAAATAAATGTTAAGAAGAAGAACGAAGAATGGAACGAGAAGATAGAAAAAGAATTTTTTTCTAAATTGGTCAAACAATTTGATTATCAATCAAATCCACTTTATTCATCTTCCAGATTGTGGGATGATGGTATTATAGATCCAAGAGATACAAGAAATATTCTTTCAATGTGTCTGCAAATAAGTTTAAACTCAAAAATTAAAAAAACAAAATTTGGTCTTTTTAGAATGTAGAATTTTTATGAATTTCAAGAAGATTATAGTTACAAAAATTAATAATATTGCTACTGAAATTAGGTTAAACGATCCAGATGTTCATAATGCACTTACAATAGATATCATAAACGAATTAAGCCTTTGTATTGACGAGTTATCTAGAGATAAATCATCTCTTATTTTAATTTCAGCAAATGGAAAAAGTTTTTGTGCTGGAGGTGATTTATCCTGGATGAAAAAACAACTATCTGCACCAAGAAAAAATAGAATTAGAGAAGCATCTAAACTTGCTGACTTACTTCTAAAACTCTACAATTGTCCTAAAACTATTATTGGTAAAATAGAAGGTAATGCCTTTGGTGGTGGTATTGGAATTATGTCAATATGTGATTTTGTTTTTTCAATAAAAGACATTAAGATGGCATTAACAGAAGCAAAACTTGGTCTTATACCAGCAACAATAAGTCCATACGTAGTTAAGAAAATTGGTGAAAAAAATGCAATCCATTTATTTACATCTGCTAAAATTTTTAGACCTGAAGATGGAGTTAAATTTGGGTTAGTTGATTTTATATACGAAGAAAATGAAATTAATTCTAAAATATCTGAATTTATAGATAATTTTAAAAATTCAGCTCCTAATTCAATATTAGAATCAAAAAAATTAGTAAGAGATTTATCTTATTCTATAGATCAAAATATTGTAAATCTAACCATTAACAGATTGGCTGATATTTGGGATACTAAAGAAGCTAAAGAGGGTATAAACGCTTTTTTTAATAAGAAAAAACCTAATTGGATTAAGGAGTGATAATGACTAAAATACCAAAACAGTTGGCAAAAAATAAAATCACAAGTTTAAATCTCAAAAATAAGAAAAAAAATAAAGATGATTTAAATGCTGAAAATTATTTAAAAGTTGTTAAGGAAAAAATTGGATTTGTCCCAAATGTTTTAGCTGCATTTTCTAATTTTCCAAAACAGTTTGAAGGTTTTACCAAATTGTATAATTCAATTATGCTAGGAGATTCTGGTTTAACAAAGTTAGAAAGAGAAATGATAGCAGTTACTGTTTCATCTTTAAATCACTGCTTTTACTGTATAGTTGCACATGGGTCAGCTGTAAGAGAATTATCTGGAGATCCTCAATTAGGAGAAAGATTAATTTCAAACCTAGAATCAACAAATTTAGCAAAAAAACACCAAGTAATGCTTAGGTATGTCAAAGAACTTACAAAAAACCCTTCTGACGTAAATAAAAAATCAAGGGATGAATTGAGTAAAAATGGTTTCTCTGACAGAGATATTTGGGACATAAGTTTAATTACTGGTTTTTTTAACATGACTAACAGACTAGCTATCGCTTCTGAAATGGAACCAAATGACATTTATCACTCATCTCATAGATAATTTTCATGATATTTGAACTAACAGAAATACAAAAAAATATTGTTCAAGCGGCTAAAAAAATTTCATCAAAATTTGATGATAATTACTGGCTAGATTTAGATTTAAAGTCTGAATTCCCTTCAGAATTCTATAATGAAGTTGCCAAAAGTGGTTGGTTGGGCATGTGTATGCCTGAAGAATACGGAGGTGCTAATTTAGGTATTCAAGAGGCCGCTCTTTTTATGCAAAATATAGCTAGAAATGGTGGTGGAATGTCTGCTGCATCATCTATACATATTAATATTTTTGGACCACACCCTATTGTTGTTCATGGAACTCAAACTCAAAAAAAAGATTGGTTACCTAACTTAATTTCTGGATCTGATAAAACATGTTTTGGAGTGACGGAACCTGACGCCGGGTTAGATACTGGAAAAATAAAAACTACAGCAAGTAAAATTCAAGGTGGATATTTAATAAATGGACAAAAGATTTGGACCTCCACAGCAAAAATTGCAAATAAGATTCTGCTTTTAGCAAGAACATCCGATTTGGGGGAAACAAAAAATAATATTGATGGATTAACTTTATTTTATACAGACTTTGATAGAACAAAAATTGAAGTTAGAGAAATAAAAAAAATGGGAAGAGATTCTGTTGATAGTAATCAAATCTTTTTTGACAATTTAGAAATATCTGAAGAAGATCGTATTGGAGAAGAAGGTAAAGGTTTTAGATATATTTTAGATAGCTTAAACCCTGAAAGGATATTAATTGCAGCGGAAGCTTTAGGGATTGGGAAAGATGCTTTAGATAAAGCTGTCAAGTATGCTAATGAAAGAATTGTATTTGATAGACCAATTGGTAAAAATCAAAGTATTCAACATCCCTTAGCTGAATTATGGATAGAGCTTGAAGCTGCTGAATTATTAATATCGAAAGCTGCATATCAATATGATAAAGGACAAAATTCTGGAGGACTTGCAAATGCTGCTAAATACTACGCTGCAGAGGTAGCATTTAAAACAGCAACACAAGCTGTTGTAACTCTGGGAGGTATGGGATATGCAAAAGAGTATCATGTTGAAAGATTATTAAGAGAATCCTTAATACCAAAATTAGCACCAGTTAGTTCACAAATGATATTAAATTACATATCAGAAAAAATACTTCATTTGCCAAGATCATACTAATCAAAACATAGGAAATAAAATGAAACATGCTTTAGAAAATTGTAAAATAATAGATCTAACTAGAGTTCTTGGAGGGCCTTACGCAACTCAAATTTTTGCTGATCATGGGGCTGATGTTATAAAAGTAGAAGCTCACATCGGTGACGAGGTGAGAGGATGGGGTCCACCATTTTCAAATGGAATGGCATCATATTTTATAAATGTAAATAGAAATAAAAGATCAATTGCAATTGATTTGTTATCAGATAAAGGAAAAGAAATATTAATTAAACTCCTGGAAGAAGCAGATGTTCTTATTGAAAATTTTAAAACAGGAACAATGGAAAAATGGGGTTTAGGATATGAAGAAGTTTTAAAAGAAAAGTTTCCAAAACTTATTCATTGTAGAATATCTGGTTTTGGTCAAGATGGTCCTCTAGGAGGAGCTCCTGGTTATGATGCTATTGTTCAAGCAATGACTGGAATGATGTCCATAAACGGAACACCAGAAAGTGGTAGTGTAAGAATGGGAGCGCCCTTCGTAGATATGGGTACTGGTTTATATTCTGCAATTGGAATTTTGATGGCTTTACAAGAAAGAAACATCTCCAATAAAGGCCAATATCTTGACATGACATTATATGACTCTTCTCTAGCTTTAATGCATCCTCACAATGCAAATTTTTTTCTGAGCAAAAAACCTGGAAAAGCAACAGGAAACTCTCATCCTAACATATCTCCATATGACAAGTTCAATACAGCCACTAATGAAATTTTTATGGGAATAGGAAACGATGCTGGATTTGCAAGACTCTGTAAAGCACTCAATTTGGGTAACTTAATAGACGATAATAGATTTAAAACTAATGCAGATAGAGTTAAAAACAGGTTAGAATTAACAGATTATTTACAAAATGCACTTAAGGATGTTGATGGAAACTCTTTCTCAGAAAAACTTTTAAATGCAGGTGTTCCAGCTGGTCCAGTCAGGAACATGGAAGAAGCTATCAATCATCCTCAGACAAAAGAAAGACAAATGGTTCTTCATAAAGAGGAATATCAAGGTATAGCTTCTCCAATAAAGTTTAGCAGATCAAAATCAGTTGGCGTTAAAAATATACCACCTCAAATTGGTGAACATACAAATGAAATTTTATTGGAGTTAAATTATACAAAAGGTGAAATAGAAAATTTAGTTAGTTCTAATGTAGTAAAATTGACACTATCAAGTGATTAACTTTTTAAAATAGTACTCTCTTATATCGTTATAATTACTCATGATTTTTTTTCTTAATTTTTCCTGTTTTGTGAAAATTATAAATGACTCTATTCCTTGGAATAAAAAAAGATCAATGCCAGTAATTATTTTTGCCCCATTATTCTCTGAATTTTTTAAAAAAGTTGTCATAGCAGGCGTATAAACTACATCAAAAGACCATTGATTACTATTTAATTTCAACCCATCAAATGGGTTTCCAGGAGTGTTAATATGACCCTGCTCAGAGCAATTTAAAAATCCATCAAATTCATGCTGACTTTCTATCAACTCATCTAACTTTATTGAATATACCTGTTCGTTTTGTTTTTTTAAATCCTCTATTAATTTTTCTAATTTAATGTGATCTTTTTCGATTATGTTAAGTTCTTTAACTCCTAATTTTAATAAAGCAAAACAAACTGATTTTCCAACTCCACCACCTCCTAAAATAACTAATTTTGAAGGTTCTTTATTGAAATTAAATTTATAAGTATTTAGAAAACCAGTGAAATCTGTATTATGTGCAGTCATACATTCATTGATTAAAATAAGATTAGTTGATTTTACTAACTTTGTTTCTTTACTTAATTTAATTGAATGCTCTAATGCTAGTTCTTTAAAAGGGTGGGTAACATTAATCCCAGAAATATTCTTTTCTTTTATTTGGCTTAAAAATTTTTTGAAATTAAAATTTGTTTTTGAAGCTTGATCAAAAAGTTCGTACTTAACATCACACCCAAATTCATTTCCTAATTTTGTTATAAGATTAGGCATTTCAGATTTTGATATATTATTTCCTAACAAACCTAATTTAATCATAATTAACAATTACATTGGAGATATGCTATGTTCTTTTTTTATTGCCATTGCTGATGAAAATGAAGAAACGCAGTACGGAACACAAAAGGTGATAATTATTTTTATCCAATTGTTAGCAGTCATTTCACCCTTAATAAGATGATCTCCGTGATTAATCCCGGCTAAAATAATGCCGACAATTAAGGCAATTTTAAAAGCCCTAAATGCAACATCTTTTCTTACAAATAATTCTACCATAATGTCCTCAATTTTTGTAACCTTACTATAGATCATAATATTTAAAAATAAAGTGTAAGGTAAATGTATGTTAGTAAAAATATTTGTTAGAACATTTTCAAGTAATGAAGACTGTGAACTTTTTGAGTCTATGCTAGAAACAAAATGGCCATCTCTACTTCAAACTGTTAAAGGTGTAAGGTTTAGATCCTTAAAAAACCCAAATACACCTAACGTAAGTGTAGTTATTTGGGAATTTCCAGACAAAGAAATTATGAAAAATATCGAAAAACTTATTCAAGAAAACATTCAAAAGTATGTAAAAACTCTAACACCCAAAACTATTGAATTTACTGGAGTTGTTACTCAAGATCTTGGGGACTTATCATTTAATTAGAAAATTTAGACAGATAAATATTTTTTAATAATCTGGTCAGTTAATAAAGAAGGTTTTCCATTCCACGCATTTTCTCCTCTCTCAAGAATGTATAACTTGTCTGCAAATTTTTTTATTTTATTCAAGTATTTATCTACTAAAATTATTGAAACATCCTTTTTTTTAATTTGAGAAATAATTGTCCATATCTCATTTCTTATATTTGGCGACAAACCTTCAGTAGCTTCATCTAAAATTAATAACTTTGGATTAGTCATAAGTGTTCTAGCAATAGCTAACATTTGCTGTTCACCACCGGACAATGAATTTGACATTTGTGTTAAACGTTCCGATAACCGTGGAAAAATTTGTTTAATTTTATTCAAATCCCAATAACCTTTTCTTGAAGCAACAATCAAGTTTTCTTCGACAGTAAGGTTTGAAAAAATTCTTCTGCCTTCAGGCACTAAACCAATACCTAATTTAGAAATTTCATAACTTGGTAAATTTGAAATGAAATTTTTGTTAAAAAATATATTACCAGAAATTTTTTCGATTATTCCACAAACTGAATGAAGAGTAGTAGTTTTTCCCATTCCGTTTCTTCCAAGTAAAGCAACTATTTCTCCATCATTGATTTCAATATCTACTTCTTTTAATACACGGGAATCACCATACCAAGCACTTAATTTTTCGATTTTAAGAAGCGTAGTCAATTTTCATCTCCAAGATAAACTTCTTGAACTTTAGAATTTGATTTTATTTCTTTTTCATTCCCAGAAGCAATTAAACTTCCATAATCTAAAACTGATATCCTATCAGCTAAAGCAAATACCGATTCCATATCATGTTCTATAAGTAAAATTGGAGCTTTAACTTTTAATTTTTTGAATAAATCAATCATTAATTCTGATGATATCTTGTCTAATCCAGCCATTGGTTCATCAAAAAGAAATAACTTTGGATTCATTGACAGGGCCAAACTTATCTCTAGTTTTCTTTTATCACCATGACTTAAAGTACTAACTAAATCATTAGCCTTATTTGTTAAATCAACAATATTAAGTAAATCAAATGCTTCATCACTATAATCTTTATTTCTATAGATATTATTTAATGGATTTAAATAACCCCCATCTCTACCCATAAGGGATAATCTTAAATTATCAATAACTTTAAATGAATTTATAACAGAAGAAATTTGAAAGCTTCTAGCGATACCCATTCTTGACCTATGTTCAGCTGAATAATTGGAAATATCAATTTCTTCAAGATAAATTTGACCACTATCTTGTTTTAAAAATCCTGAAATTTGTTTGACTAATGTTGACTTACCAGAACCATTTGGACCTATTAAGGCATGAATTTCATTTCTAAATAAATTTAAATTTAACTTATCATTAGCCTTTATAGCTCCGAATGATTTGCTAAGTTTATCAATTTTAAGAACTGGTTTTTTCATCATATTTATCTTTAATTAAAAAGCTCATTATCCCTGCCTTTGCATAAAGTACTTCTAAAAGAATTATAAAACCCAACCAAAATTGCCAATTTTCTGTAATACCACCAAGAAATTGCTCTAATATAATATAAAAAAAAGCACCCAAAATTGGCCCATAAAGTCTAAACATTCCACCTAAAATTACTAAAATCATAATTTCTCCAGACATTTGCCAACTTAAAATTGTTGGACTTACAAATCTATTAAGATCGGCGTATAAAGAACCAGCGAGACCTGTTATTGCTCCAGATATTATAAATGAAATTAATTTAACTTTTTTAGGGTTAATTCCAACTGATCTAACTCTATCCTCATTTTCTTTGCTAGCTTTTAATGAAATTCCTAATGGTGAATTTAAAATAAATTTAACAAGTATTATTGTTATAATTAACCATACATAACAAATATAAAAAAAAGTAGTAGGATCCATGGTATTAAGAAAAGGGATTTGATTTCTAAGTGAAAGTGACAATCCATCTTCTCCACCATAAGTAGGCCAACTTATTGAAAAATAGTATAACATTTGAGCAAATGCTAATGTTATCATTATGAAATAAACACCTGTTGTTCTTAATGAAAAATAACCAATAAAGAGTGCTAATATAGATGAAAAAATTAAAGTAAAAATCCAGATAAATAATAATTGATTTGTTCCTTCAAACTCAAAAACTAATATTTGGATAGGTTCGTAATTATTAAAATGAAAAGCTAAAATTCCTGTAACATATCCACCTAAGCCAAAAAAAACAGCGTGACCAAAGGAGACCATTCCTCCATATCCCAATATTAAATTAAGACCAATACCTGCAATAGCTAGAATAACAATCTTTGAAAATAATGTTGTTATATAAATATCATTTAAAAGCATTGAAAATAACGGTACTAAAAATAAAAATATTAGAATTAAAAAATTTAATTTCTTTTCAGACATCATGCTGATCTCTCACCAAACAAACCTGATGGCTTAAAAATTAAAACAATCGCCATAAGTATATATATTGACATTGAAGCTATCGATGAACCAATTAAATTTGCATCAGCATTATCAAAAAATAATTTAAATAACTCAGGAAGTAAGAAACGTCCTAACGTATCTGTAACTCCTACTAACAAAGCCCCAACAAAAGCTCCTTTAATTGAGCCAATTCCACCAATGATAATTACTACAAATGCTAATATTAGAACTGGTTCACCCATACCGACCTCAACAGATTGTATCGCGCCGATCAATGCTCCAGATAAACCAGCTAACGCAGCTCCTAATGCAAAAACAATTGTATAAAGAGTTTTAATATTTACTCCCAAAACAGAAATCATTTCCCTATCGTTTTGTCCTGCTTTTATTCTTATTCCTAGTAAAGTTTTAGAAGTTAAAATGTATAAGAAGAATGCTATTAAAATTCCAATTGCAATTATTAAAAGTCTATATTTCGAATAAATAATTTCTAAAGGAAGAGAAACACTAGCATTGAGTTCTGAAGGTATGTTCAGATAAAGTGGATACGCTCCGAAAATCCATCTAATACCTTCAGAAAAAATTAAAATTAGAGCAAAGGTTGCTAGCACTTGATCTAAGTGATCTTTTTTATATAACTTTCTAATAACTAAAATTTCAGTTATTACACCTGCAAACATAGCAACAATAAAACTACTTATTAATCCAATAAAAAAAGAACCTGTAATTTCAGCAAGAAGAGCTGCTCCAAAAGCGCCAATCATGTAAAAGGAACCATGCGCAAGATTAATCAATCCCATAACACCAAAAACTAAAGTCAAACCAGCAGACATAAGGAACAACATTGTGCCAAATTGTAAGCCGTTTAATAGCTGTTCAATTAATAATTGAAATTCCATGTGATGAAAATAAGTGAGTCAATAAAACTCACTTATTTATTTTCTTATTTCAAAGGACAATCTTTAACGTAAGCGTTTGATCTATTTTTAAGCCCGGTTGAAATAATTTTATTCGTTAAAATTTTTCCCTCCTTGATCACTTCTCTCACATAGATGTCTTGAATAGGATGTTGATTAGTATCAAATTTAAATGACCCACGGGTACTTTCAAAATTAGCATTTTTCAATGCACTTCTGAATTTATCTTGGTCTTTAACGTCTGCTACATTTAGAGCAGAAATTAACAATTTCCCAGTATCATATCCCTGAGATGCATATAAAGATGGTAATCGTCCATACTCTTTTTGAAAATCTTGAACGAATTTCTTATTAGCTTTATTGTCAAGATCTTTTGACCATTGAGAGGTGTTTTTAACACCTAGAGCAGCATCACCAACAGCTTTTAAAATACCTTGGTCAAATGAAAAGGCTGGTCCAATGACTGGAAGATTTATACCTGATTGAGATAATTGTTTCATAAATGAAATACCCATACCGCCAGGTAAAAAGAAGAAGATACTATCAGCTTTAGATGACCTTATTTGAGCAATTTCTGCTGCATAGTCTTTTTGACCAAGTTTGGTATATAATTCTTTTTCAATTTTACCTTTAAAAAATCTTTTATATCCTGTTAACGCATCCTTACCTGCTGGATAGTTAGGCGCAAGTATAAATGAGTTTTTATACCCAGCAGCATTTCCATATCCACCAGCTGCTTCATGCAAATTATCATTTTGCCAAGCAACGTTAAAATAATTTTTATGACAACCTTTACCTGCTAATTTAGAAGGCCCTGCATTCGGAGACAAATAGAATTTTCCTTGTTTAACTGCAGCAGGCACCACTGCCATTGCTAAATTTGACCATATAATTCCAGTAAGAACATCTACTTTATCTGACTGTATCATTTTATCTGCAATTTGAACCGCAATGTCCGGTTTTCTTTGATCGTCCTTTACAATAACCTCAAAATGTTTATCGCCTTTAACAGCTAATAAAAAACCATCTCTGACGTCAATTCCAAGACCTGAACCTCCTCCAGATAAAGTGGTAATCATACCAACTTTTATTTTTTTATGTCCACCAGCAAAAACAGAGTTTATAAATAAACCGAGTATTGCAATTATACTTATAATATATTTCATCATTATTTTTCCTCTTAAAACTTTTTATAACTTAACTAAAAATCACTTTAAAATCAAAAAATTAGTTATCCTGGTTAAAAATCTATATCCATACCATTTATAGAATAAGTTTTGCCATTAAAACCTTTATCCATTTTTTCAATATCAGTCATTTTTTGGGAATCAACTCTTTTAAATGGATTTTTTTTCATTTGTTCTAAACGTTTTTTATTTTGAAACTTTCCAAAGAGTTTATATTTTATTTTGTTAAGCATTATTCTTACTTACAATACAATGTTCTAATTTATTAAATCTATAATAAGCAAATTTCTTATAGATTATAGACAATAAACTTTTAATTATTGGCAGAGACGCAATAAAAGCTAAAAATTTCCAGTAAGTTAGATTTTTCCAAATTAAAATAAAGGCATCAACTCCGATATATTGTTTATTTTTAGAATCAAATGCATGCAGATACAAAAGTGCGTCTGATTGTTTAATATTAAATTCTTTTAAATCTTTAGGGTTATTAGCAATATCTAACCATTTAAACTTTTTATTATTGGCAATTTTTTTATAATAACTTATCTCTTTATTACATAATCCACACTTACCATCATAAAGAACTTTTATCATATTATTAAACCAACTTTGAAACATTTACTGCCATATTAGATCCTGACCCAACAATTTTTTTCCAAAAGTTAGTAATTTTACTTTCATCTTTTTCTAATACCTTTGATCTTGCATCTTGCTGGTGTTCTATTTCTTCATCACAGCATTTCTTTAAAACCATTGCTAACTTATAATTTAGATTATTATTTAATAAATATTCAATTTGTTCATTGTAATGCTTCTCAACAAAAGTTTCAACTGCATCTACGGTAATGCAAAAAAATTTATAACCAAACATTGCTGACAAAAATCCTAAAACAAAACCCATAATTCTCCATAAAAAAAGTAATTTGCTTTTTTCATTAGAGGTTAAAAGATTTTCCATAACTATCAGATGATTGGTTTCAGTTAAAATGTGTTCTTTTGACATCTTAAATATTTTTTTATTCCAAAAAATACAACTTGCACCTTTGTAAATCCAAACTGCTCCTGTTTCTCCAGCGTGGTTTGACCTCATCCATTTTATCATAAATTTTGGAATACTAATTCCAATCGCATTGTATTTTTTTAAAATATTTTCCACTAAAATTATCTATAAATATTATTTATTTTACTATGTTTTGATTTTCTTCCAGATACTCTTTCACGCCAAAGTTTAAAACTTCTAGGCTTGAGATTACTTCTCATCAATTTTATAACCTGCTTTTCGTTTAACCCAGTTTGTTCTTTAATTGAATCAAAGCTGATTTCGTCTGCCCAAGCAAAATCAATTACTTTATTTAAATACTTTTCATTTAACATTTTTTTTCAAATCTGATGGAGAAAATTTATATACATTTTTTTCATTACATATATATGCATTAAAACCAGATTTTAAATAAGGCTTAAATATTTTATTATTAATCGATAGCCCTCCAGTATATTTTCCAAATGAAGGAAGAATTAATTTTCTTTCAGTTTGTAAAATACATTTTTCAGTTACTCTTTTTCCATTCAATTTGACAGATAAAGTTGGGTGATAATGTCCAGAAATCTGATGTCTATCGTCAACAATTGCTTCATGAATAAACTCAATATCATTTAATCGTAAAATTTTATGACTTGGGATTTCATACATTATATTTTTATCATGATTTCCCTCAATTAAAATGAATTCATAAATATTAGTTAATGATTTTAATTTCTTTTGAGTTTTAATATTCATTCTATTTAGTGAATTTTTATCGTGAAAAGTATCGCCTAAAAAAATAATTTTTTTAATCACATAGTTTGATAAAATTTTTTCTAATTTGATTAATGTTTCTAAACTGTCATATGGAGAAATATATTGCCCATACTTAGCGTAACTTGAGCCTTTTTCTAAATGTAAATCTGAAACAATTGCAGTATTAAGCTTTGACCAAATGAGAATTCCGTGTGGATCTATATCAAATGTATTTTGACAAAACTCTAATTTTTTCATGAAAAACCAATTTCACTAAGTAATTCATTTTCAAATTCTTCCAAATAATATTCATTAAGCTCATCTTTATTAATTGTTTCTCTATTTATTTCAAGCAAAAGAGGTACTGCTAATGGGGATATTTTTTCTAATTTTTTAAATAAAATTTTATTTTGAATTCTCTTCATTAGTTTACCTAACCTATCAATTGAAATCAAACCATTTAATGAATCTTCTTTAGCAACTTTGAGAAGCAAGTGGTTACCTTCATGTTTCTTTAGTACATCATAAATCAAGTCTGTATTAAATAAAATTTGCTTCGATGTTTTTGTCAAACCAGGCATTTTTCTTTCGATTAATCCTGAAATAATCGATGCATCTCTAAAATTTTTTTTCATTAATGGAGTGTCATCTAACCATTCATACAAATCGCTTATCATTAAATCTTCATTAAATAAGAATTTAATGTCATTAATTTCCTTCATACTCCAAATAGCGAGTGCATAGTCAGTTGCAACAAATCCAAGTGGTTTAAGATTATATCTTTGCATTCTCTTCGAAATTAAAAAACCTAAAGTCTGATGAACATTTCTTCCTTCAAAGGCATAACAAATTAAAAAATGTCTTTTTTTATTCCCCATTTTTCTAGGAAAAGTTTCAATTAAAACTTTATCATGCATTGGTAAAATTGACTTTTGAGATTGTAAAATTAACCAATCTTTTATCTGTTCAGGATAACTATTTAAAGACTGTTTTTTGCTTATTAACTTTTTCACTTGTAACGCCAACTCAGAAGTTAGAGGCATTCTTCCCCCAGCGTAAGATGGTATTTTAGGCCTTTTATCTTTTGTTAAAGCTACATGAACTCCCTTCTCTGATATATTTAAAAACTTTAAAACTTTCCCTCCAAACAGAAAAGTATCACCTTCAGTCAAACCTTCAATGAACCATTCTTCTATATTACCTAAGGTTTTATTTCGAAGCTTCACTTTAAGCATATACGATTCAACAATAGTGCCAATATTCATCTTGTACTTCTGTCTAACTGTCTTATTTCTGATTGCAAAGTGATTATTTTTATTTAATCCGATTTTAGAGTATTTCTGGTATTGTCTAAGTGAATAACCACCGTTTTGAACAAACTCCAAAGTTTGGGTAAAATCTTCTATTGAGAGTTTTCTGTAAGGCCAAGCGGTTTTAACATTTTTATAAAGTTTGGTTTTATCAAATGGATTGCTACAGGCAACACCTAATATATGCTGAGCTAAAACATCAAGACTACCAGATTTTAAATTATCTCCATCTATGATGTTTTCTTTTATAGCTTCTATAGCAGCTAAACATTCAAGATATTCAAATCTATTTCCTGGAACTAATAAAGCCTTTGATGGCTTATTTAAAGTATGATTACTTCTGCCAATTCTTTGTAATAATCTTGAAACACCTTTTGGAGCACCAACTTGAATAACTAAGTCTATTTTTGCCCAATCAATTCCGAGATCTAAGGAACTTGTTGCAACCACACAATCAATTTCTCCTTTGGACATTTTCTGTTCGACTTTTCTTCTTATTTCTCTTTCAAGGCTTCCGTGATGAACAGCTATTTTCAAATTAGATTTATTTTCAAGCCATAAATTATGAAAAATTAACTCGGCTTGAGCTCTAGTATTAACAAAAATTATACTCATTTCTGCTTTTTCAATTTTTGAATATAATGTTCTGATAGAATAGGTTGCCATATGACCTGACCAAGGTATTCTGTTTTCAGACATTAAAATTTCTACTTTTGGCTTATTTAAAGATGGAATATCGATAATTTTTTTTTGTTTATTTTGAGATAAAAAGTTCAAAACATTTTCTTTATCTTTAATAGTAGCCGATAACCCAATTTTAGTATAATTCGAAGCTAATTCATTTAATCTTGCTATATTAAGTGATAATAAATCGCCTCTTTTAGAATTAATCAATGTATGAATTTCATCAATAATTAAAAATTTAATATTTTTAAAATAATCTTCAGCATTTTCATCTGACATCAACAAAGCAAAAGACTCAGGAGTTGTCATAAGCATTTGAGGTGGCGATGTCTTTTGCCTTCTTTTTTTTGCGTATGGAGTATCACCAGTTCTCGTCTCAACAGAAATATTTAAAGATTGGTCATTTATTGGTTGAACCAAATTTCTTTGTACATCAACAGTAAGTGCTTTTAGTGGTGAAATATAAAGCGTATGTAGAAAATTATCTTTATATTTTTTTTCAATTAAATCTGTAATTGCCGGCATAAATCCAGCAAGAGTTTTTCCACCTCCTGTTGGTGCAACTAGCAATATGTCATATCCTTTTGTAGTCTCTTCTAGTGTAACAATTTGGTGTTTGTGGTAGCTCCAACCATTTTTATTTAACCATTTAGTAATAGGATGAGACTTTAATTTTGGTATCATAATGATATATAAAAAATATGGATTGGGTTAATAAACATTTACAAATAGTACCAATAAATACCTTTATTGATCCAATTTTTCCAGTTGAAAATGCAATCATAACTCATGCTCATGCTGACCATGCAAAGCCTGGGCATAATAATGTTCTTGCAACAAAACATACAATAGAAATTATGAAAATTAGATATGGTGAGAATTGTGCAAATAATTTTCAAGAATTATCATTTAATTCTCCATTAAATGTTAATGGTGTGAAAGTTACTTTTTTTCCAGCTGGGCATATATTAGGAAGTGCTCAAGTTTTACTTGAATATCGGAAAAATAAAATAAATTTTACTGGTGATTTTAAAATAACGAAAGATGATACTTGCGAAAACTTTAGACCAGTCACATGCGATACTTTAGTAACTGAAGCTACATTTGGCCTACCTATATTTCAACATCCAGATCCAGAAGTTGAAATAAATAAATTAATTAATTCATTAAAAAATTTTTCAAATCGTCCACATTTAATTGGTGTTTATGCCCTTGGAAAAGCCCAACGTTTAATTAAATTATTAAGAAATAAAGGATATGATGAAACTATTTTTATCCATGGAGCATTAGAGAAGATTTGTGATTATTATATTCAGTCTGGAATAAATTTAGGAAATTTATCCAAGGCTCTTATTAAAGGTGAAAAAAAAGATTTTAATGGAAAGATAATCTTAGCTCCACCTTCAGCTCTAAAATCAACCTGGTCAAGAAGATTTATAGACCCTATATTGTCTCACGCTTCTGGATGGATGTCAGTAAAACAAAGAGCGAAACAGAGTTTGGTTGAATTACCTTTATTAATATCAGATCATGCTGATTGGAATGAATTAACATCGAATATAAATAATAGTTTAGCAAAAAATATTTTAGTAACACATGGTCGAGAAGAAGCTTTAGTATATTGGTGTAAAAAAAGAGGCTTAAAAGCATCTGCATTATCAATTCAAGGTAGAGATGATAGTGGAGAAGAAATTTGAGAGAGTTTAGCCAGTTAATTAATCAATTAATTCTTACTAGATCAAGAAAAAGAAAAATTGAGTTATTAAACCATTATTTTAAAAATACCGAAAATCCTGACAGAGGATTGGCATTAGCAATTTTAACAGGAAATTTGAAAATTAAAAATATTTCCATTTCAAAAATCAAAGAAATGATTAAAGAAGAAGTTGATCCTGAATTATTTGATTTATCATATGATTATGTTGGCGATCTTGCTGAAACAATTGCTTTAATTTGGCCTTATAAAAAAAAAGGTACAGTGCCAAAATTAAACTTTATTATAAATGAACTAGAAAGTTCAAGTACTACAAATACAACCAACTTAATAAAAAAATATCTTTCAATTTTCTCAGAAAATGAGAGATGGGCATTTATTAAACTTTTGTCAGGTGGTTTAAGAATAGGTGTTTCAACAAGGTTAACAAAACTTTCATTAATTCATAATACAAATATTGAGATCTCAGAAGTTGAGCAAATTTGGCATGGTGTGGTTCCTCCATATATAAAATTGTTTAATTGGATTTTTGAAAATGACAGTAAACCTGAGATAAAGATTGAAAAAGTATTTCACCCTTTAATGCTAGCTCACCCTATTGAAAAAAAAGATTTTAATAACTTAAAGCCAGAGGATTTTTTAGCAGAATGGAAGTGGGATGGAATAAGAGTACAATTAGTTTTATTTAAATCCAAAATTAGTATCTTCTCTCGAACTGGGGATGATATTTCACATACTTTTCCAGAAATACATAATAATGAAAATGACTTAGTTGTTTTAGACGGAGAACTTTTAGTTGGAAATGATTTTACACCTCTTAAATTTAATAAATTACAACAAAGATTAAATAGAAAAAAAGTATCAAAAGTTCACTTAGAAAACTTTCCAGCCTTTGTAAAACTTTATGACATTTTATTTTTAAAAAACAGAGATTTAAGAAACTTAGGTTTTTCAAATAGACGAGAAATTTTATCCGATTGGCATGATAAAGTACAAAATAAATTTTTTGATCTTTCAAAAGTTTTCAAATTTAAAACTTGGGAAGAACTCACAAATATTAAGTCCAATGAATTAAATAAAAGCGAACACGAAGGTTTGATGATAAAAAGAAAAAATAGTGCTTACATTTCAGGAAGACCAAAAGGTTATTGGTATAAATGGAAAAATGAACCTTTAGTTGTAGATGCAGTTATGATGTATGCCCAAAGGGGACATGGCAAAAGAAGTTCATATTATTCAGATTTTACTTTTGGTCTTTGGGATAAAAACAATATAGTTCCTATTTGCAAAGCATATTTTGGCTTTAATAATGAAGAATTAGAAATCTTGGATAAGTTTGTTAGAAATAACACCATTAAAAAATTTGGTCCTGTAAGAGAAGTTGAAAAAAAATTTGTAGTTGAAATAGCATTTGATTCTGTTGATTTTAGTAAAAGACATAAATCTGGAGTAGCGCTTCGTTTCCCAAGAATTAAACGTTTAAGACAAGACAAACCTATTGATGAAGTTATAAATATCAACATATTCAAAGCAAATTTTATAAATTATTAACAAGTGAAATTTATTGCTGCTTGACTCTCAGTAGTTAACTTTGAATAGTGTTACTAATACATATTAATCTCAGGAGGAATTAATGATTAATAAAAAAACACTTTTGAGCATTGGATCAGGTCTAACCATTCTTACTGGTTTAGTGGCCTTTACTACTGCTCCAAGTTTTGCTGACAAAAAACCAGCCATAGAAGTAGTTACTCATGCTGGTGCTGGTGGCGGAACAGATGTTAACTCAAGAATGATGATGTTAAGATCAAGAAGAACTCTGAAACAAGACATGGTTGTTGTCAATAAAAGAGGTGGAGGTGGTGCCGCCGCAATGAACTATTTTATGACAAGACCAGCAGATGGAAATACAATATTAACTTTTACAGTAGGACACGCTATTACAATGGCCATGGGTAAAACCAAGTTAAAAGTTAGTGATATGGCTCCAATAGCAAGAGGTACTAATGACCCCCAAATTCTTATGGTAAATTGTAAAAAAAGTCCTTACAAAACACCTGAAGATTTTGTTGCTGGAATGAAAAAGGGTGACAAAATGACATTTGGAGGAACTCATACTGGTACAATTGATCATATTACAGTTTATTTATGGGCAAAAAAACTAGGGCAAAAAATGCCTAAATATATCCCGTTTAAGGGTGGAGCAGAATTAGCTACAAGACTTGTTGCAGGAGAAGTAGATGTAGGAACACTTAATTTATCTGAAGCAGCAGCACCTGTTGAAGCTGGAGATGTTTGTCCACTTGTAATATTAGGTGAAAACGCAATGGCTCCTATTCCAAAAGCTAAAACAGCTAAATCTCTTGGAATTGATCTTGTTCTTTCAACAACAAGAGGTTTCGTAACTCACGCTGGAGTTGACAAAGCTAGAGTTGCAGCACTTGAAAAAGGTATGGCTAAAGCAATGAAACATTCAATGTATCAAGCTTATTTAGCAAATTCTGGACTAGACAATACTTCACCTCAACCTTCAGGGCCTTGGGGAAAGCAAATTGCCTTCATGGTTGGTGAATTTGGACCAGCTCTAAAAGAAATGGGCTTAATGAAGTAAATATTAATTAATGCCCTCTTTCATATAAGGGGGCATTAAAATAAACATTATGTCTAATAAATTTTATACAGTTCCTTTATTCCTTACAATATTCTCAATAATTGTAATTGGAATATCTTTACAGTTAGATACTTCGCCTGAAATGATTGTTGGTGATAGTATGCAAGCTAGATCTTTTCCAATTTTTTTAATGGTCCTAATGCTTGTTTTAATAGCTGTATTAACATTACAATATAAAACAAATAATCCCGAGCCAATAAAATTAGAAAAATTTCCAACTTGGGGAAGTATGGGCTTATTTTTAATTTTTTATTTATTAACAGTTTATACAGATATGTTTATTGGAATTTTTGTAGTGATGTTATTGATGGGTTTATTATGGGGTGAAAAGAGAATTTGGCTTTCTTTTTTAACTGCAACTTTGACCCCCTTATTAATTTTTTTATTGTTTGATTTCGTATTAAAAATTAGATTTCCAAGAGGAATTCTTATGGACATGTATTATGGTTAGGAAATTTTCAAATGTTTGAACAAGGGTTAATGGCAATGCTATCAGTTGCAACTGATCCTTATTTGCTTTTTTTAATTTTTGTTACAACAATTTTAGGAGTTGTAATTGGAGTATTGCCAGGTTTAGGTGCGACTACTGGGGCTGCACTCTTATTACCTTTTACTTTAACTATGGACCCCGTTCACGCTATAGCAGTCCTTGCAACAATTTATGTCTCAGCAACTTTTGCTGGATCAATAACTGCTATCTTAATTAATACACCCGGAACTTCTGCGGCTGCGGCAACAACATTTGATGGATATCCTCTTGCTCAAAAAGGCGAAGCGGGAAGAGCGTTGGGTATTGCTGTGATTTCAAGTACCGTTGGTGGGGTATTTTCTGTAATAGTTTTATGTTTTGCAGCACCTTTGTTAGCTAGAGTAGCGTACGAATTTCGATCACCTGAATATTTTGCATTAACAGTTTTTGGATTATCAATGCTTGCGAGTATTAGTGCTGGTGGAGCCGTTAAAAATTTAATAGGTGGAATATTTGGAGTTTGGTTATCAACAATTGGAGCAGAACGAGTTACAGGAATTGAACGATTTATGTTTGGTAACTATGAACTCTATGAGGGTATTCATTTTGTTCCAATTTTTATTGGACTTTTTGCTATTTCAGAACTTTTAGTTCAATCAAAAACTGTTAATAAAATTGTAAATACTGTTAGCATGAAAGCTGTCAAACTACCAACAAAAGAAGATTATAAGAAAATTTGGAAGACAATTTTGAGATCTTGTGGAATTGGGACTTTTATAGGTGTTTTACCAGCAGAAGGTGCCACTGTTGCATCAATGATTGGATATTCCGAAGCAAGAAGATGGTCAAAAAATAAAGAAGAATTTGGTAAAGGTTCTATTGAAGGTATAGCAGGTGCTGAAGCAGCAAATAATTCTGCAACTGGTGGTGCGATGGTACCAACAATGGTTTTAGGCATTCCTGGCAGTGGAACTACTGCAATCATATTAGTTGGGTTAATGGTGCATGGCTTAAGACCAGGTGTGTACTTGTTTACAGAACAAGTTGAAAAAGTTTATCAAATATTTGGTTCAATGTTTTTCGCAAATATTATGTTTATGTTAATGGGTCTATATGCTGCCAGGTTATTTGCCAGGGTTTCACTTGTACCTACAGCTATATTATGGCCAATTGTTTTTGGTCTTTCTGTTATTGGTGCATATGCTTTCCAAGGCCAACTCTTAGATGTTTGGCTTGCTTTAATTTTTGGAGTAATTGGTTTTTTTGCTCGAAGACATGGTTTCTCTGTGGCTCCAATAGCAGTAGGTTTAATTCTTGGCGAAATGGTTGAAACTAATTTACAACATTCTCTTAAAATGTTTGATGGAGCATGGTGGATGATATTTACTCAACCTCTTGCACTTATGTTTTTAATTTTTGCATTTTTGGGATTATGCGGACCATACATATATTCATTAATTATGAAGAGAAAGTAAAATCATAATTTAAAAATCCATTTAGTATTAAGTATATTGAAATAATTGTTAAAATTGAGTTAAGAAATATCTTAAAGTACTTTTGACCAAATTTAATTAAAACTTTTTTACCTATATATGTACCTATGAAACCTGCAATTATCATCAATAAAATGATATGAAAGTAATCTGAAAAACTAAATCCCATAAATCCAAATACTAAAACTTTTATAGCATGCTGCATTGACATCAACGCTGCATGAGTTGCCGTATGACTTAGTGGATTTAATTTCATCGTCTTAACCATACCAGCAATAAAAGGACCAGTAGCTCCAAAAAACATAGTTAAAAAACTTGAAAAAATACCTCCTATAATAATGTATCTTGATTTAATTGCAGGTATCTTTCCATAAACTGTCCACAAAATAAAAAAACCTACAATCAACTGAATAAACCAACCTGGAAACTGAATAAAAGTATAGCCCCCAAATAAACTCCCTATAATAGTTCCAATAAAAAAAGGTAAAATTGGTTTTTTGTAAACATCTTTAATCATAAGAAGCATTCTTCCAAAATTTGAAGCAATTTGAACAGAACCATGAACAGGCAGTAAAGCTATTGGATTTAGGAATATTGCTAACAAACCTAAAAACACAGCCCCTCCTCCTATACCAAATGCTGCAGATATAAAAGAAGTGAACATACTTGAGAAAATAAGAAAAATAATACTAAACTCAGGTAACTCTTCTGGAAAAGTGATATAAAGAAGATCCATGTAATCTTTACTTTTCTGTAAAAGGTGGTGGTATAAAATATCTTGGTAATTCCCCAATACTATTTATATCAATTTCCAATAATACAGGGCCAGGTAAATTAAATGCTTTTTTTAAAATATTTTCAAATTCGCTTGAAGACTTTACAATTAAGTGTTTCATCTTAACAGTATCTGCAAGCTCTTTGAAATTTGGAACTTGTAAGTCAGCAAAATTTCTTCTTCCTTCATATAAACTATCCTGAATATGTTTTATAACTCCATAACCTTTATCATTCATTACCATAAAAATTATATTGCTGTTGATTTCAACTGCTGTCCATAATTCAGAAACATTTAACATAAACCCGCCATCACCACACATAGCAATTGATTTTACTTTTTCTTCTGTTGCAACAGAAGCACCAATTGCAAGAGACATTCCAGGGCCTATCCCTGCTCCAACTGGATAAATGTTTTGATACCATTTTTGTACTGGCATTAACCTATTTCCCCAAGTACTATTGGATATGGTTACATCTCTAATCCATCTTGCGTTTTTAGGTAAATTTCTCTCTATTATTTCAGGGAATTCTCCGTAAATTTTAAGAAATTCTTTATAATCTTTTTTGATTTCTTTTTTTAAAGATTTAACTTCATGTATCCAATTATTATCTATAGTTTTTATATCATCTAATCTTTCATAAAGATTTTCTAAAACCTTTTTTCCATCACCTAAATGAAATATTTTTGAAGGATAAGTTCTATTTTCTGCATTTGGATCGATATCAATTTGTATAAGGTTATCAGGTAGTTTTAATGACATATCTTTTGTTTCATGTCCTCTTAATCTACTTCCAACAACAATCATTAAATCAAGAGAAGAATAAAATTTTTCAACTTTTGGAATTGCATTGAATGAACCTAAACACATCTCATGATTTTCATCTATAACGCCTCTTCCTTGAGTACTTGTTATGACCGCAAAACCCAAACCAATAAACTTTTCAACTTCAGAGGTAAGTTTTTTTCCACCATTACCAATCCATAATATTTTTCTTTTTGATTTTCTAATTTCTTCTTCGATAAAATCTAATGATTTCAAATTTCCTAAAGAGATATTTTTATCGTTCACAATTACTTTATTAAATATTTCTTTCCTATTAATAATTGTACGTTGAACATCTATTGGAACCTCAATTGATACTGGACCTGTTGGAGGCGTCATAGCCTCTTCTAGAGCTTTTTCTAATACCTCTAAAATATTTTTAGACGATGATATTCTATAGGCATTTTTTGAAACAGATTTCATCATTTCAAGTTGATTTGAAACATCATGAACAGTACCTTGATTTTTATCCAAATTTTCGGTAGCAGTTTGACCGGTTATATGAAGTAACGGAGTTCCTGCAAATCTTGCTTCAACTAGAGACCCTACAACATTAGCTGCACCGGGACCAGTACTTGTAATAACAACTCCTACTTTGTCAGAAGATCTAGCAAAACCATCTGCCATATGACCTGCTCCCATTTCACCTCTCGTTGGCACAAATTTAATTAAATTTCTTTTTGCAATAGCATCCAAAATAGGAATATTATGGACTGAAACAACACCAAAAACGGTCTTCAAATCATTCTCAAATAAAAAATCTGATATTAAGTCACCAACATTGTACTCATTCATTTTATCCTCTAATATGGAAAAAAAATTTAGATTATTTTAAGTATAGTGAAAAAATATATTAAAGCAAAAGACGTTAAAAAGTTGTATGCAGGCAAATCTGAATTCTCTTTAATTGATATAAGAGAAATTGGACAACATACAGATGGACACCCTTTTTTTTCAATATCAATTCCATATAGTATTTTTGAAATCAGGATTATTGATCTTATACCAAGTAAAGAAACGTTAATAATTTTAATGGATCACAATGACGGTTTGTCTGAAATAGTTGAAGAAATTGCATCCAATCTTGGATATAAAAATATTCAAATTCTTAAGAATGGAGTTTTTGGATGGAAAAAAGCTGGTTTTTTTTTATTTAAAGGAATACATGTTCCAAGCAAAGCTTTTGGTGAATTAGTAGAGTTAAAAAAAAATACTCCTCATATTAAACCTTCAGAACTAAGAAAAAAAATAAACAAAAAAGATGATATCATTGTTATTGACGGAAGACCTTTTGAAGAATTTAAAAAAATGAATATTCCAACAGGTGTATGTTGTCCTAATATGGAAATACCCTTACGAATTCAAAATGAAATTAATGATAAAACAGAAATAATTATCAATTGTGCTGGTAGAACTCGTTCAATTATCGGAGCACAAAATTTAATCAACTTTGGTATTAAAAATAAAGTCAGAGCTCTTGAGAATGGAACCCAAGGTTGGACATTATCTGGATACAAACTTGAAAATAATAAAACAGAAGCATTAAACTTAGATAAAATTAAATCTCAAAAAAGTAAGTATCAAAATTCAGCAAATAATATTATTAATAAATTTAATTTAAAAAAAATTAACCTTAGAACACTAAATTCTTTCCTTGAAGAAAAAACAAAAAATACTTTTATATTTAATGTAACTGCCAATCAAAATTTTTCTGAAAATAAAATGTATTTGAAGCATGCACCCGGTGGACAACTAATACAAGCTACTGATAGTTTTGTTGGAGTTTTAAATGGTAAAATTGTTTTGATTGATGATGGAGAACTCTTACGTGCTTCATTAACAGCCTCTTGGCTGAAACAAATGGGTTTTGATGTTTATATTTTTAACGATGATATCAATTACTTAAAAAATTTTTTTGATCAGAAAAAAAAATTTATAATTCCAAAATCAAAAATTGTTGAAAATGATAATTTAACTGATTTTTTAAAATTGAATTTGTTAGATATTAGAACAAGTCATGAATTTAAAAAAACTCATATAAAAAGATCTAAGTGGATAAATAGAGCAAACTTAAGATTTCATAACTTTAATAGAAACAAGGATTTTTTGATAATTTATAATGATTTATCTAAGGCAGAACTAATTTATAAAGACATTACATCTAAATATAAAACTTCAATATATTTTTATAGATTTGATCAAAATTTTAAACGATTAAGCGAATTTTGTACGAAAAAAGAAACTTTTATGAAAAAAGAAGTTTGTATAGATTTTGTTTATCATACCTACAAAAGGCACCTTGGAAATAGATCTCATGCCTTGGCTTACTTAAGTTGGGAAAAAGACTTATTAAATCATATGGACGAAGAAGAAATAATCAGATTTAAAGTTCTTTAATTTTTGACCTTTCTACATTATCCAAATTTTTTCCTTCAATTCTAAGCAGTCTTACAGGCTCTTTTCTTATTGGTGAATGAACATCGCCAACATTATAAAATTTAACATCACCTGGTTTCATTACATATTTTTTTATTTCTTTAACGAGCTTAATATCATTTTCTTGTTTTATGATTTCCCACTCTGTCATTTCTGTTTCTCCAGCAGCTTGACCGTATACAGCCCAACTTGATCCATGATCGTGAGGTGACCCGTTAGCCTCTTGATTATACACATGACCACAAACACAAAACCCAAGCTCAGGATCTTCATAAAGAATTTCTCTTGGGTTTTGGTCATCTCTATCTTTTAAATTATTTTGAATAAAATTTTGATCCATTAATGCTTTTTGAACATAATAACAAACTTTATCTGAACCTTCTTGAATGCCATGATCTTTTAAAATACCTCTAATATCTTTAGCTAGCTCATCTAATGAATATGGCATAAAAGCCTCCTTATAATTATAATCCCCATTTCATAGCAATTAAATCGTAATTATTTGCTAAAACTAATAATCCCTTTTTTGTATTTTCATCCAAACTTGGGATTGGATGACGGCAAACGTCTGATTTGATTACTCCGCCTTCTTTAAATACTGTTTTGGTAGCTCTAAATCCACACTGTCTATTTTCATAATTTATGAGTGGAAGGACCCTATTATATTCATTCTCTGCTTCTTTTTTATTTCCTGTAATGTAATTTTTAACCAAAGGTCCAATCAAATCTGGTAACATAGCTGAACTCATATTTCCTTTTGCGCCAGCTTCCAAATCCGCAAATAATGTTATTCCTTCTTCACCATCAAATGGACCTTCTATAGCACTCCCACCTTTATCAATTAATGCCCTAAGTTTGTTTGCTGCTTGTGCACACTCTATTTTAAAACATTTAACATGCTCTATTTCTTTTGCCATTTTTACTAGAAGTTCAACTGAAAGATCAACTCCAGATAAAGGGGCATCTTGAACCATAATTGTAATTCCAGCTTCGCTCACTTTTCTAAATTGTTCGAAAGTTTGGTCAGCATTTCCTTTTAACAAAGCACCATGATATGGAGGCATCATCATGACCATATTTGCTCCAACATCTTTTGCTAACTTAGCTCTTTTAAACGCAATATCTGTAGAAAAATGGCTTACAGTTACAATTATTGGAACCTTTCCAGCAACATGTTCAATACACAGTTTTGTTAAAATTTCTCTTTCATCGTCAGATAACAAAAATTGTTCCGAATAATTTGCTAAAATACAAATGCCATCAACTTTTTGATCAATCATGCAATCTAAAACTCTTTTCATTCCCTCAAGATCTAAATCTTCATTTTCTTTAAAAGGTGTTGGTGCAACTGGCCAGCACCCTGTAAAGTTATTAGTCATAGAACCTCTCTCATAGTTAAAGAGTAGCAATTAAAGATTATTTTTCCAAGTATCATTTGTAATGCCCTCAGTTCTTAATGAATGTTTAATAATTTTACCTGTTTGTGTTTTTGGAAAATTTTTCATAACACGTAAATACAAAGGTATTGCAAATTTTGCCAGGTCTGCACTTACTTTATTTATCCATTTGGAGTATTCAATTTTTGATCCTTTAATTATCATTAAAGCAACCATAACCTCATCTTCTTGTCCATGATCTTTTGCAGGCACTGCGAATGCCGCTGCCTCAGCAATCTGAGGAATTTTTAAAAAAGCTTGCTCAACCTCATAAGAAGATATGTTTTCACCTCTTCTTCTTATACAATCTTTAATTCTATCAACAAATATTAATTGATTTTTTTTATTAAAAAAACCTGCATCACCAGTATGAAACCAGAAGTTTCTGTAAGCCTCAAAAGATTTATCTGGCATACCTAAATAACCTTGCATGAATCCAAATGATATTTTAGGTCTAACCATTATTTCACCAATTACACCATTTTTTAACTTCTCATCTGTGTTTGTATCTCGTACCTCCACGTCAAAATATTTGGAATATACTTCTCCACACGTTCCATTTCCCTTTTTTCCTAATTTTCCATAAACAGGAATATTAACTTCTGTCATGCCATATAAAGGTAACACTTCTTTAACACCAAAACGTTTTCTAAAGATATTTTCAGGTTCTTTTGGCAAAGGAGCCGAACCAATTACTTTTAACTTATGTTTTTTATCAAATTTAGTTGGTGATTGCGCTACTACAAAAGCAGCAACAGCACCTAACATATTTGTATGAGTTATTTTATGATTTATTATATCATTTAACCAATTACTGGCTGAAAACTTCTCTCTTATTACGGCCTTTGTTCTATTTATTATGCAAGCTAGGAGTTGCATAAATAATCCGTTTGCATGAAATAGAGGTAAACAAATATAAAAAATATCTTTTTTATCCAAAACATAATTTTCAATAGTTCCAATAGCAAATAAAACACAATGAGCATTTGGCATGATTACACCTTTTGCTGGGCCAGAAGTTCCACTTGTAAACATTATACAAGAAATATTTTCCATCTTGGATTGATGAATTTCAGAAATTAATAATTCTTTTGATAAAAGAAATTTATCATGATTTAAAATATTTAAATTTTTTTTAACCCAATTAATTTTTTTAAAGTACTTAAAATATATATTTTCTGTTATAATTAATTTAGGTTTGGAAATTTCAATTTGATGTTTTAAAACATCTCCTCTTAAAGCTGTGTTAAGCGCAACAAATGTAATTCCAAGGAAACAAGCTCCTATCCATATTGGAATAAAGACCTTTGGATTATCAATCATAACTACTATTGCGTCACCATTAGTTAAACCACTCTTTTTTAATCTAAACGAAGCTTTAAGACCTTTTGACAAAATATCTTCATAAGTCCACTTTTCATTGTCAATGAATTCAATAATATTAAATTTTGGGAATTTTTTAGCTTGCTTCAATATTAAATCTGAAATAATCCAATTTTTATGATCATTTAGTTTTAATTCATGTAAACTTTTACTCATTATTTCAAAGTATTAAGATAATTTTTTATAAGAGCGTTAAGCTCCTTAGGTTTTTCAATCGGAAGAAAATGACCACATTCTAAAATTTTATAATCACACTGCTTAATATTTTCTACCATTTGAAGACCTTTTTTTAGAGGTGTCATCATATCAAATTTTGCTAAAACAGCTAAACAATTTATCTTTATTTTTGAAGCAGCTTGTTTACCGTTATCATATAAATTACATGACTTTAAATCTGTCGTTAATACTGAAGAATCATTCATTTTCATGACTGCATTACCTTCAGCTAAATGATTGTGCCCAGGCCAATCCGATATAGAAAAAGAGCCATAATTATCCTGTCCCCAAGTAACCATGAGATCATATGCCTTTTCAGGATTATCAATTGAAGTATCAATTAAGAAATCATTTACAGGAATTGACATTGCTCCAGCTACAAATACTAAACCTCTTACAAGTTCAGGTTTTTTTTCTGCTAATTCAAGAATAGTTAAACATCCTTGTGAATGACCAATAAAAGTAGCTTTTTCAATTTTAAGAAATGCTAACAATTCCGAAAGCCATAACATGTCTTCTTCAATTGAAGTAGTTTGATTGCCTTCTGAAAAACCATGACCAGGAAAATCAGGAGCTACAACGTTATATCCTTGACTAACAAAATATCGAATTTGTTGTGTAAATGAATAATGATTTTGTCCAGCTCCATGAACAAAACATAATGTTTCCTTATCATTTACTAAATTTATACCTCCAGTTGAGAAATAAACTTTATTACCTTTGAAGTCTGTATACATTTAACTTCTCTTACTTGAGATTTTGGCAGCGGCTTTAAAGCCTTTTTCAAAATCAATTTTTATATCTTCAATATCTTCTAAACCAACAGAAAGTCTTATCATGTCATCAGTTAACCCAGACATCTTCATTGCTTCAGAACTTAAATGTGAATGTGTCGTGCTTCCAGGATGAATAAGTAATGTTTTTGCATCACCAACATTTGCCAAATGAGAAGAAAGCTTTACATTTTCAATAAATGCTTTACCAGCATCTCTTCCACCTTTAATACCAAATACAATTATTGATCCAGATCCTAATGGCAAGATTTTTTTTGCAATTTTATGATCTGGATGATCATGTAAATCGGGATGTCTTAACCAAGATACAGCTTCATTTTCTTTTAAAAATTCTAGTATCATTTTTGTATTTTCTATATGCTTTTTCATTCTTAATGAAAGTGTTTCTATTCCTTGTAAAATATAAAAAGCGTTATTTGGAGATAATGATGGTCCAAAATTATACATGCCTTCAGCTCTAATTTTGGCAGTTAGTGCAGATGGTCCAAATTCTTCCCAGAAACTTATTCCATTAAGAGCAAAATGGGATCCTGATATTGTAGGAAATTTTTCTTTATTTCCCCAATCAAAGTTTCCTCCATTTATTATAGCACCTCCAATTGCAATGCCATGTCCACCTATCCATTTTGTTAATGAGTGTATAACTATATTTGCTCCATATGAAATAGGCTTCATTAAATAAGGAGTATTAAATGTAGCATCTATTGCTAGAGGAACATTTTTTTTCTTACATATTTTAGCAACCTCAGGCACGTTCATGACATTTAAACCAGGATTTCCAATAACTTCTCCAAATACTAATTTAGTATTTGGCATAATTGCTTTTTCAATTTCTTCTAAGTTATTTGGATTGACAAATGCCGTTTCAATTCCAAACCTTGTCATCGTATGCTGAAGTAAATTAATATTAGCACCATACATTTTATTTGATGCTACAATATGATCTCCACTTGAACATATTGCTGTTACAACTAAATGCATTGCAGCCATTCCGCTTGAGCAAGCAACACAACTTACACCTCCATCCAAAGAAGCTAATCTCTGCTCCAAAGTCGCTATTGTTGGGTTTGAAATTCTTGTATATAAATGTCCACCTATTTCCATATTATATAGTGCAGCAGCTTCATCGGTATCCTTAAAAACATAGGATGTAGTTTGATAGATAGGAACAGCTCTTGAACCAGTTTCCTTATCTGGTACATGCCCAGAATGTAAGGACATAGTATCGAATTTATATTTTTCGCTCATTTTTAACCTCTATATGATTTTTTCTTATTAAATTTCTTTTAATTTTTCCAGTTGTTGTTAACGGTAATTCCTTAACAAATTCTATAAGCCTTGGGTATTCATGAGCTGCTAGATTTTGTTTCACATGTTCTTTAATTTTATCTTTTAAGTTTTCATTTTTGTTTTTTAGTAGGGATTTTTCTCTAGGTACAATCACAGCTTTTATTATTTCTCCTCTTAATTCATCTGAAACGCCAACGACAGCTACCATTTCAACTTCTTGAAGTGATAGTATGGTATTTTCTATCTCAGTTGGGCCTATTCTGTATCCAGAACTGTTAATTAAATCATCTTTTCTTCCTTTAAAATAAAAATATCCTTCATCATCAACTGTAGCATAATCACCTGTGTGTAACCATCCATCAATAATTTTCTTCTTAGTTTCTTTATCATTATTCCAATACCCTGAAAAAATTGATGGAGAATTACTTTGAACAACTATTTCACCTTCATCATTACTTTTTGAAATAAATGTTCCATCATCTTTCATTAATTTTACTTTATGTCCTGGAACAGGTCTTCCAATTGAACCAAGTTTTTGCTTCATTATTAGTCCATTATTAGAAACAGTTAAATTACATTCTGTCTGACCGTAAAATTCATTGATCCCAACATTCAAAATTTCTTTTCCCCAATTTAATAACTCTTCACCTAAAGCTTCGCCACCTGATCCTACAGTTCTTAAATGAAGTTTGTCTCGTGATTTATATAGATTAAATGATTTCATCATTTTTAAAGAGGTTGGTGGTAAGAAAGTATTTTTAACTTCAAACTTTTCCATCAAATCAAATGTAAATTCTGGATCAAATTTTGAACTTCTAAAAGAAATAACAGGTATACCAAAATAAAGAGAAGGTAATAAAACATCAAATAAGCCACCTATCCACGCCCAATCCGCTGGTGTCCAAAAACAGTCATTATTTGAAAGATCAGAAGATAGAAATTCATGAGGCATTTCTACACCAGGAATATGCCCCAATAAAGTTCTATGTGGTAGAAGAGCTCCTTTTGGATCGCCAGTTGTTCCAGATGTATAAATAATTAAAGCAGGATCTTCAGAATTAGTATTAACATTTTTATATTCATCTTTAGATCTGTTTAACAAGCCATCAAAAAATAATATGTCATTGTCACTTTCTTTTTTGTCAGTGCATATGATATGTTTTAAAGACGGAAGATCATGTTTAATTTTCATTAATTTTTCTAGTCCATGTTTATCGCATATAACAGCTGATGCTGATGAATCACTTAGTCTAAATTTCAAAGCATCGATACCAAATAAATTAAATAGAGGAATTGAAATTTTTCCGCTTTTAAAACATGAAATATGACTTATTAAAGTTTCAGGACACTGTCCTAAGATAATACCAACTCTATCATTTTTATTTAAATTCAAATTATCTAAAGCATTAGCTAATTGGTTAGATTTTTTTTGAATAAATCTAAAAGATAAATTTTCAAACTCTCCATTATATTTTAAGTTTTTTAAAGCTATACGATTTGTGTTAGCAAATTTATCAATAGTGGCACTTGCTATATTAAACTTAGGGGGAATATTTAAATTAAATGTGTTATAAAGATGATCATAATTTAGAGATTTTGGTAACATTTTTAATTATCATGTGACTTAATATATAATTTTATTGTAATATGTTAATAAGTTAAAACAAGCTTGTTAATTTTATTATGAAAAATAGAAAACTTCAAAATTTGAATACTATTGAACTTTCAGATTGTTATACTAAATCATCAGACTTAGCTCTTATGAATGGAGTGCAGGCACTTGTTAGACTTTTATTAGAACAATCACGCATTGATAAAGAAAAAGGGTTTAAGACACAAGGTTACGTCAGTGGCTATCCTGGTTCACCTTTAGGAACTTTGGATTTAGAATTAAATAAAGCTAAAAAATATTTAAATAATGAGGGCATAGTATTTCAACCTGGCGTGAATGAAGAATTAGCTGCAACAGCTGCTTGGGGCACCCAAATGATACAGTTGTATGATCAACCAAAAATTGATGGGGTCTTTTCACTTTGGTATGGCAAAGGGCCTGGGTTAGACAGAGCCATGGATGCAATTAGACATGCAAATATGGGAGGTTCCTCAAAACTGGGCGGAATGTTATTAGCAGTTGCTGATGACCCAATAGGAAAGAGTTCAACATTAGCATATCAATCAGAACAATCTTTAATATCTGCTGGCATACCAATATTTTATCCTGCCAATGTCCATGAAGTTGTCCCTTTGGGACTTCAAGCATATCAATTGTCAAGATATGCTGGTATTTGTGTTGGGTTGAAAATAACAGCTGATACAGCAGACTCGAGCGCTGTTGTTGATTTAACATCATTAAGACCAAAATTTAAAAATCTCTTAAATATTGAAAATGTTCATATTCAAAAACATGAATCGGCTCTAGATAGAGAAGAAACTTTATTTACTAAAAGATTGCCAGCTTCAAAAAGTTTTATTTTTCTAAATAAGATTAATAAAATTATAAGAAATCCAAAAGATAAAAATCTTGGAATAATTGCTGTAGGAAAAGCCTGTACAGAAACTATAGATGCTTTAGAGAGTATTGGTATTATAGATGCTGAAAAAAATGGTATCGGAATTTTTTCTTGTAAAGTTCCATGGCCATTAAATGGAGAGGAAATAAAAAATTTCATTAATGAGTATAAAGAAATTTTTGTTATTGAAGAAAAAAGGGCTGTCGTTGAAGAACAAGTTGCCCATATTCTTTACAACCATGATCAAAAACCCATCCTCTCAGGTAAATTTGATGGGAAAACTCAAGAAAAATTAATACCTGAAATTGCAGAACTTTCTAGTGATATTATAGCTGATGCATTAATAAAAAAAATTAACTTAGATAATAATATCAGTTTAAAAAAAGTAGTAAAAAATGAATTGATCGGAGATAATCTTCCGTCTGTGGCAACGAGAAGTCCCTGGTATTGTGCTGGATGCCCTCATAACTCTGGGACTAAAATGATGGATGACGAAATAGTAGGTATAGGAATAGGTTGCCACTCGATTGGCTATTTTTTACATCCTGACAAATTAACTAATTTTAGTCAGATGGGAGGTGAAGGTGGTCATTGGATTGGAAGATCACCCTTTTCAACAAAAAAACATTCTTTTCAAAATATTGGAGATGGTACTTATGCTCACTCTGGATCACTCGCTATTAGAGCCGCAGTTTCAGCAGGAACTAATATAACTTTTAAAATTCTTTATAATGACGCCGTTGCAATGACTGGTGGACAATCAGCCATAGGAGGAGGAACTCCATGGAATATTTCAAAGCAATTAACCGCTGAAGGAGTTAAAAAAGTTTTTGTCATATCAGATGAACCAGAGCAATTCTCTGAACTAAAGCTTTTTGCTGATGGAGTAACTATCGCACATAGAGATGAAATGATCCCAATTCAAAAACAACTTAGAGAAATTGAAGGTGTTACAGCAATTATTTACGTGCAAACATGTGCTACAGAATTAAGACGTCGACGAAAGAGAGGTTATGTTGAGGATCGTGACAGAAAAATTTTTGTTAACCCAGACGTTTGCGAAGGCTGTGGTGATTGTGCAGAAAAATCGAATTGCGTTGGAGTTAAGCCTCTAAAACATTTTGATGGAGAAAAAAAACAAATTGATCAAAGCATTTGCAATAAAGATTATTCTTGCATAAAAGGTTTTTGTCCTAGTTTTATAAGCATTCCTCAAAATGAAATTTTTACGGAAAACAAAAACTCTTATCCAGCTTTACCAGTCTTAAAAAAATATTTTCATGAACCAAATGTATTGAATAAAGATATAAACCTAGTAATGGCTGGTATCGGTGGGACTGGAGTTTCAACTGTTTCAGCGATAATTGTTATGGCTTGTAGAATAGAAAATAAATGGGCTCAAACTATGAATTTT
Organism: uncultured SAR116 cluster alpha proteobacterium; assembly: GCA_902524215.1. Classification (GTDB taxonomy): domain Bacteria; phylum Pseudomonadota; class Alphaproteobacteria; order Puniceispirillales; family Marisalimonadaceae; genus TMED54. Next base: position 35,981 of record CABZCK010000007.1, read on the forward strand.
ACAGGATTAGCTCAAAAAAATGGGGCTGTAACAAGCCAAATAAGAATTAGTTCTAGAAAAAACTTATATGAAAAATCAGCTAGACTGCCCAATAAATCTGCAGATTTATTATTAGGTTGTGATGCTGTTGTTTCAGTATCCCCATTAATTACGAGAACACTAAATTTAAATAAAACTAAAGCAGTTATAAATGGTAGAGTAGAACCTGTAGGAGTTTCTGGCGTTTATACTGGAACTACAGTTGATGATCAATTATTAAAAAAACATTTAGAAAACCATTTAAACTCAGAAAATATTGAATTTATTAATATGTCTGACCTTGCAGAAAAACTAGTTGGAGATACTGTTTCTGCTAACATAATGTTATTAGGATACGCATTGCAAAAAGGTTTTCTTCCAATCTCAAACCATGCCCTAGAAGAAGCTATAAAGCTAAATGGGGTTTCAATACAACAAAATTTAGATGCATTCAATTGGGGAAGGCTCTTAGTTTCAAATCGATCTTTAGTTTTCAAAAAAGCTGGTCTATTAGTTGAAAAAGAAAGTAATGATGATCCAAAAGTTAAAATCAAAAAATTTCATAAAATATTATCTGATTATCAAGATGATAAATATGCTAAAAAATATTTAGAAACTATTGAAAAATTGTACGCTAAGGAAAAATTACTTTTTAAAAACAAATTTGATTTTAGTTTAACAAAAAATTCTGCATTAATGTTATTTCGTTTTATGAGATATAAGGATGAATATGAAGTAGCTAGGCTTCATACATCTGGCGAATTTGCTAATAGTTTTTTAAATAAAAACATGAAAAAGAATATAAATTTTTATCTTGCTCCTCCCTTATTAAATATTAGAGACAAAAACACAGGTCATTTAAAAAAAATTAAGTTTGGTTCATGGATGTTTTATGTATTTAAACTCTTATCAAAATTAAAATTTTTAAGGGGAACAAAATTTGATTTTTTTGGACAAACAAATGAAAGAAAAAAAGAAGTAGCTTTAGCAGAAAAATCATTATTAACAATCAATATAATCATTAAAAATATTTCAAGAACAAATTATAATATGTGTGAAGATTTAATAAATGCTGCTTTAAATATTAAAGGATATGGTCACGTAAAAGAAAAAAATATCAAGATTTACGAAGAGAAATGGAATTCTTTTCTAAGAAAAATTGACCTGCACTCTGTCAAAAAAGTTAGTTAATTATTTAATTAATTCTCTTAATTTAAACTTTTGGATTTTACCAGTACTTGTTTTAGGAATTTCAATAAATTGAAATTCACTTGGAACTTTAAAACCAGCTAGAATGTTTTTGCAATGTATTTTTAATTCATCGCTTGTAACTTTTGAGCCCTCTCTTAATTCGACAAAAGCACAAGGTGTTTCGCCCCACTTTTCATCATGTTTTGCAACAACACCAACAGCCACGACATCAGGATGTTTGTAAAGAGCGTCTTCAACTTCTATAGATGAGATATTTTCTCCACCAGAAATGATGATGTCTTTGGATCTATCTTTTAATTGAATATATCCATCTTCATGCCAAACACCTAAGTCACCAGTATGAAACCATCCATCTTCAAATGATTCTTTTGTAGCTTTTTCATTTTTCAAGTATCCCCTCATGGTGATGTTGCCTCGTGTAAATACCTCACCTATTGTTTCGCCATCTTGAGGTACATTTTTTAATGTTTTAGGATCGACTATTTTTATATCTTCTTGAACAGAATAAGGCACACCTTGTCTAGCCTTCATTTTGGCTTGTTCATCTGGACTTAAATTATTCCATTCTGTCTTCCAAGCACAAACAACTGAAGGTCCATAAGTTTCAGTTAATCCATATACATGAATTACATCTATGCCACATGATTTCATTTTACCTAAAACAGCCTCAGGTGGAGGAGCTCCAGCTGTCATCATTTTAATCTCTTGAGTTAAATCAATATTATTACTAATTAAATGATCTGCTATCATTTGCATAATTATTGGCGCACCACTTAAATGAGATACTTTGTGTTTAATTAAAGCATTTACAATTAATTCTCCAGCTGGCTGTCTGAGACATACATGCGTCCCCGCTCTTTCGGTAACAGTCCAAGGAAAGCACCAGCCATTACAATGAAACATAGGTAGTGTCCATAAATATTTTGGAAACATTGGCATTTCCCAAACAAGAGTATTTCCAATAGCATTCAAATATGCTCCTCTGTGATGATATACAACACCTTTAGGATTGCCAGTAGTTCCTGATGTGTAATTTAAAGCAATGGCATCCCATTCGTTTTGGGGTAAATGATAAAACATTTCTAAATCAGAAAATTTTTTCAGTTCATTCTCATAATTAAGAATTTTTTGGTTTTCAGCAAATTCAGAATTTTTTAAACCAGCAACTATATCAACAACTTCTAAAAGAATTGGTTTGTTTTCAATATTTTGAACAGCTTTTTCTACAATGTCAGAATAAGAAGAATCATAAATAAAAACCTTTGCTTCCCCATGACCTAAAATAAAATTAATAGTGTTATAATCTAATCTAGTATTGATAGCATTTAAAACAGCTCCTGCCATTGGAATTCCAAAATGACACTCCCACATTTCTGGAATATTTGGAAGCATTACAGCTACAGTATCATTTTTACTAACATTATAACTTTTTAACAATTCGGATAGAGCATTACATCTTTTTGCTGCTTGTTTATATGTAAGTTTATAATCTTCATATTCTATCGCAATTTGATCTGGAAAAGTTTTTCTAGATCTTTCAAGAAAAGATAATGGACTTAAAACTGTATAATTAGCTAAATTTTGATCTAGATTTGTTTCATAAATGCTCATATTAAACTCCTTACATATAGTTTTAATATTTACACTTGATTTTATCAATATGTAATGGCATTTCTTTATAAGGAGATATTTGATATGAATTATGTTTCACCTATAAAAGATACAAAGTTTGTTTTAGAAAATTTATTAGATAATCCTTCAGCAATTGAAAATGACTTAATGAATTCAATTCTTGAAGAGGCTGGGAAATTAGCTAACGAAAATTTAGCGCCCTTAAACCATGAAGGTGATAAAAATCCACCTAAATTAAGGCAGGATAATGAAGTTGAGACTTCACCAGGATTTAAAAATGCATTTAAAAAAATAGCCTCAGGTGGATGGATAGGAGTTTCGAGTAATCCTGATTATGATGGGATGGGATTGCCATTCCGCATGGCTGCTGCAGTGAGTGAATACTGGCAAGGCGCAAATATGTCATTTGCTTTGTGTAACCTTTTAAGTCAAGGCCTCATAGACGCATTAACCTTAGTTGGTACAGATAAAGAAAAAGAATTATATTTACCAAAATTAATAAATGGTTCTTGGACAGGTACTATGAATTTAACTGAACCCCAATCTGGAACAGATTTAAGTACCATAAAAACGAAAGCCATTAATGATGGAAAAAATTGGAGAATAAAAGGTCAAAAGATATACATAACTTATGGTGAACATGATTTCTCTGAAAATATTATTCACTTAGTTCTAGCAAAAACAGAAGGAGCGCCTGACGGAATAAAAGGTATATCTACATTTATCATACCAAAATATCTAATTAATGAAGACGGCTCTTTAGGCGAAAGAAATGATTTAAAATGTATTTCTCTTGAACATAAATTAGGAATTAAAGCAAGCCCAACTGCCGTAATGACCTATGGTGAAGACAATGAAGGTGCTATTGGTTATATGCTTGGTGAAGAAGGTAAGGGCATTGAATATATGTTTATAATGATGAATAGAGCAAGATTTGATGTTGGGTTACAAGGTATGGCGATTGCTGAAACTGCAAGACAAAAAGCAATTCAATATGCTAAAACACGGATACAAGGTATACCTTTAAATAAGACAAAAGGGACTCCAATAATTGGTCATGGTGATGTAAAAAGACAATTATTAATTATGCGTTCATTAACTGAAGCCATGAGAGCACTTATCCTGGTTTCAGCTGAAATAATGGAAGAAGCTGGTAAGGAAAATAGTAAAATGAAATTGGAAGCTTTTTTAATCCCTATTATAAAAGGCTGGTGTACAGAATTAGCTCAAGAAGTAACGAGTTTAGGTGTTCAGATACATGGTGGAATGGGTTATATTGAAGAAACTGGAGCCGCTCAAATAATGAGAGATGCAAGAATTTTGCCTATATATGAAGGCACAAATGCTATACAAGCCAATGATTTAATGTTCAGAAAAACACTTAAAGATAGTGGAGAAATAGCTCGACAAATTCTCACCATCATAAAATCAGATGTTCAATCTGATGGAGAGATATTGAAATCTATCAATAAGTGTGAAGAAGTGTTAGATTTTATTTTAAATAACAGAGATGACAAAGAAGCACTCTCATGTATAAGTTATGATTTTATGATGGGTTTTGGATATCTCATCGGTGCCTGGCTCATGCAAAAATCTAAAATTAAAGCTGAAGAAAAGATACATAATCAAAATGAAGATACAAATTTTTTAATGTCTAAAATAATCTCTTCTAATTTTTATAATAAACATATTTTGCCTAGATGTTTTGGTCATTTTGATATTGTTTTGGATGGATCAAAAATTATTTCTGAGACACTAGAAGAATATGTCTAAAAACACAAACTTTAGGTTGATTTTAATATTTACATCGCTAGCCTATAATTAAATTGGATTTTAAAATTTTTTTGGGAGGAGGAATTCTTGAAAGCCAATACATACGAATATCCAGATTTTGATAAATTCAACACTTTTCCAAAATTGTTAAAACATAGATCTGAAATTATGCCAAATGAAGTTGCTTTAAGAAATAAAGACTTAGGGATTTGGAACGAAATTACCTGGGATGAATATAATAAAATTGTTTCAGAATTAGCAATTGGCCTAAAATCAATTGGGTTTAAAAAAGGTGATGTTTTAGCATTAATTGGTGATAATAAACCTGAATGGGTTTTTTTTGAAATTGCTTGTCATGCAAATGGTGGAATGAGCCTAGGTGTTTACAGAGACACACTGGATGATGAGGTTGGATATTTAGTAAAATCAGCAAAAGTAAAATTTGCTTATGCAGAAGATCAAGAACAGGTTGATAAGTTAATTAATGTTCAAAAAAAACTAAAAACTAAAATTAAGGTTATCTATGATGACCCAAGAGGACTAGAAAAATTAAAAAATCCTAATGTGATTAACATGAAGGACCTTGTTAGTGTAGGCAAAAAACAATTAAATAAAAATAATAAAGTCTATGAAAATTTAATAAATCAAGTTCCTGGAGAAACTGTCTCTGTTTTATGTACAACTTCCGGCACAACATCGAACCCAAAGTTAGCTATGCTACCTGCTAATAAATTTATAAATCACATTTCAAATTATCTTAAAGTTGACCCTAAATCTCATCTAGACGAATATGTTTCCGTATTACCTTTTCCCTGGATAATGGAACAAACTTATGGTGTTGGCTTTAATTTATTAAGTGGAATGAAAGTAAACTTCCCTGAAAACTCAGAAACTGCAATGGATGATTTAAGAGAAATTGGGCCAACTTTTATGTTAGGTGCACCAAGATTATGGGAACAAATTTCTGCTGATATGAGAGCAAGAATACTTGACTCATCAAAATTGACACAGTGGTTATTTAACAAAATGGTTGATAGAGGCTTAGATGCAGTTGATAATGGCACTAGAGACTTTTGGGCTGACAAACTTCTTTTTTCGAGTTTAAAAGATAGACTAGGTTTTAGCAAAGTTACATCTGCTGCTACAGGAGGATCAGCTATAGGTCCAGATACTTTTAAATTTTTTCTTGCTATGGGGATACCATTAAGACAACTATATGGTCAAACTGAATTAATGGGTGCTTATACTTTACAAGACCCTCCTACTGGAGAAATGGATTGTGAGACAGTTGGTGTAGCTTTTCCAGATGCTGAAATAAAAATTCTTAATCCTGATGCAAATGGTCTAGGAGAAATTGTAACAAAACACCCTAATATGTTCTCTGGCTATTTTAATAATAAAAAAGCTTATACCGAATCTATAAAAAAAGGATGGATGCATACAGGGGATGCTGGATTTATTGACAATAAAAAACGTTTAACTGTGTTAGATAGAGTTGATGACATTGCAGTTAAGTCTGATGGCATAAAGTTTTCTCCCCAAAATATTGAAAATAAATTGAAATTTTCACCTTATGTTGGTGAAGCTGTAATATTGGGTTCTAAGAAACCTTATCTTACAGCAATAATTTGTATTAGATTTTCAATAGTCTCAAAATTAGCAGAAAAGTGGCAACTAGCTTTTACATCATACACTGGATTAGCAGCAGATAAAAAAATTTACGATTTAATTGAAGAAGAAATAAAAAAGGTTAATAAAAATCAACCAGAGAATTTAAAAATAACTAAGTTTTTACTTCTGTTTAAGGAGCTTGAAGCAGATGATGGTGAATTAACTAGAACAAGAAAAGTTAGAAGATCAGTTGTGAATACGAGATATAAACCCTTAATTGATGCATTATATAAAGATATTAAACTAGCAAATATTAATACAGAAGTTACGTATGAAGATGGTCGTAAAGGTAAAATCAAAGCTTCAATGGAAATAAGAGAAATAATTAAAACTAAAAGTACAAAAAAGAAAACAAAATGAGTTTAGCTAAAATTCAATCAATTCCGTATGGGAAAGAAGTAATTAAAATTAAAAATATTAGTCTTGCATTCGGAGGAGTAAAAGCGCTTACAGACGTTTCTTTTGAAGTAAAGAAAGGAGAGGTTTTTGCTATAATTGGACCAAATGGAGCAGGTAAATCATCTATGCTTAATGTTATAAATGGTTTTTATAAACCTACATCTGGTCAAATTAATTTTGCTGGAGAAGATCGAAAGGAGATGATACCAGAATTCGCTGCAAAAAGCGGTATTGCTAGAACATTTCAAAATATTGCTCTATTCAAAGGAATGAGTACTTTAGATAACTTAATGACGGGGCGTCTACTAAAACAAAAACAAAATTTTTTAATGCAAGCATTGTATTTTGGACCTGTTCAAAAAGAAGAAGCTTATCATAGAGATAAAGTTGAAAGAGTTATTGATTTTTTAGATCTGCAAGCAATTAGAAGAACTCCTGTTGGATCTTTACCTTATGGACTTCAAAAAAGAGTTGAACTTGGCAGAGCTCTTGCGATGGAACCAGAAATATTGTTACTTGATGAACCCATGGCAGGAATGAATGTAGAAGAAAAACAAGATATGAGTAGATTTGTATTGACAGCAAATGATGAATTTAAAACTACAATTGTTCTAATTGAACATGATATGAGTGTTGTAATGGATATTTCAGATAGAATTGTAGTTTTAGACTATGGAAAAAAAATTGGTGAAGGTAACCCATCAGAAATTTTAAAAAATAAAGCTGTAATTGACGCCTATTTAGGTGTAGCAGATTAGAGGAAAAATATGAGTGTTGAATTATTAAACTTTATTGAAACTGTAATTAATGGACTAATGTCTGGAATAATGTACTCTCTAGTTGCATTAGGTTTTGTTCTTATTTTTAAAGCTTCAGGTGTTTTTAATTTTGCTCAAGGAGTTTTTGCATTATTTGCAGCACTAACATTAGTTGGATTTCAAACTGGTCAAGTGCCATTTTCGCATTTAATCAATGAATTGTTCGGAACTAACTTTCACAACTGGTATCCTTCATTACATAGTTTCTTTGCAATAATTCTAACTATAATTACAATGATCGTTCTCGCTTGGCTTATAGAAAAACTGGTTTTAAAACATTTAGTTAACCAAGAACCAATAATATTATTTATGGCCACTATTGGATTAGCTTTCGTATTGGAAGGTGTTGGTGACTTAATGTGGGGGTCAGATGTTAAAGTCTTAGATGTGGGAATACCAAGTGGTGGTTCTGAATGGTTAGAAAAGACCACGATAGGTTGGGCATCTGAGGGAAGTGAATATTATGGAATGTATATTGATGTGTTAAATGTATGGGCTACTATAATTGCTGTCATACTTGTTACTGCATTAGCTTTATTTTCACAATATACTAAAACTGGAAGAGCTTTAAGAGCAGTTGCTGACGACCACCAGGCTGCTTTATCAGTGGGTATTTCACTTAGAAGCATTTGGGTGTTAGTTTGGGCAATTTCAGGCTTTATTGCTATGGTTGCTGGCATAATGTGGGGAACAGAATCTGGTGTACAATTTTCACTTTCTTTAATTGCTTTAAAAGCACTACCAGTATTAATATTAGGTGGTTTTACATCTATACCAGGCGCAATCATAGGCGGTCTCTTAATTGGTCTTGGTGAAAAACTAGCTGAAATATACATCGGTGGTTTATTAGACATTGGAGCAATCGAAAACTGGTTTGCCTATTTTATGGCATTAGTATTTTTACTTTTCAGGCCACAAGGTTTATTTGGCGACAAGATTATAGAGAGAGTGTAATGATTTATAAAGAAACGGGACAATTTAAATCTACTTACGAATCAGACCATTCCATTTTTCCTCTGATTCAAGATAAAATAGCTTTCAATTTACTTATGTTAGTGGCTTTTTTAATTGTACCGTTTTTTATAGACAGCTATTGGGAAAAAGCAATTTTAATTCCTTTTTTAATCTATTCAATGGCAGCAATTGGTTTAAATATTCTTACAGGATATTGTGGTCAGGTTTCACTAGGAACAGGTGGTTTCATGGCTGTTGGAGCCTTTGCTACATATAAAATAATGACCTTTTTTCCTGATTTAAATATAATGATAATTGTATTGTTATCTGGAGTAATCACAGCCTTTGTCGGAATTTTATTTGGCTTACCTTCCTTAAGAATCAAAGGATTTTATCTTGCAGTAGCTACATTGGCATCTCAATTTTTTATAATTTGGTTATTTAATAAAGTACCTTGGTTCTATAATTATTCTGATACTGGACAGATTACAGTTTCAGAAAGAACAATGTTTGGAGTTGCAGTAACTGGTGCAAATGCTCCACCTTACGCAACATATCTTTTTTGTTTGATATTAGTTGTTGTATTAGGATTTGCTGCAAAAAATATGATTAGAAGTAAAATTGGCAGGTCTTGGATGGCTATTAGAGATATGGACATAGCCGCAGAAATTATTGGCGTTCCCCCTTTAAAGACTAAATTATCAGCTTTTGCAATTAGTTCTTTTTATATAGGTATAGCTGGTTCGCTTTATTTTGCTGTGTACTTAGGAGCCTTAGAGGTTACAGAATCATTTGATATTATGGCAATCTCATTTCCAGTTTTATTTATGATTATAATTGGGGGCTTAGGGTCTATGCTAGGTTCTTTTTTAGGAGCAGCTTTTATAGTTCTTCTTCCAATATTTCTTAAAAATGTAATGGTAGATTTGATTGGACTTTCAGCTGTAACAGCTAAACATTTCGAAATTACTATATGGGGATTATTAATGGTCGTTTTTTTAATTTTAGAACCACATGGTTTAGCAAGATTGTGGTCTATTGCAAAAGAAAAATTAAGAAAATGGCCTTTCCCATATTAAGATTTTAAGTTAAGCTTTATATATTAAATCTCAAAAAGGAGGAGAGTATGGGATTAAAAAAAATGATGGTTGGATTTTTAGGTTCAGTCATTGCGATTGGTGGATTTTTAGAAGTCGCAACTGCTGACCTTAAGTTTCCAATGTTAGTTTACCGAACTGGAGCCTACGCGCCTAACGGTATTCCAAATGCAGACGGATTTGTTGATTATTACAAAATGATCAATGCAAGAGATGGAGGTATTGGTGGAGAAAAGATAGTTTTTCCAGAATGTGAAACAGGATATAAAACCCAAGTTGGTGTAGAGTGTTATGAAAAGCATAAGGAAAATGCAATGGTTTTTCAGCCAATGTCGACAGGTATTACATATCAACTAATACCTAAAGCGTCTGCTGATGGTGTTACGGTTTACTCAACTGGTTATGGAAGAACTTCTGCTAAAAACGGGAAAGTTTTTAAGTGGATATTTAATGCGCCTGCAACCTATTGGGATGGAGCTTCTATTGCTGTAAGACATATTTTGAAACAAAACTTGGGTAATATTAAGGGCAAAAAAATTGCACTTGTATATCATAATTCAGCATATGGAAAAGAACCAATTAGAACTTTGCAAGTTTTAGCTAAAAAACATGGCTATAAACTTTTATTGCTTCCAGTAGATCATCCTGGTCAAGAACAAAAAGCTACATGGCTAAAAATTAGAAAACAGAGACCTAATTATGTCCTAATGTGGGGTTGGGGTGTGATGAACCAAGTAGCTATTAAACAGGCCGCTTCAATAAAGTTTCCTATGGAAAATTTTATTGGAATTTGGTGGTCTGGATCTGAAAACGATGTATTGCCTGCTGGCGCCGGCGCACATGGTTATAAAGCCTTAACCTTCAACGCACCTGGTGATGATTACCAAGTTCATAAAGATATTAAAAAATATGTACATGACAAAGGTCAAGCATCTGGTGATGGATCACATTTTGGAACTGTTCTTTATAATAGAGGTTTATTCCAAGCTATGGTTCAAGTAGAAGCTGCCAGAGTAGCTCAGCAAATTCATGGAACATCTAAAATTACACCTGCAATGTATCGTGATGGAATGGAAAATGTTGATCTTAATGCAAAACGAATGGAAGAATTAGGATTTAAAAATTTCGCACCTCCATTTAAAAATACTTGTGAAAATCACGGTGGAAGTGGTTTAGCAGCTGTACAACAATGGGATGCTAAAACTAAGAAGTGGAATATGATCACAGAGTATATGTATGGTGATGCTGCAGTAGTTGATAAGTTAATTGCTGAAGATTCTACTAAATATGCTAAAGAGCAAAAGATTGCAATGCGTTGTAATTAAATATTTTAAAAGAGAGTCTTAGGGCTCTCTTTTTTTAAGGAATTTTTATGAATGAACTTTCAAAAATTGATAAAAAAACAGCACAAAATATCTTGGAAGTAAATAATATAGAAGCTGTATATAATCATGTTATTTTAGTATTAAAAGGCGTTAGTTTAAATGTTAAAAAAGGTGGTATAACCACTTTGTTAGGTGGAAACGGAGCTGGAAAAACAACTACTTTAAAATCAATTTCTAATCTTCTTGCCTCAGAAAGAGGCGAAGTTACAAAAGGTTCCATAACGTTTAATAACCAAGATGTTCATCAATTAGACCCATCTCAACTTGTAAAAATGGGAGTTATTCAAGTAATGGAAGGAAGACATTGTTTTGAGCATTTAACTGTTGAAGAAAATTTATTAACAGGTGGTTATACTAGAAAAAGTAATAAGGAAGTAAAAAACGATCTTGAAAGGGTTTATGAGTATTTTCCAAGATTAAAAGAAAGAAGAACTTCTCAAGCTGGTTATACTTCAGGTGGCGAACAGCAAATGGTAGCGATTGGAAGAGCGTTAATGGCTAACCCTAAAATGATTTTGCTTGATGAACCGTCAATGGGCTTGGCTCCACAGTTAGTAAAACAAATTTTTGAAATCGTTTCTCAAATTAATAAAAAAGAAGGTGTAACAATTCTTTTAGCTGAGCAGAATACAAATATGGCTCTTCAATATGCAGAATACGCTTATATTTTAGAAAATGGAAGAGTTGTAATGGAAGGAACTGCAAAGTCCATGAGAGACAATGAAGATGTGAAAGAATTTTATTTAGGTATTTCTGGAGAGGGGCGTCAGTCATACAGAGATTTTAAACAATATCGTAGAAGAAAACGTTGGCTATAATTTAATTATGAGTCCAATATTTTTTGATTCTAAAGAAGTTAGATCATCTGAAGAAAGAGAAAATGATCATTTAGTTAGCTTAAAAAAACTTATTGAAAAGGCTAAAACTATTACTCTACATTCTGACCGTTTAAAAAAAGAGATTTCTTCTTTAACTGATTTACAAAAAATTGATGTTTTTCGCAAAAGTGATTTAATTAAAATACAAAAGAAAAACTTACCTTTTGGTAATTTAAATTTTAAAGAACTTTCAGAATTTTCTCATATTTATAGATCACCTGGTCCAATCTATGATTTAGATGGTTATGGTAACAATTGGTGGCGCTTCGCTAGAGCTTTAAATGCAGCAGGATTTAATAATAAAGACATAGTTCAAAATTGTTTTTCATATCACTTTACTCCAGCTGGCATGATGTTTGACGAAGCTGCAAAAATTTTGAAATGTACAATTTTTCCTGCAGGTGGAGAAAATTCAGATATGCAAGCCGAAATTATGTCTGAAATAAATACTACAGGATATGTTGGAATACCTGATTTTTTAAAAATTATTATTGAAAAAGCTGAAAATAATGACTTACCAATAAGTAATTTAAAAAAAGCTTTATTTTCTGGAGGCCCCTTATTTCCTGATGTTGCTGAATATTTCAACAGTAAAAATATAAATTTTTATCAATGTTACGGAACTGCAGATCTTGGTCTTATTGCTTACGAGGCGGATATTAATGATGGAATGATTGTGGATGAAGACATTATTTTAGAGATTGTAAAACCAGGTACTAATGAAAGAGTGCCAAATGGAGAAGTTGGAGAAGTTATAGTAACAGTTCTAAATAATTATGAATTACCAATAATACGATTTGCAACTGGAGATTTATCTACAATTATTGAAGGTCGAAGCAAAACTGGAAGAACAAACATTAGAATCAAAGGGTGGATGGGTCGAGCTGACCAAACAACAAAAGTTAGAGGGATGTTTGTTCAACCGTCTCAAATTGCCAAAATTATTGACAACTTGTTCACTAATAAGCCAAAAGCAAAATTAATAGTAAGTAGAGAGAATAATCGTGATAATTTAAAACTTCTAATAGAATACGTTTCAAATGAAAACGATAAAATAGCTTTAAATGAAAAAGTTGTTGATGAAATGAAAAAAATTCTTAATTTGAATGGTATAGTTGAATTTGTCAATTTAGGCTCATTGCCTAATGATGGTAAAGTTATTGATGATGTAAGAGATTTTGGAGATTAAAATGAATATTAATAAAGTTAATGCAGTTGTTACAGGTGGTGGTAGTGGTCTCGGAGAAGGGACTGCCAAATACTTAAAAAGTAAAGGAGCGAATGTATTTCTTATAGATTTAAATGAGGATAAATTGAAACAAGTTTCTTCAGAATTGGATGCAGAATACTTTGTTGGAGATGTTTCTGATCCAAATTTAATGTCTGAAGCAATTGGAAATTTAGACAATATTAATTGCTTAGTCAATTGCGCAGGAATTGCTGTAGGATCCAAAGTTGTATCCAGTAGAGGAATACATGATTTTGGACTTTTTGAAAAAGTTCTTAGAATAAATTTGTTAGGTAGTTTTAACTTGATTCGACTGTGTGCAGATAAAATACAACATAATACTCCAGATGAAGATGGCGAGAGAGGTGTTATTATAAATACTGCATCTGTAGCAGCTTTTGATGGTCAAATAGGTCAGGCAGCATACTCAGCTTCAAAGGGTGGTATTGCAGGTATGACACTTCCAATTGCAAGAGAATTAGCAACACATGGAATTAGAGTTAATACAATAGCACCAGGTTTATTTGGAACACCAATGTTAACTGGAATGCCTGATGAAGTCCAAAAGAGTTTAATTGCAACTACTCTATTTCCTAAAAGATTAGGCACATCACATGAATATGCACTTTTAGTAGAAAGTATAGTCACAAATGTTATGTTAAATGGAGAAACAATCCGACTTGATGGATCCGTAAGATTAGCTCCTAAATAAAATGAAATATTCAAAAATGTTTTTTGAAGATTTTGAAATTGGTTTAGTTTTTAATACAGGATCAAAAAAAATCACTAAAAATGAAATAATTAGTTTTGCAAAAAACTATGATCCTCAATATTTTCATGTTGATGAAAATAAAGCAAAAAGTGGGCCCTTTGGAACACTTGTTTCAAGTGGTTTCATGACACTTGGTGTATCATTTACACAGTTTTTTGAAATTGGTGTTGTTAAAGATACTGGTATGGGTGCTTGGGGTATAGATGAATTAAGATGGACTTTTCCAGTTTATCCAAATGATGAACTTAAATCAGAAGTAAAAGTTATAGAAAAAAAATTATCTTCTAAAAATCCTAACAAAGGGACTGTTAGAACTCTTCATACTGTTACCAATCAAAATGACAAAGTTGTAATGACTTGGATCGCAAATTTTCTAATTAAAACTAAAAATTAAACTAACAATTTTCAATTATGACTGCTATCCCTTGACCACCACCTATGCACATTGTTGCTAAACCATATTTAGCATTTCTTCTTTTGAGTTCATGAACAAGTTTTGTCATTATAATTGAACCAGTCGCTCCTACAGGATGTCCTAAAGCAATTGCACCACCATTAACATTTACTTTAGCTTCATCTAATCCTAACTCTTTATTTACAGCACATGCTTGAGCAGCAAATGCCTCATTTGATTCAACTAAATCTAAGTCATCAATTGACAACCCTACTTTTTTTAATGCCATCTTAGAAGCTGGAATTGGTCCCAAACCCATCTCATCAGGCTCTACTCCTGCAAAACCATAGGAAATTATTTTGGCCATTGGTTTACCCTTCTTTGCTTGCTTTTCATTAGCTAAAACTAGTGCTGATGCACCATCATTTATACCAGATGCGTTACCAGCAGTTACAGACCCATCATTTTTAAAGACTGTTTTTAAATTTGATAAAGATTCTAATGTTGTATCATATTTTGGATGTTCATCTGTATCAAAAATATTAATACCTTTTCTAGATTTAATTTCAATGGGAGTAATTTGCTCTTTAAACAAACCTTTTTCTATAGCCTCTTTTGCACGTGTTTGACTATTTAATGCAAACTCATCCTGTTTTGATCGATCAATTTGATATCTTTCTGAAATATTTTCAGCCGTTATACCCATATGACCATGTCCAAACGGATCATGTAAAGCTCCCAACATCATATCAAAAACTTTGCTATCTCCCATTCTATTTCCCCAACGAAACCCTTTCACAACATGCGTTCCGCTTGACATTACTTCAACACCTCCAGCCAATGCAATTTCTGTGTCGCCTAGCAATATAAGTTGTGAAGCACTAACTATAGCTTGTAATCCAGAACCACATAATCGATTTACGGTAAGAGCACAAGAATCTTTTTTCAAACCTGAATTCAAAGCTATAACTCTACTAACATACATGTCTCTTGGTTCAGTATGGATTACATTGCCAAAAACGGCATGACCAATTTCTTCTGGTGATATATTTGATCTTTTGATACTTTCTTTGGCTACAATTGCACCTAAATCCACAGGGTCAAAATCTTTTAAAGAACCTCCAAATGCACCTACAGGTGATCTGGTAGCAGACATAATATAAACTTCATTCATAAACTTCTCCATACAATAATTTTAAATTTTTAAATCTTTTTCATGTAATGGCTCAAAAAAGTGATTTACCCAAATCTCATCAACCTTATCAAGGTTACTAGGCTTCCATTGAGGGTTCCTATCTTTATCAACAAGCATAGCTCTTACTCCTTCATAGAAGTCACCTGATGCCTGACACCTTTGTACCATTCTATATTCCATTATAAGAGCGTCTTTAAGACTCATTTCTGTTGCCATATGAATTTGTTTAAAAGTTATTTTTAAAGATGTTGGAGATTTTCCTTTTAATTCGTGTTCAGTATTTTTTGAAAATTCACTTCCATTTTGAATAAGTGAATATATTTTATTTAAAATTTCTTCAATATTTTCTTGTTCAAATATTTCTTTAATTTCAACCTGGTTTTTTTCAATAATACTTTCTCCACTTACTTGACCACTAAATTTTTCAATTAAATTTGTAATTTGTTGATGATCTTTAGAAGGATTTTTAAAAATTTCATTTTTTAAATTTTGTATATTTTTCGATTCAATATAATAATTTGATAGTCCTGTTTTCATCAAATCTATTGATTTTAATCTTGCACCAGTTAACGCTAACCACAAACCTATAGTTATAGGTAGTTGGGCTAATAACCACCCTCCACCTACATCGGGGAAAAGACCAATAGTAGTCTCTGGCATTGCAAACATAGTTCTTTCAGTACAAACAATATGACTTCCATGCATTGAAACACCAACACCACCTCCCATGGTCACGCCATCAATTAGAGCTATGTAAGGTTTTGTAAAATTATTAATTTTATAATTTAAAAGATATTCATCATAAAAAAATTTCTCTGAAAGCTCTGTTGGTGGACCACCCTCATCAAGAACTTGTTTTCTTAATGAAACTACATCTCCCCCTGCACAAAAAGCTTTTTCACCAGCACCTTCAATTATTACACATTTAATATCATCATCACTTTCGCATTTGTCTAAAAAGTCATTCATTTTTTGAACAATATTATACGTTAAAGCGTTTAACCTTTCTGGTCTGTTTAAAGTAATAATACCTACCCCGTCTTCAGATTTTAAAATTATTTCTTCATTCATATTATTCCCTTTAAACATCTAAAATTTTTCTTGAGATAATTAATCTCATTATTTCATTTGTTCCTTCTAAAATTTGATGAACCCGCAAATCCCTCAGCACTCTCTCTAGAGGAAAATCTTTTAAATATCCATAACCACCATGAAGTTGCAAAGCTTGATTACAAATATCAAAACAAGCATCTGTTGCAAATCTCTTAGCCATTGCACAGTATTTTGTAGCATCACTGTCTTTATTGTCTATACTTGTTGCAGCTTTATAAACCATTAATCTAGAAGCCTCTAAATCAGTAGACATATCAGCTAATTTAAATTGACTTACCTGAAATTCATTTATTTTTTTACCAAACTGCTTCCTCTCTGATGTATATTGAATTGTATTCTCAAGCGCAAAAGTTGCACCTCCAATAGAACAAGCTGCAATGTTAACTCTACCACCATCCAGACCTCTCATTGCTAACTTAAATCCGTCACCTTCATTTCCTACTAAATTTTCAATTGGCACTTCACAATTATCAAAATTAACTGTTGAAGTATGTTGACTATTCCAGCCTAATTTCTTTTCATTTTTACCAAATGACAAGCCAGGAGTATCTTTTTCAATTAATATACATGAAATACCTTTCGGACCATCTTCACCAGTTCTGCACATTACAGCATAGACATCACTTGTTGGCCCACCGGAAATAAAACTTTTTGATCCATTGAGAACATAATGACTATTACCTTTTCGCTTAGCAGTAGTTTTTAATGCTGATGCATCTGAACCTGAGCTTGATTCAGTTAAACAGTAACTTGAAAATAAATTCATGGAGCATAATTGTGGAATAAATTTTTCTTTTAATTCATTTGATCCTTCGCTATCAATCATCCAAGCAACCATATTATGAATTGATAAATATGCAGCTGTTGAAACACATCCTCTTGAAAGTTGTTCAAAAACCAAAGCAGCTGACAATCTATCTAAGCCTGACCCTCCAAACTTTTCACTCACGTAAATACCTGCCAAACCTAGATCAGCTGATTTTTTTAAAACATCAGTTGGAAAAATCTCTTTTTGATCCCATTCAGATGCAAAAGGCATCAATTCGGTTTCAGAAAATGAAGCTGCCATCTCCTGTATATTTTTATAATCTTCAGATAAATTAAATTCCATAAATCATCTCATGAGTTATTTATACCTCATTCAAAATTAATTCGGAAGCCTTTTCAGCAATCATTAAAGTTGGAGAATTTGTATTACCAGAAGTTATTGAAGGCATTATTGATGCGTCAACCACCCTTAATTTTTCTATACCATTTACTTTTAGATTTGGCTTAGTTACAGAATCATCTCTTACCCCCATTGCACAAGTTCCAACTGGATGAAAAATTGTTGTTCCGATATCACCTGCCACTCTTTCTAAATCTTTATCAGTCTGATAATTTATACCAGGTGCATATTCCTCTGGATTATATTTTTTCATTGATGGTTGTGAAATAATTTTTCTTGCTAATTTAATAGAATCAGCTGCAACTTTTTTATCAGTTGCATGTGATAAATAGTTAGGATTAATTTCTGGCTGCACTTTTAAATCTTTCGATTTAATGTGAACTGAACCTCTACTTAAGGGATTTAAATTACAAACGCTTGCTGTTAGGCCAGGAAAATTATGCAGTGGATCTCCAAATTTATCTAAAGAAAGAGGTTGAACATGAAACTGGACATTAGGCATTTCATATGAAGAATCTGACATTGCAAAAACACCTAATTGACTTGGAGCCATTGACATGGGACCTTTTCTTTTAAAAAGATATTCTATTCCAATTTTCATTTTGCCAAAAACTGAATTTATTTCTTGATTTAATGTTTTTGCGTTTTGTAGTTTATATATTACTCTAAGTTGCAAATGGTCTTGTAAATTTTCTCCAACATTTTTTGAATCGATTATAGGTTTAATGCCTAATTTTATCAAAAGTTTAGGATTTCCAATCCCAGAAAGTTCAAGGATTTTTGGTGACCCAATTGATCCAGCAGATAATATAACTTCTTTGTTACATGATACTTGAAGCTCATTTCCATTTGTTTTAATTTTTAAACCTGTAACAATCTTATTCTTAATAATTAAACTTTCAACTTCACAATTTTTAAATATCTTTAAATTTTTTCTTTGTTGAATTGGTTTTAAGAAGGCTTTGACTGTATTTAATCTAAACCCATTTTTTTGATTAACTTTAAAGTAAGAAACGCCAAAATTATTACCATTATTAAAATCTTTTATTTTTGGAATACCTGCTTCTACAGTTGCATTTTGGAAATCATCTAATACATCCCAATGTAATCTTTGTTCATCAACACGCCATTCTCCTCCTTGACCGTGATACTCATCTGTTCCAGAAAAATTATCTTCAGTTTTCACAAAATATGGTAGAACATCGTCCCAACTCCAACCAATATTGCCTAATTGTCTCCAATGATCGTAGTCTTTGGATTGTCCTCGCATATATATCATGCCATTAATAGATGAACAACCACCCATCACTTTTCCTCTTGGGTAGTTAAGGTGTCTACCATTTAAACCTGGTTGAGAAGAAGTTTTATACAACCAATCAGTTCTTTTATTGCCCATACAATATAAATATCCAACTGGAATATGAATCCAATGATAATTATCACTCCCACCTGCTTCAATAAGAGCTATATTTAAGTGTTTGTTAGCAGATAACCTATTGGCTAACAAACAACCTGCAGTCCCAGCACCTACTATAATTATATCAAAAACTTGTTTATCCATTGTATTGAGTATAAGTTAGATATTAAAATTTTGAACAAAAAATTTTTATTAAATTAAATAAGGGGAAAATATGAATGATGATAAATTTAGTGATCTAAAAATTGCAAATATTTTATCCTCAGTAAAAACGATTGCAGTAGTTGGGGCCAGTAATAATTGGAAAAGACCATCTAATTTTGTAATGAAATATTTACAAAGGAAAGGTTATAAAATAATACCTGTAAATCCTAAGGAAGCTGGAAAAGAAATTCATAATGAATTATGTTATGCATCACTAAAAGACATTCCTATTAATATTGACATGGTTGATGTTTTTCGAAAAAGTGACGAATGTTTAGAATTAGCTAAAGATACAATTAAAATTAAAGCAAAAGTTTTTTGGATGCAAATCGGTATCTTTAACTCAGAAGCTAATGATTTAGTTTTGAAAAATAATTTAGATTGTATTTATAATAGATGCCCTAAAATTGAACACTCAAGAATATTTGGTGAGTTAGGAAGTGGAGGATTTTATTCTAAATTGATTTCATCCAAAAAAAATAAATTAACAAACAATAATGACAATTCAGGAAATTTTTTTAAATCAAATAATATAGAAACTTTAAGTATACACGCTGGAACGTCACCAGATCCAATTACAGGTGCAAGAAGTTTTCCAATTTATCAATCAACAGCCTTTGCCTTCGATGACAGTGAACATGCAGCATCTTTATACAATTTGCAGGAAAATGGTAATATTTATGGACGTTTATCTAATCCAACAACTGCAGCTTTAGAGCAAAAAATTGCAGCATTAGATAATGCTGTTGGGTCTTGCTGCGTTTCATCTGGCCATGCAGCTCAACTTATTGCTTTATATCCTTTACTAAGTCCAGGCAAAAAAATAGTTGCTAGTTCAAAACTTTATGGTGGTTCAATAACACAATTCACTAAAAGTTTTAAATCATTTGGATGGGAAACCGATCTTGTTGATATAACAAATTATGATGAGATTAAACAAGCCATCAAAGCAAAGAATGTTAGAGCACTATTTGCAGAAAGCTTATCTAACCCAGAGGGAGTTGTTTCTGACATAGAGAAATTATCAGAATTGGCCCATAATGAGGGAATACCTCTATTAATAGATAATACAATGGCTACACAAGCTATCTGTCAGCCAGCAAATTATGGTGCTGACATAATTATATATTCTACAACTAAATTTTTGTCTGGTCATGGAAATGCTATGGGAGGTTGTGTAGTAGATGCAGGTAAATTTGACTGGAATAATGGTAGAGAATTTGAAAAATTAACTGAACCTGATACTTCATATCATGGAATTAAATTTTTTGAAACATTTGGCAACCTAGCATATATCAATTTTTGCCATGCTAGTGCTTTAAGAGACTTAGGTACTACTATGTCACCATTTAATGCTTATTTAACTCTGACAGGAATTGAAACATTAAACCTAAGAATGCAAAAACATATGTCAAACGCAGATGAAGTTGCAAATTTCCTGATAAAACATGATAAAGTAGATTCTGTATCTTGGAGTGGCTTTCAAAAAAATAAATCATATCAATTAGCAAAAAAATATTTTAAGTTTGGTTTTGGATCTGTCTTTACAATCTCAGTTAAAGCTGGGTTTGATGGAGCTAAAAAAATTGTTGAAAACTGTAATTTATTTTCACATTTAGCAAATGTTGGTGATACAAAATCTTTAATAATACACCCCGCTTCAACAACGCACAGACAATTAAACCCTAAAGAGAGGGAAATATCTGGTGCGGGAGATAACGTAATTAGATTATCAATTGGATTAGAACACAGTGATGATATTATCAATGATTTAAAAGTATCTTTGGATAATCTCTAATTTTCCCATTTGGGTTCTCTTTTTTCTAGAAAAGCTTCTATACCCTCCTTAGCATCTTTTTTTAACATATTTTGAGCCATAACTTCAGATGTATATTTATAAGCTTTTTCTATAGGCAACTCGGCTTGTTTATAAAATGCTTCTTTCCCAATTCTAACAGTTGAAGTTGGTTTAGATGCAATTAATTTTGCAAAGTTTAATACTGTTATCTCTAATTCATTTAAAGGAACTTTTTTATTAATTAACCCAAAACTAACAGCATCCTCAGCATTCATACTTTCACCAGTTAACAACATTTCCATTGTTTTTTTTCGACCTAGAGATCTAGAAACCGCAACCATTGGTGTAGAACAAAATAAACCTATATTTACGCCAGGAGTTATAAAAACTGCTTCATTAGATGCTATAGCAAGATCACATGTTGCAACTAATTGACATCCTGCCGCAGCTGCGACCCCAGGTATTTGAGCTATTACCGGTTGAGGTGATTTCATTATTTTTAACATTAGATCTGAACACTCATTAAAAAGTTCGGTAAAAAATTCTTTATTATTTTTATTTTGTTTAAGCTCTTGTAAATCATGCCCTGCCGAGAAACCAGGACCATTTGATGAGATTATAATTGCTTTCAAATTTGGATCATTTGACAAATCATTGAATTCACTATTTAGATGTCTTAATACATTTAAAGATAATGGGTTGTATTTTTTACCATTAGTCAGCGTTATTTTAGCAATATTATTTGTAATTTTTTTTGTTTCTATAAATTCCATATTAAAAAAATAAAATTGTTAGATGCTTATTTATACATTTAAGATAATCTAAATTAATGAATAAGACAAATAATGTTGCTATTTTAATTCTTACTGGTATTGCAGCACTTACAATTGCTGTTGGAATAGGGAGATTTTCTTATACTCCTATTTTACCATATATGATTTCTGAATTAAACTTAACTACAACAGAAGCAGGCTTAATAGCTTCTTCAAATTATTTAGGTTATTTATTGGGTTCGTTAATTCCTATTTTCCCAAAATTTCCAAAAAATATTCGATCAATATTTATTTACTCAATCTTTATCTCTATCATATCTCTTTTTGCTATGGGCCTAACGAATACTTTTGAAGTATTTATACTCATACGTTTCATTCATGGGGTTTTTAGTGCGTTTGTATTAATTTTAGGAACATCTCTAATAGTTTCACATGTTCAAAAAAAAGGTAAATTATTTTTAGGAACTGCTCATTTTTCTGGAGTTGGACTGGGCATGGCACTATCAGCTATTGTCGTATCTTATCTAGGTTTTTTAAATTTTACATGGGATGAATTGTGGTTCTGCATTGGTATTTTAGCTATAATGCTGTCATTTCAAATTATTAAATTTACACCAATTCAAAAAGCAGAAGTTAAATATAATTTAAAATCAAAAAATAAAACAAATTTAGGATTTTCTTTAATTACCATTAGTTATGGATTATATGGGTTTGGGTATGTTGCATTTGGTACCTTTATATCAACAATGTCAAGATTAACACCAGGCTTAGAAAAAACTGAGCCCTACGTGTGGTTTGTAGTAGGAGTTACAGGAATACCTTCTGTTTTTTTTTGGAATTGGTTTGGTAGTAAAATTGGTAATGATATTGGACTTTTTTTAGCGAATTTAATATTGGGATTAGGAGTTTTGTTTTCTGTATTAATTAATAATGAATTTGGAATTTTTATTTCCTGTATATTATTTGGTTTATCCTTTGTACCTATAACTTCAATGTGTCTTTTAGAGGGTCAAAAAAGGTTCTCTGGATCATTTATAGTTTCGACTGCAATATTAACATTTTCTTTCAGTATTGGACAAATGATAGGACCTTATCTTAGTGGACTATTAACTGATTATTTTGGTTCATTCTTTTTTTCAATGATAATTTCTGGAATAGTTTTAATTTTTGGATCTTTGCTAATGATAAACCCTAATAGGTTTTTAAATATATAATTTTAAAAATTGTTCACCCATTTTTGATACAGGCTCAGTTAATAACCCAACTTTGTTTGCGTCTCTCCCTGCATTATTCCCATCTTTAGATCTTTTAAATACTCCTTGTAAAATTCCTGCAAATCTAAAGCAGTTAAAAGCTAAAAGAAAATTCCAGCTCTTTCCAATATCATATCCTAATGCATCAGCATAAAGTTGTAATAACTCTTTTTCTTTTGGTATTCCTTCTGTAATACTATTATCTCTGATTTGACCTAAACCTGGAATTGACCAATCTGTTTCAAATCTAAGCATTAAGCACCAATATGATAAATCTATAAATGGTGGTGCTAATGTTGATAATTCCCAATCTAATAAAGATGCTATGTCTAAATTCTTTGAAAAAATCATATTATCTATTCTAAAATCGCCATGGGTTAAAACAGGATTAAATTTTTCATATATTTTTGGTATGTTTGATCCTAGATTTTCAATTAAAAATTCCATTGCTTCTATTTTTTGAGTTTCAGATGCTCTGTATTGTTTTATCCACAGATCAATTTGTCGAAATATATAATCTGATTTTTTACCATAATCTTCCAATTTACACTTTTTCAGATCTAGCCTAGCTAAATTTATTAATAATTCTGATTTTTTTTTGTAAATTTTATTTTTCTCATCTTTACTGTAATTTTCTAAGATTGGTTTTCTTTCTTTTATACCATCAATGAAATCCATTAAAAAAAACTCTGAACCAATAATCTTGTTCTCTTCACAATAAACAATCATATTTGGAACCGGTATTTTAGTTTCTTTAAGAGCATTCATTACTTTGTATTCTCTATCTATTCTATGAGCTCCTTTTAATAAATTACCCTTAGGCTTTGACCTAAGTACTATTTTTCTATTTTCACAATATAACAAATAAGTTGGATTTGATTGGCCTACATCAAATTTTTCAATTTTATTTAGATTACCTAGATGTGGTAATTTTTCTTGTAACCAATTTTTTAAATTAATATTATTTTTTGTCATTAATTTCATATATATATTTAAATTATGGATATTAAAACAATTTTAATTACAGGTGCATCAAAAGGTATTGGAGCATCTTTTTCCAACTTTCTTGCAGGTGAAGGCTATAGGATAATAGGCATTGCAAGAAATAAAGACCAATTAATTAAAACATTTAATTCTTTACCAAATCAAAATTTAAATCATGAAATTTTACCAATTGATATTACTGACTTTAATCTTGTTAAGGAAAAGTTGTCCAATATAAATGTTTATTGCTTAATTAACAATGCAGGCATCGCTCAATCTAGACTTCTCAATGAAGTATCCACAGATGAAATCAATCAAATTATGAATATTAATTTAATTTCTGCGTTAAATATTAGTAATACAATTATTCCAAAAATGATGCTAAATAAAATTGGCCGTATTATTAATATTTCCTCTATTCTTGGTTTAAATCCTTTAAAGTTTGTAGGTGCTTATTCAATGTCTAAAGCCGCTTTAATTCAAATGACAAAATCTCAATCCATTGAATTAGCCAAATATAATATTCTAGTAAATGCAATTTGTCCTGGATATATTATTACTGATTTAAACAGATCCTTTCTTGAAAGTGATAAATCTTTAAAATTAAAATCTAAAATACCTTTAGATAGATTTGCTTCTTGTAATGAATTATTACCCTCTTTAAAAATGCTGGTAGATCTTGATAATAGTTATATGACTGGTTCTATAATTACAATAGATGGTGGTATGAATTCTACTCTTTAATAATATAATTCTCTAAACTTTGTACTTGATAATCTACTTTTCCTGGTAGAAATTCATCGATGTTATTTTTTCTATTTACCCAAACAGTTTGAAAACCAAAATTTGATGCTCCATGAATATCCCAACAATTGCTAGAAAAAAATATACAATTTTTTTTATTTATATTGAATTTATCTATCACTAACTGATAAACATCTCTATGAGGCTTAAATTTTTTACATTCATCTACAGATATGATTTTGCTAATTAATTCATCAAACATTGAATTTTTAACTGCTGAATTTAACATATCATAACTGCCATTAGATAATATTGCTGTTTTTATTTTATTTTTTTTTATCTTTTTTAAAACTTCTTCAACTTCTTCAAAAGCACCTATTTTAAAATAGAGATCAAGTAATTCATTTTTTATTTTGACTGAGTTCATTGACAATGAATTCATGGCATATTCAAGACTATCTTTTGTGATTTTCCAGAATGAAACATATTTATTCATGGAGTTATATAACCAACTATATTCTAATTGTTTTTGTCGCCATATACTTGAAAGTTTCTCCCAATTAT